>NZ_JBSFDI010000010.1:0-341992 GCF_053593835.1 Streptomyces sp. NPDC002076
CCCACGGGGCGGGCACGGGAGACGGCGGGGACGGGAGCCAACGGTCGGCGGTCAGCCGCGGGTACCGACGGCGGACGCTCGCGGTCAGCCCACGGGGCGGGCACGGGAGACGGCGGGGACGGGAGCCGACGGTCGGCGGTCAGCCGCGGGTACCGACGGCGGACGCTCGCGGTCAGCCCACGGGGCGGGCACGGGAGACGGCGGGGACGGGAGCCGACGGTCGGCGGTCAGCCGCGGGTACCGACGGCGGACGCTCGCGGTCAGCCCACGGGGCGGGCACGGGAGACGGCGGGGACGGGAGCCGACGGTCGGCGGTCAGCCGCGGGTACCGACGGCGGACGCTCGCGGTCAGCCCACGGCAACAGGCAGCCGACGACCGCGGCCAACCGACGGAAACGGCGCCAAGAGACACCGGCCAGCCCACGGCAACACGCAGCCGACGAGCGAGGCCAACCGGCAGGAACTGGTGGCACACGGCCATGGCCGAGCCACACGCCCAGGACTCAGGGAAACGGCGGTCACCCGGCACCGAGCCCCCGCTGTGGCGATCAGTCCCTGGGGACCAGGTCCGCCCACACCTGTTTGCCGCCGCTGACCGGAACCGTGCCCCAGGCCACCGACACCGCCTCCACCAGGAGGATGCCCCGGCCGCCGGTGGCCTCCCAGCCGATGCTGGTGGGCTTGACGGGGCTGCGCGGGGAGGCGTCGGCGACGGCGAGCCGCAGCCGGTGGTTGATCAGGCTCATGTCGAGGCGGACCTGCCCGTCGGTGTGCACGAGGGCGTTGGTGACGAGTTCGGAGACCACCAGCAAGGCCGTGTCCAGCGTGTCCTGCGATACGCCCCAGGTACGCAGGGTGCGCCGGGTGAAGCGGCGGGCGTGCCGGACCGCCTCCGGCACCCGCCACACCGTCCAGCTCTCCCGCAGCGGGCGCACGGCCAGCCCGTCGTAGCGCATCAGCAGCAGGGCGACGTCGTCGCCGCGGTGGGCGCCGCCGAGCAGAGCGTCGGCGACCAGCCCGAGGTGCTCGGGGTCCGCGGCGGCCAGCTGGACGGCGAGCCGGTCCATGCCGGCGTCGATGTCGGTGCCCGGCGCCTCCACCAGGCCGTCCGTGGTCAGCGCGATCACCGTGCCGGGCAGCAACCGCAGCGGGGTCAACGGGAAGTCGGCCTGCCCCAGCACGCCCAGCGGCGGCCCGCCCTCGGCCCGCATGATCTCGGCGGTGCCGTCCGGGTACCGCAGCACGGGCTGGAGATGCCCGGCGCGTACGCACCAGGCGGTGCCCTGCTCCATGTCGACGTCGACGTAGGCGCAGGTGGCGAACAGGTCGGTCTCCATGTCCAGGAGGAGGCGGTTGGCGTGCGCGACGACCACGTCGGGCGTGTGCCCCTCGGCCGCGTAGGCGCGCAGCGCGGTGCGCATCTGGCCCATCAGCGTGGCGGCGCCCGCGTTGTGGCCCTGGACGTCACCGATGACGAGGGCCACGTGGTTGTCCGCCAGCGGGATCACGTCGTACCAGTCTCCGCCGACCTCCAGCCCGGCGGTGGTGGGCAGATACCGGGCGACGGCGACCGCGCCGGGCAACCGGGGCAGCCGGCGCGGCAGCAGGGTGCGCTGGAGCATGCCCACAAGTTCGTGCTCGGCGTCGAAGGCGTGGGCGCGCAGCAGGGCCTGGCCGGCGAGGCCCGCGCAGGCGGTGAGCAGGGCCCGTTCGTCGGGGCTGAAGTCGTGCGGGCGGTCCCAGCCGATCAGACAGGCGCCGGCCATGCGGCCGCCGGCGGGCAGCGGCAGCACCGCGAGGCCCCCGGGGCCGACCTCGGCGAGCGCGGGCTCCAGCGGACTGCCGGCGGGCCAGATCCGGGAGCGGCCCTCGCGCAGCGCGGCGGCCAGGGTGGGCATGGCGCGCACCGGCGCGTCGGGCCACTCGGTGCGCCATTCGGTGCGCCACACCTCGGGCCAGGACTCGGGCTCGGGCGGGTCGAGGACGGTGACGACGAGCCGGTCGTTCTCCAGTTCGGCGAGCGCGAGCCGGTCGGCCTGCAGCGGCCCGCGCAGCGCGGCGACGACGGCGTTGCCGACGTCCTTGACGGTGGTGGCGGTGGCGAGGGAGGCGGCCAGCCGCTGGACCCGGGCCACGTCGGTGACGTCGGAGCGCAGGGTGGAGGCGTCGGCGACGGTGCCGACGAGCCGCGCGGAGCGGCCCTCGCCGGCGGGCAGCTGCCGGCCGCGCAGCCGCAGCCACTTGGGCGGGCCGGAGGGCTGCAGGATGCGGAACTCCAGCTCGCGGTCGCCGATGGACATGTGGTCGGCCTCGACCACGGACATCAGCGCGGGCAGGTCCTCGGGGACGGTGAGCGCCAGCAGGGTCTCGACGCGGCCGTCGAAGGCGTCCCTGGTGAGCCCGAACAGCCGCAGGATCTCGTCGCCGACCTCGATCCGGCCGCTGTCCATGGCGAGGCTGAAGGAGTCCGGCGGCAGCTCGCCGCCCTCCTCTGCGGGCGCGGACGGGCTGGGTGGGGCGATCGCGCGGGCGACCAGTTCCAGGCAGGCGCGGTCGTCGGTGCCGAAGCCGCCGACGTGTTCGCTGACGGCCAGCAGACAGCCGCCGCCCGCCGGGCCCAGCGGCAGTACGGCCACGGAGAAGTCCGCGGACGGGGTGCGTCGTGCCTCGGGGCAGCCGGCGAGCTGCTCGGGGCCGAGCCAGAGCGGGTGTCCGGCGCGGTGGGCCTCGGCGACCGGGGAGCCGCCGGCGGCCGCATAGCCGTCGCGGAGCCCGTACAGAGTGCGCGGCAGGCCCGCCGACTCGACGAGGAGCAGCTGGGCAGGGTCGTCGCCGGGCGTGTAGACCCCGACGAAGGCCGCCCCGGCGAACACCAGCGCCTGTTCGAGGACCCTCCGGAGCCGGTCGGGCGTGGCGGGTGCCGCGGTGAGCGTGTCCAGGGCGGCTTCGGCACGCTCCGTTCTCGTTCTGCTGATCGCAGCGCCCTCGCTCCTCACCACGTTCGCCATTACAGCGCGTGTGGGGCTTCCGCGCAGCCCCTGTGAAGGCTCGGGTGCCATGACGGGCCCGTTCGCTCGAAAGCCGCCGAACACATCTTGACCCATGAGTTCCGCATGGTGACCTCGTGACAGACGTGACTGTCCGCGATCAGCCGGCTCCTGCGAGTGTCGGTTCCGGTCGCACGACGAGGGGCGGGAGGCGCATGGACAAGCGGTACGAGGTGTACGCGCTCGCCGACGGGCATTTCTACGACACGCCCGACCGGCTCCCAGGAGCGGCCGGTGGGCCGGCGCCGCTGTTCGCGACGGCGCGTCGCACCGTCCCGGAGGGCTGGCACGCGGCGTGCTCCGGCGACTGGCTGACGCTGACCCCGCTCGGCGCGGACGGCGCGCCGCTGCCGTCTCCGGCGCAGGGCTGGAAGATCCACTCATCGGCGACGGCCGCCAACGCGGAGCGGATCGCGGCCCTGGTGTGGGACTACTGCGTGCCGCGCCGCATCCCGTTCAAGTTCGTGCCGGGCCCGCACCTGCTGCACCTGCGCAACGCCAAGTACGCGGGCCGCGACACCAGCGGCAAGTTCGTCACCGTCTACCCGGCGGACGAGGAGCAGCTGCACCGGACGCTGGAGGAGCTGGGCGCGCTGCTGGAGGGTTTCGAGGGGCCGTACATCCTCACCGACCTGCGCTGGTACGACGGTCCGCTCTACGTCCGCTACGGCGCCTTCGCCCGCCGCTACGTCGTCGACGAGCGCGGCTCGCTGGTCCCGGCGGTGACCGACGGCACGGGCCGGCTGGTGCCGGACCGGCGGGCACCGTCCTTCCAGGTGCCCGAGTGGGTGAGCCTGCCGGAGTTCCTGCGGCCGCATCTCGACGCCCGCAACACCACGACGGTCGGCGAGCTTCCGTACCGCATCGAGAAGGCGCTGCACTTCTCCAACGGCGGCGGGGTGTACGCCGGCACCGACACGCGGGACGGGCGCCGGGTGGTGCTGAAGGAGGCCCGGCCGCACGCGGGTCTCGCCGCCGACGGCGCGGACGCGGTGGCCCGGCTGGAGCGGGAGAAGGCGGCGCTGGAGCGGGTCGCCGGGACCGGTGTGGTGCCCGAGGTGCGGGACTGGTTCACGCTCGGCGAGCACCGGTTCCTGGTCATGGACCAGCTGGCGGGCCGCACGCTCAACTCCTTCTTCGCCGAGCGGCATCCGCTGCTCACGCCCGACCCCGACCCGGCCGCGGTCGCCGCGTACACGGCGTGGGCGCTGCGGATCAACGCGGCGGTGGAGCGGGTGGTGACGGCCGTGCACGCGCGCGGGCTGGTCTTCAACGACCTGCATGTCTTCAACATCATGGTGGCCGACGACGAACAGTCGGTGTGTCTCATCGACTTCGAGGCCGCCGCCCCGGCCGAGGAGAACGCCCGGCAGACCGTCGCCCATCCCGGTTTCTTCGCCCCGCCGGACCGCCGCGGCACGGACGTCGACCGCTATGCGCTGGCGTGTCTGCGGCTGGCCCTGTTCCTGCCGGTGACCACGCTGTTCGTGGTGGACCGCGGCAAGGCGGCGCATCTTGCGGAGGTGATCGCCGAGCAGTTCCCGGACGTGCCGCGCACCTTCCTGGACGAGGCGGTCGCGGAGATCACCCGGAGTACGGCGCACGGTACGTCCCGGCCCCCGGTGGTGCCCGGCGACTGGCCCTACAGCCGGGACTCGATGGTGAAGGCGATCCTCGCCTCCGCCACCCCGAAACGCGACGACCGGCTCTTCCCCGGCGACATCGCCCAGTTCGCGGACGGCGGCGGGCTGGGCCTCGCCCACGGGGCGGCCGGGGTGCTGTACGCCCTGCGGGCATCCGGGGCCGGCCGGTACGACGAGGGCGAGCGCTGGCTGCTGCACCACACCGCCCCGCCGCCGCCCGGCACCCCGCTCGGCCTGTACGACGGCCTCGCGGGCGTCGCCCTCGTCCTCGACGAACTCGGCCATCGGCAGCGGGCGTTGGACCTGCTGGACGGCATCCTGCGGGAGAACTGGCGCAGCCTCGCCTCCGATCTGCACGGCGGACTCGCCGGGCTCGGTCTGGTCCTCGGCCGGCTCGCGGACACGACGGGCGAGCCGGCCTTACGGCAACACGCCGCGGAGGCCGCCGAGATCCTCGTACGACGCCTCGCCGAACCGGTCCCGCACGGCCCGCGCCGGCGCGCCGGGCTGTTGCGCGGTGCGAGCGGGCCCGCGCTGTTCCTCCTCAGACGGTACGAGGAGACCGGCGAGGAGGGCTACCTGGGCGCGGCGGGCGAGGCGCTCCGCCGCGACCTGGACTGCTGTGTGACCCAGGCGGCGGGCGGCGGTCTGGAGGTGGACGAGGGCTGGCGGACGCTGCCCTACCTCGGCGACGGCAGCGCGGGGATCGGCCTGGTCCTGGACGACTTCCTGGCCCACGCGGACAGCGCGGAGTTCGAGCGCGCCCGGTCCGGCATCCTCACCGCCGCCACCTCCCGCTTCTACGCCCAGCCCGGCCTCTTCCAGGGCCGTGCCGGAATGATCCTGCATCTGGCCCGCAGCACCGCGCCGGGCGCCGGCCGCGAGCGGCTGGAGCAGCAGGTCGCGGGGCTGGGCTGGTTCGCGATGGACTACCAGGGCCAACTGGCCTTCCCCGGGCACCAGATGATGCGCCTCTCCATGGACCTCGCCACCGGCACGGCGGGCTGCCTTCTCGCACTCGCCGCGGCCCGCGACGACGCCGGCACCGCGCACCTGCCCTTCCTTCCGCCGCCACCGGCGGCCCGCACACGCGGCTCCGCACCGACGGAGCCGTGACACAACCCCGTCCCCGATTCAGGGAAAGGACAACGCCATGGCACTGCTCGACCTGCAGACCCTCGAGTCCGAGGAGCACACCCACACCGGCGCGAGCACCGCGAGCCTGCTCTCCTGTGTCTCCGCGGCGAGCGTTCTGCTCTGCCTCTGACCGGGCCGGTGAGCCCACGGCTCCGGACAGCGCCCTCCCCGCGGGAGGGGCCGTCCGGCGCCTCTCCGTCCGGGAGCCCTCCCGTTTCCGTCCGATCCCAGCGAGGCCGCAGCCCATGAACACCCGCTCCCGCAGCGCCACTTCCGCGGCCGGCCGTGCCCTGTCACGCGCGGTGCTGCGGCAGGGCGGCGCGCGCTGTGCCGTGCTGTGTGCCATGAGTACCACCGCCACCGCGGCGGGCCTGCTGCTGCCCGCCCTGCTCGGCCACACCCTGGACCTGCTGCTGGCCCACGCCCCGGCCGCCCGCTGGCTCGGCTGCTGCGCCGGTGTCGTCCTGCTGCTCGCCCTGCTGGACGGCTGCGCGGGGGTGCTCACCGGCACCGCCGACGCGCACGCCACCGCATGGCTGCGCCGGCAGCTGACCGGGCATGTCCTGGCGCTCGGCCCGCGCGCGACGGCCCGGTTCGGTGCCGGGGATCTGGTGGCGCGGCTGGTCGGCAACGCCGCGCAGGCCGGGACCGCGCCGGGCGCGCTGGCCGCGCTGCTCGCCGCGCTCGCCGGGCCCGTCGGGGGCGTGGTGGCGCTCGGCCTCATCGACCCGTGGCCGGCCGCCGTGTTCCTCGCCGGGGCACCGGTCCTGGCCCTGCTGCTGCGCGCCTTCGCGCGGGACACATCGGCGTGCGTGGCCGACTACCAGCGGGTGCAGAGCCGGATCGCCGTCGCGCTGGCGGAGGCGGTCGGCGGTTTCCGTACGATCCGGGCCGCGGGCGCCGAGGAGCGCGAGACGGCCCGGGTCCTGGCGCCCCTGCCGGAACTGTCGTGCGCCGGACACCGCATGTGGCGGGTACAGGGGCGGGCCGCCGCCCGGGCCGTCACCGTGGCACCGCTGCTGAACCTGGGCGTGCTGACGGTGGCCGGGCTGCTGCTGGCCCGGCACCGCCTGTCGGTGGGCGAGCTGCTGGCCGCCTCCCGGTACGCCGTGCTCGCCACCGGCTTCGGCGCGCTGGTCGGTCGACTGGCCGCGCTCGCGCGGGCCCGCGCGGCGACCGCCCGGCTCGCCGAGGTGCGCGCCGAGCCCGCGCCCGGACATGGCACCCGCCGCCTGCCGCCGGGCAACGGGAGGCTGGAGCTGCGGGCGGTGACCGCACGCCGGGGCGGACGAACGGTCCTGGACGGCGTCGACCTGACCGTCCCGGGCGGCAGCACCCTGGCGGTCGTCGGCCGCTCCGGCGCCGGCAAGTCCCTGCTCGCCGAGGTGGCCGGCCGGCTGGCCGACCCCGACACGGGCGAGGTCCTGCTCGACGGCGTCCCGCTGTCCGGCCTCGCCCACGGCGAGCTGCGCCGCGCCGTCGCCTACGCCTTCGAGCGCCCCGCCCTGCTGGGCTCGACCGTCGAGGACACGATCGCCTTCGGGCTCACGGCCGCCACCCCGGCCGCCGTCCGCTGCGCCGCCCGGCGCGCGCACGCCGACGACTTCGTACGGCGCCTCCCCGACGGCTACGCCACCCGCCTCGCCGACGCGCCGCACTCGGGCGGCGAGTCCCAGCGCCTGGGCCTCGCCCGCGCCTTCGCCCGCGGCGGCCGCCTGCTCATCCTGGACGACGCCCTGTCCAGCCTCGACACGGTCACCGAACACCGCATCTCCCGGACTCTGCTGGCCCCCGACCCGGATCGCACCCGTCTGCTGATCGCCCACCGCGCGTCGACGGCGGCCCGCGCGGACCGGGTCGCCTGGCTGGACGCCGGCCGGGTCAGGGCGATCGGGACACACCGGGAGCTGTGGCGGGAGGCGGAGTACCGGGCGGTGTTCGGGGACGGTGAGGGCGAGATCCGGGACGAGACCGGGACGGAGGCACGGGGCTGATGAAGGCCGGGGCGGACCGACGGTCGTACCCGACGGGCGGCAATCCGGTGACTGCCGGGAACGGGAGGTGACGGGCGTGCGTGAGGAGGACCGCCCCCCTGGGGTGCACGGCAACCGGATGCGCGGGCCGACCGAAGCCGACCGGGCGCGTGTGCGCAGCCAGGCATCCCGGTTTCTGCGGGCACGATGGCCGGTGCTGGTCCGGCTCGGCGCGTGGTCCGTGCTGGAGGCCGGGCAGACCTTCGTCGTCGGCTACGCCCTCGCCCGGGCGCTGGACGCCGGGTTCCTGGCCGGGAACGCGCGGGCCGGCCTGCTGTGGCTGGGGGCCGCGGGGCTCGCCGTGTGCGCCGGGGCGTACGGGACCGGGCGGGTGTACGGCGTGGTCGCGGCGCTGGTCGAGCCGGCCCGGGACCGGCTGGTCACGGCGGTGGTCGCGCGCGGGGTGCGGGAGGCGGACCCGGGAGCGCTGTCCGGGCTCACCCAGCAGGTGGAACTGGCCCGGGACACGCTCGCCGGGGTGGTGATGGTGTCGCGTTCGTTCCTGTTCACCGCCGCCGGCGCCCTGATCGGCCTGTTCTCGCTGGCCCCGCTGCTGCTGGCGGTGGTCCTGCCCCCGTTGCTCGCCGGGGTGGCCCTGTTCGCCGTGACGCTCGGCCCGCTGGCCCGCCGTCAGGAGGCCTTCCTCGCCGCCGACGAGGCGCTGGCGCAGGCGCTGGGCGCGGTCTGCCCGGGACTGCGGGACGTCACGGCGGCCGGCGCCGAGGAACGGGTCGCCGCCACCATCGCCGAGCGCACCGACGCGGAACTCCGAGCCGCCCGCGCCCTGTCCCGCTGGAGCGTGGCTCGCGTGGCCGCCCTGACGGTGGGCGGCGAGCTGCCCGCGGTACTGCTCCTGCTCACGGCCCCCTGGTTGCTCGACCACGGTGTCACCCAAGGCGCCCTGGTGGGCGCGCTCGCCTATGTCACCCAGTCCCTGCTCCCGGCCCTGCACAACCTGATCCACGGCCTGGGCACCAGCGGTTCACGGCTCACAGTGGTCCTTCGCCGGCTGACCGTCCAACGCCCTCAGGGGCGCGGGGCTGTGTTCATCAGCGGCTCCGCCGCGGGGCGCGCCCAGACCCACGCAACGTGCCCCCGCCCGACGCCCGCACTCCCCCCTTCAACAGGCGCACACGGCACCGCGCTGTCCCTGAGCTCCGTCACCTTCGCCTACGGCCAAGCCGGCGAACCCGTCCTCGACGACCTCGACCTCATCCTCCCCACCGGCGCCCACCTGGCCGTCGTAGGCCCCAGCGGCATCGGCAAGTCAACGCTCACCGCACTCATCGCCGGCCTGCTCACCCCGCAGCACGGAACCATCCGGTCCTCCTCACCCGTCCTCATCCCGCAGGAGGCCTATGTCCACACCGGCACCCTCGCCGAGAACCTGACCCTCCACCGCGCCGACCGGGTGCCCGAGCCCGAACTCCTCGCCGCCGCCGACGCAGTCGGTCTGACCCCCCTGCTGAGAAGACTGGGCGGACCCGAAACCCCCGTCGAACCAGCGGAGCTCTCCGCTGGGGAGCGCCAGCTCATCGCCCTCGCCCGCGCCTATCTCTCGCCCGCCCCGCTGGCCCTGCTGGACGAGGCGACCTGTCATCTCGACCCGGCGGCCGAGGCACGCGCCGAGCGGGCCTTCGCGGCACGCCCCGGCGGCACGCTGGTCGTCGTCGCCCACCGGATCAGCTCCGCCCGCCGCGCCGACCGGATCCTCGTCATGGACGGTACGCGCACCGCCTGCGGCACCCACGCCGAGCTGTTGCGCACCTCTGCGCTGTACCGGGACCTGGCCGGCCGCTGGGCGGGCCCGCCGCCGCTGCCCCGCCGGTCCGACCCGGCCCTCACACCCACCCCTCCCCACGGGATATGCGAATGGCGTCGACCCGGTTCCGCGCCCCGGTCTTACGGGTGATCGACGCCATGTAGTTGCGGACCGTGCCGTGGGACAGATGCAGGCTGCCGGCGATCTCCACGATGGACGCGCCTCCGGCCGCCAGGGACAGCACGCTCAGTTCGCGTCGGGTCAGCGGCATCTGGGCCGCCTTGAGGAAACCGAAGCCCAGCGAGTCATCGACGAAACGTTCCCTCTGGGCGCCGGACCGGATCGCGCGCACCAGCCGGTCCGGTGAGCCCGCCTTGTCCACGAAGCCGAGCGCGCCCGCCTCGGCGGCCCGCTTCAGCAGGCCCGGCCGGTCCGCCTGGGCCAGCACCACCAGCGCCGGCGGCCTGCCACCCGTGCCGGGCGGGCACAGCTCGCCGAGCGGCGGCACCCCGTGGCCGTCGGCACAGTCGAGGTCCGCCGCGCACACGTCCGGCGCCAAGGACCGCGCCCGCGCGACGGCACCCCGCCACGGCGTGTCGTCCACGTCGAGACCAGGTTCCCGCCGCAGCCATTCGGCCAGCACCGATCGCACCAGACACGCGTCCTGCACCAGAAGCACCCGGATCACTGTCCGCCCTCTCGGATCGTCGTCGTAGGCCCGTTCTTCCGTTCCTCGTCGCCGCCGCCCGTGCCGTCGGGGTCCGCCGCCTCGTGCCCTTCGCGGTCCGCCACGATCCGTGCCGTGGCCCGGGTGCGGAAGGCGCGTGCCCATTCTTGGGCGCCGGTACCGTTCGCGGGCGCGGAGATCTGGCCATCAGGGTGCGCGGGGGCGCACGCGAGGCGCCCGTACGCCGCCCGCGCTTCCGCTGCAGGGGCATGGCTGCGGCCGGACGGGGTACTCGCGGCGCCGTTGTCCGGTGGTCCCCGGGGCGCGGCCGGAGTGCGCGCCGCGCCCTCGCGAGGGAATGTTGTGCCCAGGATGCGCGACGCGGCCGTACGAGGAGGTGGTCGGCGTGTCCGATGGGCCGGTACCGCCACCGGCGGCCGAGGGGACGCCGGCCGTCGAGCCGGTTCTGTCGCTTGCGCTGGTGTCGATGATGCAGGAGGTGCACGCGCACTCCGGCGGGCTCTACCTGCTCAGGCCCGACGAGCCGGTCCTGGAGCTGACGGTGCACGCGGGGATGCCCCGGGTGTTCGCGGCGCCGTGGGAGCGGGTCGGACGGTCCGCGCCGATCCCGGTCGCCGACGCGGTGCGCGAGCGGCGGCTGGTGTGGGTGGGCGGCGAGGAGGAGATGGTCCGCCGCTATCCGCGGATCGCGGTGGTGCTGCCGTACCCGTTCGCGCTGGCCGCGCTGCCCGTGGCGACCGAGCGGCAGGTGTACGGCGCGGTGTTCGTGACCTTTCCGGGGGCGCACCCGCCGGAGCTGTCCGACTGGGAGCGGGACCATCTGCGGGCGGCCTGCGAGCGGCTGGCGCTGCGGCTGGAGCGGGCCGCGGGGGACGACGGGGCGCTCGACCGCGGGGCGGACGTGCTGACGGAGCCGGTGTCGGCCGTGGCGGACACGCTGGGCTCGGTGGAGGCGACACGCATGGTGTCCCGGCTGCCGTACGGGCTGGTGTCGCTGGATCTGCACGGCCGGATCGGGTTCGTCAACACGGCCGCGGCCGAGCTGCTCGGCAGACCGGCCGGGGAGATCCTGGGCACGCCGCTGTGGGCATCGGTGCCCTGGCTCAACGACCCGATGTACGAGGACCGTTACCGGGGGGCGCTGATGAGCCAGCAGGCGACGTCCTTCGTGGCGATGCGCCCGCCGGGCGAGTGGCTGTCGTTCCGGATGTATCCGAGCACGACCGGGCTGAGCGTGCGGATCAGCCGGGCCAGGGCGGTGGCGGAGATGGCGCGCGGGCCGGCGCGGGCGGAGCCGCCCCCGCCCCGTCTGGTGACGATCTCCCAGGTACTGAGCTTCGCGGGCGCGCTGACCGAGGCGGTCGGAGTGCAGGACGTGGTGCAACTGGTCTGGGACGAGGTGGCGCCGGCGGCCGGCTGCCAGGCGACGGTGATCCTCGGCTCGCAGGGCGGGCGGCTGCACGTGCTGGGACATCGCGGGTACCCGGACCCGCACACCGTGGAGCGGTTCCACGGGCTGCCGCTGACCGAGCGGACCCCGGGCACCCAGGCGCTGAACAGCGGGGTGCCCGCGTTCTTCGAATCCCAGGAGGAGCTGGAGCGGCTGTATCCGGGCCGGCACGAGACCCCGGACGGCTTCGCGGCCTGGGCGTATCTGCCACTGATCGCGTCAGGGCGGCCGGTGGGCACATGTGTGCTCGCGTATGCCGAGCCGCATGTCTTCCCGGCCGACGAGCGGGCCGTACTGACCTCCCTGGGCGGCCTGATCGCGCAGGCGCTGGAGCGGGCCCGGCTCTACGACGCCAAGCACCGGCTCGCGCACGGGCTGCAGCAGGCCCTCCTGCCGAACTCGCTGGCGCCTCCGCCCGGCATCGAGGCGGCCGCCCGCTATCTGCCGGCCACCCACGGCATGGAGATCGGCGGCGACTTCTACGACCTGGTACCGACGCTGCCGCTCACGGCCGCGGTGATCGGGGACGTCCAGGGGCACAACGTGACCGCGGCGGGCCTGATGGGGCAGATCCGCACCGGGGTGCGGGCGTACACCACGGTCGGGCAGGCCCCGCACGAGGTCATGAGCAGCACGAACCGGCTGCTGGTCGACCTCGGCACGGAGCTGTTCGCCAGCTGCCTGTATCTGCGGCTGGACCCGGCACGCGGGCAGGCCGTCATGGCGCGGGCCGGGCATCCGCCGCCACTGCTGAGACGGCCGGACGGACGGGTGCGGGTGCTGGATCTGGCCGGGGGCCCGCTGCTCGGGATCGACCCGGACGCGGTGTATCCGACGACCGAGGTGTCCCTCGCGCCCGGCTCGGTGCTCGTCCTGTACACCGACGGCCTGGTGGAGACGCCCGATACCGACATCGAGGACGCGCTGGTCGTCCTCGGCGAACTGCTGTCGCAGGCCGGCGACCAGCCGCTGGAGAAGCTGGCGGACGAGGTGGTCCGGCACGGCGTGGCCACGCGGGAGCGGGCGGACGACGTGGCGGTGCTGCTGCTGCGCGCGTGCGGCGGCGCATGACGGTCCGGCCCTCCCGCCGGAGGGCCGGACCGTTCCCCCGCCGGCCGGAACCGCGGGTGAGGCCGACGGGGCGATGGGGGTGGGCAGCGCCCCCAATGGGCGGAGCGCTCAGCGCGTGCTGGTCAAAGACGAGCCGTCGTTCGCAGAGCCGTTGCCGGACTGGTCGCCGGAGCCGGCGCCGTTCCCGGACTGGTCGCCGGCCGAAGCGGACGGGTCGGCCGAGCCGCCGCTCTGGTCGCCGCCCGCGCCGGCCGGGTCACTCGCCGAGGCCGACGGGTCCGCGGAGCCGGACTGGTCACCCGCGCCGGACTGGTCGCCCGCCGAGGCCGACGGGGCGGCGGAACCGGACTGGTCGCCCGCGCCGCCGGCGGCGCCTGCGCCGTTACCGAGGGTCGCGCCGGTGGCCTGCAGGGCTGCGGTGACCGGCTGGAAGAAGGTCTCGCCGCCGCTGGTGCAGTCGCCGCTGCCGCCGGAGGTGAGGCCGACGGCGCCGCCGTCCTGCGTGAACAGGGAACCGCCGCTGTCGCCGGGCTCGGCGCAGACGTTGGTCTGGATGAGGCCGTTGACGGTGTCGGTGCCGCCCGGGACGGTCTCGCTCGCGAAGTTCACGGTGGCGTCCAGCCCGGTGACCTGGCCGTCGTGCAGCCCGGTGGTGGAGCCCATGCGGAACACGGTCTCGCCGACGGTGGCATCGGCGGCCTGGGTGATCTGGACGGTCTGGCCGTTTCCGGTGTTGACCTCGCTGGGCGCCTGGGTCTTCGGGTCGTTGTACTTGACGAGCGAGAAGTCGTTGCCGGGGAACTTGGCCTGGTCCACGGTGGCGACGGGCTGGCCGTTCTGTGAGTCGGACCAGTCCTTGGCGGCGACGCCGCAGTGACCGGCCGTCAGGAAGGCGGGGCTGCCGTCGGAGGCGGTGACGTTGAAGCCGAGGGAGCACCGGACGCCGCCCTGCTGGGTCTGGGCGAAGATGGCGTCGCCGCCCGAGACGAAGGTCTTGAAGGTGCCGGCGGACTTCTGCAGCGTCGCCATGCCGGAGCCGAGGCTCTGCACGGTCGACTGCAGTCTGTTCCACTTGGCGCCGGTGACGGTGGAGTCGGCGGTGACGAGGATCTTGTTCGTGCGCGGGTCCACGGCCCAGGAGGTGCCGGGGATGGTCGCCTTGGTCTTCAGCGTCGTGGCGGCGGCCTTGAGCTCGCGGGTGCTGTTGTTCACCTGGCGCGCGACCGCGCCCGCCTTCTTCACCTGCGCGATCACGTTGTTGTCGCCGCTGACCACGTTGACCACGAGTTGCTGCTTGCCGCTGTCGAAGTACGACCCGGCGACGGCGTCACCGAGGATCTTCTGCAGTTGGGCGGCGAGGTTGGACGCCTGTGTGGCCTTCAGCGTCTTCGCCGTGCCGTTGGCTCCTGACGCCTGGTTCTTGTCCTGGGACGCGTTGGCGTTGGGCAGCAGAAGGGCCGCCGCTCCGAGCGCCGCGACACCGCCCACCGCTATCGCCGCCTTGCGCTTGGGCATTCGCTTGTGACTCAAACTTCTCGACCTCCTGGGGACGGGGGCCTGCCGCTTGCGGGCAGTTCGTATCGGGGCGCCTGGATGGCCGTACGTACGCACCGGCCGTGCGGTGTGTTCAATTCCGTTTCCCAACGGCCGTGTCGGACGGGCGAATCGGCCACGCTCCGCGTGCCGTCGCGAAGAGCCGGGAACAACCCCCGTATGACGATGACCCCCGCCGAAGCCGACAAGATCCTCTCCGCCAACTTCGCCCCCTGGGTGCTCGATCTCGGGCTCGCCGTCGAGGCGGTGGGCGAGGACCGGGCCGTGCTGCGACTGCCCTGGTCGGAGCGGCTGGCCCGGGAGGGGGGCGGCCTGTCGGGGCAGGCGCTGATGGCGGCCGCCGACACGGCGACGGTGATCGCGGTGTCCGCCGCGCGGGGCGGTTTCGTGCCGATGACGACGGTTCAGCAGTCGACGTCGTTCCAACGGGCGGTGACCGGTTCGGATGTCCGGATCGAAGCGGTCCTGACGAAGCTGGGCCGCCGGATGGCGTTCGCGGACATCACCCTGAGCGACACGGATTCGGGCGCGCTCGCGGCCCGGGCGAGCACGGTGTACGCGATTTTGGACTGACACGTTCCGCTACCGATCAGTAACGGTCCGTTCCGTACTCGATGCGGAATCCCTGCTTCAGGGAATCTGCACATTGAATACTCAACCAAGTCACTGCCGACCGGGGATCTGCACATCCGCGCGCCCCCCGGCACTCCTTTGGCGCGGAGTGCCGGATTCGCGGTCCGGCGGGCAAGCCTTCGCCCGCGACGATGCCGTGTGGCATGTGAAGGAGTCGCCGACATGCCGTGCGCACGCCTGCACGGATGGCCCCCTTCCCCAGCCAAGTCCCCTGGTGAGAGCCCTGGTTGATTGGAAGCGCCCCCTGCCTGCGTGCTTTGATCCATCGCACCGCGGGGGTCGCGGCGGGCTCCCGGCGACGGGGGCCCGGCGCCCGCGGTCGCGGCCGTCCGTCTGTCCCCAGAGGGGGCCGCTCCCCCTTGTGAAATATCCATACGAAGGGAAGTTCCATCATGAACTCCACCCCCCAGGTCGAGACCGTCGAGATCTCGGACGCCGAGCTGGACAACGTCTCCGGCGGTCTGTCCGTGAACACCCTCAACAGCGTGACCGGCGCCGTGAACGGCATCGCCCCGGTCTCCGGTGCGGTCACCACCGCCGTCGGCACCGTCGAGGGTGTCACCGGTCTGAACGTTCAGCCGGTCACCGACCTGGTCGCCGGTCTCTGATCGCACCTCGTCGCATCGAAGGTCCCGGAGCCGCCCCCCGGCTCCGGGGCTCATCGATGCCCTGAAACACCCGCGTCTCTCCCACAGGTGAGGGAAGTTCCGTGCAGTTCCGCCAACAGGCCCTCGCCAAGCTCCAGTCGCCGGAAGAGCTGGACCTTCCGGTGCGGCTGGCCCGTCCCCAGGGCTGGCTCGCCCTCGGTGTCACCGTCGTCGTCATGGCGGCGGCCTCCGTCTGGGCGGTGACCGGTTCGGTCGCCTCCACGGTGAGCGCACCGGCCATCCTCACCCACGGACAGGGCAGTTATCTGCTGCAGAGCCCGGTCTCCGGCCAGGTCACGGCCGTCCTCGCCCAGCAGGGCGAGCGATTGCCCGCGAACGCCCCGGTCCTCAAGGTCCGTACGAGCCAGGGCGACTCGGTGGTCCGTACGGTCGCCGCGGGCCGCGTCACCGCGCTCGCCGCCACCATCGGGCAGATCATCCAGACCGGCACCAATGTCGCCGCGGTGGAGAAGGTCGCCCACGCCTCCGACCCGCTGTACGCCACCGTGTACGTGCCCGCCGAGAACGCCGCCGCCATCCCGGCACACGCCTCCGTCGACCTCACGGTCTCCTCGGTGCCCACGCAGACCTACGGCGTGCTGCGCGGCCAGGTGAAGTCGGTGGACCGCACGGCGCAGTCCGCGCAGTCGATCTCCGCGTTCCTCGGCGACAGCCAGCTCGGGCAGCAGTTCACCGGCAAGGGCCGCCCGGTGGCCGTACTGGTGGCCTTGGACAAGTCGCAGTCCACCAAGAGCGGTTACCGCTGGTCCACCACCGACGGGCCGCCGTTCCGGCTCGACTCCATGACGCTCGCCTCCGGTTCGATCAGGCTGGCCGACCAGCACCCCGTCGATTGGCTGCTCCCGTGACTGCCACCCAGGAACGCGGCCGCCGACGCGCCGCCCCGGCCAAGCGGCCGGTCCCCAAGCCCCGTGGCGGCACGGTCCGTACGCCCACCGTCCTCCAGATGGAGGCCGTCGAGTGCGGCGCCGCCTCCCTCGCCATGGTCCTCGGCCACTACGGCCGGCACGTCCCGCTGGAGGAGCTGCGCATCGCCTGCGGTGTCTCCCGCGACGGCTCGCGCGCCTCCAACCTGCTGAAGGCGGCCCGCAGTTACGGCCTGACGGCCAAGGGCATGCAGATGGACCTGGCCGCCCTCGCCGAGGTGCAGGCACCGGCCGTCCTGTTCTGGGAGTTCAATCACTACGTCGTCTTCGACGGCATGGGCCGCCGCTTCGGCCGGCGCGGCGTGTACATCAACGATCCCGCCAAGGGCCGCCGTTTCGTGCCCATGGAGGAGTTCGACGGCAGTTTCACCGGCGTGGTGCTGGTGATGGAGCCGGGCGACGGCTTCAGCAAGGGCGGGCGCAAGCCCGGCGTGCTCGGTGCGATGCCGGCCCGGCTGCGCGGCACCGCCGGCACCCTGCCCGCCGCCGTCCTGGCGAGCCTGCTGCTGGTCGCGGTCGGCGCCGCGGTGCCCGCGCTCAGCCGCACCTACATCGACACCTTCCTCATCGGCGGCCAGACCTCCCTGCTGGGCGTGCTGTTCGCCTCGATGGGCACCTGTGTGCTGCTCACCCTGGTGCTGACCTGGCTCCAGCAGGCCAATCTGCTGCACGGCCGGATCATCTCCTCCACCCTCTCCAGTGCCCGCTTCCTGCGCCATCTGCTGCGGCTGCCGGTGACGTTCTTCGCCCAGCGCTCCCCCGCCGACCTGGTGCAGCGCCTGCAGTCCAACGACCAGGTGGCCGAGACCCTGGCCCGCGACCTGGCGGCGGCCGGCGTGGACGCGATCGTCGTCGTCCTGTACGCCGTCCTGCTCTACACCTACGACCCGCAGCTGACGTTCGTCGGCATCGGCGTGGCCCTGTTCAACGTGGTGGCGATGCGGCTGGTCGTTCGGCTGCGCGCGACCCGTACGGCGAAGCTGCGCGCGGACACGGCACGGCTCACCAACACGTCGTACACCGGTCTTCAGCTGATCGAGACGATGAAGGCGACCGGTGGCGAGGACGGCTTCTTCCGCAAGTGGGCCGGTCAGCACGCCACCACCCTGGAGGAGCAGCAGCGGCTCGGGGTGCCGAGCGCCTGGCTCGGGGTGGTCGCGCCGACGCTCGCCACGTTCAACAGCGCGCTGATCCTGTGGATCGGCGGACTGCGCGCGGTCGAGGGGCACATCTCGGTGGGTCTGCTGGTCGCCTTCCAGGCGCTGGTCACCCGCTTCACCGCGCCCCTCACCCGGCTCAACGGTGTCGCGGGTCGCATCCAGGACTTCGCGGCCGACGTGGCCCGGCTGAAGGACGTGGAGAACTTCCAGGCCGACCCGCTCTACGCCCGCCGGGGCAGCGGCGACTCCACGCGCCGGCTGCAGGGGCACGTCGAGCTGGAGAACGTCACCTTCGGCTACAGCCCGCTGGACAAGCCCCTGCTGAGCGGCTTCGACCTCACCGTGGGACCGGGTGAGCAGGTGGCACTGGTCGGCGGTTCCGGCAGCGGCAAGTCCACGGTGTCCCGGCTGATCTCGGGCCTGTACGCCCCGTGGGACGGGGTGATCCGCATCGACGGCCGCCGCCTGGAGGACATCCCGCGCGGCGCGCTCGCCGCCTCCGTCTCCTTCGTCGACCAGGACGTGTTCCTCTTCGAGGGCTCGGTCCGCGACAACGTGGCGCTGTGGGACCCGTCGATCCCGGACGAGGCCGTGGTGGAGGCGCTGAAGGACGCGGCCCTGTACGACGTGGTGATGCGCCGGCCCGGCGGCATCCACAGCAAGGTCGAGCAGGACGGCCACAACTTCTCCGGCGGCCAGCGGCAACGGCTCGAAATCGCCCGGGCCCTGGTGCGCAGGCCGAGCATCCTCGTCCTGGACGAGGTGACCAGCGCGCTGGACGCGGAGACCGAGCTGATCGTGATGGACAACCTGCGCCGGCGCGGCTGCGCCTGTGTGGTGATCGCGCACCGGCTGAGCACGGTCCGCGACAGCGACGAGATCGTGGTGCTCCAGCACGGCACGGTCGTGGAGCGCGGGCGGCACGAGGAGCTGGTGGCGCACGGTGGCGCGTACGCCGCGCTGGTCAGGGAGCGATGAGATGACGACCGTCGGCGAAGGCGACCTCGTTCTCGGTGCGCTGGGGTCCATGGGCACCCGCATCGACTGCGCCGGGTTCAACCGGCTGGACCTGGAAGGCCCGCAGGTGCTGTGGCTGGTCGCGGCCGGTGCCCTGGACCTGTTCGCGGTGGACGCCGTCCAGCAGGGCCACTGGCACCACCTGGGCCGGCTGGAGGCGGGCGCGCTGCTGCTCGGCCCGGTTGCGGGCCCCCAGCACACCCTGGTGGCCCGCCCGGTCCGGGACTGCGTGGTGCACCGGATCAATCTGCGCGAGCTGTACCAGCCGGCGAACACCCAGACCTGGTCGTACGACGAGTACGGCAACCCCCAGTACGTGCCGCCCGCCACCAGCCCGCTGGAGTACGCGGTCGCGCTCGGCGTCGGCCGCGGCCTGTCCGTGCTGTTCCAGGCGCCCATGGCGGAGGACCGGGCGGCCGCACCGACCGACGACGACGTGTTCTGGATGCAGGTGCCGCCGGGGAGCGTCCAGTACGGCTCGTTGTACGGCGCGGAGGCCGTCGCCGACCTGCTGATGGACCCGGCGCTGTGGCAGACCATGGTCGACCAGCAGTACCGGCTGCTGACCGCGCTGGACCGGTGGATCGAGCAGCTGGAGCGCACCCACGAGACCCGTACGGCCGCCGGGATCAAGGCCGGTGAGGCGGTGCGCGCCCAGGCCGACCGGACCCTGCTGGCCTCCATCGGCAAGCGCTCGGCCCGCCGGACGACGGCCGCCGACGCCGACGCCGGCTACGCGGCCTGCAAGCTGGTCGCCGAGGCGGCCGGGATCACCCTCGCCGAGCCCGCGCAGAGCGGCACCGAGAGCGAACGCCTCGACCCGGTCGAACGGGTGGCGCTCGCCTCCCGGGTGCGTACGCGGGCCGTACGGCTGCAGGGGCGCTGGTGGCGGGAGAACGTGGGCCCGCTGGTCGGGCACCGGGCGCTGTCGGGGGCGCCGGTCGCGCTGCTGTGGCGGCGCGGCGGGTATGTGGCCGTGCACCCCGGCACCGGACGCGAGACGCCGATCGAGAAGGCGAACGCGGAGGAGTTCGAGCCGCGCGCCGTGATGTTCTACCGGCCGCTGCCCGACAAGGGGCTCTCGCCGTTCGGCCTGCTGCGGTTCAGCCTCCAGGGCACCCGCGGCGACCTGATGGGTCTGCTCCTCGCGGGTCTGGTGACGGTGGCGATCGGTGCGCTGGTGCCGGTCGCTACCGGCAAGGTGCTCGGCGAGTTCGTGCCGAGGGCGCAGACGGGCCTGATCGTCCAGGTGTGTCTGGCCGTGATGGTGAGCGGGGTGGTCGCGGCGGCGTTCACGCTGCTGGAGAACCTCTCCATCCTGCGCCTGGAGGGCCGGATCGAGGCCGCGCTCCAGCCCGCCGTCTGGGACCGGCTGCTGCGCCTGCCGACCCGCTTCTTCACCCAGCGCTCCACCGGCGAACTCGCCAGTGCCGCGATGGGCATCAGCGCGATCCGCCGGCTGCTGGCGGGCGTCGGCCCGGTGGTCGCCCAGTCGGTGACCGTCGGCGGGATGAACCTGGGCCTGCTGTTCTGGTACAGCTCGTCGATGGCCCTGGCGGCGCTCGGCATGCTCGTCGTCATCGGGGCCGTGTTCCTGGGGCTGGGGCTGTGGCAGGTGCGCTGGCAGCGGAAGCTGACGGTCCTCGGCAACAAGCTCAACAACCAGGCCTTCCAGACCCTGCGCGGCCTGCCGAAGCTGCGGGTGGCGGCGGCCGAGAACTACGCGTACGCCGCCTGGGCGCGGGAGTTCGCGCGCAGCCGGGAGCTGCAGCAGAAGGTCGGCCGGATCAAGAACCTCACCACGGTGCTCGGCGGGATCTATCTGCCGGTGTGCACGCTGCTGATGTTCATGCTGCTGGCGGGTCCGGCGAAGGGCGCGATGTCGGCGGCGGACTTCCTCACCTTCAACACCTCGGTGACGATGGTGCTGACCTCGGTCACCCAGCTGACCGGCTCCTTCGTGTCGGCGGTGGCGGCACTGCCGCTGTTCGAGGAGATCAAGCCGGTCTTCGAGGCGACCCCCGAGGTGCGCACGTCGAGCACCCGTCCGGGTCCGCTGTCCGGGGCGATCGAGGCCCGGCGGCTGTCCTTCCGGTACGCCGACGACGGCCCGCTGGTCCTGGACGACGTCTCCTTCGCCGTACGGCCGGGCGAGTTCGTGGCGATCGTCGGCCCGAGCGGCTGTGGCAAGTCCACCCTGCTCCGCCTCCTCATCGGCTTCGACAAGCCGGTCTCCGGCAGCGTCCTGTACGACGGCCAGGACCTCGCGGCGCTCGACCAGTCGGCCGTGCGCCGCCAGTGCGGGGTGGTGCTCCAGCACGCGCAGCCGTTCACCGGTTCCATCCTGGACGTCATCTGCGGCGCCGAGCCGTACACGCCGGAGGAGGCGATGGCGGCGGCCGAGATGGCGGGGCTCGCGGAGGACATCAAGCGGATGCCGATGGGCCTGCACACGATCGTGGCCGGCAACGGCGCGATCTCGGGCGGTCAGCGGCAGCGGCTGATGATCGCGCAGGCCCTGATCCGGCGCCCGCGCATCCTGTTCTTCGACGAGGCCACCAGTGCCCTGGACAACGACACGCAGCGCATCGTCATCGACAGCACCCGCAAGCTGAACGCCACCCGTGTCGTCATCGCGCACCGGCTGTCGACGGTCCTGGACGCCGACCGGGTGGTCGTGATGGAGGACGGCAAGGTCGTCCAGCAGGGCGCACCGGCGGACCTGCTCGCCGACACCACCGGCCGGCTGCACGAGCTGGTGCGCCGGCAGATGACGTGATTCTGCCGCCTGGCCGCGGGGAGGGTTCAGTACTTCCCCCGGCGCGGTTCCCGCTCCTCGTCTCCCCGGTCGTCGTGGTGCGGCGTCCAGTGGTGTTCGGTGAACCAGCGGCCGAACAGGGCGCCGCCGTAGATGACGAACCCGACGCCGATCAGCCAGGACTCGAGCACGAGGACGGTGCCGACGGCGCCGTAGCTGAGCGCGTTGGTGACGATGAGCGGGGTGAAGACGAGGTAGGAGAAGGCCCGTAGGCCGGCCAGGCCGAGGACGGTGGCGAGCGCACCGGGCAGCAGGGAGCGCCAGTTGACCTGGCCGCCCAGCAGGAAGCGCTGCCCCCACCAGAAGAAGGCGATGCCGCTCACCGCGGACAGCGCGATCCGCTGGCCCCCGTGCAGCGCGTCCTTGGTCGCCACCTCCTGGTAGAGGTAGGCGGTGAGCACCACCAGCCAGGTCGCCTGCCGCCAGACCCGGTGCCAGGGGCCGGGAGGCACGGTCCAGATCCGTTCGTAGGCGTTCTGCACGCTGCCGCCGAAGGACACGCCGAAGACGGCCAGCAGGACACCACCCCAGACGCTGGTGGTGCCGATGACGTTGCGGGGCGGGCTGATGACGTCGGTGACCACTCGGGCGGACCGGCCGGACAGGCCCATGCCGTCGGTGAGCCACGAGGCGAATCCACCCCGTACCAGGGGATCGGCGGCGGCGACCACGATCAGCAGCGGCGCCAGCGTCACCAGCGCCAGGGTGGCGAACCCCATGGCCCGGTGCATCAGTTCCAGCTCGCGGCCGCGCTCGACCAGGGCCCCGACCCTGAGCCACTCCCAAGCGCGGTGCAGGCCGCGCCGCCACCACCTCACGGCTCCTCCCGTGCTCGCCGCGCACACGCTGTCCTGAGCCGATTCATCCACCCCGGCGGGTTCGGGGCAACTCACGGTGATGCCGTGTCGTGGGTCCGCGGTCCGGCGACACGGCGGCGGAGTGACCGGTTTGCGGGCAGCCTCCACCGGAGAATCGGACCCCGTGCGTACTCCTGCCGAGGTGCCCTCCCCGCCACCGGCCCCGCCGGGCGGCCGGCGGCGACCGCTGATCCTGAGCGCGAGCATGGGCGCGGGTCACGACACCGTGGCCGCTGAACTGGCGCGGCGGGCCGCGGCGCACGGACACGAGCCGCAGGTGGCCGACGTCCTGAGCCTGCTGCCGTACGGCCTGGGCGGCGGGCTGCGCCGCTCCTACCAGGCGTCGGTACGGCACTTCCCGTGGGCGTACGCCGGCGTCTACGGCGCGTTCCTGCGCGGCGGCGGGAGGCCACGCCCGAGCGGGGTGCCGCTGGCCCGGCTCGCCGCCGCCGGGCTGACGGAGCTCGTGGAGCGGCTGGACGCCGATGTGGTGGTGTCCGTCTTCCATCTGGCCGCTCAGCTCACCGGTCATCTCCGGGCCCGGGGGCGGCTGCGGGTGCCGAGCGCGGTGTTCCTGGTCGACTTCGCCGTGCACCGGCAGTGGCTGCATCCCGGCAACGACCGTTATCTGTGCCTGACGGACGGGGCGGCGACCGAGGTGCGCCGGGCCCTGGGCACGCCCGCCGTGACGACCGGCCCGGCGGTCGCGCCGGGGTTCCGCGCACCGGCGCCCGGGGCGGCGCGGTGGCGGGAGCGTTTCGCCGGCGAGGCGCCCGGCCGGCCGGCGGTCCTGCTCTCGGCGGGCGCCTGGGGCGCGGCGTACCGCCCGGACGCCACCGCCCGGCTGCTGGCGGGGGCCGGCTATCTGCCGGTGGTGCTGTGCGGGCGCAACGCGCGGCTGCGGGCGCGGGTGTCCCGGGTGCCGGGAGTGCTCGCCCTGGACTGGGTGGACGACATGCCCGGGCTGCTGTCCGCCGCGTACGCCCTGGTGGACAACGCGGCCGGCCAGACCGCCGTACAGGCCCTGGCCGCCGGGCTGCCCGTGATCGGCTACCGGCCGCTGCCCGGCCACGGGGTGGACGGCGTCCGCCGGATGGCCGGCCTCGGCGTCTCGGAACTGGCCCCGGACGGCCCCGCATTGCTGACGGCCCTCGCCCGGCTCTGGGAAGGCAGCCCCGAGCGAACGCAACGGCTGGCCCGGGGACGGGCACTGTTCCGGGGCGATCCGATGGCCCACGTGGCGGGGTTGTGACGGGGCGGGGGCGCCGACAGCCGCCGGGCAACCGGCCCGGCGCGTCGGCCGCCCGACCTGCACTCGGCGACTCGCCGGCTGGAGTCCGTCCCTCCGGCGACTGTGACGCGCCAACACGGCGCACTGACGACCGCCGGACAACCGGCCCCGTGCGTCGCCCGTCCCACCTGAACTCAGCGACTCGAAGCCGGACACGCAAGGCGGCTGCTCGCCCTGGGCTCCGGGACACGGCGACCGGCGCTTCGGCGGTTCCTCGGCCTTAGCTGAGCCGCCGCGCGGCGCTCGTGTCACTGCCGGGCCCGGTGGATCGGGTTGCTGGTCGCCCGGTCCCGGCGCGGGGCGCGGCAGCGAGTCGGCCTGCTCAGCAGCGTGCCTCGTGGTCGCGCAAGGGGCCGACCGAGAGGCCGGCCTCCTGGCAGTCCGCGACCAGGTCCGGCAGCGCGCCGAGGGCCGAGCGCCAGCAGCCGGGGGCCGCGAGCCGGTCGCAGTCGTGCAGCAGGACGGTGCCGCCGCCGCGCAGGTCCGCCGCCACCAGGGCCCGCACCGACGCGGGGGTGGCCTCGGCCGTCCAGTCCTTGCCCCACGCCGACCAGAGCACCGGCCGCAGCCCGGCCCGCCGTGCGGCCAGCCAGCGTCCGGAGGTGAGGATCCCGTACGGCGGGCGGTACCACTGCGGGCGGTGGCCGGAGAGCTCGTGCAGGGCGTGGACGGTCCGGGCGACCTCGGCCGCGTCCCGGGCGGGGGCGGGGAGCCAGGGACGGTCGTGCGTCCAGCCGTGCACGGCCAGTTCGTGTCCGCGCCGGGCGGTCTCCCGGACCAGCGCGGGATGGCGCACCACGTTCTCGCCGAGCACGAAGAACGTGGCCCGCACGCCGAGGTCGTCCAGCACGTCGAGGAAGCGGGGCGTCGACCGCGGGTCGGGGCCGTCGTCGAAGGTCAGCGCGACGTGCCGACGGCGGCCGGTGCCGGAGAGCCGCGGGAACAGCAGCAGCCGCACCCCGGGCAGCCAGGTGGCCGCCGGTCCGATGTGCGCGGCGGCGACGGCGGCCGGCAGCAGGACGGCCGCGGTCCGCCATGGACGGCCGGACATGGGGGACATCGCCCACCCGCCTTCCCGTTCGTGTCCTCACCGGTGCGTCCGGTGCAGACGCCTCCCGCTCTCCTTCCCGTCCCGTGACCGCGTGTCCCACTCCCGCCCCACGGCCGGAGCCCGGGCCAGTCCGATGCTGCCCGCCCCGATCAGCGCGACGCCGAGCGCCTCCGGCAGCATCCGCAGCCCGAGGTGGATCGCCTCGGCGAACAGGACCCAGCCGAGGACGACGCTGGTGAGCGCGTCGCCCAGGGTGAGGGCGGGCTGGGAGGCGGTGAGCGATCCGGCGCCCAGCGCGCTCTGCAGCAGCAGGAAGGCGACGAGTCCGGCACCGGCCGTGGCGTACGGCGACCAGTGGGTGAACATCGCCGCGGGCCCGTGTCCGAGCCGCCCCACGGCCTCCTTGAGCAGCGCGGCGGTGGCGGCGAAGCACACGGCGGAGGCGAGGCCGAACAGCGCGGCCCGGAGCGCGCCCTTCGTCGGACGGGCGGCGGCCACGAGGAGCACGACCAGGCCGAGCGCGCCGCCGCCGCCCAGCAGCCAGGCCTGGGGCGGCGCGGTCGGCCGGCCCGCGCCCGGGGCGGCCGCCAGCAGGAAAAGGGCCAGCCCGGCGGCGAGGGCGACGAAGGCGAGCCAGGTCCACAGGGCGGGGCGGCGCCGGAAGACGACACCGCCCACCAGGAGAGTGCACAGCAGCTCGGTGGCGAGCAGCGGCTGGACCAGGGAGAGGCTGCCCACGGCCAGCGCCCCGGCCTGCAGCAGCCCCGAGACCGCCAGCAGCGCGGCGCCCGCGAGCCAGTACGGGCGCCGCAGCAGCCGTCCGAGCCGGCGCACGGCCCGCCTCGCCCCGCGGCCCCCGTCGGCCCCGTCGTCCTCGGACCGCTCCTGCACTGCGGCCCGGCGCTGCAGCACGGACGCGGACGCGTTGGTCAGGGCCGCGAGCAGCGCGAGCAGCACCGTGACGGTGAGCACGGCAGGTCACCCGAAGCGGGCGGCGAGCCACCGGTAGAGCCCGGGCGCGACGCCGCGCACCTGGGCGGGGTACCGCAGCCAGCCGGGGACGTACACCTCGTCTCTGCCGTGCCGGACGGCGGCCCAGACGGCGTCCGCCACCCGCTCGGCCGGCACCGGGCGCGGCCATGCCCGCGTGTAGGGGGCGCCCCGACGCTCGAAGAACGGCGTGTCGACCGCGCCGGGGATCACCAGGGTCACGCCCACGCCGGTGCGGCGCAGCTCGTAGCGCAGGGCGTCGGCGAAGGCGGCGAGGGCGGCCTTCGCGGCGGAGTACACGGCCTCGCCGCGCACGCCCACGCTGCCCGCCACGGACCCGATGAGCACGATGCGTCCCGAGCCGGCCGCGACCATGTGGGGCAGCAGGGCGCGCACGAGGTGCAGGGTGGCCAGCAGGTCGACGCCGACGATCTCGTCGATGCGCGTGTGCGGCATGCCGGTGAAGTCGCCTGCCCAGCCCAGGCCGGCGCACGCCACCAGCAGGTCGAGGCGGCCGGCGTGGTCCAGGACCAGATCGGTGAGCAGACGGTCGGCGCCCGGCCGGGTCAGGTCCGCCGGTACGGCCAGGGCGTCGAGCGGGGCGGCCACCTGCTCCAGGCGGGTGGCGTCCCGCCCGTTCAGCACCAGCCGCCAGCCTCCCTCGGCGGCGAGCCGGCGGGCGACGACGGCACCGATGCCCGAGGAGGCGCCCGTCACCAGGGCGGTACCGCCACGGGCGGCCCGGTTCCCGGCGGATCCCAGGACGGAGCCCGCGTCCGGGACGGTGGTCGCGACCGGCCCGGCGCGTTTCGACGGTCCTGCGGGGGGCGGGGCGTGGGACATGGTGACGACCTCACTGCGACATGTGGGCACGGGCTCGCGAACTCCGGGGCCGAACCTTCGCGGTGTATCCAGGGCGCCACACACTGAAACACCGCGCACGGCGGAGTCCCGCCGAACGCGTGCCGCCGGTGTACGGACGGGGTCCGGGTCGCCGGGTGGTGCGTCCGGGACGATCACGGGTTGCGGGGAACGGAAGGGGAGCAGGACCGGGGGCATGGGGCCGACGTCACGACCGTACGCCGAGACGTCCCCGACAGCCCAGTCGTGGAGCCCGGCCCGCCCTCCGGCGCCGCCCGGCAGCGGGCGAGCGCGCCCCGGGCCACGGTCACCTGCGCGATGAGTCCGAGGAGTTCTCGGGTACCGAGGGACAGGCGGGTGAGTTCCGGGCCCGGTGCGCGTAAGCGAGCGCCGGGAGCCCGCGTTCCTCGTGCGCCCGGACGGCCATTCGGGCGCACGGGTGTGCTCGGCCAGGCAGCCCAGGCCCTGCGCGTCGTCCGCGGACCTGCGCCGGGTGTTCGCGAGCCGGCCGGCGGGCGCCGGTCAGTCCAGGCCCGGCACGGGCGCGCCGGAGGGCACGCCGGCGCCGAGGTAGGCGTCGTAGAACTCCTTCCAGGCCGGGCTCACCCCCGCGTGCGCGCCCTCGAAGCGCTCGCTGCGCGCCTTGGCGTCGAGCGCGGCGAGGCACACCTCCCAGCCGGCGCCGTTACGGGCGGCGGTGTTCGCCTCACTGAGGACGTTGGTGAGCGTGAACCGGGTGCGCCCTTCACCGACGGCCTCCAGGTCGAAGTGGAGTTCGTCGCCGCCCCATGCGAAGGACAGGTGCCGGGGCGGGTCGACGGCGAGCACACGGCCGGTGGACTCGGGCATGTTCGGGTCGCCGCTGAAGCGGATGGTGCCACCGGGGCGCAGCTCCATCTCGGCGCGGGAGGGGAACCACTGGGCCAGTTCGTCGGGATCGGTGACGAAGCGCCAGACGCGGTCCGCCGGGTGGTCGTAGGTGCGGCTGAAGCGGACGGCGGGGCGGCCGTCCGGAAGGGTCAGATAGGTGCCGGTGAGGTCGACGGGCATGGTGCGTCAAGTCCTTCGCTGTGGGGGGGGTCACGTGTCGTCCGACGTCTCGTCGAGGCGCCGGCCCAGGGCGTCCAGGCTGCGGTTCCACAGCCGACGGTAGGGCGCCAGCCAGGCGTCGAGGGCGGCGATCGGTGCCGGGTCGAGGGCGTAGACGCGGCGCTGCGCGTCCTGCCGGACCCGGACCAGGCCCGCCTCCCGGAGCACCTTCAGATGCTTGGAGGTGCTCGGCTGGCTCAGCCCACAGGCCTCGACGATCTCCCCGACGGACCGGGGACGCTCCAGCAGGAGCGCGACGATGGCCCGCCGGTGCGGGTCGGCGAGGGCGGACCAGAGCGCTGTGTCGGACACGAGCCTTAATATGCCTCGGCAGTTATATGCCCGTCAAGGAATGAAGTGAAGAGAAACGTTGCCGTTTCGCTAGGCGTGCCGTAAGGCACGATGTGTACGAAACAGTTTCGTTTAGGAGCTGTCCGCCTTCCCGTACCCGAACGACTTGCCCTGGAGTGGTTCCCCATGCCCCAGAAGACCCTGGCCGAGGGCTCCCGAGCAGGAGCCGCCGCGATCGAACACGGCGGCGTTGCCTCGCCCAAGCGGTGGTGGATCCTCGCGGTCATCGCCCTCGCCCAGCTGATGGTCGTCCTCGACGCCACGATCGTGAACATCGCCCTGCCCTCCGCCCAGACGGACCTCGGCTTCTCCGACGGCAACCGGCAGTGGATCGTGACGGCGTACGCCCTCGCCTTCGCCTCCCTGCTGCTGCTCGGCGGCCGGATCGCCGACCTGTTCGGCCGCAAGCCCGCCTTCCTCGTCGGCGTCGTCGGCTTCGCCGCGGCCTCCGCGCTCGGCGGCGCCGCGAACGGCTTCACCATGCTGGTCGTCGCCCGCGCCCTGCAGGGGGCCTTCGGCGCGCTGCTCGCGCCCGCCGCGCTGTCGCTGCTGAACACCACGTTCACCGACGCACGGGAACGGGCCCGCGCCTTCAGCGTGTACGGCGCGATCGCCGGCGCCGGCGGTGCCGTGGGCCTGCTGCTCGGCGGTGTGCTGACCGACGCGCTCGACTGGCGCTGGACCCTGTACGTGAACGTGGCCATCGCGGTCGTCGCCTTCGCGGGCGGCTGGATCCTGCTGGGCAACCACCGCGACGCGGCGAACGCCAAGCTGGACGTGCCGGGCACGGTCCTCGTGGCCGCCGGTCTGTTCTCCCTCGTCTACGGCTTCTCCAACGCCGAGACCCACCACTGGGGTTCGCCGCTGACCTGGGGCTTCCTGATCGCGGGCGGTCTGCTGCTGGCGGCCTTCACCTGGTGGCAGACCCGGGCCGCGCATCCGCTGCTGCCGCTGCGCATCCTGCTCGACCGCGACCGCGCGGCCTCCTTCGTCGCGGTGCTGATCACCGGCGGGGGCATGTTCGGCGTGTTCCTCTTCCTGACCTACTACCTCCAGCTCAACCTCGGCTTCAGCCCGACGAAGACCGGTGTGGCCTTCCTGCCCATGGTCGGCGCGCTGATGGTCACGGCCCAGCTGGGCACCACGGTCCTGCTGCCCCGGATCGGCCCGAAGGCGGTCATCCCGCTGGGCTTCGCCGTCGCCACGGCCGGCATGGCCTGGCTGACCGGCATCGGACTCGGCTCGCACTACCTGAGCGCCGTGCTCCCCCAGCTGATCGTGATCGGCGTGGGCCTGGGCCTGGTCATGCCGACGGCCATGCAGCTGGCCACCGGCGGGGTCGCGGCCGAGGACGCGGGTGTGGCCTCCGCGACCGTCAACGCCATGCAGCAGGTGGGCGGTTCGATCGGCACGGCACTGCTGAACACCCTCGCCGCGAGCGCCGCCACCGACTACCTCTCCGGCCGGGACGCCACCAGTAAGCTGGTGCGGGCACAGGCGACGATCGAGAGCTACACGACCGCCTTCTGGTGGTCGGCGGGCTTCTTCGCCGCGGGCACGGTGCTCGCCTCCCTGTTCTACCGGCGCGGAGTGCCGCGGCAGGAGGCGGGAGCCGCACCGGTCGTCCACATGTGACAGCCACGCGCCATCCGGCCCGAGGGG
The DNA here is from genome assembly GCF_053593835.1 of Streptomyces sp. NPDC002076. Taxonomy (NCBI): domain Bacteria; kingdom Bacillati; phylum Actinomycetota; class Actinomycetes; order Kitasatosporales; family Streptomycetaceae; genus Streptomyces; species Streptomyces sp. NPDC002076. The sequence goes on from NZ_JBSFDI010000010.1 coordinate 29,760, forward strand.
CCGCCGTCAGCAGGGAGACGGCGGCCCCTCGTCCTGGCATGGTGGGCTTGTGCGCAAGGCGTCGGCGGCGCTCGGCAGCGCCCTGTTCCTCGTCCTCGTCTCGGGCAGCGCGGCCGTGCTGGTGCCGTGGTGGCTGACCGGTGGCTGGCGGGCCGGCCACTGGTGGCCGCTGCTGCGGCTGCTCGGTCTGCTGCCCCTGGCGGCCGGTGCCGTCGTCATACTGGCGGCCTTCACCCGGTTCGCCCTGGAGGGGCTCGGCACTCCGGCGCCGGTCGCGCCGCCCGTGCGGCTGGTGGTGAGCGGCCCCTACCGGTACGTGCGCAATCCGATCTACGTCGCGGTGGTCGCCGTACTCATCGGGCAGGGTCTGCTGCTCGCCCGCCCGGTGCTCTTCGGTTATGCCGCCGGCGCCTGGGTGCTGACCTGGGCGTTCGTCCGCTGGTACGAGGAACCGGGACTGGTGCGACGGTTCGGCGCCGAGTACGAGCGCTACTGTCGGGCGGTGCCGGCCTGGCGGCCCCGGCGCACTCCCTGGCAGAGCGCTTGAGACGCCGTCGGCGGGTAACTCAGCGATCAGGGGTACGGCGGCGGAAGGAGAGGCCATGACCAGCGAGGAAGACGAGCAGGAGCGCAAGGAACAGTTCGACACCGCCCTGCAGGAAGTGCTCCGGGAGGTGGAGGAGGCCGAGAAGCGCGACGAGGACAGGGCCGCCGGCGGCGAGGCCGGGGACGCCATCACGCCGAACACCGAGGCGCAGGAGCAGGCGGACGAGGAGTGAGGAGACCGGCCGGGGGCCGGCCGTGAGCTCCGGGGGGCAGCACACATGCGCCCCAGCCGTGGCCACGGCTTGTGCGCGCCGACCGCTGAGCCACACCGGAGATCTTCCCGGGCCGAACGACCGCCGGTGTCCTTCCCGACGCCCGGCCACCACCGGCAGCCGTCCCGCGACCGAGGCACCACCCGCAGCCGTCCCCGGGAGGGCACTAGCCGTGCCCTCCCGGGGCCTGGGTACCCGGTTCCCATGAACAGCCATGAGCGCGGGCCCCGGCTGCCCCCGCCCCGAGGCCCCCTCTCCGCCGCGGTCGCCGCCCGTCTGCGCGGCGCAGGACCGCTCCCCCGCCCCGCCGAGGCCGAGGAGGCGGATCCCTACGGCGACGACCCGCAACTCGCCCTGTACCTCTGCTACGAACTGCACTACCGGGGCTTCGCCGGCGTCGGCCCCGAGGCCGAATGGGATCCGGACCTGCTGCGTGTCCGCGCCGCGCTGGAGCGCCGCTTCCTGTCCGGGCTGCGCGCCGACACGCCGGGCCACGACAGCCTCGACGACGCCCTCGCCACGCTGCTGGTCGAACCGGTCGAGGGCAGCGGCGTCAGCCATTTCCTTTGCGCCGAGGGCGAGTTGTGGCAGCTGCGCGAGTACGCCGCCCAGCGCTCGCTGTACCACCTGAAGGAGGCCGACCCGCACGCCTGGGTGCTGCCGCGGCTGTGGGGCCGGGCCAAGGCGGGGATGGCGGCGGTGGAGTTCGACGAGTTCGGCGGCGGCCGGGCCGACCGGATCCACGCGCGCCTGTTCGCCGCGCTGATGACGGACCTGGGCCTGGACAGCGCCTACGGCCGGTATCTGGACGCGGCCCGCGCGGAGATGCTCGCCGTCGTCAACCTGATGTCCCTGTTCGGCCTGCACCGCGGGTTGCGCGGCGCGCTGGTGGGCCACTTCGCCGACGTGGAGATCACCTCCTCTCCGGCCTCCCGCCGGCTCGCCGAGGCCATGCGCCGCACCGGCGCCGGCCCCGCGGCGGAGTTCTTCTACGACGAGCATGTCGAGGCGGACGCCGTCCACGAACAGGTCGTACGCCTTCAGGTGATCGGCGGGCTGCTCGCCGAGGAGCCGGAACTCGCGGCGGACGTGACCTTCGGGATCGACGCCACCGAGTATCTGGAGGACCGGCTGGCGCGGCGGTTGCTCGCCGACTGGCGCGCCGGGCGCTCGTCCCTGCGTACACCCCTGGTGCCGGAGGTGTCCCATACATCCTGAATGTCGGGGTACTCGCGCGGTGTGATCGCTGTGGTGCTTCCGGGCGTGTACGCCCCGCAGGACGACACGGAGTTGCTGGCCGAGTCCCTCCGCGAGGAGGCCCCGGCGCCCGGCGCCCAGGTGCTCGACGTCGGCACCGGCAGCGGGGCGCTGGCCCTGGAGGCGGCCCGGCACGGCGCCGAGGTGACCGCCGTGGACGTGTCCCGGCTGGCGGTGTGGACGGTGCGGATGAACGCCTGGCTGACCCGGCTGCCGGTGCGGATCCGGCGCGGCAACCTCTTCGGACCGGTCCGGGGCCGTACGTACGACCTCATCCTCGCGAACCCGCCGTACGTCCCCGCACCCGAGGCCGGACGCGGGCCGCGTGGCCGGGCCCGGGCCTGGGACGCGGGCCGGGACGGCAGGCGGGTGCTGGAGCGGATCTGCCGGGACGCGCCCGTACTGCTGCGCCCCGGAGGTGTGCTGCTGGTCGTGCAGTCCGCGCTCAGCGATCCCGAGCGCACCCTGCGACTGCTGCGCGCCGCAAGTCTGAAGGCCTCGGTGGTCCGGCGTCGCTGGATCCCCTTGGGTCCCGTGCTGCGCTCGCGGGAGGACTGGCTGCGCCGGTGCGGTCTGCTCGCACCGGCCGCTCAGGAGGAGGAGTTGGTGGTCGTCCGTGCCGAACGAACGCGCTGACCGGGCCCGCCGGATCACGGTGCGGCGGCAGGGGCCGCTGCTCGTCGAGGGGCCGGTGGAGGTCGAGTTGGAGGACGGCACCGCGGTGTCCTCGGACCGTTTCCTGGTCGCTCTGTGTACCTGCCGGCACAGTCGCCGTTACCCCTGGTGCGACACGAGTCACCGGCGCAAGACCAAGGACAGCGGTTGAAACCGGCTGTTTTTCGCCGCTCCCCGGGAAGGCCCCCCACGGGCCCGCCCGGGGAGCGGCTGTGTGCCCGGAAGCCGGCGGGCGGCCCCACTCCGCCCGTCGGTTCCGGTGCGAGATCGCAGGTTCCCCGCTCCAGGGGCCGCACTCCCCGGTTGCGGACCTGTTCCGGCGTGTGCGGGGTCCGCTGCGATCCCGGTCCTAGAAGGCGAAGACGCCGCCGCCCACGGAGTCCCGCACGCAGGTGTTGCCGAAGGTGCGCTCGTAGGAGACGCGCTTGCCCTGCCAGACGCCCTGGACGGTGACGACGACCGGGTCGTACAGCTTGTTGCACCACACGTCGCTGGCAGGCTTCAGGGCGTCGAAGTCGCCGTCCGTGCCGCGCAGTTCGGCGCAGGCCGAGGCCGCTGCCGGGTGGGTGCCGGAGGCCGTGGGGGCGCAGGTCAGGGTGACGGCGCGCTCCGGGGTGGCCGTGGCCGCGTCGTTGCCGTGGCCGGTGGTGAGGACCAGCGCCGAGGGGGCGTAGAGCGACGACGGGGCGGCGTCCGGTGCAGCGACGGCGGCCCCGGTCAGGGGTCCGCAAACGGCGGCGGCCGTGAGGCCGAGGGCCGCTGCCCAGCGCGCGGTGTTCCGCATTGTATGCATCCTTCCGCTCGGATAGACGGTTGCCGGCTCCGACCCGGTGGGCGCCGGAGCGGCGAGCGCCACTCTGCCGAGTCCGCCGCCGAAACACACATCGAACCCACCGGTTTCAGTAACCTTGCGTGTTGAAACAGTGGCGTGAAGTTACGGAAATAGAAGACCCTGACCGCGCAACTGAGCGGTTCTTGATCATAGAGAGCGGTCACATGGCCGAAAATCACCGGCTCGTTAATCGGCCTGAAACATTCCGGGTTCGCCGCGAGTGAAAGCTTTCACGACGCCTTCACGACTCCTTGCGTTCATGAAGGCGTCCGCGTAACGCTGATTACATGATTACAGCAGAGCAGAAAGAGAAGCTGCGCGGCTGGTTCGCCGGCCGTCTGCCGGACGATCTCTTCGAGGAACTGGTCGAGGTCACCGCCGACCGCGAGGAGATCACCGTGATCGGCCGCGTCCCCGAGCCCCGGCTCGCCGAGGGCGCCTCGGACGCCGAGCGGGAGGAGGCACTGCGCGCCCGGATCCAGGAGTTCCGCGAGCGCACCCGCGAGGACCGGATGGAGGTGGCCCGTGAGGCCGAGCACCTGTTCCGCCGCAAGGTCTCCTGGGGCGTGGTGTGCGGTCCGGAGCGTGCCCTGTTCACCCATGTCGCCGCGCCGGTCATGACCCGGCTGCGCCAGCCGGAGCGTCAGGTGCTGGACACCCTCATCGCCGGGGGCGTCGCCCGCAGCCGCAGTGACGCCCTCGCCTGGTGCGTGCGCCTGGTCCAGCGCCACACCGAGGACTGGCTCACCGAGCTGCGCGAGTCGCTGGAACACGTCCAGCGGGTACGGGCGCAGGGACCCGACGCGGAGGAGGTGGCCGATTCCTCCACTGACGACGGCGAAGATGGATGAATCGCCCTCTGGCAGGGGTCTTCACCGCGGTCTTACCGTCTGCAGACCGCTCCGGGCGACCCCTGCCGGCGCCGCACCACCCCTGCGGCCCGGCGGTCGTCCGCCACCGCCGCGCGACCCAGCGCTCCATCGCCGCGACCTCGCTGGAGCCCTCCGTGACCCCTCAGTCCCCCGACTCGCCGACCGCGCCGCCGCCGGCCCTCACCGAGGTCGAGCCCTACGGCGTCGAGCGCATCCCCGACGCGGACCGCACCGCGACCCCGCTGGACCTGTTCCGGGTCGCCTTCGGCGGCGCCAACACCTTCTCCACCTGCGTACTCGGCGCGTTCCCGATCCTGTTCGGACTCTCCTTCTGGCAGGGCCTCGCGGCCACCGTCCTCGGTGTCGTCGCGGGTGCGCTGATCCTCTGCCCCATGGCCGTGTTCGGCCCGGTCAACGGCACCAACAACGCGGTCTCGTCCTCCGCTCACCTGGGCGTGCACGGCCGCGTGGTCGGTTCGTTCCTGTCGCTGCTGACGGCCGTCGCGTTCTTCTCCATCTCGGTGTGGAGCTCCGGCGACGCCCTGGTCGGCGGCGCCCACCGGCTGTTCGGCCTGGAGCGCGGCACGCCGTCGTACGTCGTCGCGTACGCCCTGTTCGCCGGGCTGGTCCTCGCGGTGTGCGTGTACGGCTTCCGGCTCATGCTGTTCGTCAACAAGATCGCGGTGACCTCGGCGACCGTGCTGTTCCTGCTCGGCGCGATCGCCTTCGCCGGTGACTTCGACCCGTCGTACGCCGGTGTGTTCACGGCCTCGGCGGACGCGGCGACCAGGTCGATGTTCTGGCCGTCGTTCATCGGGGCAGCTCTGATCGTGCTGTCCAACCCGGTGTCGTTCGGCGCGTTCCTCGGCGACTGGTCGCGCTACATCCCGGCCGGCACCCCGCGGCGCAAGGTGGTCGGCGCCGCGTTCCTCTCCCAGATCGCGACCCTGCTGCCGTTCGTCTTCGGCCTGGCGACCGCGAGCATCATCGCGACGAAGGCGCCGAAGTACGTCGACCCGGCCGCGCCCGACTTCGTGGGCGGGCTGCTGGCGATCTCGCCGAGCTGGTTCTTCCTGCCGGTGTGTCTGCTCGCCCTGATCGGCGGCATGTCGACGGGCACCACCTCGCTCTACGGCACCGGCCTGGACTTCTCGTCGGTGTTCCCGAAGCTCTCCCGCGTGCAGGCGACGCTGCTGGTCGGCGTGTTGTCCATCGCGTTCATCTTCACCGGCCGGTTCGGCCTGGACCTCGTGCAGTCCATCTCGACGTTCGCCACGATGATCATCACCTGCACCACGCCGTGGATGGTCGTGATGATGCTCGGCTTCTACACCCGGCGCGGCTGGTACGACCCCGACGCGCTGCAGGTCTTCAACCGCCGTCAGCGCGGCGGCCGCTACTGGTTCGCGCACGGCTGGAACTGGCGTGGCATGACGGCCTGGTGGGTGGCCGCGGTGATCGGCGTGCTGTTCACGAACATCCCGGGTCAGTTCGTCGGCCCGCTGGGCGACCTGGCGAACGGCGTCGACATCAGCCTGCCGCTGTCGCTCGCGGTGGCCGCGATCCTCTTCCTGACGCTGCTGCGGCTGTTCCCCGAGCCCCGGGCGGCGTACGGCCCCGAGGGCCCGCGGCTGGCCCGTACCGTCGAGGCCCCGGTGCCCCCGATCACCGGTCCCGGCACCCCGGCGGACGAGGCGTCTCCCGCGCTCGCGGCCGAGGGCGGCCGATGACCGCCTGGATCGACCTGTCGGTGCCGATCGTCACCGGGATGCCCGTGTATCCCGGTGACCCTCAGGTCACGGTCTCCCCCGCGCTGCGGGCCCCGGCCGACGGCGTCAACGTCCTGGCGCTGCACCTGGGTTCGCAGTCCGGCACCCACGTCGACGCGCCGTACCACGTCGACGACGCCTGGCCGCGCCTGGACGAGCTGCCGCCGGACCGGTTCGCCGGGCCCGCGGTCGTGGCCGACGTGCGGGGACTGCCCGCCCGCTCGCCGATCACCGAGGCCCTGCTAGCCCCCGCGCTCGACGCCCTCACGGCCACACCCGGCGCACTGCTGCTCCTCGCCACGGGCTGGTCGGAGCACTGGGGCAGCGACGCCTGCCTCGACCACCCCTGGCTGACCCCCGGGGCCGCCCGGGCCGTGGTCGAGACCGGCGCCCGTACCGTGGCCGTGGACGCGCTCAGCGTGGACCCGACCCCCCGGCCCGGCGATCTGGACGCGGGCCACGGTCTGCCGGCCCATCGGGTGCTGTGCGGCGCGGGCGGCGTCATCGCGGAGAACCTCACCGGCCTGGACCGCCTGGTCGGGGCGGAGGCGGTCGAGGTGTTCCTCTTCCCGCTGCTGCTTCCGGGGGCGGACGGCGCGCCGGTGCGGGCGATGGCCCGGACCGGCTGAACGCCTCGCGGGCTGCCCGGTGGTGGAGCGCGCGCCTGCCCGCAGGTCCGGCACGGCCGCGACCGGAATCGTCAACTCCGCCGCCTCCAGGCGTAGTTGCCGGATCCATGCGGTACGTTGGCGGCCATGACCGACTTGGTGCTGGTGGCGGGCGCATGGCTGGGCGCATGGGCGTGGGACGAGGTGGCGGCCGACCTGCGCGCCGCCGGCCATGAGGTGCACGCCCTCACGCTGTCCGGGCTGGCCGAGAAGAAGGAGTTGCCCGCCGGGCAGCGGATCCACGTCCAGGACATCGTCGACGAGGTCGAGCGGCTGGACCTGCGGGACGTCGTCCTGGTCGGGCACAGCTACTCGGGCGTGCCGGTCGGACAGGCGGCCGAGCGGATCGGCGACCGGCTGCGCCGCGTGGTGTTCGTCGACTCCAACGTGCCGGCGGACGGCGTGTCGTTCCTCGACGACTTCCCCCAGCGACCACATCCGTGCCGCTCTCGCCGAGCACGACGGCGTGTGGCCGCTCCTGCCTCCGGCGGCCTACGCGAACCAGGACCTCACCGACGAACAGATCGCCCGTCTCATCGACGAGGGCACCCCGCACCCGGCCGCCACGCTGACCGAACCGGCCGTGCTGAAGCGCCCACTTGCCGAGCTGCCGGCGACGTACATCAAGTGCCTCCTGGACGGCCGCGATCCACTGCCCGCCGTGACCGAGGCGCTGCGCGGCGGACGCTGGGAGCTGGTCGAGCTCGACACCGGCCACTGGCCGATGTTCTCCACGCCCCGTGAGCTGGCCCGCATCCTGGACACAGCAGCCACCCGTCGCTGAAGCCCCCGACTACCCGCCAGTATCGTCGGGCTGCACGCGTACTCAGCGACGAGAGGCGGGACGGCCGGATGGCGAAGCACTGGGCTGATTTCCAGTACGAGATCTATCTGAACGGGATGTCGGGCGCCGTGCCCCGGCTCCCCACCGACCTGACCCGGCTGGAGGAACTGGCCGAACACCGGCTCGGTCCGGGCCCGGTGGGCTATGTGGCGGGAAGCGCGGGCGACGGCAGCACGGCCCGCGCCAACCGGGCCGCGCTCGCCCGGCGCCGGATCGTGCCGCGCATGCTGCGCGACGTGGCCGAGCGCGATCTGTCGGTCGAGGTGCTCGGCCGGGCACTCCCGGCGCCGCTGGCGCTGGCACCCGTCGGCGTGCTGTCGATCATGCATCCGGACGCCGAGTCCGCCGCCGCCCGGGCCGCCGCCGCGCAGGGCGTGCCGTACCTCCTGTCCTCGGCGTCGAGCACGCCGATGGAGCAGGTGGCGGAAGCGATGGGGGACGCCGAGCGGTGGTTCCAGCTGTACTGGGGCAAGGACCGTGAGGTGACGCGGAGTTTTCTGAGCCGGGCGAAGGCCGCCGGGTTCTCGGTGCTCGTGGTCACCCTGGACACCCCGCTGCTGGCGTGGCGGCCGCGCGACCTGGACCAGGCGTATCTGCCGTTCCTGCACGGCGTGGGCACCGCGAACTACTTCACCGACCCGGCGTTCCGGGCGGGACTCGCCAAGCCCGTGCACGAGGATCCGAACGCGGCGGTGCTGCACTTCCTCGGCCTGTTCGGGGACGCCGGCCACACCTGGCCGGACCTGGCGTTCCTGCGGGAACACTGGGACGGCCCGATCGTGCTCAAGGGCATCCTGCACCCGGACGACGCCCGACTCGCCGCCGACGCCGGGGTGGACGGCGTGGTGGTCTCCAACCACGGCGGCCGGCAGGTGGCCGGCTCGGTCGCCGCGGCCGATGCGCTGCCCCGGGTCGCGGACGCGGTCGGCGACCGGCTGACGGTGCTGTTCGACAGTGGGGTGCGCACCGGCGACGACGTGTTCAAGGCACTGGCCCTCGGCGCGCGGGCCGTGCTCCTCGGCCGGCCGTACGTCTACGGGCTCGGACTGGACGGGCAGTCCGGCGTGGAGCATGTCATCCGGTGCGTGCTGGCGGAGCTGGATCTGACGCTGGCTCTGTCCGGGCACACCGGTCCGGGGACGGTGACGTCGGCGGACCTGGTCGAGGACCCGGCCTGACCCCGGCCCGCCGAGCGCTCCGCGGGGTGCCACGCAGCGCTCCGCAGGGTGCCGCGGCAGGCCGTCAGGCGTCCGCGGCGCCGTCTCGGCCGGTCGCGCGGTTCCCCGCGCCCCTTCGGGTCGCTGGGCCACCCGTGCCGGCGATCGAGAGGGAGCCGGGGCTCGCAGAGGCCACATCGGTCACCCAGCGCTGGCCGGCCGACCCGTCCCGCACCTTGACCACGAGATCGGCGCCCACAGCGTCGGCGGATGTCGCCAGCGCGAGCGTCCGGTCCCAGCGGGGCAGCAACTCGCCCGCCGCGGTGAGGTCGTAGCGCACGTCGTCACCTCGCTTGGTCCCGGCGTCCGCGCAGGTGCCGAGGATCACCACTCCGGCGTCGGCGTGCGAGTCCAGGCACAGCCCCGGGGCGGCCTCGCTGCGCAAGCGCCCGTCGGCCTCGTACGTCCACTGCTGGGTCGGTGCCGAGGAGCAGACGGCGAGGACCGCGCCCGCACCGGCCTTCGGCGTGCCCTTGATGTCCAGGCACAGGTCGGCGGCGGCGTTGCGCAGCCGGGCGGGGCGGCCGGTGGCGGGCAGTCCCGCGGTGCCGGACGCGGTGGCCGAGGCGGGCGGGGACTGGCCGCCGGCGCTGCCGGGGACGGCGCTGGTGGAGGCGACCGGGTCGGTGCCGTCGCCGCCCTCCGGCCACACACTGATCGCGAGGACGGTCGCGAGCAGTCCGGCCGAGGCCACGCCGACTCCGGTCAGCAGCGTCCTGGACGACCAGGCGGTGCCGGGGACCCGGGCCGGCGGTCCGGGCTCGCCGCCGTGCCGCCGGCCGCGGGACCCGGAGACCCGGGTCCCGGGTTCGCCGTCGGCGCGCCGCCCGGTGCCGGGCAGGGCGACACGATTCAGCAGACCGGGCTTGCCGCCGCCCCGCCGGCGCCCGCCGGATCGCCGGGAGCCGCCGCGGGTGCGGGCGGTACCGGGGCGGCGGCCGGGACGCGAGTCGAGATAGCGGCGGGCGCCCCAGCCGAGCACGGCCTCGGCGAGCAGCACTCCCAACGCCGCGTCGGCGTGACCCAGTTGCTCGGCGGCGTGCCGGCAGTAGGAGCAGGCGGACAGATGCTCCTGGACGTCGGGCAGCAGGGCGCCGGCGCCGCCGCGGCGGATCGGAACGTCGAGCAGACGGTTGTAGTAGCGGCATTCCTTGCCGGGCGCGAGTTCCCGGTGGGCGCGTACCAGGCCCTCCCGGAATTTCTCGCGCGCCTGTTCCAGCGCGACCGCCGCACTCTCGATGTCCACGCCGAGCAGTCCGGCGGGAACGGTTATCGGCTCGGCCTCGACCTCGATGTGCCAGAGCAGCGCCTGCTCCAGCCGGGGAAGGGCGTGGAATGAGCGGTCCGAGAGGGCGCGGTTTTCCGGTATCAGGGTCTTCGCGGCGCGCATACCGCGGCCCCCGGCGGGTTTCCCGAGTCCGGGCAGTACGGCGGTGATCCGGTCGGTGCCGGACCAGTTGACGACCGTGTCCCGGACCGCCACGAGCAGCCGGGGCCGCAGCGCCTCCGCTGGTTCGCCGAGCGCGAGCCGGCCGAGCACCTGGTGGAAGGCGGTCGCGGTGACCATGTGGGCGAGCGGCCCGGTCAGGGCCAGGCAGACGACCGCGTAGTCCTGCGCCGGCTGCCAGTGCCGGGACATCAGCAGGGCTGCGGAGCGGGAGGCCTCCGCATCGGAACCGGCCCGCAGCGGACCGGCGAGCGACTCGTCGGACTCCCCGGGGTCGCCGCCCGGCGGCGGATAGGGAGGACGAGGAGGGTGGGGGGTGGGCACTGAGCGGATTCCTTTGGTGCGACGTGCGTTGATGCGTAGCTCTGCGACGCGCGCGGAAGGAATTGGCCGGCGCTCGGCCGGTTAAGTTCTGCAACTGCCGGGAGAACCCCGGATATTTCCCCCCGCACGGTCGTTTCAACCCTTGCACAACTTCCACACGAGCAACAAGGCGCCCGCAGACATCGGCGGTCTTGAAAGAAAGTCAGAAACCGCCCTCCGCCGGGCTCCCGTGCAGCGGCTTTCGGTTTTTCGTGCGCCCCGTGTGAAGCACGCGCACACGGCGGCGGGGCCGCGCACGCTTCCTGGGTGTGCGGTCCGGTAGTGGACTGGGGCCGGCCTCCTCGGAAAGGCCCCGCGCGGGATGGCGGCTCTCCCGCGCGAAACCGGCCGCCGGCCCCGCTCCTCCCGCCCTCGGCCGGCGGCCCTGCCCACCCTGCCCCGGACGGCGGCCCCGGCGGCTTCCCCCGCCGGCCGGGGCGGGACGGGTTCTGTGGGCCGCCCGCTCATATCTGCCAGGACCGCAGCCGGTCGGCCGCGCCGTACACGTCCGTCTTGCCGGAGATCAGATCGCGGGCGAGGTCGACGAGGGCGCCGTAGGGCGGGTCGATGCCCACGCCGCTGACGAACATGTAGGCCACGGCGGTCGCGCAGGCGAAGCGGGCGTTGGCCGCGGGCAGCGGCTTGAGCACGGCGAGGGTGTGCAGCAGGGCGGCGGCCCGCCAGGCGGGGTCGGAGTCCACACCGAGCCGGGGCGGATCCACGCGGTGCCGGGCGACGGCGGCGACCAGCGCGGAGAAGTCGTCGACCGCGGGCTGGTCGGGCAGGACCTCCTCGTGGCGCTGGAGCAGCCAGGGGACGTCGATATGGATGACGGAAGGCATGCGTCAGGCGGCCTCGTCCTTCGTGGGGGACTCGTCATCGGGGAAGGCCGCGGCGAACTCCTCGGCGTGCGCGGCGAAGAACGTGCGGAAGGCCTCGGCGCCCTCCTGCAGCGCCCGGTGCCGGGCGATGTCGGCGGCGGCGGCCTCGCGCACGAGGGCCTTCATCGACGTACCGCGCTCCTTGGCGATCTGCCGCAGGTCCTCTAGTTCCCGTTCGCTGAACTCCACATTCAGAGCTGGCATGCCCCTCACGGTACCGCGCGGGTACTTAGCCGTAAATATCGGCAGGTCAGATGCCCTTCCCACCGGTACCTGCGGGATCGCAGGGCCATGTCCGATTCCCGCCGGTCACGCGGCCCGCACTGCAGCAGACTCGGCAGCGAGGAAGAAGCCGACAGCGCGAACCCAGGAGCCCTGCCATGAGCACACGTACCGTCCACACCCTCCACCCGAGCCCGCTGGGCGACCTCCTGCTGACCGGCACGGTCTCCGCGGCCGGCCTGACACTCGGCTCGCTCGGCATGCCGGGGCAGCGCGGCGCGCCCGTCGTCCGCGCCGAGGGCCGCGACGACGGACCGTTCACCGAGGCTCACCGGCAGCTGGACGCCTACTTCGCGGGCCGCCGGACCCGTTTCGAGCTGCCGCTCGCTGCCACCGGCACCCCGTTCCAGCGGGCGGTGTGGCAGGCCCTCGACGACATCCCCTACGGCACGACGACCACGTACGGCGAACTGGCCGCCCGGCTGGGCGTGCCGCGCGCCGACCTGCGCGCGGTGGGCCGGGCGCTCGGCGCCAACCCCCTTCTGCTCGTCCGCCCCTGCCACCGGGTCATCGGCGCGGACGGCTCGATGCGCGGTTACGCGGGCGGAGTCGAACGCAAGCTGTGGCTGCTCACACACGAGGGCGCGCTGCAGCCGGCCCTGCTGTGAAGGAGGACCTCATGACGTTCACCCCGGCCGAGGCTCGCCGCCGAGTGGCCCGCACCGACTGGGCCGCGCTCGCGGCCGAGCTGGACGAGCACGGCAACGCGCCCACGGGCCCGCTGCTCTCCCCCGCGGAGTGCGCCGACCTGGCCGCGCTCTACGACAAGCCGGAACTGTTCCGGACGACGGTCGATCTGGCCCGGCACCGGTTCGGCGCCGGCGAGTACCGCTACTTCACCCATGACCTGCCCGCCCCGGTGGCCGCGCTGCGCGCCGCGCTCTACCCGCGGTTGCTGCCGGTCGCCCGGGACTGGGCGGCCCGTCTGGGCCGCCCGGCGCCCTGGCCCGACTCCCTCTCCGAGTGGCTGGAGCGCTGTCACGCCGCCGGCCAGGACCGCTCGGCGCAGATCCTGCTCAGCTATGGTCCGGGCGACTGGAACGCCCTGCACCGGGACGTGTTCGGCGAGCTGGTCTTCCCGCTCCAGGTGGTGGTCGCGCTGGACGCGTACGGCACCGACTACACCGGCGGCGAGTTCCTCATGGTCGAACAGCGCCCGCGCGCCCAGTCCCGGGGCACGGCGAGCATCCTGCGCCAGGGCCACGGCCTGGTGTTCACCACCAGGGACCACCCCGTGCGCACCCGCCGAGGCTGGTCGGCCGGGGCGATGCGGCACGGGGTGAGCACCGTACGGTCGGGCCGGCGGCGAACGCTGGGGCTGGTGTTCCACGACGCGGCCTAAGCGCACCGCGCGGATCCGACAACCGGGCCCACCCGGCACCGCCGCTCCGGCGGCCCGTCCCGGCCCGGCGGTGGCCGCCGGTCACGGGCACATCCGCAACCCAGCCGCGGAGCGCGGTCCCCCGGCACGCCGGGCCGTGAGCAGGACGCCCTTGTCTGGCCTCGCGGGAGGAAGGTGTGGTGCTCCGGAAGGTGGGCGACGCTCCCGTATCCGGCGTTCTCCTCACACATCCAGCCTGCTGATCCGCACCGCCCCCTTCGCCTCCCCCGGGTAGGCGCTCGTGAGCGTCAACCGCAACCGGGAGCCTCGTATCGCATCGAAGGCGATCACCGTCGGACTGTCCGACGCGGTGGCCCAGTCCACCTTCGCGCCCGTGACCGGGACGAAGGCTCGCCCGTCCCACACCGTCACATCGGCCTTCGCGGGCAGGGTGTGCGCGGCGTCCACGGTGAAGGAGACCGCCACCCGGTCGAAGGTCCGGGTGCGCCCGAAGTCGACCGAGACCCAGTCCTCGGCGCGGGCGCCGTTGAACGCGGGCAGCAGCGCGGTGGCCGACTTGGCGAAGGCGTTGGACCAGCCGGTGGCGGGGTCGCCGTCGAGCATCGCGGCGGGCAGGGTGTCCGGGCGGCCGGAGTAGCCGGCGTCCGCGTAGGGGTAGTTCGCGGGCGACGGGCGGTCGGGCCGGAAGTCGGCTGCCGGAGTGCGGGCGGTGTCGCGCGCGGGGGTGGTGGGCGCGCTCGCCGTGCCGGTGCGCAGGCCGTCCGCCCGGGCGGTGACCGTCAGCGGGCCGGGCTTGGTACCGGAACGGACGATGGCGAGGGCCTTGCCGTGGAACGCGCTGCGGGTGCTCGCCTGGTAGCGTTCGGCGCTCTCCTCGCGGCCGTTGTCGACCCCGGCCAGGGAGCCGCCGGTGACGTCGAAGGTGATGAGGTGCGCCGCGTCGGGCACCACCACGCCGTGCGCGTCGACGATCTCGGCGGTGACGAAGATCAGCGAACGGCCGTCGGCAGCAACGGAGTTGCGGTCCGCAGTCAGCCGTACGGCATGCGCGGCACCCGCCGTGCGCAGCACATCGGTGGCGACCACCTTGCCGTCCCGCCGGGCCACCGCCTTCAACTCGCCGGGCTGGAACGGTACTTTCCAGGTCAGGTGCAGCTTGCCCGCGCTGCCGTTGGGACTGGTGTAACTGCCCGGGTAGGGGCCGTCGGTGAAGGTCTTGTCGTCGCCCGTCGCCTCGGTGGTCTCCAGGTAGCCGCGGCCGTCGGTGGTCCGCTTGACGTCGAACTGCCGTACGCCGAGGGACCTTCCGTTGAGGAACAGCTCGACCTGCGGCACGTTCGCGTACGCCCAGACCTCGACCGTGTCGCCCTCCTCGTGGTTCCAGGTCATCGGCAGCAGATGGACCATCGGCTCGGTCGTCCACTGGCTCCTGAACAGGTGGTACATGTCCTTCGGGAACCCGGCCGTGTCGACCGCGCCGAAGAAGGACGTCTTGACCGGGAAGACGTCGTACGGCGTGGGCTCGCCGATATAGTCGATGCCGGACCACAGGAACTGTCCCGCGAACCACTTCCGGTCCCGGTCCTTCTTGTGCCCGTACTCGCCGCTCATCGTCCAGGAGGCGAGGTTGTTGTCGTAGGAGGAGGTCTCCCGCCTGCCCGGGGTGTGGTTCTCACCGGTGTTCAGGTGTTCCGGCTCCTGGTACGCGCCCCGGGTCGAGGTCTCCGAGGAGGACTCGGACTCGAAGAGGAACAGGTGGGGGTAGCGCGCGTGCAGCGCGTCGACCGACTTGGCCGTGTTGTAGTTGAGGCCCAGGCCGTCCAGCTTGGCGAGCATCAGGTCGGCCGCCGAGCCCTGGGCGGGTACGCCGTGGTACTTGTTCGAGCCGATCACCACCGGCCGGCTGTCGTCCGCGGCCTTGATCGCGCCGATGATCCGGTCGGCCATCGCGAGTCCGGCCGTCGAGGTGGAGTCGGGGATCTCGTTGCCGATGGACCACAGGACGACGGCGGGTGAGTTCCGGGCGGCCAGGACCATCTCGGTGGCGTCCTTCTCGCACCACTCGTCGAAGAAGCGGCCGTAGTCGTACCTGGTCTTGCCGGTGCGCCAGCAGTCGAAGGCCTCCACCATCATCACGATGCCCAGCTCCTCGCAGACCTGGATCATCTGCGGCGAGGGCGGGTTGTGGGAGGTGCGGAAGGCGTTGACGCCCATCGACTTCATGATCCGCATCTGTCTGCGGACCGCGTCGATGCTGATCGCGGCGCCGAGCGCGCCCTGGTCGTGGTGCAGGTCGACGCCCTTGATCTTGGTGTCCGTGCCGTTGAGGGAGAAGCCCTCATCGGGGTCGAAGCGGTAGCTGCGGATGCCGAAGGGGGTGCTGTAGGTGTCGGTGGTGCGGCCCGCGACGCGCAGTTCGGTGTGCAGGGTGTAGCGGTGCTCCGGGGTCGCGAAGTCCCACAGCAGGGGCTTGGCGACGGTCAGTTCATGGGTCTCGGTGGCCCGGTCGGAGACGGCGGCCGTGGTGGACGTGCGGGCGACCGTGCGGCCGTCGGGGCCGGTGATCCGGGACAGGACCTGGACGTCCGTTCCGGTGCCGGACTCGTTCAGCACCGTCGTGGCCACCCGGACCAGGGCGCTGCCCGCGGAGACCTCCGGGGTCGTGACCCGGGTGCCCCAGCGTGCCACGTGCACCGGTTCGGTGATCACGAGCCGGGCTTCGCGGTAGATGCCGCTGCCGGAGTACCAGCGGCTGCTCGGCAGTTGGTTCTGCACCTTGACCGCGAGCACGTTCGGCGTGCTGCCGTCGGTGTGCACGAGGCCGGTCAGGTCGAGGGCGAAGCCGGTGTAGCCGTAGGGGTGGCGGCCGGCCTCCGTGCCGTTGCAGTAGACGTACGAGTCCATGTAGACGCCGTCGAACTCCACGGAGACGCGCTTGCCGGCGTACGCGGGCGGCAGGGTGAAGGCGAGCCGGTACCAGCCGAGGCCGCCGGGCAGGAAGCCGGTGCCGCTGGTGGTGCCGTGGTCAGTGGTGGGGGTCTGCTCGATCGACCAGTCGTGGGGCACGGCGACCTCGCGCCAGGCCGAGTCGTCGTAGCCGGGGTCGGCGGCCTGCGCGTAGGCGCCGGTGGGATCGGTGATGCCGCCCGGATCGACCAGGGCGAAACGCCAGCCGTCCCGCAGGGGCACGGTGTGGCGTCCGCCGGCACCGGCGGTCGCCGCGGCGGCGGCCGGTGGTGCGGGGATGCTCAGCAGTGCTCCGGCCGCGGGTGTCGCGGTGGCGGCGACCAGAACCGATCGGCGAGTGACCGTCATGGCGGCTCTCCCTCATCAGGGCCCAGAAGTACTCACAACTGATCGTGAACAAACAGATTCTGACGGGTTGCCACATGCGATCGTCAAGGGTCCGGAGCCCCGCGACCGCCTCCGTCGGCACATCGGCCGGATTACCCCTTTGCCCCTGTTCGACCGACCGGCCAGGTCGGCGGTGGTGGCGGTTCACGGCAGGCCCCGAAGCACTACGCTGGAACACGAGAGGTGCCACCTGTTCACTGTGAGTGTGCGCTTGGGAGCGGCGAGGATGAGCCGGGGCTATCCGTTCGACGACGCGGCGACGGCCCGGGCCGTCATCGACGACGACGGACGGCTGGTCGAGTGGAACGAGGGCGCGAGGCGTCTGCTCGGCCACCAGCCGGACGACGTACTGGGCCGCCCCGCCGCCCGGCTCCTGGCGGAGGACGACATCCCGTCCCTGCCCACGGGCCCCCGCTGGCAGGGAACGGTCGGATTGCGCCACCGTGACGGCCGTACCGTCCCCGTCTGGCTGCTCGCCCACCGCCGGTCGGCGCACGACGGAGACGGCGGCAGCTGGCTCGTGGTCACCCCGCTGACCGGCATGGCACCGCCCGCCGAGGACGACCCGCTCGCCTCGGCGGGCCTGATCCAGTCGCCGTGCGCCGTGGCCGTGTACGACGCACAGCTGCGGCTGCGCCGGATGAACGACGCGATGGCCGAGGTCATCGGTCTGCCGGAGGAGCGCGTGCGGGGCCTGCGGCTCTCGGAGATCGGCGGCAAGCAGCAGAGCGAGGACCTGGAGCGGGGCATGCTCGAGGTGCTGACCACCGGCAGCCCGCTGGACATGCAGACCTTCATGCGCACCGGCGGCGAGGACCGCACCCACGCCTGGCTCGCCCGGATGGCCCCGGTCAGGGACGATCAGGGCCGGGTGCGCGGGGTGAGTCTGGCCGCGCACGACATCACCGACAACCACCGGGCCCGGCAGCGGCTGCAGCTGGTCAACGAGGCGAGCGTGCGCATCGGCAGCACGCTGGACGTCGCCCGTACCGCCCAGGAACTGGCGGAGGTCTGTGTGCCCGCGCTCGCCGACTTCGTCACCATCGACCTGCTGGACCCGCAGGACTACGGCGGCGAGCCACCGGCCCGCCTCACCGCGCCGGTCACCCTGCGCCGGGCCGCCCATCGGTCGGTCCTGGAGGGAGTGCCGGAGGCGGTGATGAGGCCCGGGCAGAACGAGGAGTACCCGGCGGGCTCGCCCCAGGCCGACTCGCTGACAGCGGGCCACACGATCCTCGGCTCGGTGGCGGCGGGCGAGACGCAGCCGTGGCTGACCTGGAGCACCGAGCGAGGCGAACGGGTGCGCAGATTCGGCGTCCACTGCTCGATGGCGGTGCCCATCCAGGCCCGTGGGCTCACTCTCGGTGTCGCGGTGTTCACCCGCCACCGGCGGCCGGACCCGTTCACCGCGGACGACCGGCTGCTCGCCGAGGAGATCACCACCCGGGCCGCCGTCTGCATCGACAACGCCCGCCGCTACTCCCGCGAGCGGGAGACCGCGCTCGCGCTCCAGCGCAGCCTGCTGCCCCGCACGCTGCCGCGCACGGCCGCGCTGGAGGCCTCCTCGCGCTATCTGCCGGCCGCGCGGGCCGGGGTGGGCGGCGACTGGTTCGATGTGATCCCGCTGTCCGGGATGCGGGTCGCGATGGTCGTCGGGGACGTCGTCGGGCACGGCGTCGAGGCCTCGGCCACCATGGGCCGGCTACGGACCGCCGTGCGCACCCTCGCCGACATCGATCTCGCCCCGGACGAGCTGCTCACGCATCTGGACGACCTGGTGGTCAGGCTGTCGGAGGAGTCCGGCGTCGTCACCAGCCCCGGTGAGGCGGGCAGCCCCGGCGAGGTCGGCGCGACCTGTGTGTACGCCGTCTACGACCCGGTGTCCCGGCGCTGCACGGTGGCCCGCGCCGGGCATCCGCCGCCCGTGGTGCTGCCGCCGGGCGGCATGCCCCGGGCACTGGACGTGCCCGCCGGTCCCCCGCTCGGCCTGGGCGGGCTGCCCTTCGAAGCCACGGAGGTGGAACTGCCCGAGGGCACCGTCCTCGCCCTGTACACGGACGGTCTGGTGTGGTCCCCGGACCGGGATCCGGAGACGAACCGGGCGATGCTCTACGAGGCGCTCGGGACGTACGCGGATTCCCTGGACGGGACCTGCGACCGGATCCTGCACACCGTGCTGCCGCCGGGCGGCTCCCTGGACGACGTGGCACTGCTGCTCGCCCGCACCCAGGGCCTGCCGGCCACGCAGGTCGCGACCTGGGACATCCCGGCCGACCCGGCACTGGTGGCGCCGATCCGCAAGCAGGCGGTGGAGCAGCTGGACACCTGGGGGCTGAGCGAGACCGCGTTCACGACGGAACTGGTGGTCAGCGAACTGGTCACCAACGCCATCCGGTACGGCTCGCACCCCATCCGGCTGCGGCTGATCCACGACACGAGCACGCTGATCTGCGAGGTGTCCGACACCAGCCACACCGCCCCGCACCTGCGCCGGGCCAAGATCTTCGACGAGGGCGGCCGCGGCCTGCTGCTGGTCGCCCAGCTCACCCAGCGCTGGGGCAGCCGGCACACCCCGGAGGGCAAGACGATCTGGGCGGAACTGCCGCTGTACGAGGTGGCGCAGTAGAGCGTCCCGGCGGCGCGGTTCCGGCCGGCCGGACGGCACCGGGCCCCGGCCACAACCCCCCGCCGCCGTGACGGTCGTCCACCGTCACGGCGGCGGCACACGGCCGGGCCGCCGGCCTCCGTCGGCGGTGACCGGGCCATCGGTGTCGGACCGGGAAACAGGTGAACTGGTTCTTGCCCGAGTCCGTCGTCACGGCGAACGTGCCGCCACGGGCGTGTCCCACACAGGCGTCTGGCGCGAGGGCCGAGGCGGGGGGGGCGGCGAGCGCGGCGCCCACGGCCGGCGACCAGCCATCGGGAAAGACCATCTGGCCCGGGCCGAATCCCAGGGCGCGGGGACCGGTCCGGCGCGCAGCGGCTCAGCCGCCCGCCAGCCAGGGCCGTACCAGTTTGCGGGCCTCGTGCAGACGGGACTTCAGGGTGCCGAGGGGAATGCCGACGCGCTCGGCGACCTCCGCGTAGTCCAGCTGGCAGATGTCCCGGTACACCAGCGGCGCCACCAGGTGCGGATGCGTCCGGTCCAGCCGCTCCAGCGCTTCCAGCAGGTCCACCCGGGATCCGGCGATGACGCTGGTGGTGCGCGGGTCGACGGCGTGCGAGGGCTCGATGGCGGCCGGCTGCTCGGCGGCCCGCCGCTTCAGCTCGCGGTACTTCTGCCGGGAACAGTTGGCGACCACGGTGTACAGCCAGGTGCTGAAGCGGCTGCGGCCCTCGAAACGGGAGATGTGCCGGGCCACCTGGAGCAGCACGTCCTGCGCGGCCTCCTCGGCGTCCTCCCGGCACGGCAGGAAGCGCCCGCAGCGGCGCAGGACCTCCGGCCGGATCTCGGTGAGCAGCCGGTCCAGGGCCGCGCTGTCGCCGGCGGCGGCCCACCGGGCGAGGTCTTCCACCGGCGCCTGGTCCTGCACGTACGGGTCCCCCCTCGAGTCGATCTCAGGCCAGGCATGATAGTCGTATGCACTCCCTGGATCGGATCGGCCGCTACCGTCTCGAACGGCCGCTGGGCACCGGCGCCTTCGCCACAGTCTGGCTCGCTCACGACGACGAGCTCCAGGCCCCGGTCGCGGTGAAGGTCCTCGCGGAGAACTGGTCGCACCGGCTGGACATCCGGGACCGCTTCCTGTCCGAGGCCCGGCTGCTGCGCCGGGCCGGGTCCAGCCGCGTGGTGCAGGTCTACGACATCGGTGAACTCCCCGACGGCAGGCCGTACTTCGTGATGGAGTACGCCGCTGGCGGCACCCTCGCCGATCTGCTGGCGCACGGGCCGCTGCCGGTGGGGCACGCCCTCGCGCTGACGGCCGAGGCCGCCCGGGCCGCCGCCGCGCTGCACGAGGCGGGCATCGTGCACCGGGACATCAAGCCGACCAACGTGCTGCTGCACACCGCCCCGGACGGCACCCGGCGGGTGCTGCTGGCCGATCTGGGACTCGCCAAGAGCCTCGCGCAGGCCTCGGTGCTCACGCTGGCCGCGGGCTCGGCGGGCTATCAGCCGCCGGAGCAGGCCGAGCCCGGCGCGGGCATCGACGAGCGGGCCGACGTCTACAGCCTGGGCGCGGTCGGCTACGAACTGGTCACCGGGAGCGTGCCGGGCCCGCCGGGCCGGGTCGTACCGCCCCGGCGGCTGCGGCCGGACCTCGGCGAGGACGTGGAGCGGGCGCTGCTGCGCGCGCTGGAGCCGGACCGGGCGCGCCGCTGGCCGGGCGCCCAGGCCTTCGCTGACGAGCTGGACCGGCTGGCCGCGGGGCCGCCCGTCCTGCGGCCCACCCGGCGGCTGGACGGTGTGCGCGGCCGGCTGAACACGGTGACGCTGGCCGTGGCCGCGGTCCTCGCGGCGGTGGCGGCCGCGGCCACGGTGACCCTGGTGATCCACCACGGCGGCTCCTCGGACCAGGTGCGGGTGACGGACTCGACGGGGCGGGTGGCCGTCAAGGTTCCGGCGGGCTTCGGCCGCGAGCTGCGCGACTCCGGCTGGGACCCGGGCGCGCTGGGGCTCGCCAAGGGCCACGAACCGGGGCTGGTGGTCGCCGACGACCTGAGCCGGTGGCCCGACCTGGGGGCGGCGGTGGACGGCGCCTTCGTCGGGGTGAGCGAGCACGGTGACGTCACCGCGCGGGTGAAGACCCTCGCCCACTCCGGCTGCCGCTTCTCCGGCAGCCGCACCTTCACCGACGCCGACTGGCACGGTCTGGTGCGGGCCTGGAGCGGCTGCCCGGACGGCGGCTCGGTCACCGAGTCCGCCCTGGCCCCGGCGGACGGCGCCGCGCAGCCCCAGGTGTATGTGCAGGTGCGGGAGCGGGGCGACAAGGACGCGACCGAGGAGATACTCCGTTCGCTGAGCGTGACCTGACGGGCGCCTGCAAAACGTCATGGCGGGGAAAAGATTCCTGCGTGTGCCGAACTTCTCCGGCGCTGCGAGCATCGGAGCGTGCGGACGGCGCACCCAGCGCCTCCAGGCACGCGTTCCGGCGCGTGCCATGACCCTCCAGGAGTGTTGAGCGACATGGTGTACACCCCCCGGTCCGCGCGGCGCGGGGCCCTGCTCGTGGGCACGGTCGCCGTGCTGGGCCTGCTGACCGCCTGTGGCAACGGCAAGGACGGCCACAGCAACTCGCCGGTCACGGCCTCCGGTACGGCGGCGCCGGCGACGGGCACCACGAAGAGCCCGGCCTCCGCCACGTCCGCCCCGGCCGGCACCCCCACCGGTGCCACGACGTCCTCCGCCTCGAACGCGGCCCCCTCCGCGAGTGGCGGCGCTGCGGGCACGACCGCGGCGGGCACCCGCTGCCACACCTCCGAGCTGAGCGCCTCGGTGGGCCGCAACAGCCCGGGCGCCGGCCAGGAGAACTTCCCGGTGGTCCTCACCAACAGGTCCGGCCGGACCTGCACCGTGCGCGGCTTTCCGGGCGCGGCGTTCGTGAACGGCTCCGGCAGCCAGCTCGGCCCGGATCCCAAGCGTGAGTCGGGCTCTCCCGCGACCATCACCCTGAAGCCCGGGCAGAGCGCCTGGGCCGGTCTGACCTTCTCCAACCCCGGCATCAGCGGCGCCAAGACGGCCACCCCGGCCGCGCTGCTGGTGACGCCGCCGGACGAGCGGGACTCGCTCAAGGTCGCGTGGACGGGTGGAGCGGTGCCCGTCTCCGGGAACTCGTCCTCCGTCTTCCTGTCGGTGTTCAGCCCCGGCACGGCTCCCTGACCGGCCCGGACACCCCCGAGGACCCCGCTGTTCCGCTCCCTGGGCAGCGGGGTTCATCATGCCCACGTCACAACTGTCACAGGACGGCAACAGGCTCCCAAAGCCACGATCTTTCCCCCGGCTCCCGTCATCGAACCCGTCGACCAACACCGGCGAGCAGGCCCCCGCAGGGGCCATGACGAGGAATTCGGGGACAAGATGAGCGGGATCTCACGCAGGCGGGTGCTGACGGCGGGCGCGGCCGCGGGCGCCCTGGGCACGCTGGCCGCGTGCTCCTCCGGCACCGGCCTCCGGGTCGACGGCCCTGCGGACGGCAAGGGCACCGCCCAGGGCCGTCCGGTGAAGCCGATCGGCGACGGCTCCACGGCCGACACCGGGGCCCAGCCGCACCAGCCGAAGCCCGAGCGGCTGAGGCCCGGCCAGAAGCCCCCGCAGTTCGTGGTGTTCTCCTGGGACGGCGCGGGCGAGTTGAGCAACCAGCTCTTCTCCCGGTTCCGCAAGGTCGCCGCCGACCACGGCGCCAAGATGACCTTCTTCCTCAGCGGCATCTACACGCTGCCCGAGTCCAAGAAGCACCTGTACCGTCCGCCGCAGCACCCGGTCGGCGCCTCCGCCATCGGCTACCTCGCCGACCGGCACATCCACGCCACCCTCCAGCAGGTCCGCGCGGCCTGGCTGGAGGGCCACGAGATCGGCACCCACTTCAACGGTCACTTCTGCGGCGCGACCGGCGTGCGCAACTGGTCCTCCGCAGAGTGGCGCAGCGAGATAGACCAGGCGGTCGACTTCGTGACCAAGTGGAAGACCAACACCGGCTTCACCGACCTGGAGCCGCTGCCCTTCGACTACCGCAAGGAGCTGATCGGCGGCCGTACGCCCTGCCTGGAGGGCCAGGCCAACCTGCTGCCCACGGCAGCCGCGCTGGGCTGGAAGTACGACGCCAGCTCCCCCGGCGGGCTGCAGATCTGGCCGGGCAAGGTGCAGGGCGGGAAGATCTGGGACTTCCCGCTGCAGTCCATACCGTTCCCCGGGCACAACTTCCAGGTCCTGTCGATGGACTACAACATGATGTTCAACCAGTCCGGCGGCAATCCGAACGGCGACCGCGCCCAGTTCGACGCCTGGCGCGCCCAGGCGCGCGACGCCTATGTCGCCGGTTTCCAGCGGGCGTACACGACCAACCGCGCCCCCTTCTTCATCGGCAACCACTTCGAGCGCTGGAACGGCGGCATCTACATGGACGCCGTCGAAGAGGCCATCGGGAAGATGGCCGCGTACGGCGACGATGTGCGGTTCGTGTCGTTCAAGCAGCTCGTGGCCTGGCTGGAGGCGCAGGACCCGGCGATGCTGCGCAAGCTGCGCACGCTGGTGCCGGGACAGGCCCCGGCGGGCGGCTGGGAGGAGTTCCTGGGCGCGGCGGGCAGCCACAGCTCGTAACCGCTGAACCCCTGACGGGGTACGTGCGCCGAGGGAGGCCGACCGGATGCGTGTGATGGCCTGGCTCGTCGAGGGCACCTGGCCCGCCTGCGTGGACACGGTGCGCAGCCACGCGCCGGACCCCGCCGAGGTGGTGCTGCTGCGCGTCAGCGGGCCCGAGGTGCCGGGGCTCGGGCACGGCGCGTTCGCGGGGCTGCTCGGCCGGGGGCATCCGGAGCGGCATCCGGGCGACCGGATGGCGGCACTCGGCGGAAGTTCGGCGGCCGAGCTGCTGGCCGCGGCCGCCGAGCTCGGCCGGCGCTGTACGCGCGAGGAGCAGTCGGGCCGGGTCGAGCGGGAGGTGGTGGCCGCCGCCGAGGGCGCCGATCTGCTGGTGCCGACCCGGGCCGGCGACCGGTCCCCGCTCAGGCCAGAAGCTCGGTCCGGCGGTCCGGTTCGCGGTCGACCACGCGCCGGTCGACCACGCGCCGTGCCCGGTGTGGCCGGAACGGGCCCCGGGGCTCGGCACCATCCCGCCGCCACCGCCGCACCACCCTGAGTCAGCGGCGGTGGCCCCCACCGCCGTAGCCCCCGCCGTCCCCGTATCCCCCGCTGCCCCACCCGCAGTAGTACGGGTACGCGGAGCACGGGTCGGGCGTGGCGGACGGCGTCGGTGGCGGACTCGACCTCGTGGCCGTGGGGGCCGGGGCTGCGGTGCTCTTCCTCGGTGCGGGCGCGGGCGCCGGGGCCGTGGGATGCGGGGTGGCGGCCGGCGCCGGGGTGGTGTCGCTGTCCCAGTCGACGTTCTGCATCTGCA
The DNA here is from genome assembly GCF_053593835.1 of Streptomyces sp. NPDC002076. Taxonomy (NCBI): domain Bacteria; kingdom Bacillati; phylum Actinomycetota; class Actinomycetes; order Kitasatosporales; family Streptomycetaceae; genus Streptomyces; species Streptomyces sp. NPDC002076. The sequence continues at coordinate 54,432 of NZ_JBSFDI010000010.1, forward strand.
GTTCGGGCTCGGTGGTGTCGACGGACCACCGCTGGTCGGCGCCGGGGGCGCGGTTCTTGAGGACGAGGGCGCCGGAGCCGTCGGTGGCCGCCGGGGTGAGCGCCAGGTCCTGGTTCCAGCGGGGTATCAGGGCGCCCTGGAGGGTGAAGTCGTAGCGGATGTTCCTGGCGGCCTCGCCGGTGGCCGAGCAGGGGGCGAGGCGGACCGAGTAACCGAGATGGGAGTCCAGGCACAGGCCGGGCGCGGAGGAGTTGCGCAGCAGTCCGTCGGTCTCGTACGTCCACTGCTGGCTCGGGGTCGTGGAGCAGGGGGCGAGTTCGGTCTCGGCGCCTTTGACGGCCTTCTTTCCGACGACGCCGACACACAGTCCTGAGGCGAGGTTGTGCAGCCGACCGTGCAGGGTGCCGTCGCCGGCCGCGTGCGCACCGGCCCGGGACGCACCGGGATTCGCCGTGTCCTTGCCCGGCGCCGGGGAGGACGCGTCCTTGCCGTCCGGGGACCCTCCGTCACCCGACCCGAGCACCGACCACAGCACCAGGGGCAGCACGACCAGCCCGCTGACGGTGACGACGGCCAGGGCGAGATTCCGCCGCCGCGCACGGCGAGCACGGGCGGCCCGATGAGCCGACCGGCGGGAGGGGACGGTGTCTCCGGGGGCGCCGGGGGCACCGGCACCGGCGACAAAGTCGGCGCCATCAGCGAAGGTGGAGGCCGAGCCGGCGGAGGCGGACGCGGTGGCATCGGCGGAGGCGGAGGCCGAGGCGGCGGAAGCACCCCGCCGCGCGGACCCGCCGGAAGCACCCCGACGCTTACCGCCGCCGGAACCACCCCGGCCCACGGACTGGGCGGAACCGGCCCGGTGCGGCGGCTCGGTGGGCAGGAAGGGCTCGCCGGACGAGGGTGCGACGGTCTCGGGCCGCGGGGCCGGTGCGGCAGGCTCCCCGGCGTGGCTCGCGCGGGAGTTCACATAGGCGTGGGCGCCCCAGCCGAGGACCGCTTCGGCGAGGGCGAGGCCGAGTCCCGTGTTGAACGCGACGAGTTGGTCGGCGGTGCGGCTGCAGTGGCCGCACCGGCCCAGGTGCTCGCGCAGATCGGGGTCGATGTCGACGTCGCCGCGCCGGAAGGTCACGTCGAGCATGCGCAGATAGCGCCGGCACTCGTTCTCGGGGGCGAGTTCGCGGTGGGCCTGGAGACACTCCTCGCGCAGCCGCTCGCGGGCCCGGCGGAGCTCGGCGCGGGCGTCCTCCTCGTCCAGGCCGAGCAGCGACGCCGGGACGGCGAGGGGTTCGGCCTCGACCTCGGTGTGCCACAGCACGGCGCGGGAGGCCTGAGGCACCCGCTGGAACGCGCGGGACAGCAGTCGCCGGCCGGGCGGCGGCAGCAGCCGGGCGGCGGCGCGCTCACCGGTGGCGCCGGACCGCAGCGCGGGGTGGAGGAGTTCCTGGCGGCCGTCGTTGTCCCACTCGGCCGCGATCCGCCGGACGGCGACCAGCACATGGGGCCGCCAGGCGGCGGTCGGGCCGGACTGACGCAGCGATTCCCCGAACAGCCGGGTGAAGGCGGCGGTGGTGAGCATGCCGGCGGCACGCGCCCCGTCCGTGCACAACCGCGCGTAGGCGAAGGCCGCTTCCCAGTGCCGGTCGAGGAGTTCACCGACGGGATGGAGCGCGGGTGTCCCTCCCGTCCACTTCTTCAGCTCGGCACTGAGTTGCTCGTCCGACCGGCCTGCCTCATTCACGACTGCATTCCTCCAGACGTGATACGGAATTAGTCCATACCAAACAGTATGGGAAGGTGGTGGGCTGCTCGAACGTCCACCTGAGGCGGCTCTTTTGAAGCGTGGGGGGTGTACGGGGAGCGGCCTGGCGCATACAGCGGGAAATGCGATGAGCCTGCGCGCCGACAGCGCACACTTTTGCACAGCGACACAGGCGCGAACAAGGGATCTCTCGATTATCGACAATCACCTGTTGACGGGGATCCTTATTGACGCGGATTCAAGGCAATCCCTTTCTCCACCTATTACGGCCGTTCGCCCGCCCGGTAGGCGCCGGGCGGCACTCCGTAGCGTTCCCGGAAAACCCGGCTGAAGTGGAAGGGACTGCTGAATCCGGAGGCCGCCGCCACCCGTTCCACCGTGAGGTCGGTGGCCTCCAGCAGCCGGGCCGCGTGCCGCAGCCGGGCCTCGCGCAGCGCCCGCATCGGCGACCGGCCGGTGCGCAGGGTGAACAGGTGGGCGAATCGGGACGGGGACAGCGCGACGCTCTCGGCGAGCGAGCGGACGGTGTGCGGGCCGCCGGGGTCGACGGCGATCAGCTCCTCGGCCCGGCGCACCCGGGCGTCGGTGTCCGCTGCGTGCAGCGGCGTCCGGGCGCCGCCGGCGGCGAGCAGGACGATCTCCTCCAGTGCGCACAGGGCCAGTTCCCGCGCCAGGCTGCCGTGCGCCACGGCCACCGGGTCCGGCTCGCGCGGGGTGGCCTCGGCCGGGATGCCCTCGGCCGGTCCGCGGGCGTCGGTGAGCATCCGGCCGAACGCCGCCTCGATCCGGCCGTGCAGGGCGCCGGGCACGGACGTCACGGCGTACAGGCCGTCGGACAGGGCGTACGGGGCGAGCCAGGCCGTCCAGGACGGACGGGCCTGGCAGTGCGTCCACCAGAACCGCCAGCTCCCGGCGCCGGGCGCGACGGCGTAGTGGTGGCCGGTGCCCGGGGCGAGCACCACGAGATCCCCGGTGCCGGCGCGGGCGCGGGCGGCGCCCTGGCGGAGCAGTCCGCAGCCGTCGAGGGTGAAGGTGAACAGCCAACTGTCCGATCCTCGGGGCCGGTTGACGCCATAGCCCGGCCGCTGGTCGTAGCGGCCGGTCACGACGAGTCCGGGCGGCGGGGACGGGTCGGCGGCGGCAGCCGTCACGGGCAGGTCCTCAGCATGCACGGGCATCCTCCCGTCGGGCGCGTCGGCCTAGCGTGCCGAGTGAGTGACCACCTGACCACCGGACTCACAGGAGGGGGCACATGACAGCCACGGACAACAGCGCCATCCTCGCTCAGGCGCTGCGGCAGCGGTTCGAGGAGGACGGATTCACCGTCGTGCGAGGGCTGTTCGGCCGGGACGAGACCGAGCGGCTGTGCGCCGCGTTCGCCGCGCTGCACGCGGCCGGTCCGGTACCGGGCCGCTTCGAGCCCCGCCCGGCGGACCCCGACCCGCTGCACCGGTATCCCCGGGTGATGCAGCCGCACGAATTCAGCGCGCCGGCACGTCAGTTCCTGCTGGACGCCCGGCTGCGGGCCGTGCTGGAGGTGCTGTTCGGCGAGGAGGTGCTGGCCGCGCAGAGCATGTTCTACTTCAAGCCGCCGGGTGCGCGCGGGCAGGCGCTGCACCAGGACAACTTCTATCTGCGGGTCGAACCGGGGACCTGTGTGGCGGCCTGGGTGGCCTGCGAGCCGATCGACCGGGACAACGGCGGTCTCGAGGTCGTCCCGGGCACCCACCGGATGGAGCTGTTCTGCCCCGAACTCGCCGACGAGCGGGTGTCGTTCGCCCGCGAGTACGTTCCGCCGCCGCCCGGTCTCGTACCGGTCCCCGTGGATCTGGCTGCGGGTGACGTGCTGTTCTTCAACGGCAGCCTCGTGCACGGCTCCGGGCCCAATCACACGGCCGACCGGTTCCGGCGCTCGTTCATCGGGCACTACGTGGGCCGCTCGGCGGAACGGATAGGGGCGTACTACCGGACGCTCACGATGTCCGGCGAGCGGGTGCCGTTGCCTCGGAGCGAGGGTGCGGGTCCGTGTGGCACGGAGTTCACACCACACGGACCTCACTGAGCCACCAGGACCTCAGTGGCCGCTGATCGCCCGCGGCGTGTAGGGCTGCTCCAGCTCCTTGATCTCCTTCTCGGTCAGCTCCAGTTCCACGGCGGCCACCGCGTCCTCGATGTGGTGCGGCTTGGCGGCGCCGACGATCGGGGCCGCCACCGTGTCCTGGTGCAGCAGCCAGGCGAGAGCCACCTGGGCGCGGGGCACACCGCGGTCGTTCGCGATCCGGGTGACGGCCTCGACGATCGAGCGGTCGCTCTCCAGGTACAGACGACTGCCGAAGTTGTCGTTGGCGCTGCGCTCGGTGACCGTGCCCCAGTCGCGGGTGAGCCGGCCCCGGGCGAGCGGGCTCCACGGCAGCACACCGACGCCCTGGTCCGCGCAGAGCGGCAGCATCTCCCGCTCCTCCTCGCGGTAGAGCAGGTTGTAGTGGTTCTGCATGGACACGAACTTGGTCCAGCCGTGCCGCTCCGCCGTGTACTGCAGCTTGGAGAACTCCCAGGCGTACATCGAACTCGCCCCGAGGTAACGGACCTTGCCCGCCTTGACCACGTCGTGCAGCGCCTCCATCGTCTCCTCGACGGGGGTCGCGTGGTCGTAGCGGTGGATCTGGTAGAGGTCGACGTAGTCGGTGCCCAGGCGGCGCAGGCTGTGGTCGATCTCCGTCATGATGTTCTTGCGGGACAGCCCGGCGCCGTTGGGGCCCGGCCGCATCCGGCCGTGCACCTTGGTGGCCAGCACGATCTCGTCGCGGTTCGCGAACTCGCGCAGGGCCTTGCCGACGATCTCCTCGCTGGTGCCGTCGGAGTAGACGTTGGCGGTGTCGAAGAAGTTGACGCCCGCCTCCAGTGCCTGCCGGACGAGCGGGCGGGACGCCTCCTCGTCGAGGGTCCACTCGTGGACGCCGCGGTCGGGCAGGCCGTAGGTCATGCAGCCCAGACAGATCCGCGAGACGTCCAGGCCCGTCGAACCGAGCTTCACGTACTGCATCGTTGCTGCTCCTGCCTTCGGGACGATGGTCACCCACGAGCCTACGGCGTGGCCCGGCACCGGCTTGACGACCGAAGCGGGCGGGCGATTTGATCCTGCCACGCGCCGCGCCGCCCGGTGTGGGCAGGATGGAGCGGACGTGCCCCCCACGGGTGTTCTCCGCGCCGCGGCCTCCGAAGGACCGCAGGCGCCTTGGCAGCGGCCCTGATCGTCACCCTGCCGGTGCTGGCCGGCTGCGATTCCGGCGGTTCCGGCGCCGCGGGCGGCTCCGGCGGCGAGGAGCGGCGGAGCTCGCCGAAGCCCGTGGCGGTACGGCTGCCGGCGCGCCACGCCGGGTTCGACTACCAAATCGGCGGCGCCTGTCCCCCGCCGAAGGGCGTACGGATCGTCAGCCGCGACCGCTCCGACGCCGCCGCGCCCGGCCTGTACAACATCTGCTACGTCAACGCCTTCCAGGCCCAGCCCGAAGAGCGCTCCTCCTGGCCTGCCGGCCTGCTGCTGCGCGATGCGCACGGCAGGGCCGTCATCGACGAGGACTGGCACGAGGCCCTGCTCGACATCCGCACGCCGGCCAAGCGGGAGCGGGTGGCCGAGCGGGTGGACCAGTGGATCGACGGCTGCGCGAAGAAGGGCTTCGACGCGGTCGAGCCGGACAACTACGGCAGCTACACCCGCTCCCACCGCCTGCTCACCGCGGCCGACGCGACCGCCTTCATGACCCTGCTGTCCCGGCACGCGCACGCCCGGCACCTGGCCGTCGCGCAGAAGAACTCCGCCGAGCTGGCCGGTGTGCGGGAGCGGGCCGGGCTGGACTTCGCGGTCACGGAGGAGTGCGGGCAGTACGACGAGTGCGGGGTGTTCGCCAAGGCGTTCGACGACCGGGTGGTGGACATCGAGTACGCCGACGCCGGTCTGCGGTCGGCGGTCGCCCACTGGGGGGACCGGCTGAGCATCGTGCGGCGGGACCGGGACGTGTCCACTCCGGGGAGCAAGGGGTACGTGCGCGAGGCGGGGTGAGGCCTGTCCGGGGGGCCGCGTCGTCGTCCCCGGCCCCCGGGACGTGTCCACTCCGGGGAGCAAGGGGTACGTGCGCGAGGCGGGGTGAGGCCTGTCCGGGGGGCCGCGTCGTCGTCCCCGGCCGGAGCGATCGGGACGGAGCCGCAGACGGACGATTCCGTTGCTGCCCCCAGGTGACCCGTCCGGCGTGGGAGCGGAACGATCGTCGTACTGTCGGCTCATCCTCGGCGCAGACGACCGGCATCCGGCCGGTCTCGGCCGCTCCGGAGGAAACGCGGTGCCGACTCGTCCCACCTCTTTCAGAACCCTGGCCGGAGCCGCGCTGCTGCCGCTGGCCCTGGTCACCCCCGCCTGCGCACAGTCCCGGCCCGCCGCCGCGCCGGCGGCCGCGGCCGCGCCCGAGGCCCCGGCGACCCTGTGCTCGGCGGCCGGCACGCTGCGCGGCGCGCACGGTGAGCAGGCCGAGGTCAGCCTGTGCGCGGACACCGGCGTCCCGAGGTTCAACATCACCGCCCCGGCCAGCTGCCGGATCGCCGGCTCCCGGGTCCGCTACGCCTGTCGCACCGAGGGCACCTGGAAGGCCACCCGGTCCGGCAAGACCCTCGGCACCGGATTGCTGCCCGGCTCGGGCCTGTACCCGGGTCCGGGCACCTACGGCCTCAGCGCCACCGTGCGGGTCCGGTCGGCGCCCGAGGGAGTCGATCTGAAGGGCACGGTGCAGGCCACCGTGTCGCTGACCGCGCCCAAGGCGAAGGCGACGCACTCCGTCACCGTCGACAAGAACGTGCTGCGCCGCAACGCCACGACCACCGTGACGTACACGATCCACCGGGACGCCGACGTGGGCGACGGCAACGCGCGGCTGGGGATGATCGGCGAGGAGGGCACCGGTCTGCGCATCAGCACGGCCGACAAGCGCTGTGTGAACCCGCTGGTGGGGCGGTACCCGTCGAAGACCCGGGTGGCGCACTCCCTGGACTGCACGGTGACCGAGCTGCAGCCCGGCCACCCGGAGACGCTGCAGGTCCGCTTCACGGTCGGCGCCAAGTGCTCCACGGTGGTGTCGAAGCTCGGCTACTGGGTGCCGAAGGGCCAGGACATGTTCACCGGGAACATGCTGGCGGGACCGACACTGACCTGCCGCTAGAGCAGATCCAGCGCCCGTTCCCAGGCGAAGTCCGGCCGGCCGCCGTCCGGCCCGGCCTCGCCGGTGTACGGGGCGCCGAAGCGGACGCCCATCCCGCGCAGCCGTTCCAGGCCGGCCCGATAGGCGGGATGGGCGGCCAGTGCGTCGGCGACACAGGGCAGGACGGCGATCGGTATGCCAAGGCCCGCGGCCTCGCACAGGGTGCCGAGCGCGAGGGTATCGGCGATGCCGGCCGCCCACTTGTTGACGGTGTTGAAGGTGGCGGGTGCCACCACGACGGCGTCCGGCGGCGGGAAGGGCCGGGGGTCGGCCGGCGTGCGCCAGGCCGATCTGACGGGCCGGCCGGTCTGCGCCGCCACGGCCGCGCTGTCGAAGAAGCCGGCCATGGCGACCGGTGTGGCGATGACGCCGACCTCCCAGTCCCGTTCCTGGGCTGCGCTGATCAGCTTGCTGACGCCGGCGGCGATCCCGGCCGCGCAGACGACGACGTAGAGGAAGGGCTTCTCGGCCTGTTCGGTCATCCCGGAACCCTAGTCAACTTGACCCGGCCTTAAAGGGCCGGGTTTGGAGGTAGTGCCCAACTGGCTGCTGGGTTGGCTCCTCCGTCCAGACACCCCTTACGGGGTGGCAGGGGACGCGTGACTCACGCCCCGCATTCCACACCCTCTCGCCGCGTTGGGCGATGTTGTGGGAAGCATTCCGGTCGGCGTGGGCAACGACCCCGCACCCCCGGCAGATGAAAAGCCCCTGGTCGACACGGTTGCGCTTGTCGACGTGGCCGCACTCGGCGCATGTCTGCGACGTGTACCCGGGATCGACGAGGACCAGGGGCACACCGGCCCGCTTGGCCTTGTAGACGATGAAGTCTCCGAGCTGGGCGAAGGCCCAGGAGTGGAGGGTGACCCGTTGGGGCTTGCGGAGCCGTACCCTCTGCCGGATTCCCTTGAGTTCTTCCAGGCAGATCCCGGCAAAGGTGCGTTCAGCCTCGGTCACGATCGTCTTGGCGATGATGTGGTTGGTGTTCTTGACGTGCGGCTGTTCGCGGCGGGAGCGCTCCTTCAACCGGCGCTTGGCGCTCTTGGTGCGCTTTTTCTGGAGCTTGGTCCGCAAGGCAAGCTGCCGCTTGCGGTACCGGTTCAGGCCGCGCCCGGCAGCCTGGTAGCCGGTGGACGTGGTGGCGATGTTGGCGATGCCGAGGTCGACGCCGATGAACGAGTCCGGCTCGAACCGGGCGGCCTCGGGGACATCGCAGGTGGCGATCAGGTAGAAGACGCCGTCACGCTCGATCAGGTCACTCTCGCCCTTGCGGTACTGCTGGAGCACCATGAGCGCGTTGGTCGAACACGCGAACCGCACACCCTTGACCCGGCCCGCGGTGGTCCAGATGGAGACCGTCTGCGTGTCGTACTGCCAGCTCAGACACCGATCGTCATAGGGCTGCGCGGCATCGGGCCGGAACATGATCGGCTTGGACTCGACCTTGATGCGGCGCGTACTGCCGGGCTTGCCGTAGTTCCCGGCCTTGAGGTTGGCGTGCAGCGTGGTGTACGCGTCACGCACTTTCTTGATCACATGTTGTGCAGCCTGCGCCCCGAGCCCTTCGGCCTTCAGGTGCGGGTACGTGTGCTTGCGCAGCTCGTACTCACGCGGAACGTCGTTGACGAACGCCACCTCAGAAACCCAGGTGGCCAGGTCGTTGAGCGTGCGCAGGGTCGCCGACAGCGCGGCGGCCTGGTCGGCCTCCGGTATCAGCTTCACCTGCGTCACGACCTTCACGAGCGTGATCATAACAGTGCTCTACGTCACCACGATGAGCCAAACCCCCGATATCCGCAGGGGTCCTACGGTCGTCTACAGCCTGCACGCACACTTGCTCTTCACCCCGAAGTACCAGCGCAGCCCATTCACCGACGACATCCTCAAGCGCTGCGAAGAGGTCATGCACGACGTGTGTACCGACTTCGGAGCGGAACTGCGCAAGTTCAACAACGAACGCGATCACGTCCACCTCTTGGTGCACTACCCGCCGAAGGCCGCCTTGAGAAGCAATCCCTCCCGGGCCCGAAGGCCCGGGGATCCTCGCTAGATCCCGCTGAACGGGCGCGCTACTGAAGCGGGAAGGACCGCCCTCGCTCGGCCTCCGGGCGCGGGCCGTGGATGCGGCGCTCCTTCTCCTCGATCGGTACGTCGTTGATGCTGGCCTCCCGCCGGGTCATCAGGCCGTGCTCGTCGAACTCCCACAGTTCGTTGCCGTAGGAGCGCCACCACTGGCCGTCGGCATCGTGGCACTCGTACTGGAAGCGGACGGCGATGCGGTTGCCGTCGAAGGCCCACAGGTCCTTGCGCAGCGCGTAGTCCAGCTCGCGCTCCCATTTGGCGGTCAGGAACGCGACGATCCCGGCGCGGCCGGTGACGAAGGTGCTGCGGTTGCGCCAGACGGAGTCCTCTGAGTAGGCGAGCGCCACCTTCTGCGGGTCGCGGGTGTTCCAGGCGTCCTCGGCGGCCTGGACCTTCTGCGCGGCGGTCTCGTGGGTGAACGGCGGCAAGGGCGGACGGTCGTCGGCCATGGGTCTCCTCCTGGGCTCGGCGGCACCGGAGAACGAGCGTTCTCCAGGTGGCTGCTACGATAGGAGAACGGTCGTTCTCCAGTCAAGGAGGGCGTGAGGTCAAGGACTTCGAGGAGTCATGGTGTCGCCGATGGACAGCACGGCCGCCCGGGACAGGGCGCTCGACGCCGCCGAGGAGCTGTTCTACGCCCGGGGTGTGCAGTCCGTGGGCATGGACGAACTGCGCGGCGCGTCGGGCGTGTCGCTCAAGCGCCTCTATCAGCTGTTCCCCGCCAAAGAGCAGCTCGTCGCGGCGTACCTGGCCCGGCGGGACGAGCGCTGGCGCGGACGCCTCGCCGAGCACGTGGCACGGCAGCGGGACCCGCGGGAGCGGATCCCGGCCGTGTTCGACTGGCTGGAGGGGTGGTTCGGCGAGGACGGCTTCCGCGGCTGCGCCTGGATCAACGCCTACGGTGAGCTGGGCGCGACCTCCGCGCTGGTCGCCGAGCAGGTGCGGGCTCACAAGGAGGCGTTCCGGGACCATCTGGCCTCGCTCGTGGCGGACGCCGGACTGCCCGCCGCGCTCACCGGGCCCCTGTTCCTGCTCGCGGAGGGCGCGATGGTGACGGCGGGCATCACGGGCAGCACCCGGCCTGCGGCCGAGGCCCGCGAGGCGGCGCGGGCCCTGGTGGCGACCGCCGGTCCGGGCGGGCTCGGCCGGCGATCCTAGGACACCCTGATCGCGCTCACCGGGCAGGCGCGGGCCGCCTCCCGGACCATCGGGTCGCCCGCGCCGTCCTCTCGCCCGGGCACCAGGGTGCTGTAGCCGTCGTCGTCCTGGGTGAAGACGCGCGGTGCCGTCAGCGCGCACTGGCCGGCGCCGATACAGATGTCCTTGTCGATCTCGATGTGCATGAGCAGAGCCTCTTACCAGGTCACGGGGAGTTCCAGCATCCCCTGGATCGTGTCGCCGCCCTTGAAGGGAATCTCCTCGGCCGGCACGGCGAGCCGCAGCCCCGGCAGCCGGGCCAGCAGGCTGCGCAGGGCGATCTCCAGCTCCGCGCGGGCGAGGTTCTGGCCCAGGCACTGGTGGATCCCGAAGCCGAACGCCACGTGGTGGCGGGTGGGGCGGTGGAAGTCCAGCGCGTCGGGGTCGTCGTACAGGGTCGGATCGCGGTTGATCACCGAGGTCGAGAAGAGCACGCCCTCACCGGCCCGGATGGTGGTGCCGGCGATCTCGATGTCCTCCAGCGCCACGCGCAGCAGCCCGTCCGCGATGGACAGCATCCGCATCAGCTCCTCCACGGCGGCGGGCAGCAGCGCCGGGTCGGCGCGCAACTCGGCCAGCCGGTCGGGGTGCTGGAGCAGGGTGAAGGTGCCGAGGGAGATCATGTTGGCGGTCGTCTCATGGCCGGCGACCAGCAGGATGACGGCCAGCGACACGAGTTCGGCGCGGTCCACCGTGCCGTCGCGCAGCTGGTGGTGGACCAGGTCGTCGAGAATGCCGTCGCCGGGCTCCACCTGCTTCGCCTTGGCGTCGATGAGCCCGCCGAGGTACTCCTCCAGACGGGCGCGGGCCTGCACGGAGTCGGCCGCCCGCGGGCCGCGCAGCAGCCTGCGGGACTGCTCCTCGAAGAACTCGTGGTCGGAGTACGGCACGCCCAGCAGCCCGCAGATCACCATCGACGGCACGGGCAGTGCGAAGGCGGGGACCAGGTCGGCGGGCGGCCCCTGCGCGATCATCGCATCCAGCAGACCGTCCACGGTCCGCTGGATCCACGGCCGCAGTTCGGCGGCGCGTTTGACGGTGAACGACGGGATCATCATCCGCCGCTGGCGCTGGTGTTCGGGATCGTCCACCCCGAGCAGGGCCACGCGGCGGTCACGGATGCCCGCGAAGCGCTCGGTGGGCATGGGGAAGCCGGGACGGCGGCGATCGGTGGACAGGCGGGGGTCGGCGAGCAGCGCGCGGGCGGTGGCGTGGGCGGTGACCGCCCAGACCTCGCGGCCGTCGAACAGGGTGACGCGGGACAGGGCTCGCCCGTCGCGCAGCGGCTCGTATCCGGTGGGCGGGTGGTAGGGGCAGGTGCGGTCCTGCGGGAAGGCGACGGGGTCGGCCGGGTTCGCCGGGCCGGTGGGGTCCGTCAGTTCCGTCATGGAAGACCTCGCAGACGAAGTAGTGCGTCGTGCCGATCTTCATTAGATGCCCCGGGCATCTATGGGTCGACTGCAAGTTCGGCCAGTTCGGCGATGTGGGTGATCTGGCCGAAGAACAGGGGTCACAGGGACGGAAACCGGCCGGAGTCCGTCCACGTTTCACGGTAACCGACGGCTCTCGCCGAAGGCGGCGAAGGCGCGCGCCACGGCCAGGCCGTCCTCGTCCACGTACTGCTGTACGACGAGGCTGTCCCGGGAGGCCAGGTGCGGTGCGCACCGGGCGGCACAGACACGGCCGACCGGTGCGGGCGTCAGGCCGGTGCGGGCGTCCGGTCGTCCAGTCGTCCGGTCGGTGCGGCCGTCAGGCCCATGCGGACGCCAGGCCGATGCGGGCGTCCGGTCGTCCAGTCGTCCGGTCGGTGCGGCCGTCAGGCCCATGCGGACGCCAGGCCCATGCGGCCGTCAGGCCGGTGCGGGCGTCCGGTCGTCCAGTCGTCCGGTCGGTGCGGCCGTCAGACCGGTGCGGGCGTCAGGCCCATGCCGACGCCAGGCCCATGCGGGCGTCCGGTCATCCAGTCGGTGCGGCCGTCCGGTCGGTGCGGTCGGTGCGGCCGTCCGGTCGGTGCGGTCGGTGCGGCCGTCCGGTCGGTGCGGTCGGTGCGGCCGTCCGGTCGGTGCGGTCGGTGCGGGCGTCCGCCGGATGGCGCCGAGCCCGAGCGCGTCCTCGCCGTCGGCCAGGATCCGCCCGACACGGGTGAGCGCCGGGCGGGCGGTCGGGACCCGGGGTCGCCGTGCCGTGGGCGCCGCCGCGCTGCGCGATTGGCCGACGGGACCCGGGGTCGCCGTGCCGTGGGCGCCGCCGCGCTGCGCGATTGGCCGGAGGTCGTCGCCCGGTCGGCGCAAGTGATCCGCGGTACGGATGATTCACGGGCCCGCCGGTGTTGAATGCCGGTGGCAGAGAGCTGTTGGACCGACGAAGGGGACGGATCCCATGCCTCTTGAGGGCGAGTACGAACCCAGCCCGGCGCAGTGGGTGCGCGAGCAGGTCGAGCTGTACGAGAGCTCCGGCGGGACGAAGGGCACGACGCTGATGGACACCGGGCTGCCGGTCGTCCTGCTGACCAGCCGGGGCGCGAAGAGCGGAAAGATCCGCAAGACGCCGTTGATGCGGGTGGAGCACGAGGGGACGTACGCGGTGGTCGCCTCCCAGGGCGGTGCGCCCAAGCACCCGGTGTGGTATTTCAACATCACCTCCGATCCGCATGTCGAGCTGCAGGACGGGCCGGTCAAGCGGGACATGAGGGCCCGTGAGGTCACCGGCGAGGAGAGGGCCAGGTGGTGGGAGCGGGCCGTCGCCGCGTACCCGCCGTACGCCGACTACCAGAAGAAGACGGCGCGGGAGATCCCGGTCTTCGTACTGGAACCCCTCGACGAGAGCTGACGAGAGCTGATTCGCGCCGGGCACCGGCGGGATTCGGAAGAATCTGCGCCGGGCAGGTGTGAACCCGTCCCGGGGCGGGCACTCGTGCGTCAGGCCCCGCCGCGTTCCCCCGTCGCGGCGGGGCTCTCTCGTGCCTCGCCGGCCGGCCGGTCGGTCACGTCGAGGAAGATCTGCCCCGCTTCGGGGAACGTCCGGGCCAGCGACCGCTTGATGCGTACGGCGACCTCCTCCACCCGCTCGCTGTCCAGACCCGGCACCAGGTCGATGCGCGCGGCCACCAGGGTGGAGTCCAGGCCCGTCTGCATCGTGAACAGCGCCTCGACGCTGTCGATCTCCGGCTGTGCCCGCAGCAGCGAGCGGATCCTGCCGCTCAGCTCCGGGTCGGCGGCCTCCCCGATGAGCCGGTCGCGGGCGTCACGGCCGAGCCGGTAGGCGACGTACACCAGCAGGACGCCGATGGCCAGCGAGGCGGACGCCTCCCAGGCGACCTGCCCGGTCACCATGTGCAGGCCCATCCCGGCGAGAGCGAGCGTCACGCCGAGCACCGCCGTGCCGTCCTCGGCGACCACCGTCCGCAGCGCCGGGTCGGCCACCGAGCCGAGGCCCGCGCCCTGCCGGCGTACCTGGTGCAGGGCCCGCAGCAGCGAGACGCCCTCGGCGACGAGGGCCACGCCCAGCACGATCAGGCCTGCCACATAGCCGCTGAACTTCTCCTGCGTGCCCTGGCGCAGGGCCTCGAAGCCCTGGAAGAAGGAGAAACAGCCGCCCATGACGAAGATGCCGACCGCGGCGAGGAGGGACCAGAAGAAGCGTTCCTTGCCGTAGCCGAAGGGGTGCTGTGCGTCCGCGGGGCGGCGGCTGCGGCGCAGCGCGGCCAGCAGGAACACCTCGTTGAAGCTGTCGGCGACGGAGTGCGCGGCCTCGGACAGCAGCGCGGGCGAGCCGGCGAGGACACCGCCGACGGCCTTGGCGACGGCGATCACCAGGTTGGCGGCGAGCGCCACCAGGACGGTGACCTTGGTCTGCCGGTCTGTCTTCGAGCCCGTGCCGGGCGCGTGGTCCTCGGCCGTGCGTGCGGCCTTCTCCCTCTCTGAGGATGTCCCGCTCACCTAACGCCGACTGCCCGCGAGCGGGCGGATCACACCGTGCGGGCACCGGAAAACGGGGAACGCGGTGCCCGAGGAGCCCCGGCCGGCGAGGAGGAGACATGGAAGGCGACGGCGACGGCAACCGCGCCTACGAGCACAAGACGTTCACCCGGTCCAGGAGCCACTTCACGGACCGGACCACCGCCGGCGGCCGGGACGGCCGGCCGGTCGAGGCGGGCCGTTACCGGCTGGCGGTCTCGCGCGCCTGTCCGTGGGCGAGCCGGGTGGTGATCTCACGCCGGCTGCTGGGCCTGGAGGGCGCGCTGTCGATGGCGGTCGCCGATCCCGTCCAGGACGACCGCAGCCGGCGGTTCACCCTGGACCCGGACGGCCGCGACCCGGTGCTCGGCATCCGGTTCCTGAGCGAGGCCTACGACCGGCGCGAGACCGGTTACCCGGGCGGGGTCAGCGTGCCCGCGGTCGTGGACGTCCCCAGCGGACGGCTGGTCACCAACCACTACCAGCGGCTCACCCTCGACCTGGCCACCGAGTGGACGGCCCTGCACCGGCCCGGCGCGCCCGATCTGTACCCGGCCGGCCGGCGCGAGGAGATCGACCGGGTGATGGCCGAGGTGTACGAGGACGTGAACAACGGCGTGTACCGGGCCGGGTTCGCCACGCACCAGAAGGAGTACGAGGAGGCGTGCGCGGGCGTCTTCCGGCGGCTGGAACTGCTCGCCGAGCGGCTGGCCGGACAGCGGTATCTGGTCGGCGACACCCTCACGGAAGCGGACATCCGGCTGTTCACGACGCTGGTCCGGTTCGACGCCGTCTACCACGGCCACTTCAAGTGCAACCGCTGGAAGCTGACGGAGAACCCGGTGCTGTGGGCGTACGCCCGGGATCTGTTCCAGACGCCCGGGTTCGGCGACACGGTCGACTTCGACGACATCAAGCGGCATTACCACCAGGTGCACACCGGCATCAACCCGACCGGCATCGTGCCGCTCGGCCCCGATCTCGCCGGCTGGCTGACTCCGCACCACCGCCAGGAGCTGGGTGGACGGCCCTTCGGGGACGGTACGCCACCGGGCCCGGTGCCGCCCGGCGAACGGGTGGCCCCCGGCGGAAGGCCCGCATGAGGGCCGTCCGGCGAGGAAGAAGTGACACATGGCCAAGACAAAGAAGAAGAAGCTTCCCCTCGTCTACCAGCCGATCGGTTTCATGCTCAGCTGGGCGGGCGGCGCGCTGGCCGGTGTGGCCTTCCGGAAGGCGTGGATGGCGCTCCGGCACGAGGAGGACGCGCCGGACGCGTTGGACGAGGACCGGGGTTGGGGGGAGATTCTGCTGGCGGCGGCGGTGCAGGGGGCGATCTTCGCGGTGGTGCGCAGTGCGGTGAATCGTACCGGCGCGAAGGCGATCGCCCGGTCCACGGGGGTTTGGCCTGTGGCCTCCAAGGAGGGGAGCCGGGGCTGAGCCGCGCACCGAACACAGCCCCGCGCCGCTTACGGGGCGATCCACTCCCCGTCTCTCATCAACTCCCGGCCCCTCAGCTCGTTCGCTTCGCGCCACGCCTGCACACGCTGCGGGAGGACCCTGAAGTACAGGTAGCGAGTGGGGAGTTGGCGGGGGTCGAAGCCCGTCTTGCCGGCGAAGACCTCAGCGTCCTCCTCGGGGAAGTCCTCCGGGGTCCACGACTGGACGGTGCCATCGATCATGACAACGTCCCGTGTCGGGCCGAGGCCGAGCCGGGCGCGGCCCGTGGCGACGAGGTTGCGGCCGGTGGGGCTCTCGGCCGGGGTGGCGATCAGCACGGTGGCGCCGTCCCACACGAAGGACAACGGCACGAGATAGGGGGCGGCGCCGTCGGGGCCGGCGGTGGCGACCCATACGTCGACGTCGTTCTCCAGCCGGTGGAGGGTGTCCTTCTTGCGCTCTGCGGCGGTGCGGGCGGGCGGTGGGGTCATGGCGTACGGCCTCCTCGGGATCCGGATCCCGTCCAGTGTGGCCGTCAGCCCCGGTTCCCCGCACGAATGTGATCGAGGCGTGTCTGCGCCGCAGTGAGGAGCAGTTCGAGGGCGGCCGGGTAGGAGCTGGACCGCATGGTGGCGACGAGATGGGGCGCGGTGGCCGCGATGTGCGGATGGGTGTCCGCGGGCAGCCGGCCGTAGGTGCTGCGCCATACGTCCGCCTCGGCCTCGCGCGCGGCCCTCGGCAGGGCGGTGCCCGCGGAGTCCAGGGCGCCGAAGGCGAGGGCCTGGTCGACGAACGCGTGGTAGATCCGCACCGCCTCCGGGTCCGGGAAGCCCGCCCGGCGCAGTACGCCGAGGATGCTCTCCACGGCCTGGATCTCCTGGGCGCGCCCGGTGACGCGGTGGGCGCTGAGCATCGCCGCCCGGGGGTGCGCGAGCGCCCCGGCGTGCATGCGCAGGCCCAGATCGCGCAGGTCGGCCGCCCAGTCGCCGGTCGGCCGCCAGGTCCGCAGGGTGCGGCCGATCAGCTCGTCGGCGATGGCCAGCATCAGGTCGTCGGTGTGCCGGAAGTACCGGTAGAGGGAGCTGGGGTCGGCACCGAGGGCCCGGCCTAGGCGGCGTACGGAGAGCGCGTCGGCGCCGTGCTCCTCGATGAGCCGGAGGGCGGTCTCCACGATCAGCTCCTCGGAGAGCATCACGCCCTGTTTGGTGGGGCGGCGTCGCTGCCGGGCGGCGGCCGGGACAACGCGGTCGGTCATGGGCCCTCCCTGGGGTGTGTCGGCACCTTATGACAACACCGTTGACCTGTTAAGTGCCCCGGCAGTTTCATTTCCGGTCACCGGGGCCGTCCGGGGCCCCGCGGTGCGAGCGGAGAACCGGCCATGAGCGACAGACCCTTCGGAGTGGATCCCCCCGCGCGGCCCGAGCTGCGCAGGTCCCTGAGCGTGGTGGACGGTGTCGCCGTCGCCGCGTCCAGTACGGCCGCCACGACCAGCATCGGCATCGGGCTCGGGGTGACCGCGGGCGTGGTCGGCCCGCATCTGCCGGCCATCATGCTGCTGGCTTTCCTGCCCGTCCTCGGTATCGCCGGGGCCTATTCGCGGCTGAACCGGGTGGAGCCGAACGCGGGCAACGGCTATGTGTGGGTGGGCCGTTCGCTCAGCCCCTGGCTCGGATTCATGGTGGGCTGGGTGAACGTCGTGGCGAGCGTGGCGTTCCTCGCCTACACGACGGCGGTGACCGGTTCGGCGCTGCTGCAGCTCGCCGGTGAGGCCGGGCTGCACCGGATCGGGTCCCTCGGTCTCGATCCGGGCTCGACCGCGCAGACGACGGCGCTGGGGATCGTCGTCCTGGTCGCCGTCACCCTGACCGCCGTGACCGGTGTCCGCACGGCGGCGCGGCTGCAGACCGGGCTGCTGGTCTTCGAGTACCTGGTCCTGCTGGGCTTCTGCGGCTACGGCGTCGTCACCGGGCCGCACTCCTTCAGCCTCTCCTGGTTCGACCCCTTCGCGATCCCCTCGGCGACCGCGCTGGCGCAGGGCCTGCTGCTGTCGGTGTTCTGCTACTGGGGGTTCGAGGCGGCGTTCACCGTCAACGAGGAGGTACGGGACCCCGGGGACGCCTCCCGGGCCGGGACCATCACCCTGGTGACGATGCTCGGGCTGTTCCTGCTGGGTTCGGTCGCCTTCCAACGGGTGCTGTCACAGGGCCAGTTGGCTGGTCATGGCGCGCAGGGGCTCGCGTACTACGGGGACCGGCTGGCCGACCAGCCGCTGGCCGCGCTGCCGCTCGTCGCCCTGATGTTCTCGGCGGTGGCCTCGCTGCAGGCGGGGGTCATCCCGACCGCGCGCGGGACGTTCGCGATGAGCCGGGACCGTACCCTCGGTCCGGTGTGGTCCAAGGTCAGCGCCCGGTACGGGACTCCGGCGGCCGGGACACTGCTGATCGGGGCGCTGGCCGTCGTCGTGGCGGCGGCCGCGCTGGTGATCCCCCGCCTCGCCGACATGATCGACGCGATCGTGAACGCCGTCGGCATCGTCGTCGCCCTGTCCTACGCGCTCACCGCGCTGGCAGCCGCCGTACGCTTCCGCGCCATGCTGCGCGAGGACTGGCGGCAGGGCGTGCGAGCGGTGCTGCTGCCCGCGCTCAGCGCGCTGGCCCTGCTGGGCCTCGGCGGCTATCTGGGCTGGTCCTTCTACACCTCCGCCGACCATCTCGAACTCCGCGCGGACAACGGCTGGTTCCTGCTGCTGATGCCGGTCGCGATGATCGTGTCCGGGTTCGCGGTGGCCGCGTGGGCCAAGTGGGTGCGCAGATCACCGTACTTCCGTACCGGGGCCGGCACCGACGCCGACGCGCCCGAGCTGCTCACCACCTCCAACTGACCTGTCAGGAAGGGCATCATGCACGCTGACCTCCTCTTCACCGGCGGCCCCGTCCTCACCCCGGACGGCCGTACGGCAACCGCCGTGGCCGTCACCGGGGACCGGATCACCGCCGTCGGGGACGACGAGCTGCGCGACCTCACCGGGCCGCGCACGGAAGTGGTCGACCTCGCCGGACGGCTGCTGCTCCCCGGCTTCCAGGACGCGCATGTCCATCCGGTGCCGGCGGGACTGGAGCTGGCCCAGTGCGATCTGTCGGGCCGGGCGACGGCCGAGGAGACCGTGGCCGCCGTACGGGCGTACGCCGAGGCCCATCCCGAGCGGGAGTGGATCCTCGGCGGCGGCTGGTCGATGGAGGCGTTCGCGGGCGGAACGCCGACGAAGGAGCTGCTGGACGCGGTGGTACCGGACCGGCCGGTGTATCTGCCCAACCGGGACCACCACGGTGCCTGGGTCAACAGCCGGGCGCTGGAGCTGGCCGGGGTCGACTGGCACACGCCCGACCCGGCCGACGGGCGGATCGAGCGGGACGCCTCCGGAGCGCCCAGCGGCACGCTCCAGGAGGGTGCCATGCAGCTCGTCGGCCGGCTCACCCCGCCCGCCACTCCGGCCGACCGGCTGGCCGCCCTGCTGCACGCCCAGCGGCATCTGCACGCGCTCGGCATCACCGCCTGGCAGGACGCGCTGGTCGGTGACTTCCTCGGCATGGACGACCCGGCCGAGGCGTATCGCGCGGCGGCGCGGGACGGCTCGCTCACCGCGCGGGTGCGGGGCGCGCTGTGGTGGGACCGGGACCGCGGGGCCGAGCAGATCCCCGAACTCGTCGAGAAACGTGCCGCGTTGAGCCACGGCCGGTTCCGGGCGGGCTCGGTGAAGCTGATGCTGGACGGGGTCGCCGAGAACGGCACGGCCGCGCTGCTCGACCCCTATCTGGACCGGTGCGGGTGCGCGACCGCCAACCGCGGCAAGAGCTTCCTCGACCCGGAGCAACTTCCCAAGTTCGTCACGGAGTTGGATGCCCTGGGCTTTCAGTGCCACTTCCACGCGCTGGGCGACCGGGCCGTTCGCGACGCGCTGGACGCGATCGAGGCGGCCCGCACCGCGAACGGGCCGAGCGACACCCGGCCGCATCTCGCGCACCTCCAGGTCGTGCATCCGGACGACGTGCCCCGCTTCGCCCGGCTCGGCGCCACCGCGAACATCCAGCCGCTGTGGGCCGCGCACGAGCCGCAGATGGACGAGCTGACGATCCCCTTCCTCGGGCCCGAACGGGCCGCCTGGCAGTACCCGTTCGGCGCGCTGCTACGCTCGGGAGCGCGGCTCGCGGCGGGCAGCGACTGGCCGGTGAGCAGCCCCGATCCGCTCCAGGGCATCCATGTGGCGGTCAACCGGGTCGAACCGGGCGGCACCGGCCCGGTGTTCCTGCCTCAGGAACGGCTCGGCCTCGCGGACGCGCTGACGGCGTACACGGCCGGGTCCGCCCATGTGAACCATCTGGACGACACCGGCCGGGTGGCCGTCGGCGCGCTCGCCGATCTGGTGGTGCTGGACCGCGATCCGTTCGCCGGGCCGCCGGAGGCGATCACGGAGACGGCCGTGGCGCTCACCTATGTGGGCGGGGAGCGGGTGTACGCGGCTGGGTGACGGCTCACTTGCAGCCCACGCCCTGCTTCAGCCGGGGCCAGGCCTCGGCTCCGCCGGGGGTGCGGACGTAGGCGGTCGCCTCGTCGTCCGTGAGCCACAGCCGCCAGTGGCGGTAGCGGTAGCCGGTGTCGTGGGCGGCGGCGGGGACCCGGACGTGGGCGCGGTACGGCGCGGTGAGCAGGCCGGCGCCGAGCACGCCCTCGGGGTCGCGGACGTAGGTCGCGCCGTGCAGGTCGAGGAAGTGGGCGGACCGCCAGCCGCAGTGTTCGGGGCCGGGCGAGCTGGTGAGTCTGCTCACCGGCACCCTCCTGCCCGCGCGGTCCGTCCAGATCTCCCGGCCGCGCGTGAAACTCGCCGGGAGTTCGGCCGGGTCGCAGGCGGCGCTCGTCTCCGGGCCCCAGCCCGGCCGGCCCTGCTGGTCCCTGGCCACCACGACCGCCACCTTGGTCCGGCCGCCCACGTCGAAGGAGTACAGCACCCGGTCCTTCTCCCTGCGCTCCACCCGGTAGCCGTGGTCGGGCAGGTCCGGCCGGACCATGTCGAAGTACAGATCGAGCCCCGCCTCGGGTGTGTCGCCGCCCTCGGACGCGGCCCATCCGTCGGGTCCGGAGCCCTCGTGGATCTCCCCGTCGCACTCCAGCGCCCGGCCGGCGGCGCCGGAGGCCACGCGCAGGGCGCGCGGGCCGCTGCCGTCGAGCTCCTTGGTGGGCACGTCCAGCGGACCGTGGTACGGGTGGGCCGGAGGGGTTCCCTTCACCACCCGGTCCGGACCGCTGCCGTCGCCGCACCCCGCCGTCGCCACGGCCGCCAGTACCGTCACCGCCACCAGCCCTCTGCGCATGCCCGCCCCTCTACGTCGGTGCCATGATCCGGTTCTTCGACGCCGGGCCGGGCCGAAACGTTCAGCGGGCCTGCTGGAACGTCCGCCGGTACGCCTGCGGGGACACCCCGATCGCGGCGTGCAGGTGCTGGCGCAGCGAAGCGCCGGTGGCGAAGCCGACCTCGGCGGCGATCCGGTCCACCGGCAGGTCGCTGGACTCCAGCAGCTGCCGGGCGCGGGCGACCCGCTGCTGGATCAGCCAGCGGCCCGGGCTCAGGCCGACCTCGTCGTTGAAGCGGCGGGCGAAGGTGCGCAGGCTCATCCGGGCGTGGCCGGCGAGATCGGCGAGAGCCAGCGGCTCGTCCAGGCGCTCCAGGGCCCAGGCGCGGGTCGCGGCCGTGCTCGCCGCGCCGCTGACGGGGACCGGCTGCTCGATGTACTGGGCCTGCCCGCCGTCCCGGAACGGCGGGACGACACAGCGGCGGGCGACGGAGTTGGCCAGCTCGCTGCCGTGGTCGGTGCGGACGATGTGCAGGCAGACGTCGACGCCGGAGGCGGCCCCGGCGGAGGTGAGGATGCGGCCGTCGTCGACGAAGAGGACGTCCGGGTCGACGTCGACCTTCGGGAAGCGGCGGCGGAACACGTCGGCCACCTGCCAGTGCGTGGTCGCCCGCCGGCCGTCGAGCAGGCCGGCCTCGGCGAGCACGAACGCGGCCGTGCAGATCGAGACGATCCGGGCGTCCGGCCGGATGCGGCCGAGGGCGGCGGCGACCTCGTCCGGCAGTTCGGTGGGGATGTACGCGGGCGGCATCGAGGTGATCACCACGGTGTCCGCCGTCCCGAGGATCTCCGGGCCGTGTGCCACACCGATCGTGAAGTCGGCGTTGGTGCGCACCGGACGGCCGTCGACCGTGCACGTCAGCACCTCGTAGTGACCGTCGGCGGCACCGAAGATGCGGCTGGGGATGCCCAGCTCGAAGGGGTAGACGCCGTCGAGGGCGAGGACGACCACGCGCTCCGGGCGCCGGGTGCGCAACTGCATGTCGGGCATGGCACGATCCTATCGAAGCTTGGCAATCATGCCATTTCCCGGGCGGGCAGGGGCCCGGCAGGCTGGGTGACCATGAGCGATGTGAACACGATGCGAGCCATCGGCCAGGACGTCCTCGGCGGTCCCGAGGTCCTGAGGGAAGTACAGGTGGAACGGCCGAAGCCGGGCCCCAACCAGGTGCTGGTCCGGGTCCGGGCGGCGGGGGTCAACCCGACCGACTGGAAGCACCGGGCGACGGGCGGCTTCCTGGGCGAGCCGCCGTTCGTCCTCGGCTGGGACGTCTCCGGCGAGGTCGCCGAGACCGGGATCGGCGTGGCCGCCTTCGCGCCCGGCGACGAGGTCTTCGGCATGCTGCCCTACCCCTACGGCCATGGCGCGCACGCCGAGTATGTGATCGCCCCGGTCCGTGCCCTGGCACCCAAGCCGGCCTCGATCGACCACACCCAGGCGGGCGCCCTGCCGCTGGTGTCCCTGACCGCCTGGCAGGCGCTGACCGAACACGCGGACGTACGACCCGGGCAGCGGGTGCTGATCCACGCTGCGGCCGGCGGGGTCGGGCATGTGGCGGTGCAGATCGCGAAGGCGCGCGGTGCGTACGTGATCGGCACGGCCAGCGCCGGCAAGCACGACTTCCTGCGGGAGATCGGCGTGGACGAGCCGGTCGACTACCGGACGACCGATGTCACCGAGGCGGTACGGGACGTCGACGTGGTCCTGGACACGCTCGGCGGGGACACCTCCGTCGAGTCGCTGAAGGTGCTGCGGCCGGGCGGTGTCGTGGTGTCGATCCTGCCGGTGGGTTCGCGGGAGTTCTACGACGAGGCCGAGCGGCTCGGCGTACGGGCGGTGCGCATGCTGGTGGACGCCGACCGGACCGGGATGGAGACGATCGCGGAGCTGGTGGAGTCCGGAAAGCTCAAGGCGACGATCGCCGGGACGTTCCCGCTGGCCGAGGCGGCGAAGGCGCACGAAGTGGGCGACACCGGACGGACGGCGGGGAAGCTGGTCCTTCTGGTCGACTGAGCGGCAACACCGGTCGGACCGACCAGGGTTACCGGGCGACACGCTTCAAACTCGAAGACATATGTCAACCGAACATGCTCAAATTCCTTCCATCGAGGGTAACTTGACGATCGGGAGACCGTCGTCCGGGCGCGGGTGGGAGGTGATGCCGTCGTGGGAGACGAGCCTGTACCACTCACCGGTCACCTCCGTGTGTACGAACACCGGGCGCACACGGTGCTGGAGTTGCGGGGCGAGATCGACCTGCTCTCGGCGACCGAGATCGGCCCCGCGCTGGACCGGGTCACCGGCCGGCCCGGGGCACGGGTCGTCATCGACCTGCGGTCGGTGGAGTTCTTCGACTGCTCGGGGCTGCGGCTGCTGTACCGGGCGCGCGCCCGGGTGCTGGACGGCGGCGGGCAGGTCCACCTGGTGTGCACGCATCCGCTGACCCTGCGCGTCTTCCGGGTCACGGGTCTGTCCCGGCTGCTGCCACCGCACCCGACGCTGGACGCGGCGCTGGCTACGACTGCTCGAACAGGGCGCTGACCGATTCACCGTTGTGGATGCGCCGTACCGCCTCGGCGAGGGCCGGGGCGATGGAGAGCACGCGCAGCTTGTCGGTGTGCTCCTCCTCCTCAGGGAGCGGCACGGTGTTGGTGCAGACGATCTCCAGCACGTCCGGCTGATCGCTGAGCCGTTTCAGCGCACCCGCCGCGAACAGCCCGTGCGTGCATGCCACCCGGATCGTCCGCGCGCCCAACTCCCGCAGCCGGGACAGGAGTTCCACCACGGTGCTGCCCTTGGCGATCTCGTCGTCCAGCACGATGACGTCCCGGTCGGTGACATCCCCGATGACGGAGCTGATGCTCACCCGGTCGTCCGCGAACCGCTGTTTGGCGCCGGCCGCCACCGGAGCCCCGATCAGCCGGGCGAAGGCGGCGGCCTCCTTGGCGTTGCCGAGATCCGGCGAGACGACCGTGGTGCGGGTCAGGTCGTACCGCCGGAAGTGCGCGGCGAGTTCGCGCAGCGCGTTCAGATGGTCGACCGGCACCGAGAAGAAGCCGTGCACCTGCGGGGAGTGCAGGGTCATGGCGAGCACCCGGCCCGCGCCGGCCGCCACCAGCAGATCGGCGACCAGCCGGCCGCCGATCGAGATGCGCGGCGCGTCCTTCTTGTCGGAGCGGGCGTAGGAGTAGTGCGGCATGACGACGGTGATCCGGGCCGCGGAGGCGCCCCGGGCGGCGTCGCACATCAGCAGCAGCTCCACCAGGTGCTCCTGCACCGGCCGGACCAGCGGCTGGATCAGGAAGACGTCCCGCTCCCGGCAGTTGGCCTGGAGCTGCACCCCCAGACAGTCGTTGGCGAACCGGCTGATCCGGGTGGGGCTGAGCGGCACGCCGAGGTGCGCGCAGACCTCGTGGGCCAGGTCGGGATGGGCACTGCCGCTGAAGACGGCGATGTCTCGCATGATCCGCTCCTCGCCCGATCACTGCAGGACCGGGATCATGCTACCGACCGGGGCCGCACCGGTAGAGGGTCTGGACGGTGGCCGTCCGCGCGTCGCTCAGAGGCGTCGTCCCGCCGTAGGCCGCGGCCGGCACCTCGGTGCAGGCGGACCGAACCCAGGTGGTGATCTGCGCGACGGCCGTCTTCCCGGTGCGTGGGGAAGCGGGCCCGATGCCGCGGCCTCCGCCCAGCAGCACGTAGTGCACCTCGCCGGCGTCGACCAGCCGCCGGAACTGCGCCTGGGTGGGAAACGGCACACGGCCGCTGAACCCGCCGAGCGGCAGGACGCGGGCGCCGGTCGCCAGGATGTACGGCGACGCGGTGCTCCAGCTGCTGGTGGCGAACGCGTAGGTGGCGGAGCCCTGGTGCGCTCGGGTGTAGTCGAGCACCCGGCGCTGGTCGGCGGTCAGTGAGCTGCCGCCGTCGCCGCCGCGGCCGGGGGAGCCGCCCCAGTCGCCGAACCCGGTCCGGCCCGGGCCGCGCGCGCCGCCGCGGGCCGGCCGCCCAGGCATCGGGCCGCCGGCCCAGGCGGCCTGGCCGAACCGCCCCGGCCCCGGTCGCCCCGCTCCGAAGCCACGGCTCATGGCGGACGGGCCGACGGTGCCCATGATGGAGGTGCGGTAACTCGGGTTGAAGACCTGTACGGCCCATGCACTCGGCGCGAGGAGCACGGCGGCCAGGGCGGCGGCCGGCCCGGCGAGGACGATCCGGCCCGCGGCGCTCGGCCGTCCGGGCCGGGCGAGGAGCAGCAGCGGCACGGCGGCGATGCCGAGCACGGCGACCGCGGGGGCCAGCCAGGGCAGGAACGACGGGAACCGGCCGGCGAGATACACGCTCCAGGCGGCCGTCGCCGCCACCGCGCCGGGCAGGGCCCAGGCGCGGGGCCCGCCGGCTCGCAGGGCGCGCCACATCAGCACGGTCCCGGCGCCGGTGAGCGCGGCGAGCGGTACCGCGATCACGCCCATGTAGTACGTGTGGCCGGCGACGCTTCCCGCGCTGAAGACCAGGAAGTACAGAGCGAGCCAGGTGGTCCACAGGACGTATCCGGCGCGCAGCCGGTCGGTGCGCGGCCGTCCCCGTCGCCACAGCAGTCCGCAGATCGCGGCCACCGCGGCGATCGGGTAGAACCAGCCGGTCTGGGAGGCGAGCGCCGTACCGAACATCTTCGACCAGCCGTTCTGGCCACCGCCGAAGCCGCCGGTGTCCGGCCGGCCGGCGCGCGCCCCGGCCGCGGCCGTGAGCGCCGGTCCGCGAGCGTCCCGGAGGAGCCCGGCATCCGTGCCACCCGCGCCGCCGAAGGCAAGTCCGGCGCGGGTATGCCCGCCTCCGCCGCCCTGGGTCGCGCTCACGCTGCCCGTGGAGGCCGCGCTGATGCCGAGGGCGGAGAAGCGGTTCAGGAAGTTGTAGCCGACCACCATGCTGAACGCGGAGTTGTTGGTGGTGCCATCCACATACGGCCGGTCCTTGGCCGGGGTGAGGGTGACGGCGAGCATCCACGACGCCGACACGGCGGTCACCACCAGGGCGGTCACTGCGAGGTGCCACAGGCGGCGGCTCAGCGTGAGGGGTGCCGACAGCAGGTACACCAGGGCGAGCGCCGGCAGTACGGCCCACGCCTCCAGCATCTTGGCCTGGAAGCCGAGGCCGACCCAGACGCCGGCCGCCAGCAGCGGGCGCAGCCGGCCGTCACGGGCGGCGCGCTGGGTGGCCTCGGCCGCCAGCAGCAGGCACAGCGTGAACGCGGGGTCCTCGACCGCGGTGCGGAACAACCCCACCGCCACGGGGGTCGCCAGGAAGGCCGCGCAGGCGATCAGCGCCGCGTTCACCCCGGCCCAGCGGCGCACCAGGCGGTGGAGGAGCAGCAGACTGGCCACTCCTTCCAGGACCTGAGGCAGGACCAGCGCCCAGGGATGGAATCCGAAAAGCCTCGCGGAGAGCGCCTGCGGCCACAGGAATCCCGGCAATTTGTCGAGCGTGATGGAATTCCCGGGGTCGAAAGAACCGTAGAAGAACGCCTTCCAGCTCTCCGTCATGCTGCGGGCGGCGCTCGCATAGAACGTGTGGTACTGGCTGTGGTCGATGCCCCAGCTGTAGAGAACGGCGGCGAGGGCGGTGAGGAGCAGCAGCGCCGGGCGCGCGTACGCGGGCTCGTCCGCCGGGGATCGCCAGGGCGCGCGGCGGACGGCGCCGGTGGGCGCCGTTGCGTCGAGGACGTTCGTGGCCATGCGCAGCAGTCTTCGTCAACCGCGCGCCTCGACCACCCCGTAACAACGCCCTTCAAGGAAACTCTCACCTCACCGAGGGTATTTCTTTAATCACACGACATGGAATTTGCACCGGAAAAGAGGGTTCCTTACCCGAGGCTTGATTCCGTCATGCACAGGAATCCGACAGCGTACGCACAGTCTCCCGGTCAGCCGCCGAGCACCGCCGGCAGGGCCAGTGCCCCCAGTGCCGTGGCGCCGACCAGCAGCCAGGCCACGTAGTCACCGACGTGGCCGGACTGCAGCCGGCGCAGGGGCCGTGCCCAGTCGGGGGCGGCGGTCCAGCGCGGGCGGGTCACCGCGAGGCCGGCGAGGCCGACGGCCAGCGCGGTGGAGGCGAGGCTCAGCAGGATGCCGTGCGCCGTCCACTGCGCCGAGGCCTGGGCGCCGCCCGATCCGGCCTCATTGACGGAGCGGGCCACCATGTCGCCGAATCCGGGGACCGCTCCTACGGCGAGGGCGGCGGCGAGCAGCACGGCGGGGACCGTCGTCATGGTGTCCGGGATCCGGCTCAGCGGTCCGGTCGTCTCGGGCTCCTCCTCGGATCCGCTGGTCTCCAGCTCGGTGTGGGCTTCCTCGGGGCGCGGTCCGAGGCCGAGGAACACCCGTGCGGTGACGCGCAGGACGGCGCCGGCGGTGATGGCCGAGGCGGCCACGTACACCACGGTGAGCGGCCCGCCGACCGCCTCCTCGGTGACCGCCTTGCCGAGACCCGTACCGAACGGGAACAGGCCCGCGAGGCCGAGGGCGCCCACGGCGAACATCACCGCGGTGGCGTGCAGTTCGCGGGCCCGGCCGTGCAGCGCGTGCTCGTCGACGGAGCCGTACCGGTCGAGGAGGACGCCCGCGCAGGCGAACAGCGCGGCCTTCACTCCGGCGTGCCCGAGGATGTAGAGGGCGACCCCGTCGTCGCCCTGCGGGGTGAGGATGCCGAGGCCCACGAGGAACAGGCCCGTGTGGGCGACGGTGGAGTAGGCAAGGAGCCGCTTGATGTGCCGCTGGTACCAGCACATGACGGCACCGGTCGCGGCGGTGAGCACGCCGAGGGTCACCAGGGCCCGGGTCAGGTCGGCGGCGGGGATGCCGCCGGGGCCGGCGAAGACGGTGCCGTACACCCGCCAGACGCCGTAGGCGCCGAGTTCGACCATGACCCCGGACAGCAGCATGCACACCGGGGTGGGGGCGACGGCGTGTGCGTCCGAGAGCCAGAAGTGGAAGGGCACGGCGGCCGCCTTCACCAGCAGTCCGGTCAGCACGAGCACGAAGGAGGCGAGGACCAGCGGGTCCGCTCCCCCGTGCCCCGCCGCCGTGTCGAGACCGCGCCCGATCTTCGCCATGGCCAGCTCGCCGGTGCGCGCGTACAGCAGTGCGATGCCCATCAACATGGCGTAGGCGCCGAGCGAGTTGACGACACCGAAGGTCAGCGCGCCCTGTACGGCCTTCGCGTCGTCGATGCGGTAGCCGGTGAGCGCGTACGCGGTGACGCTCATCAGCTCGAAGAAGACGAACGCGTTGAACAGGTCGCCGGCGATGGCGAACCCGCACATGGCGCCCTGGAAGACCAGCATCAGCGCGGTGAACGCGCCCGGGTGGCCGCGCGGCGGTTCGTCGAAATAGCGCCAGGAGTAGGCGAGCGCGGCCAGCGTCAGCAGGGAGACCAGCGCGGCCATGCCGAGCGAGGGCCCGTCGCCGACCACGGCGATGCCGACGCTCTCGCCGTCGACGGGCAGCCATGCGCCGACCCACTCGACCATCGGCGGCGAGGAGTTCAGCAGCAGCACCAGCGCGAGGGCGGCCGTACCGCCGGCGACCACGAAGCCGGTGACGTCGGCGGCGATCCGGGGCAGATGGCGGCCGACGGCCACCAGCAGCGCGGCGCCGAGCAGCGGGATCGCGACGAGCAGCGGGAGCAGATGGTGCATCAGCCGCGCAACTCCCGGAGTTCGTCGGGGTCGACCGTGCCGTGCCGCTTGGCGATCTGCAGGACGAGGGCGAGCAGCAGCGCGGTGGCGGTGGCGCCGACGACGATGTCGGTGAGCGTGAGCGCCTGGACGACCGGGTCGACCACCGGCCGGGAGCCGGGCTTGATGTCGGAGAAGACGGGTGCGGTGCCGCCGTCCCGGTAACCGACCGCCAGCAGCAGCACATAGGTGGCGGACTGGCAGACCGCGAGACAGCCGACGGCGTGGATGAGGTTGCGGCTGGTGGCGAGGCCGTAGCAGCCGGTCAGGAAGACGTAGGCGGCGACCAGGTAGGGAAGGACGTGCATCACGGCGGTCAACTCCCTTGCCCTTCCTCGATCTCGACGGCCTGTTCCAGGAAGTTCGCGAGCAGCACGATGATCGCGCTCGCCACCTCCATGCCGATGGCCGCGTTCAGCAGGGGAACGGTGCCGCCGGACGACAGGGTGTTGAAGGTGCCGTACGGCAGCAGCGTGTTGGCCAGGAACGCGGTGCCGGCCAGGACACCGGCGACGCCCAGCACGACGTAGGAGGAGACCGCAAGCGAGTCGGAGGCCTCGAAGACGGCGAGCGGGCGGATGCGTTCCAGCGCGTGGTAGTCGGCGCCGAGGTACAGCAGGTGCAGGGCGGTCGCGGCGACGACTCCGCCCTGGAAGCCGCCGCCGGGGCTGAGCTGGCCGTGGGCGATGACGTAGAGGCCGGTGACCAGGGCGACGGGCAGCACGATCAGCGCGTAACGGCGGACCGGGCGGGCCACCTCGGCGGGTTGCGGCTGGGCCCGGTGCTCGTCGCGGGCCTGACGCAGCAGCACCACGCAGCCGAGGACGGCGGCGAACAGGATGCTCATCTCGCCGAGGGTGTCGTAGGCGCGCTGGTCGAAGTTGACGGAGGCGATCGTGTTGGCGGTGCGCCGGGTGAGGGAGGCGTGTACGGCCCGGGTGCCGTACGGATGGCTCCGGCCGCCGAAGCCGGGCAGGTCGAGGCAGGCGGCGACGAGCAGGGCGGCCAGGCCGGCGCCGCCGAGGGCCAGCAGGGCGAGCCGCAGCCGGTTCACTTCGCACCACCGTCCTCCGCGCGACCACGGCGCCTGACCTTGCGCACGCTCAGCATGATCAGCAGCGGGGTGAGCGCGGAGCCGACGGCCAGCTGGGACAGGCCGACATCCGGGGCCTGGAGCACGGTGAACAAGGCGGCCAGCACGGACCCGAGCACGGACAGCACCAGCGCCTGGCGTGCGGGGTCGCGCTGGACGACGGCGGCGGTGGCGGAGGCGGCCATCAGCAGCAGCGCGACGACGATCACGGCATCATCCATGCCGCACCTCCGCTCGGGCCCGCCGACGGTTCGTCAGCCGCCGCGCATCCCGTCGGCCGGCGCGCGGACACCCGGACCGCCACCCCCTCCGGCGACCGCCCCACACAGCAGCCGCCACGCGCTCCTTCGCACGCTCCCGCGACCGCCCCGCGCGCGCCCCGGCCGTAGGGCATCCCCATGGACGGCCCGCGAGCGCATCGGCCGCGCAGCGCCGAGCGCCTGCCGAGCGCTGGTCCGCCGCCTCCCATCGGTGCGGACGGGGTGTGGGTGGCGCGGTCGCCCGAACGCCGGGCGGGCTTGTGTCAGCCACCTCGCACCCCCCGGAACCCGCCGGACAGCGCGCGTGAGGCGATCACGTTGCCGGCGATCAGGAGGGCGCCGATGACCAGGAGCTTCGCCATGGCGCGGCCGGGCCCGGTGGCGGCGCAGACGGCGGCCACGACCACCGCGCTCAGTGCGGCGGCGGTCCAGGTCAGTCCCCAGGCGCTCGGCCGCTCCGCTGCCAGGTCGTCGGAGAGGAGGCGGGCGAAGACGAGCGTGCCGACCGGGCCGAGCAGGGCGAGCAGCAGGGCGAGGTCGACGTAGGCCGGGCGGCCGTAGCCCTGGGAGAGCAGCAACAGAGCCGGGCACAGGGCCGAGGTGGTCATGTTCTGCGCGACGACCCGGCGGGCCGGCCCTCCGGTGGTGACGCCCCACAGGGCGGCCGCCCCTCCCCCGCCCAGTTCGACGGTCGCCGCGAGGATCCAGCCGTTCACCGCCAGGTCACCGCCCGCCGGCCGGCCCGTGCCAGCAGTGCCCCGACGGCCGCCGAGCTCCCGCCGACGACCCATTCCAGGGGGTAGACCGGTGTGATGAGCACGAGCCACAGCAGTGTCAGCGCTCCCCACCAGGCGGCGAGTTCACCGAGGGCGAGGAGGACCGTGCGGGGGGCCGTACGCCGGGTCATCGACCACCTCCTCGGTCCGCTCTGCGCGCATGCGCGGCGAAGTGTCCGGTGTGCCGCTCGGGGCATCCAAGCACCGCCGGGCCCCTACAGGGGCGGCGGCACGCGGGTCCGCAGCCGGAGTGCCCCGGGTGCGTGAACGGAAACCCGCTGTGCACCCAGAGCGCCTGATGACTCGTCAAGAACAGGTCTGCACCAAGGTATTGACGACCTCTTTTCTCACTCCTTAAATCAAGAGGCGCCTCACCCCCCACGCAGAACGGAGAGCCATGGCCTCCTCACGCATGCTCCGCAGATGTCTCCTCGCCGCGCTGTCCGCCGCGCTGGTCGGTTCCGCCGCCGTCGGTCCGGCACGGGCCCAGGCCGCGGCACCGGCGGCGGCGACCGTTACCACCTTCTCCGACAACTTCGACGGGCCCGCGGGCTCCGCGGTCGACTCCTCGAAGTGGAATCTGGAGACCGGCGACAACGTCAACAACCACGAACGGGAGTACTACACCTCGGGGACGAACAACGCGGCCCTGGACGGCCAGGGCCACCTGGTCATCACGGCCCGCAAGGAGAACCCGGCCGGTTACCAGTGCTGGTACGGCACGTGCCAGTACACCTCGGCCCGGCTGAACACCGCCGGTAAGTTCAACGCCCGGTACGGGCACGTCGAGGCACGGATGAAGATCCCCCGCGGGCAGGGCATGTGGCCGGCGTTCTGGATGCTCGGCACGCCCGTGAACTGGCCGGACTCGGGCGAGATCGACGTGATGGAGAACGTCGGCTTCGAACCCTCGACCGTGCACGGCACCATCCACGGCCCCGGCTACTCCGGCTCCGGCGGCATCGGCGCGGCCTACAGCCTGCCGAACGGACAGGCCTTCGCGGACGCCTTCCACACCTTCGCCGTCGACTGGTCACCCGGCTCGATCACCTGGTCCGTGGACGGCAATGTCTACGAACGCCGCACGCCGGCCGACCTGGGCCGAAAGACCTGGGTGTTCGACAACAAGCCGTTCTTCCTGATTCTGAACCTGGCCGTCGGCGGCTACTGGCCCGGCGACCCGGACTCGAGCACCCAGTTCCCGCAGCAACTGGTGGTGGACTCGGTGTCGGTGACGACGAGTGACAGCGCGGCCGGGGTGCCGATACGCGGTCTGGCCGGCAAGTGCGTGGACGTGGCGGGCGCGAACTCGGCGAACGGCACACCGGTGCGGCTCTACGACTGCAACGGCACGGCCGCGCAACAGTGGACGGTCGGCTCGGACGGCACGATCCGGGCGCTCGGCAAGTGCCTGGACGTCACGGGCAACGGCACCGCGGACGGCTCGACCGTCCAGCTGTGGGACTGCACCGGCGGCCCGAACCAGGAGTGGACCGTCACCGGAGCGCACGACATCGTCAACCCGCAGGCGAACAAATGCCTCGACGTGACCGGGAACAACTCGGCCAACGGCACCCGCCTGCAGATCTGGACGTGCACGGGCGGAGCCAACCAGAAGTGGACGGTCGGCTGAGCCGCGCGCCGCTCAGTGCAGCGTCCAGGTGTACTTGCCACCACCGACCCAGCGGACCACATCGGGGTCGTCCAGGTCGTGGATGGTGATGCCGTACGAGGCGGCGGCCTCCAGTACGTCGGTGACGGTCCTGGCCTCACCGATGACCTGACCGTCGATCTCCATGATCCTGAAAGGCGGCTCGCCGGGCTTGCCCGGGCACACTCCGTGCACCAGGACCCGTGGATGGGAGATGTAGGGGGCTCCTTGTTCGGTCATGCAATTCAGCGTAGAACGCTTCGCGCGCCGACGAGTCATCCGCCGCAGCCGTCCAGAAGATCGAGAACCGCCGCCTCGACCGCCCCTTGGGTGGCCGGGCGCCCGAAGTCCCCGCGCTCCCCCAGCCGGGTGAGCACGGGGGGCGATGGTCACGTTGTCCTCGAACAGTCGAAGACGGCCGGGGCGATGGCGGAGGACCGGCACACCGCCGGGGTGTTGCCCAGGTAGTGGCTGACCTCGCGGACCGCACGGGTGATCTGCCGGCGCCGGGCGGTGCGGGTCGCCCGGCCGCTCTCGGCGGCCACGGCGACCGCCACGGCGGCGTGCCAGGTACGGAGGTCCTTGGCGGTGACATCGGTGCCGCTCAGCCGGAGCAGCGCCGCGCTGAGGTCGTCGTTGTGCAGGTCGTGCCAGAAACCGCGCGCGTAGTAGGCCAGGAAGCGGTCGCCTTCGCGCGGGCGCCGCAGCAGCGCCCGCGCGACGGTGCGGACCTGCTCGTCGACGAGGGCGCGGACGGTCTCCACGCCGCCCTTGGCCGGACAGCTCAAGGTGATCTCGCCTACGTCTCGCTGAAGCGGGTGTGCCGGTCGCTGCCGATGCGGAAGAAGCCGAGGTCCAGCAGGCGGACCGCGCAGGCGGTGACCCGGGTCGCTGACCTTGCCCCGCAGCTCGGGCAGGGCCCGCGCGACCTGTCGCACGTGCTCGTGCTTGGCCTTCTGCTCTTCGGCGCGGAACTGCTCGTGGTACAGGTACTGGCGTCGCCCGGCGTCGTCGGTGCCGACGGCTGGAGGTGGCCGCCCGGCCAGGGACGGATCCACACGTCATGCCAGGCGGGAGGGATGGTCAGGGCCCGGATCCCGGCGAGCTCTCCGGGATCGGTGAGGGGCCGGCCCGCAGGCGCATGGTCTCAGGACCGGCACCATTCGTCGCCGGTCAGATGGGAGCCGGCCTGCGGGCCCATCCGGAGCATGCCGCCGTCGACGCTCCAGGAGGCGCCGGTGACGTACGAGGCGTCCGGGCTCGCCAGGAAGGCGATGACGGCGGCGACCTCCCGGGCGTCGCCGCGCCGCCCGGGCGGCACGCCGGGCCGCCGCTCGGTGTGCACATCGGTGTCCTCCTGGCCGGTCATCGGGGTGGCGATCTCGCCCGGCGCGACCGCGTTCACGGTGATGCCGTACTCGGCGAGCTCCAGCGCCATGACCTGCGTGAGCAGCCCGAGCCCGCCCTTGGCCGCGCAGTACGGTGCCGCGCCGACCCGGGGCTGGTGTTCGTGGACGGAGGTGACATTGACGATCCGGCCGCCGTCGCCCTGCCGGATCATGTGCCGGGCCGCGTGCTGCCCGCACAGGAACGGGCCGACGAGGTCGACGTCCAGGACCCGGCGCACGTCCGCGAGGGTCAGGTCGAGGAACGGGGTCATGACACCTGTCCCGGCGTTGTTGACCAGGACGTCCAGACGGCCCAGTTCGGCGCACAGCTCGTCCACGGTGTCGGCGGCCTCGGGCAGCCGGGTGAGGTCCAGCCGGGCGACGGCGGCGCGGCGGCCCTTGCCGCGGACCTCCTCCGCCGTGCCCTCGGCGCCCTGCTCGTCGGTGTGCCAGGTGATGCCGATGTCCAGGCCCGCCTCGGCCAGGCGTACGGCGGTGGCTCGGCCGATTCCGGAGTCCGCGCCGGTGACGATCGCTGCGCGGGGCATGGGCGGCCTCCTCGGCTTGCGTGGGCATCGCAGTACCCGTGCGTCGGGTGGGCAAACGGGTTTCGGCTGCGTGGTGGGACGCCGTCGCGGTCTGCGGTGCGTTGTCGCTTGTCGCGCAGTTCCCCGCGCCACTGACCGGCATCCGTCGCACCCTGGGTTGCATGGAACCCGTGGCCGCCCTCGACCGGATCGCGTTTCTGCTGGAGCGGGCCTTGGCTCCCACCTATCGGGTGAAGGCCTTTCGGACTGCCTCCCGGACGCTGGCCGCGCTGCCCGCGGACGAGGTTTCCGAGCGGGCCGAGGCCGGGACCCTGGAGGCGCTCAAAGGGGTCGGGCCCAAGACCGCGCAGGTGGTGCGGGAGGCGTTGGCCGGGGAGGTGCCCGGGTATCTGCGGAAGCTGGAGGAGGAGGCCGGGGTGTCGGTCGGGGCGGACGGCGCCGGGGCGGAGTTGCGGGCGCTGGTGCGCGGGGACTGTCACACCCATTCGGACTGGTCCGACGGGGGCAGCCCGATCGAGGAGATGGGGCGGGCGGCGTCCGGGCTCGGGCACGAGTGGACCGCTCTCACCGATCACTCCCCCCGGCTGACCGTGGCCCGCGGACTGTCGCCGGAGCGGTTGCGCGAGCAGCTGGCGGTGGTGGCGGAGCTGAACGCCCGCTGGGCGCCGTTCCGGCTGCTCACCGGCATCGAGTGCGACATCCTCGAGGACGGCTCGCTGGACCAGGAGCCGGAGCTGCTTCAGCGGCTCGACGTGGTCGTGGTGTCGGTGCACTCCAAGCTGCGGATGGACGCCCGGTCGATGACCCGCCGGATGGTGGCCGCCGTGCGCAATCCGCACGCCGATGTGCTCGGGCACTGCACGGGGCGGCTGGTGACGGGCCGGGGTCGGCCGGAGTCGGAGTTCGACGCGGACGCGGTGTTCGCCGCCTGTGCCGAGTCCGGTACGGCCGTGGAGATCAACAGCCGTCCCGAGCGGCTGGACCCGCCCCGCCGGCTGCTGCGCCGGGCCGTGGACGCGGGGGTGCTGTTCTCCGTCGACACCGATGCGCACGCACCCGGCCAGCTCGACTGGCAGATCCTCGGCTGCGCCCGGGCCGAGGAGTGCGGCGTGCCCGCCGAGCGGGTGGTGACCACCTGGTCCGCCGACGAGCTGCTGGCCTGGACCCGGGAGGGCCGGATCCCGGCCCGCGCGGCGGGTTCCTGATCCGGGCGGCGTGGTACCCGGCGTGCCGCGGGAGCAGCGAGAACCACGAGAGGACCCGGATGGAGCGCGCCGCCGTCTTCGATGTCGACGGGACTCTCGTCGACACCAACCACCTGCACGTCGTCACCTGGTGGGAGGCGTTCCGGCAGGCCGGACACGACGTGCCCATGCACGCGGTGCACCGGGCCGTCGGCCTCGGCTCCGCGGATCTGATCGCCCACCTGCTGGGCCACGGCCGCGACAAGGACCGGGACGGTGAGCTGAGCACGGCGCACAGGGCGCTGTACGGCCAGTACTTCGACCGGCTGCCCGCCCTGCCGAAGGCCGGGGAGCTGCTGCGCCGGCTGCACCGGGACGGCTGGACGGTCGTCCTCGCCACGTCGGCGAGCGGCGCCGAGCTGGGCGCGCTGCGCCGGGCCATCGACGCCGACGACGCGATCGCGGACACGGCGAGCTCAGAGGACGTGCAGGAGGGCAAGCCGGCCCCGGAGCCCGTGCGGCACGCCCTGGAGCTGGCCGGGGTTCCGGCCTCGCGGGCGGTGTTCGTCGGGGACACCGTGTGGGACATGCGGGCGGGCGGCAAGGCCGGGGTGCGCTGTGTGGGGGTGCTGTGCGGCGGGATTCCCCGGGCCGATCTGGAGGAGGCCGGGGCGGAGATCGTGTACGCGGACCCCGCCGACCTGCTCGCACGGCTGGACGGGAGCCCGCTGGCCTGAGCATCATGGGAGTGGCGCAGGTCACATGGGTGGCTGGAACACCAGAGGGTTGTTGCCCGTTGAACCATCCGTGGGTACGGATGGGACAGTGTCCCCGGGCCTCACCTTCTGCCCACAGGGACGATCGTTCGGCTGAAGCCCTGTGGAGCCCTTCGCCGAGAGGCGACCGCCGTCCGTGCCCACCACCGGACCGCCCCGGTCGTGAATCCCCCGTCACGGCCGGGGCTCTTGCATGCCGGTGTCCTCACCCGGCCGCCGCGGCCCGGCCCGCCTCGACGAACTCCCGCAGGTCCGCCGTGAGCTGCTGCGCGTGGGTCACGAACAGGCCGTGGCCGCCGTGCTCGTACACCTTCAGCGTGCCGTCCGGCACCAGCTTGGCCGTGCGCTCACCGGTGCGGGCCAGGGGCGCGGAGGTGTCGTCGGTGCCGTGCACGACCAGCACCGGCACGTCCACCGACGGGAGCTCGGCGGCGAGATCGAGAGCGGCGATGACGGCCCGGATGCCCGTCGCCGCGCGCGGGCCGGTGTTCATACTGCGGTCGGTCACATAGCGGACGTACTGGGGGGACACCTCGTTCTCGGGCAGGTGCACGGCGAAGAAGCTGTCCACCCCGGCGGCGAACCAGGCCGCCCGGTCGCGCCGGAACACCTCGAGGTCGGCCTGCACCACCGCCGGGTCGACACCGTCCGGGGTGCCCGGTGAGCGGACGACGCCCGGGCTGATCGAGGCGACGAGCGCGAGCCGGGAGATCCGGTCGGAGCCGTGGCGGCTCAGGCAGCGCACCGCCTCCCCGGCGCCGATGGAGTGCCCGATCAGGGTGGCCTCGCGCAGGTCCAGGTGGTCGAGCAGACCGTGCAGGTCGTCGGCGAGGGTGTCGAGGTCGTAGCCGTTCCAGGCGTCGTCGGAGCGTCCGTGGCCCCGCCGGTCCAGCGCCACGCAGCGGAATCCGGCCTCGGCGAGCGGCAGCATCTGGTACTCCCACATCTCATGGCCGATGTAGGCGCTCGCGACGAACACGGCCACGGGGCCGGTGGCCGGACCGTGGTCGACGTAGTGCAGTCGGGTGCCGTCGACCGGGCTGTCGTAGTACGGCATGCGGTGCCTCCTCGGGCGG
This sequence comes from Streptomyces sp. NPDC002076, assembly GCF_053593835.1. Taxonomy (NCBI): domain Bacteria; kingdom Bacillati; phylum Actinomycetota; class Actinomycetes; order Kitasatosporales; family Streptomycetaceae; genus Streptomyces; species Streptomyces sp. NPDC002076. The sequence continues at coordinate 91,990 of NZ_JBSFDI010000010.1, forward strand.
TGCGGACCGGGTGCGACGCTGCTCGGCCGCACCGACGTCCCCGATGCTCCCGGGCACCCGGGCACGGGTCGATTACCTGCCAGGTCATGGCCGGGTGTGCGCGCGCCCGGGCCCGGGTACCCGGCCGGTCCCGCGGAGGGTGGGCGGAGAGGAGCCGAAGGTGAGCAGCGCAGCCGGCATCAGGGTCGTCGTCACGGGTGCCACCGGAAATGTCGGCACGAGTGTGGTGCGGTTGCTCTCGGCGGACCCGGGGATCAAGTCGGTGCGCGGACTGGCCCGCCGTACGCCGGGGTGGTCGCCGCCGAAGACCGAGTGGTCCGCGGTCGACATCGGCTCCGAGCAGGCGAACCTCGCCGAGCGGTTCGAGGGCGCCGACGCGGTGGCCCATCTGGCCTGGGCGTTCCAGCCGACGCACGATCCGGCGGTCACCTGACGGACCAATGTGCTCGGCGGCATCCGGGTGTTCGAGGCGGTCGCCGCGGCGCGGGTGCCGGTTCTGGTGCACGCCTCGTCGGTGGGCGCGTACTCGCCGGGCCCGAAGGACCGCGCGGTGGACGAGTCCTGGCCGACGCACGGCTGGCCGGACGCCGCCTACTGCCGGGAGAAGGCCTATCTGGAGCGCACGCTGGACGTGTTCGAGCGGGACCATCCCGAGGTGCGGGTGGTGCGGATGCGCCCTGCGTTCCTGTTCAAGTGGCAGTCGGCGAGCGAGCAGCGGCGGATCTTCGGCGGGCGTTTCCTGCCCGGTCCGCTGGCCCGGCCGGAGCTGCTTCCGATCCTGCCGGACGTCCCGGGGCTCAGGGTGCAGGCGCTGCACACGGACGACGCCGCCGAGGCCTACCGGCTCGCCGTGTACCCGGACGGCGCGCGGGGCGCCTTCAACCTCGCCGCGGACCCGCCGCTCGACGCCGGCGTGCTCGGCGAGCTCCTGGGCAGCCGCCCGGTACGACTGCCGCGTACGGCGGCCCGGTCGGCGATCGCCGCGGCCTGGGGGCTGCATCTGCTGCCGGCCTCACCGCACCTCTTCGACGCCGTGCTGCGGTTGCCGCTGATGGACTGCGGCCGGGCCCGCACCGAGCTGGGCTGGCAGCCGCGGCGCACGGCGACCGAGGTGGTGCAGGAGTTCCTCGACGGCCTGCACAAGGGAGCGGGGATGGACACCGAGCCGATGCGCGGGCGCAAGGCGGGCTGACCCGCCGCGCGCCCGGGCCGAGGGGAGAACGCCATGGGCGCACATCGAGAGCCGGAGCAGGGACGCGAAGCGGACCCGGTCCCGAGGGACATGCCCGACCAGCAGGCGGGCGCCGGCGAGGACCCGTGGGAGGTCCCACCGGCCAAGCCGCGCGAGCAGGAAGTGACTCCGGCGGACGACGCGCCGGACGCGGACGAACCGCCGGCCTGAGCGGCGGGTGGCGCCGTGCCGGGGGAGGCCGTCGGTGGTGCGCGGCGCCACTGCGGCTGCGCACACGACGGTGGCCGCATGTCGAACGCAGCCCGCGCCCCCTCGGGCGACGGTCGGTCAGCGCGGGGCCCTCTGTCGCAGCGCGGCTCGCCATGCCGGCAGGCGGTCCTCGGTGACCGGTTCCGGGCGGCGGCCGCCGCTGGCGAAGAACTCGGCCAGGGGCAGGATCGCCGCGCCGACGGTGACCGCGTCCGGGCCGAGCCGGCCGAGGTCGATGGTGACCTTGTCGGCCGGATGACGCAGGGCGTAGGTCGTCGCGTGCCGCCGTACGGCCGGCAGGAAGCGGGCGCCCAGCTGGAGTCCGGCCCAGCCGCCGATGAGGATCCGCTCGGGCTGGAAGAGGTTGATCAGGTCCGACAGGCCGGCCCCGAGGTACTCGGCGGTCTCCTCCAGGACGGCCAGCGCGACCGCGTCGGGCTCGGCGCCGTCGGCCGGATACGCGGCGGCGAGCATCGCGGTGAGCGCGGTCTCCTCGTCGGTGTCCGCGGGCGGCCGTCCGCCCTCCTCGCGCCAGCGGGCCAGCAGCGACTCGGCGCCCGCGTAGGCCTCCAGGCAGCCGGGCGCACCACAGCGGCAGCGGCGTCCGCGCACCCGCACGGTCAGGTGCCCCCACTCCACCGCCCGCCCGTGCTCCACCTCGGGGGTGACCACGCAGGCGCCGACGCCGGAGCCGAAGAGCACCACCACGGCGTTGCGGGCGCCCTGTCCCGCACCGAACCACATCTCCGCCTGGCCCAGCGTCTTGGCGCCGTTGTCGATGAAGTACGGGGTCTCGTCCGGGAGTCGGGAGGCCGAGCGGAGCAACTGCTCCAGCGGGACGCCGTCCCAGCCGATGGTCTGCCCGTGGACGACGGCGCCCCGCTCCGTGGTGTGCTCGACGATGCCGGGGACGCCGACTCCGACGCCGAGCAGCCGCTCGGGCACGGCCTGTTCGGCGCCCAGGACCTCTGCGATGCCGTCCCGGATGTGGCCGGCGATCACCTCGACGTCATAGCCCTGCGGGGCCAACCGGCGTTCGGTGCGGGCGAGTTCGGTCAGGGCCAGGTCGAACAGCTCGACGCGGACCCGGGTCTCGCCGACATCGACGCCGATCATCTGTCCGCTGTCCGGGGCGACGCGCAGCAGGGTGCGGGGCCGGCCGCCGTCGGAGTCGACGCTGCCGGCCTCCTCGACCAGACCGTCCGCGATCAGATCGGCGACCACGTTGCTGACCGAGCCGGAGCTCAGGCCGGTGGCCGGGCCCAGTTCGAAACGGCTGAGGGGGCCGTCGAAGTACAGCTTCTGCAGCACCGCCGTACGGTTGCCCCGCCTGAGGTCGCGCACCGTGCGCCCATTACGCCCCGCCATGCCGCTCCCTTCACAAACCCTGCCCGACCTGCAACATACCCCTTCGGGCAGGCGGAAGGCGAGATTCTACCAACCCTTAGTTCACGGCCTGAGCTAAGCAGGAGGTGCGGGAAGCGTCTCTCCGGGGCGCGGATCACCCCGCCGTGTACACGTCCTCCACGTAACACCCTTCCGCGATCGACGAGTCGAGCCACTTCCCGGCCGCGGCCGCATCGGCACCGGGAGCGTGCTCCCGGTACAGCGTGCGGAACGCCTCGCGGACGCCGGGGGCCATCCGGGCACCGTCGCCGCAGACGTACACCCTCGCACCGGATGCCAGCAGTTGCCAGACCTCGTCGACCTCGGCGGCGATGCGGTGCTGGACGAACATCGCGCCGTTCTCGGGGGCCGCGCTGAAGGCCTGGCGCGGCGAACTGGTCGCCCATGCCTACGCGTTGGCCGTCCTGAGACCGGAGGTGTGGCCACCGGAGGCGAGGACGGAGGGGGAGACGGGGCAGGAGCGCGGGGCGTCCGGCTCGGCAGTGACCGGACTTGGAGAGGCGTGGCAGGGTGGCGAGGTCTGCGTACTGCGGCCCCCGGTAGTCGGCGTGGTGGCGGAGTGCGGTGACGGTGAGCCGGTAGCCGGGGTGCCACTCCAGCGGGAAGGGCAGGTTCCGGGCCGTCGTTTCCACCGGGGTGCCGCGGTAGCTCGCGTCGAGCACCAGCGCCTCCACGTCCCGGGCGAGCAGCACTCCGGCGTGCACATGGCTCTCGATGTAGTCGTTGAGGGGGTCCTGCTCGTCCGCGTCCGCGAGCGCGATCAGCGGCATCGCCGAGGCCACGCCGAAGTCTGCGGGCTCGGCCGCGCTGTCCGGGTAGCAGAAGGTGGCCCGGTGCAGCACCGCTGCGGCCAGCCTGAGATGCGAGGAGCCGAAGCGCGGGGCGGCGCCGACGACCTGGCGCCGGAAGTTCAGCCCGCCGTACAGCGGGCGCTCGGCCGGGGCCGCGTCGTCGTACACGCCGCCGAAGATCCGGCTCTCCCAGCGTGTCCGGTCGCCGCCCGGATGCGCGGTGAGACCGCCGTTGCTGGTGCCGGTGACGAACTGCGAGTGGTAGGCGCCGTCCCGGGCCAGTGCCTCCAGGATCGGCAGTCCGCCGGAGACCCGGTCAGGATGGAAGTTGAGCGTGATGCGCAGGCCGGTGACGAGCGGTGGGCCGCTCACCCCGGCGGCGACATGGTCCAGCGCCCGTCGGGCGCGCGGCGGCAGCCCCTGCCGGAAATCCATTGGCCCGCCCTCCCCTTGGCTACTTAGGCTAGCCGTGAACCTAGACCCATTAGGTTCATGGACCACGTGGTTCACGGCGACGAATCCGGAAGGACTCCCCCCATGAGATCGCTCACCGAGCAGGACATCCGCAACTCATTTGTCAACTGCTCCAAGGGGGAGGCCAAGCGACTGACGGTGCCACGCGATCTCGCCGAACGCCCGTGGGACGACCTGGACTTCCTCGGCTGGCGGGATCCGGGGGCGCCCGACCGCAGCTATCTGGTGACCGAAAGGGACGACCGGCTCGTCGGCGTCGCCCTGCGCTTCCAGGCCTCGCAGCGCGGGTTTCTGCACCGCAGCATGTGCTCGGTGTGTCTGACCACACATCCCGGCGGCGGGGTGACGCTGATGGCCGCACGCAAGGCGGGGGCGGCGGGCCGCGAGGGCAACTCGGTCGGTCTCTACATGTGCACCGACCTTGCGTGCTCGCTGTATGTGCGAGGCAAGAAGGTACCGGAGTCCGGCGCCCGGTTCGAGGAGACCCTGACGACGGAGGAGCAGATCGCCCGTACGACGGGCAATCTGTCCGCGTTCATCGACAAACTGTACGTCTGACGACACCGAGAGCTGCGCAGGGCCACCACCGGCGTCGGTGCGAGTGGCCGGTTCTGATCGGTGGCGACGGCGTCCAGGACCTTGTCCGGCTCGGCCACCTGCTCACCGGAGAGGGCAGCCGCCGGCTGGAACGGACGGCCGGCGGTGAGCGCGAGGCCACAGGCCTGCTGGTCGTGCCGCTCAACCGCCGGGATCACCGTACGAACCCTTGCGGACAGGAGCAGCCCGCAATCGCGGGACGTTCGACCCACCCCAGGAACGGGAACAGGCCAAGGGATGCACGACGTACGGAAGTGGGCCACGGGACTGCGGCGCCTGGTGGAGCGACGCCGGCAGCCGGTGGTCGTCCAGACGCTGCGGTCGGCGATGGCTGCCACGATCGCCTACGTCATCGCCCTCCGGCTGAGCCCCGAGCCGGCCCCGCTCACCGCGCCGCTGACCGCGCTGCTGGTCGTCCAGGTGACCTTCTACGCCACCCTCACCAACGGCATCCGCCGGGTGAACTCGGTGGTCGCCGGGGTACTGGTCGCGATCGCCTTCAGCGTGCTGGTGGGGCTGACCTGGTGGAGCCTCGCCCTGCTGATCGTGGCCTCGCTGGCCGTCGGGCACCTGGTGCGGGTCGACGAGTACGTGGCCGAGGTGGCGATCAGCGCCATGCTGGTCCTCGGGGTCACCACCGTCGGCTTCACCGCCTGGGCGCGCATCGTGGAGACGCTGATCGGCGCGGTCGTCGGCACGGCCTGCAATCTGCTGCTGCCGCCCCCGGTGTGGGTGGACGAGGCGGGGCGCTCGATCGAGGACCAGGCGCGCCGGGTGCGGCAGCTGATGCTGCGGATGGGTGAGGAGGCCGCCGGCCGGATCTCCTGGGAGCGGGCGGCCGAGCGGCTGCACGAGGCGCGGGGGCTGGACCAGCACATCTCCCGGGTGGACGCCTCGCTCCGGCAGGCCGAGGACAGCCTGCGGCTCAATCCGCGGGTCAAGGAGGGGCTGCTGCACCGGGTGGTGCTGCGCACCGGTCTGGACACGCTGGAGATCTGCACGGTGGTCCTGCGGGTGCTGGCCCGTACCTTCACGGACCTGGCCAAGGCCCGGGGGGCCGAGGAGCTGTTCCCGCCTCGGGTCGGGGCGACCGTGGAACAGCTGCTGTCGGAGATCGCCGACGCGGTGGTCAGTTTCGCGGTCCTGGTCACCACGCATCTGAGCGAGAACGCCGAGTCGGCGGAGGCCCGGCTGTCCGCCGAACTGCACACGGCGGCCGGCACCCGGGACCGGCTGGCCGAGCTGCTCCAGGAGGAGATCGGCAAGGACTCGGCGAACTGGCAGCTGTACGGGGCCGTGCTGACCGAGACGACCCGGATCATCGACGAGCTGAACACCGAGCACCGCACCCGGCGCCTGTTCGAGGAGCTGGACAAGGTCTCCAGCAGGCAACGGGCGAAGCTGCCCCGGATCACCCGGCTGCGTGAACGGCTCGGGGTGCAGGAGGAGCTGTGGCGGAACCGTGCGGGGTTCGGTGAGCGTTTTTGGTGAGGAAGGCGCCGGGCAGGGCTCGGCGCGCAGGGTGCCGGGACGGCCGGCACGGAGTGCGAGGGCTGCCGGGGCGACCGGCACGGATGCGAGGGGGCGACGGGATGGCCGGTTCCGGGGTGCGGATCGACGGGAACACACTGCGGTTGCCGGGCGAGGTAGCGGTGCGGTTCATCCGCACGCTGCGGCTGCCGGAGACGGGCACGCATCCGCTGCCACCGGGCCTGGGCGAGTTCCCGGTCCGGCGCGTCTCGGACTACCCGGACACGGTCCCGGCCGAGTGGCGGGCGCGCGGTGGCGTGATGCTGCCGGTGTATCTGCGCGAGGCGATGTGGCTGAGCTTCTCCGGCACGCGGGAGCCGGCGGCGCTCCAGGTCGGGGTCGGCAAGGTGTGCGCGGTGTCCGGCAGGCCCTGGAGCGACCGGCTCGCCCGGGATCCGCAGAACTATGTGGCGCTGCCCCGCCAGCCCTGGCTGGACGGCATCAACTCCGGCAAGGGGACCGTCCGCCAGTTCGTCGCCGTGCCGCTGGGTCTGGGGGCGACGGTGGAGGGACAGGTCACCGGTGAGGAGGTGTGGGGCGGCGTGCAACTCCAGTCGTTCCCGCTGCGGGAGCCGCTCCTGACCGAGTGGCGGCGCCGCGAGCGGGAGCAGGAGGAGGCGCGGCGCAGGGCCCTGGCGGCCGGGCCGACGGGTGGGTACGGCGCGGCGATGCCGATGGCGGCCCCCGCGCCCGGGGCGATGCCGCCCCCCGCGGCTCCGGGTGGGGCACCCCGCGCCGCCGCCATGGGTCTCGGCGTCGGCGGCTCGATGCGCCAGGAGGTGTACCGGGACGACCGGCCGCTGACCGACTGGTCCGAGGAGCCCGCAGGCCGCGTGTTCGTGCACCTGGTCACGCCGCCGGAGTGGCGGCGCATCACCGGCGAGGCACCCCCGCCGTCGCCGGTGGACCGGGCGGCGTACACCCGGGCGGGCCTGCCCTGGTACGACTACTACGACACCGATGCCCAGGATCTGGCCCCGACGGACACCCTGGGCTCCGTCAAGCCGGTCGGCGAGTGGCTCGGGGACGACCTGGACCCGTGGCAGGCGCCGTCCGCCGGCCAGGTGGCCCCGCTGAAGGACACGCCGGGCAAGCCGGTGGAGGACGGCGAGTGGTAAGCGCCGTTGCATGGAGTGCAACACCCGTTGCCGTACTTGCCCTTTGCGGGCGGCGGAGGCCAAGGTGGCATTCACGACCGGGCCCACCGACGACCTGAGGTGCTGCATGGACACGGACGACGAGCCGGTGAACGGAGGCTGGAGCCGGCGCCGGTTCGTCGGAGCCGTGGCGGGGACGGCGGCCGTGGTTGCGGTGCCCTCCCCGGCGGCCCCGCCGGCCGGCGCCCCGGCCGCGGCCGACGAGCCCAGGTCCGCCGCACCACTCCGCAGGCCCTCCGGTCCGCGTCCGCTGTACGTGGGCACCTACACCTCGGTCGACGGCGGCGGCGCCGGCATCGGACTGGCCTCCTACGACCCGGCGACCGGCCGGATCACCGGCTCCGGCACGCTCACCGGCGTCCCCGACCCGTCGTACCTCGCCGTGCATCCGGACGGCCGCACGCTGTACGCGGTGGACGAGCGCCAGGACGGCGGTGTGACGGCCGTGCGCCTCGCCGACCGGCGGGTCCTCGGCACCCGCGGCGCGGGCGGCGCGGGACCCTGTCATCTGTCGGTGCACCCCTCCGGACGCTGGCTGCTGAGCGCCGACTACGGTTCGGGCAGTGTCGCCGTGCATCCCATCGACGCCTCGGGCGCCCTCGGCGAGCGCACCGACGTCGTCACGCACACCACCCCGCCTCCCGGCCCGGGCCAACAGGGGCCGCACGCACACCAGTTCCTCACCAGCCCGGACGGCGGCCATGTCCTCGCGGTCGACCTCGGCACCGACACCGTCTACAGCTACCGCCTGGACCAGTCGAAGGGCACGCTGACGGAGGTGGCGCAGGCGCACGCCCGGCCCGGAGCCGGACCGCGCCATCTGACCTTCCATCCGGGCGGCCGGTACGCCTATCTGGCCAACGAGGTGGACGACACGGTCACCGTCTGCGGCTACGACCCGGCCTCCGGCAGCCTGACCATCGCCGAGCCGCAGCCCACGGGCTCCGGCGGCGGCACCAACTACCCGGCGCAGTTCGTCGTGACGGCGAACGGCGGGTACGCGTTCCTGGCCAACCGGGGCCACAACAGCCTCGCGCGGTACGCGATCGAGGCCGACGGCGCCCGGCTGCGGCTGCTCGGCACGGTGCCGGTCGGCGGGGAATTCCCGCGGCAGATCGCTCTCTCGCCGGACGGCGGGCTGCTGTTCGCGGCGAACCAGCGCTCGGGGACGGTCACCGTCTTCCACGTCGACACGGACAGCGGTGAACTCCGGTCGGCCGGCGAACCGTTCGCCTCAGCCGTCGCCGTCTGCGCGCTGCCGCTGTAGCGCGCGCGGGCAGGCGGCGGCAGCGGCCTGGGCCAGCAGGGCGTGCATGCGCTCGGTGAGCTGGGCGACGTCGTCGGCGGGCGTGTGGAAGGGCAGCCGTACGTCTCCATGGGCGCGGGTGCGCTCGATGCGCAGGGTCAGTCCGTGCCGGTCCACGGCGAGGGGCAGCACGCGGGTCGCGGCGTGCAGGCTCTCCGGGCGCACCAGGCGGGTCAGCCGCTCGACGGCGTCCGGGTGGGCGTCGGCGAGGTGGGTCAGGAGCCGGGCCTCGGCCTCGGCGAGCGGGTCGGGCCGGGCGGCGGCGTATTCGCCGAGGTCGACCACCACGGCCCCGGAGGACCGCCGCAGCACCACCCGCGTGGGCCGGAACAGCAGGGTGCCGCGGTCCGGGGCGAACCAGCCGGCGAGGTTCAGCCGCGCCCGGATCCGGCCCCGCATCGGTACGGGGGCCACGTCGGCGAACTCCAGTACGGCGGAGGGTTCCTGGCGCGGTGCGCAGATGGCCGCGGTCAGCAGGGCGCTGTCCTCGGGCACCGCCAGCCGCACGGCGCCGCCGTCGGTCACGGTGTGCGCGCCGACGTACTCCTCGCGGGCGCCGTCCGCGGTCACCGCGCACGACCAGGCGGCGGCCAGCACCGACCGTGCCCGCTCCGCCGCGCCGGGTGCGGCCGTCCAGTCCTGCGTGTCACCCATCCTCGACCTCCTTAGGCAAGCCTTGCCTAACCTATCGGAGATCGGGGCGCACGCCAACCACACCCCACCGGCGGAAAGGATCAGGCAGGGGGCGGACGGCGGTGGGCGGTGGTCAGGCGATGACACCCAACAGCGCCCGCGCGCACAGGTCGCGCACCTGCTCGCGGGTCAACTCGCCGTCGCGCAGCCATTCCAGGCACACGGCGGTGGTGAAGGCGAGCCAGCCGCGCACGGCCAGGCGGACATGCGGGGCGTTCTCGAAGACGGGCCCGAACTCGGGGTCGGCGGCAAGCGCGGCGAGGATCTGCTGCTCCTGGGCGGCCAGCGCCCGCTGGTAGACGCGGCGTACGGCCTGATCGCCGGCCGCGTCGGCGCGATGGAAGGCGCGGAAGCCGTGGGCGTGGGCCTGGACGTAACCGAGGTAGGTGTCGAGCCCGGCGGTGAGCTGCTCGCGCACCGGCACACCGGGCACGGCCGCCGTCATGCGCAGCATCCGCTCGCTCTCACGCTCGACGACCGCCGCGAAGAAGTCCCGCTTGGTCGGGAAGTAGTGGTACAGCAGCCCGCGGGAGACCCCGGCGATCTCGGCGACCTGCTCGATCCACACGTCGTCGTAGGGGCTCTCCGAGAACAGCTTCGCGCCGACCGACAGCAGCTGCTCACGGCGTTCCGCGGTGCTGAGTCTGCGCCGGGCGCGCTCCCCCTGGTTCGCGGGCATGACGTCACTTTACTTGACGCGGGTTCAACAAGCGGACCAGACTGAAACCAGTTATTGAACCCACGTACAACATACCGCGCCACAGCTTCACCTCGCAGGTTCAACGGTCCGCTGGATCAAGGGAGATCGGCGTCATGGCGGAGACGACGCGAAGGACGCAGACGACGGAGACGGAGCTGCCGAAGGGATTCCGCAGCGCCGAACTGGGCTGGCCCGAGCTGCACCGCATCCCGCATCCGCCGCGTCGGGTGCCGCTGCTCGGCGATGTGCTCGGCGTCGACCGGCGCAAGCCGATCCAGGACTCCATGCGTTTCGCGCGCGAGCTGGGGCCGATCTTCCGGCGGCGGGCCTTCGGCAAGGAGTTCGTGTTCGTGTGGGGCGCCCGGCCGGCCGCGGACCTGGCCGACGAGTCCCGGTTCGCCAAACACGTCGGTCTCGGCGTGGCCAATCTGCGGCCGCTCGCCGGGGACGGCCTGTTCACCGCCTACAACGACGAGCCCAACTGGCAGCTCGCGCACGACGTCCTGGCCCCCGGCTTCAGCCGGGAGGCCATGGAGGCCTACCACGGGATGATGCTGTCGGTCGCGGGGCGCCTGACCGATCACTGGGACCGGGAGGCGGCGGCCGGGCGCACGGTGGACGTGCCCGGGGCCATGACCAAGCTGACCCTGGAGACGATCGCACGGACCGGCTTCGGGCACGATTTCGGCTCCTTCGAGCGGGACCGCCCGCATCCCTTCGTCACCGCGATGGTCGGCACGCTCACCTACGCCCAGCGCCTGAACAGCGTGCCCGGGCCGCTGGCCCCGCTGCTGCTGCGCACCGCCGTCAGGCGCAACGCGGCCGACATGGCGTACCTGGACAGGACGGTCGACGACCTGGTCGCGGAGCGGCGCCGGACGGGCCGCGGGGAGGGCGACCTGCTGGACCGGATGCTGGAGACGGCGCATCCGGAGACCGGCGAGAAGCTGTCGGCGGAGAACGTCCGCAGGCAGGTGATCACCTTCCTGGTCGCGGGCCACGAGACCACCTCGGGCGCGCTCTCCTTCGCCCTGTACTACCTCGCCCGGCACCCCGAGATCGCCGCCCGGGCCCGGGCCGAGGTGGACCGCGTCTGGGGCGACACCGCACAGCCCGGCTACGACCAGGTGGCCAAGCTGCGCCATGTCCGCCGGGTGCTGGACGAGTCCCTGCGGCTGTGGCCGACCGCCCCGGCCTTCGCCCGGGAGGCCCGGCAGGACACCGTGCTCGCCGACGACCACCCGATGCTGCGGGGCGCGTGGGCCCTGGTGCTGACGCCGATGCTGCATCGCGACCCGGAGGTCTGGGGCGAGGACGCCGAGCGCTTCGACCCGGACCGCTTCGAGGCGGCGGCCGTACGGTCTCGTCTTCCGCACACCTTCAAGCCCTTCGGCACCGGCGCGCGGGCCTGCATCGGCCGCCAGTTCGCCCTGCACGAGGCGACGCTGGTCCTCGGCCTCCTGCTGCGCCGCTACGACCTGCTGCCCGACCCCGCCTACCGGCTGACCGTGACCGAGCGGCTGACGGTGATGCCGGAGGGGTTGCGGCTGAGCCTGGAACGCCGGCCGGCGCCGGCACAGGCACCGGAGGCCGGCCCGACACCTGGGCTGAGCGTGCCGCAGGCGTGCCCGGGGCACGGGCCCGACCCGGCGGGGGCCTGCCCGGCGCACGGGGTGAGCGAGCCGGGAAGCGCCCCGGAGCCGAACGCCGCCCATGCCACGGACAGGCCCACCGAGGGCACACCGGCCACCGGCCCGACCGGCGGCTGTCCGGTACACCAGCCGGCGCACTGAAGCCCGACAGCCCGTCGGGCCCAGTCAGAACACCGCCGGCGTCACCGGCCCGACCGGCGGCTGTCCGACGCACCAATCAGCACGCTGGCACCGGAAGGCACCCTGGGGCCATCGCCCGACTCGTCCCCTGTCCCGGGGTACCACCGAGGTCACCAGCGCGGGCAGCTCCGGGGCCTTCCGCTCGGCACGGCCGACCCGGCCCCCGGCCCTGCCCACCGCCGCCCTTACCATCCCGACCGGCGGCTCTCCCGTGCACCAGCCCGCACACCGAACCTGCACAGCACGCCAGACCCACCCTCTCGACACCGCCCGGCCCGGGCACCACTGAGGTCACCAGCCCGGGCAGCACAGGGGCCTTCCGCTCCGCACGCCAACCCGGTCCCCCGCCGGGGTCACCGCCGCCATCACCAACCCGACCGGCGCCGCCCCTCCTGGACACCAGCCCGCACACCGAACCCGAACACCCCGCCAAACCCATCCCCTCGACACCGCCCGACCCGGCCCCCCCGGCCCAGCCCACCGCCGCCCTCACCACCCCGACCGGCGGCCCTCCCGGACACCGCCCGCACACCGAACCCCAACACCCCGCCAAACCCATCCCCTCGACACCGCCCGACCCAGGGCACCGCCGCGGTCCCCACCCCACACCGAGACAGCCTTGCTCGGTCGGCGTCGCGGATCAGCCGGCCGCTGTCCAGTGCGCGGGGCGGGTCACCGACTCCGGGAGTCTGGTGCCGGTGCTGCCGCGGGCCGCGTTGAGTTGGGGCTGGGTGAGGAAGAAGGCGCCGGTGAGGTCCGCGTCGGTCAGGTCGGCGTCGCGCAGATCGGCGCCGATCATGTCCGCGTCGCGCAGATCGGCGCCGGTGAGGTCGGCGGCGATGAGATACGCGCCGCGCAGGCTCGCCCCGCGCAGGTCGGCGCCCCGGAGCCGGGCCCCGATGAGATCGGCGCCCCGGCGGTCCTTCCCCTTGCCCTTGCCCTTCTTGCCGCCCTTCCCGCTAGCGGCACCGGCCCGGGCCAGCTCGCTGGTTCGCAGCAGCAGCACATTGACCTGCTGCCGGTGCGCGGCCACGTCCAGCGCGGCCAGTTCCTCCGGGGTCTGCCGGGTGAGCCGCTCGGTCTCCGCCAGCGCCCGCCGCAGCTCCGGGTGGACCGGACGGGCTGCGGGCAGGCCGAGCGCCTCGGTGAGGTACCACAGCAGCTCGTGCAACTGCCGTACGACCGGGAACACGTCGAACATCTGGCGGGCGCGCTCCTTGGACCCCGTCCGCCAGTCCTGCCCCCCGAAGGTGACCTGCGAGACCTTCTGTCCGGCGCCGAAGCAGTCGTAGACCGTGCAGCCGGTGAAACCCTTCGTCCGCAGGTCGGCGTGGATGCCGCAGCGGTGGTCGCCCTGGAGGTTCGGGCACGGCTTCCCGGCGGGCTTGTCCAGCGCGAAGTCGGCGGACGCGGCGAAGGGCAGGGCGACACAGCACAGCCCGAAGCACTGTGCGCACTCGCCCCGCAGGTCGGAGGGGTCGGCTGTCTGTTCCGGCATGCCCTCCAGCCTACTGACCTGCACAACCGCCCTGTGCCGGGAGCCTTCAGCGGCCGAACACCTCGAAGGCCACCGCCGGTATGCCGCCGAAGCGCTCGGCGACGGCGGTGGTCTGCGTGCTGAGGAAGTCGCGGACGTACGTCTCGGGGTCCTGGTCGGTCAACGCCTCGATGTAGGTGCGGTGTTCGAGCAGCGAGCGCACCGCCCGTTCCAGCCCGGGCCCCGCGTCCACCGCGTGGGTGGGCCGGCTGGAGCCGGCGATGGCGACCCAGCGGACCCCGTTCCAGGGTTCGAGTCCCTGCTCGGTGAGTTCCGGGAAGATCCAGCGGTTCCCGGCGTCGGCGGCCGCGTCCAGGGTGGCGCGGCCCACGGCGACGTGGTCGGGGGTGTTCCAGGCGACCTCGCCCCAGGTGTCCCGGTGGTTGAGGGCGATGACCAGTTCGGGGCGGTGGCGGCGGATCGCGGCGGCGATGTCGCGGCGCAGCGCGAGCCCGTACTCGATCACCCCGTCCCGGTGGTCGAGGAACTCGACCGAGGTGACACCCACGACCGCCGCGCCGGCCCGCTGCTCGCGCTCGCGCAGCCGGCCGCAGACGGCGGGGTCGAGGGTGTCGATGCCCGCCTCGCCGCGGGTGGCCAGGACATAGGCGACCTCGCGGCCGGCGTCGGTCCAGGCGGCGACCGCCGCAGAGCACCCGTATTCCAGGTCGTCGGGGTGCGCCACCACCGCCAGGGCGCGCTGCCAGTCCTCGGGCATGGGCTGGAGTTGAGTGGTCTTCGGCTCGGTCATGGGCTGCACACTATGCGCTCCGCCGGGGGTGCCGCGAAGGGTCATCCGGTGTCCGCGGCGCCGTTGTGGCTGGTCGCTCTCCCCCGTTCTCGGCTTCGCTCGAACCCGGGGGGACTCTCACACGTCGCCGCGTGCCATCGCCAGCAGTCGGTCCAGTACGCGCGGCGCTCCCGTGCGCAGGCCGTCGTGTTCGAACTCGTCGGTGACCCAGGTACGCAGGCCGCGGATGGCGCGGGCGGTCTCCAGGGAGTGGGCGGTGTCGACGTACATGTCGTCGTGGTAGACGGCCGCCACGACCGGGACCTCGTTGGCGGCGAGGCGGGCGGGGTCGTAGAGGGGCTGCCAGTCGGTGCGGGCGGCGAGCAGGTCGGCCGTCTCACGCAGCGGGCGCAGGGCGGGGTCCGCCTCGAACATCCAGGGGTGGACCGTCTCGCCGGTGAACAGGACGGGGGCGTCGCCGGCGAGTGCCTTGGCCGCGTCGAACTGCGGGAACTCGGCGCGGATCCGTTCGGCGGCCCAGGCGGTGGGGCGGGCGTCCTGGCCGTAGATCGACTCATGGACGAGCGCGTAGAGGGGGTGGGCGGCGTACGACAGCAGGGACTGGGCCTGTTCCTGGAAGGCGTCGGACAGCTCCAGGCCGAACGGTGTGCGGACGAAGGCGTCCTCCAGCAGGTGGTGCAGCCGGTGGCTGCCGTCGCTCGCGCCGAGCATCAGGCCGAGGGACTGGAAGGCCTCGACCGTGAAGCGGTAGCCGTTCGGGAGGGTCACGTCATGGGTGAGGAGGTGGTCGGCGATCCGGCGGGCCCGCTCGACGTCCTGGGGGTAGCGGGCGTAGTGCGCGCCGACCTTGCGTTCGATGCGCGGGTAGGCCGCACGGTAGACGTCGTCTGCGTGGGCGTGCAGGGAGGGCAGGCCACCGGTGATCACGGCGGTTTCCAGGCCCTCGGGGGCGAGGGAGAGGTACGCCACCGCGCAGAAGCCGCCGAAGCTCTGGCCGAGCACGGTCCACGGGGCGCCGCCGGTGACCTGGGCGCGGATGGCCTCGCAGTCCCGGACGATGGCGTCGGCGCGGAAACGGGTGAGGTAGTCGGCCTGCTCGGCGGGGCCGCCGCGGAGCGGGAGGGTCTGCCGGGTGGCCGGGGTGGAGCTGCCGGTGCCGCGCTGGTCGAGCAGCAGGACGCGGTAGTCCTTCAGGGCCCGGTCGAGCCAGGCCTGACGTCCGACGAAACGATTCGCCCCGAAGCCGGGGCCGCCCTGGAGATACAGCAGCCACGGCAGCTCCTGCCCGGCCTTGTCGCTCGCGACCGTCTCACGGGCGTACAGCTCGATCGTCTCGCCGTCCGGGGCGGCGTGGTCGAGGGGCACGGTGAAGCGGCGGTCGGTGAGGATGACGCCGGGCTGGCGGTAGCTGAGGCTCAACGGGTCTCCCGGGACGGACGGTATGGACGGGTCCCAGTTCAGCACATGACCGGGCCCGCACGGAGCCCGGGGATCATGGTTTCTTACTGAACTTCCGGTCAGCGCCCGGCTCAGCGTGCCACGAGGCTGGAACGGCGCACCACCAGCTCAGGCTGGAGCACCACCCGGCGGTGCTCGTGCGTGCGCGTGCCCTCGGCCTGCTCGGTCTCCTCCAGCAGCAGCTCGGCGGCGAGGGCGCCCATGGTGACGGCGGGCTGCCGTACGGAGGTCAGCGGTACGGCGGCGGCCGCCGCGAACTCGATGTCGTCGTAGCCGACGATGGCGAGGTCGTCGGGGACGGTGACACCGGCTGCGTACATGGCCTGCAGGACGCCGAGGGCGAGCAGGTCGTTGGCGCAGAAGACGGCGGTGGGACGGTCGGCGAGGCCCAGCAGACGGGCGCCGGCGTCGCGGCCGGCGGCGACGTCGAGGCGTTCGGTGGGCAGCTCGCGCAGCGCCTCGGGGCCGAGCCCGGCCTCCGCGAGAGCGTTCAGGGCGCCGGTACGGCGGTCGCGGACCTGGTTGAGGCCGGGGGGTCCGCTGACGTAGGCGATGGAGCGGTGGCCCGCATCCACCAGGTGCCGCACCGCGAGCGCGCCGCCGGCCACGTCGTCCACGGACACCGAGCACTCGGTGGCGCCCTCGGCGACCCGGTCGACCAGCACGAACGGGATGCCGTGCCGGCGGAAGGTCTCGATGTTCCGGCCGGTGGCGTCCGCCGGGGTCAGCAGCACGCCCCGCACCCGCTGCTCGGCGAAGAGCCCCAGGTAGTCGGCCTCCTCAGCGGCGTTCTGGGCGCTGTTGCACACCATCACGCCGAGCCCGGCCTCGCGGGCCGCCCGCTCGGCGCCCCGCGCCACGTCCACGAAGAACGGGTTGCCCATGTCGAGCACGAGCAGGCCCATGATCCGGCTGCGGCCCGCGCGCAGCTGCCGCGCGGACTCGCTGCGGACATAGCCGAGCCGGTCGATCGCGGACAGCACCCGCGCCCGGGTCTCACTCGCGACGGTGTCCGGGCGGTTGATGACGTTCGACACCGTGCCGACCGATACTCCGGCGACACGGGCGACGTCCTTGATACCCACCGACTGGGTCATCGGGCGAAGACCTCCAGAGGAGACTAGGGGCGGCGGGACGACCTTCACATTACCGTCATGCCGGCAGCGCGAAGTCGGCCACGTACAGGGGCGAGGGCGTCGTACCGGTGGACTTCTCCTGGTACATGAAGGACAGGACGTTGTCCGCCCGGATCCGCGTCTCGTCGATCACCACCTCGCCGAAGGCCTTCAGGTCACCGCCGTCGTACAGCAGTGTCCAGTCGGTGTGCCCGGCGGCCTTCGACGCGGCGGCGATCCGGCCGAACGGGAAGACCGCGTAAGCGTTGTCGTACCGGTCCAGGACGAGCTTGGTGCGCTGGCTGGAGTTCAGCGGAACCGGAATCTCGGTCTTCTGCCAGGCACCGGAGGCGTTCTTGCGGAGGTGGAAGGCGCGCCCGTGGGCGATGCGGTCGGCGACGTAGTCCATGGTGCACTGCCGGAAGCGGCCGGGTACGTGACTGATGATCGCGTGCGGCCGGCCGGCCGAGTCGACGGCCTGGCTCTCCTGGTTCATCAGGCAGTGGTCGGGGGCGAGGGGGTCCACCACCAGCCCCGGGCGGTCGACCGCGACCTGGTCCGGGCCGCCGGTGGTGCCCACGACCGCACCGGCGTCGTTGCGCCAGGTCCGCCCCCGGTCGGCGGAGAAGACATAGCCGGTGTCGTGGTTGGTCAGGCCGCCGCCGCTGCACATCACGGAGGCGTCCTGCTCCCGCCAGGTGAAGAAGGAGTGCAGCCGGCCGTGGACGTCGTAGTCGAGGCCGTGCAGGTACATGTTGCGGGCGGTGCTGGTGCCGTGCGAGCTGGAGTAGGTG
The DNA here is from genome assembly GCF_053593835.1 of Streptomyces sp. NPDC002076. Classification (NCBI taxonomy): domain Bacteria; kingdom Bacillati; phylum Actinomycetota; class Actinomycetes; order Kitasatosporales; family Streptomycetaceae; genus Streptomyces; species Streptomyces sp. NPDC002076. Next base: position 109,573 of record NZ_JBSFDI010000010.1, read on the forward strand.
CCCGTCGAACTGCTCCACTCCCCCAGCGCCGTCCATGTCGAACCGTCGTACTCGGCAAGGGCGTTGCGGCCGTCGCCGGAGATCCCGGCACGGTAGCCGAGCTGGAGCCTGCCCTCGGGGGTGGAGACGAACTGCGGATAGGTGAACCGCGGGGTGAGCGCGAGTCCGTCCAGCGTGGTGTCTACGGGCCCGAAGGCGGCCCGGGTCCATGGCAGTTGGCCGTCGAGGAGTCCGGCGGCGGACTTCACGTAGAAGAAGCCGTCGCTGTGCGCGTCCATGACGATGTGCAGCCGGCAGTCGGTCCGTGAGACGCCCATCGAGATCACGTTGTGTGAGTCGTCGCTCTTGAGCCGATGGTCCAGGGTCACCCTCGCCCAGTCCCCCGCACCCGGGCTGCGGCGGGCGACGGCCGCGCTGCGGTCCGCGGAGTACCAGGCCGCGTACTGCCGGCCCCCGTGCGTGAACAGCCCGTTCTTCTGGAAGGAGTTGTTGTTGACGAGGCCGTCGTACGACACGAAGTACAGGGCCCGGGCATCGAGGAGGGTGCGGCCGAGCCGGGTGACACCGGGGGTCGCGAGCCCGCTTCCGGCGGCGGTCATGACAGGTGGAACACCTCCGTGAGCGGTTTCATGGCCTCGTCGGGCCGGGCGCCGTCCAGCGACTCGAAGAACGGCGCCATGTCCGCCTGCCAGCGCGCGTTGACCTCGGCCGCCTCCATGCCGGCCCGGGCCGCGGCGAAGTCCTCGGTCTCCAGATAGCCGACGAGCAGGCCGTCCTCGCGCAGGAACAGCGAGTAGTTGTGCCAGCCGGTCGCCTTCAGGGCGTCGAGCATCTCCGGCCACACGGCGGTGTGCCGCTCACGGTACTCGTCGAGACGGTCCGCCCTGACCTTCAGCAGGAAACACACGCGCTGCATCAACTACCCTCCGACTACTCAGAAGTTGAACCGGTCGATGTTCTTGGCGTCGAACACGGTCGGCTTGCCCAGCGTGATCACGCCGTCCTTGCCGATGGTGTACGTCGTACCGCCGGCCTTGAACGTCTCGCCCTCCTTGCCGCTGATCTGCCCCGAGGCCAGCGCGACGGCGGTACGGGCGGCCAGGTCGCCGAGCCTGGCCGGGTCCCACAGCTCGAAGGCGTTCACGGTGCCGTTCTTGACGTACTTGCGCATGTCGTTCGGGGTGCCGAGGCCGGTCAGCCTGACCTTGCCCTTGTACTTCGAGCCCGACAGGTACTGGGCGGCCGCCTTGATGCCGACGGTGGTCGGGGAGATGATCCCCTTCAGGTCCGGGTACTGCTGGAGCAGGCCCTGGGTCTGCTGGAAGGACTGCTGGGCGTCGTCGTTGCCGTACGCGATCTTGACCAGCTTGATGTTCTTGTACTTCGGGTCCTTCAGCTCGTCCTCCATGTACCCGATCCAGGTGTTCTGGTTCGTGGCCGTCTGGGCGGCCGACAGGACGGCGATCTCGCCCTTGTACCCGATCTGCTGCGCGAGCAGTTGCACCTCGGTACGGCCGAGGTCCTCGGCGGACGCCTGCGAGACGAAGGCGTTGCGGCAGCCGGGGGTGGTGTCGGAGTCGTAGGTGACGACCTTGATGCCGTTGCTCATGGCCTGCTTGAGGGCGGTGCACAGGGCACCCGGGTCCTGCGCGGAGACCGCCATCGCGTTCACCTGCTGCTGGGTGAGCGTGTTGACGTAACTGACCTGCCCGGAGGTGTCCGTGGCGCTGGAGGGGCCCACCTCCTTGTACTTCGAGCCGAGTTCGGTGAGCGCCTTCTCCCCGCCCTTGTCGGCGGTGGTGAAGTAGGGGTTGTTGACCTGCTTGGGCAGGAAGCCGACGGTCAGGCCCTTCTTGGTGGCGGCGTTCGGGTCGGCCGTGCCGCCGGAGGCGGCGGAGGCGTTGTCGGCCTTGACGTCCTTCTTGGTGGTGCCGCCGCAGGCGGTGAGCGCCAGGGCGAGGGACGTACCGACGGCGAGGGCGGCGCAGGTGCGGCGGAGCGAGGGCTTGCGCATAACGAGCGGTCCTTTGCAAGGAGGAGTGGTGTAGCGCCTGACAGGGGCGCGGGGCTGTGTTTGATGTGCGGACACCGCCACGATGGGGGTCCCCCGGGTTCGAGCGAATCCGAGAACCTGTTGGGAGCGACCGGCCACGACGGGCCCGCAGCCGACGAACGGCCTAACCGGCGGAACCGGCCGCCCGGGCCATCGAGATCTGCCGGGCGACCCGAGGGCCCAGCACGGAGACGACAAGCAGCACACCGGTGACGACGATCTGCGACTGCGCGGAGACGTTCAGCAGACTCATCACGTTCTGCAGCGCCCCGAGCAGGAACACCCCGGCGATGGCGCCGCCCAGCGTCCCCCTGCCCCCGTCGAAGTCGATGCCGCCGAGCAGTACGGCCGCCACGACGGAGAGTTCGAGACCCGTGGCGTTGTCGTACCGCGCGCTGGCGTAGTGCAGCGCCCAGAACACACCCGTGAGCGCCGACATGAACCCGGTGGCCACGAACAGCAGCAGCTTGGTCCGCTTCACCCGGATGCCGGCGAACCGCGCGGCCTCCTCGCTCGCGCCGATCGCGAACAGCGACCGGCCGAACGGGGTGGCGTGCAGGACGACCACGGCGATGGCGAGCAGCACCAGGAAGGGCAGGAACGCCTGGGGCAGGAAGGAGTTCCCGACCCGGCCGGCCGCGAAGTCCAGGTACTGCGTGGGAAAGTCGGTCACCGCGTCGGAGCCGAGCACGATCTGGGCGATGCCCCGGTAGGCGGCGAGGGTGCCGATGGTGACGGCGAGGGAGGGCAGCCCGAGGCGGGTCACGAGGAGCCCGTTGACCAGCCCGCACACCACGCCCAGCAGCAGGCACAGCGGAATGATCGTCTCGATGGCCATACCGTCGTTCCACAGCTTGCCCATCACCGCACCGGACAGGCCGGCGGTCGAGGCGACGGACAGATCGATCTCCCCGGAGACGACGAGGAGGGTCATCGGCAGGGCGATCAGGGCGATCGGCAGGGTGTTGCCGATCAGGAAGGACAGGTTGAGGGCGTTGCCGAAGCCGTCGACCGTGCCGAAGGAGACCAGCAGGAGTACCGCCAGGAGTGCGCCGACGACGGTGTCCCAGCGAACGGCGCGGCTCAGCGAATCAGGCACCGGTGTTCTCCTTCGCCATGGGGGTGTTCCTCCGGTCCGACTTCTTCTTCAGGGCGGCGGCAACGCGCAGCGCGACGATCCGGTCGACGGCGATGGCGAGCAGCAGCAGGACGCCGTTGATGGCGAGCACCCAGACGGAGCTGACGCCGAGAGCGGGCAGCACGCTGTTGATCGAGGTGAGCAACAGGGCGCCGAGAGCGGCTCCGTACACGCTTCCCGAGCCGCCGGTGAAGACGACACCGCCGACCACGACCGCGCTGACGACGGTGAGTTCGTAACCGTTTCCGGTGCCGGAGTCGACGTTTCCGAAGCGGGCCAGATACATCGCGCCCGCGAGCCCGGTGAGGCCGCCGCAGAAGGTGTAGGCGGCCAGGATCCGCTTGCGGACCGGAATACCGGCCAGGCGCGCGGCCTCGGGGTTGGAGCCGAGGGCGTACAACTCCCGTCCGCTGCCGAAGTGTTTGAGGTAGTACGCGGTCGCCACCAGCACCACCAGCGCGATCAGGGCCAGCCATGGCACCGCCGAGACGCCCCCGGAGCCGAAGTCCACGAAACCGCCCGGGAGGTCGGCCGCGGTGATCTGGCGGGAGCCGACCCAGATGGAGTCGACGCCGCGGATGATGTACAGCGTGCCCAGGGTGACGACGAGGGCGGGCACCTGACCGAGGCTGGCCAACAGGCCGTTGAGCAGGCCGAAACCGACTCCCAGCAGGACGGCCAGGACAATCGCGACGACGGCGTTGCCGCCGCCGTGCAGACAGGCACCGGCCGCGAAGGCGCTGATGCCCAGGGTCGAGCCGACCGACAGATCGACGTTCCTCGTGATCACCACCAGGGACTGGCCGGTGGCGACCAGCACCAGGATGGTCGCGTTGAGCAGCAGGTCCTTGACGCCCTGCTCGGACAGGAACTCGCTGTTGCCCGCCTGGGCGACGGCGATCATCACCAGGAAGACGGCCAGAATGGCGAGTTCGCGCATCTTGAACACGCGGTCGACCAGCCGGGTGCCGGCGGAGTGGGGCACCTCGACGGCGGGGGACTGATCCTGGGTGGTCACCGTCATGCGGCGGCCCTCCCGGTGGCTGCGGCCATCACGGTTTCCTCGGTGGCTTCGGCGCGGGGGATCTCGGCGGTGAGCCGGCCCTCGTGCATGACGAGCACGCGGTCGGCCATGCCGAGGATCTCGGGCAGGTCGGAGGAGATCATCAGCACCGCCACCCCGTCGGCGGCGAGCTGGGACAGCAGCCGGTGCACCTCCGCCTTCGTACCGACGTCGATCCCGCGCGTCGGCTCGTCGACGATCAGCACCTTCGGGTCGGTGGCCAGCCACTTGGCGAGGACCACCTTCTGCTGGTTGCCGCCGGACAGGGTGGAGACGGCGTCGGCGATCCTGGCGTACTTCACCTGGAGCCTGACGGCCCAGTCGAGGGAGCGGCTGCGTTCCGCGCCGCGGTCCATCAGCCCCGCCCTGACGGTCGTACGGAGACCGGTGAGGCCGATGTTGCGGTCGATGGACATGCCCATCACCAGGCCCTGGGCGCGCCGGTCCTCCGGGACGAGGGCCAGCCCGGCCGCCATCGCCGTGGACGGGGCGCCGTTGGTGAGCCTGCGCCCGGCGACCTCGACCTCGCCGGCGTCCCACCGGTCGATGCCGAAGACGGCCCGCGCGACCTCGGTCCGGCCGGCGCCGACGAGTCCGGCGAGGCCGACGATCTCGCCGCGCCGCACCTCGAAGGAGACGTCGGTGAAGACCCCCTCACGGGTCAGACGCCGCACGCTCAACGCCACCTCGCCCGGCGCCACGTCCTGCTTGGGATACAGCTCGTCGAGCTCGCGGCCGACCATGCGCCGTACGAGGTCGTCCTCGGTCATGCCGTCGATCGGCTCGCTGGAGATCCAGGCGCCGTCCCGCAGTGTGGTGACCTTCTGGCAGATCGCGAAGATCTCCTCCAGCCGGTGCGAGATGAACAGCACCGCCGCGCCCTGTTCCCGGAGGGTACGCACGACCCCGAAGAGCCGCGCCACCTCGCTGCCGGTCAGGGCGGCCGTCGGCTCGTCCATGATCAGTACCCGTGCCTCGAAGGAGAGGGCCTTGGCGATCTCGACGATCTGCTGGTCGGCGATCGACAGACCACGGGCCGGCCGGTCCGGGTCGAGTTCCACGCCGAGGCGCTTCATCAGGGCCAGGGTCGCGGCATGCGTGGCATTGTGGTCGATCCGGCCGAGGGCCCGCTTGGGCCGGCGGCCCATGAAGATGTTCTCGGCGATCGACAGGTCGGGAAAAAGGGTGGGTTCCTGGTAGATCACGGCGATGCCGGCGTCGCGGGCGTCGCCGGGGCCGTGGAACACGACGGGCCGACCGTCGAACAGCACCTGGCCGGCGTCCGGCCGGTGCACCCCGGCGAGGGTTTTGATCAGCGTCGACTTGCCCGCGCCGTTCTCGCCGGCAAGGGCGTGCACCTCGCCGGGCAACAGCTCCAGGGAGACGTCCCTGAGGGCGCGTACGGCGCCGAAGGACTTGGAGACGCCCTTCAGCGCCAGCACCGGCGTCGGCCCCGTGTCAGGCGGGTGGGTCATGTGAGGCTCCTCGACGACACCGGCGGGAGAACCCGAGGGCCTCCACCGCGTCGTGAAAGGTTTCAACTGGATTGCCGGGACCGTAGGCACGGCGGCCGGGGCGCGTCAATGGGTCAGGGTCGAAAAAGTTTCGATAGCCAAAGGTCACGGCCGGATCACGGGCAACGGGGTCGGTCGGAGCGCTTGACACCCTTCCGAAGGGGTCCTAGCTTGCCGTTCTGAATCGTTTCACGACGCTTCATCGTTACGACCGAAATCACCAGGAGTCGCGCAGTGACCGACCTCGCCGCGGTGAAGGCCGCGCTCAGGACCCAGGCCGTCGAGACGCCGTCGTGGGCGTACGGGAACTCGGGAACCCGTTTCAAGGTGTTCGCCCAGCCGGGCGTGCCGCGCGACCCCTGGGAGAAGCTGCAGGACGCGGCGAAGGTGCACGAGTTCACCGGCGTGGCCCCCACCGTCGCCCTGCACATCCCGTGGGACAAGGTCGAGGACTACGCGGCGCTGGCCAAGTACGCCGAGGACCGCGGGCTGGCACTGGGGGCGATCAACTCCAACACCTTCCAGGACGACGACTACAAGCTCGGCAGCATCTGCCACGCGGACCCGGCGGTACGGCGCAAGGCGCTCGATCATCTGCTGGAGTGCGTCGACATCATGGACGCCACGGGGTCCAGGGACCTGAAGCTGTGGTTCGCCGACGGCACGAACTACCCCGGCCAGGACGACATCCGGGCGCGGCAGGAGCGGCTGGCCGACGGGCTGGCCGAGGTGTACGAGCGACTCGGGGACGGACAGCGCCTGCTGCTGGAGTACAAGTTCTTCGAGCCGGCCTTCTACGCCACGGACGTCCCGGACTGGGGCACCGCCTACGCCCACTGTCTCAAGCTCGGCGACAGGGCCCAGGTCGTCGTCGACACCGGCCACCACGCGCCCGGCACCAACATCGAGTTCATCGTCGCCACGCTGCTGCGTGAGGGGAAGCTGGGCGGGTTCGACTTCAACTCCCGCTTCTACGCCGACGACGACCTGATGGTGGGCGCCGCCGACCCCTTCCAGCTCTTCCGCATCATGTACGAGGTGGTGCGTGGGGGCGGGTTCGGGCCGGACGTCGCGTTCATGCTCGACCAGTGCCACAACATCGAGCCCAAGATCCCGGCGATCATCCGCTCGGTCATGAACGTCCAGGAAGCCACCGCCAAGGCCCTGCTGGTCGACCGGGAAGCGCTCGCGCTCGCCCAGCGCGAGGGTGATGTGCTCGGGGCGAACGCCGTGCTCATGGACGCGTACAACACCGATGTACGGCCGCTGCTGGCCGAGGTGCGGCAGGAGCTGGGGCTGGACCCCGACCCGATGGCCGCCTACCGCCGCTCCGGCTGGGCCGAGAGCATCGTCGCGCAGCGCGTCGGCGGGCAGCAGGCGGGGTGGGGGGCCTGAGGCGGAGTTGGGGCCTGAGGCGGAGTTGGGGCCTGAGGCGGAGTTGGGGCCTGAGGCGGAGTTGGGGCCTGAGGCGGGGTACGGCCTGATCAGGCCGCGGCGGATACGCCGGCGTGATGGCGGCCGATCGTATGACGAAGCGCGACGACATCACGGTGACCGTGATCAGTCCGCGCCGGGTCTTCGTCCCGCGGCTGCGGTCGGGCGGCCCGCTCGGCGGGCTCCAGTGGTCCGCAACTCCGGCGGCTGGTCAGGTCGTACATCGTGGAGCGGTCCCCGGCTCGGCCTGGCTCGACGACGGGTCAACGTCCTCCACACCGTCCCGTGCGACCGCCGGCCCCACCCGGCCCGGCCGCCTCTTCACCTCGTGGCCTGACAGCGGTATCAGGGAGCCACGCCGACGGGGGCCACCGCGGTGGCCGCGCGGATCAGTGCCGCCGTGGCCGTCGAGCGGGACTGCTGGGGCCAGGCGATGGACAGGGTGACCGGGGGTGTGTCCGGCAGCTCGCGGTAGACGACGCCCGGGCGCGGGTAGCGGGTCGTGACCGACTCGGGCAGGAGCGTCACCACCTCCCCCAGTTCGACAAGGGTGAGCAGTTGTGGCAGGTCGGCGATCCTGTGGCGCTCGACGACGGTGTCCAGGTAGCGGTCCAGGCCGTCGAGGCGGCCGGGTTCGACGCCCGGGAGGGCCAGGTCGGCGAGGGTGAGGTGGTCGCGGGCGGCCAGGGGATGGGCGGCCGGGAGAGCGGCGAGGCGGGCCTCGATGGCCAGCGGCTCGGCGTCCAGACCGGTCCGGTCGAACGGCTCGTAGATCAGGGCCGCGTCGGCCTCGCCCTCGCGCAGCAACCGTACCTGCTCGCGCCAGCCGGAGAGCCGGACGGTGACGGGCCGGGCTCCGGGCTCGGTGGCGTAGCGGGCCAGGATGGGCTCCAGCAGGCCCGCGTCGCCGTCGGCCTTCACGGCCAGGACCAGCTTGGGCTCGGGGTCGGCGGCGCGCTGGGCCCGGCGGCCGGCGGCGTGCAGCGCGTCGAGGGCGATCCGGGCCTCGGCCAGCAGGACACGGCCGGGCGGGGTGAGGGTGACGCTGTGGGTGGTGCGCTCGAAGAGGGGGACGCCGAGGTCCGTCTCCAGTCGGCGGATGGCACGGGACAGGGGCGGGGCGGAGATGCCCAGCCGTTCGGCGGCTCGGGAGAAGTTGAGTTCCTCCGCGACGGCGACGAAGTAGCGCAGTGACCGGGACTCCACGATCTGGCACCTCCGTTCGGTATGTCCCTGAGGGTAACAAGCGGGATCCGACCGGTCCTTCCGTGCGGTGCGGCTTCGGCGCAGGATCGACGCAGGCGGTCTCCCGGTACGCCGGCCCGCGCCACGCGGCGTCAACCGCCTTTCCCGCGAACTCTCTTGGAGCTTCCTGATGCTTGTCGTCACCACTCCCACCGGCCAGATCGGCCGGCAGGTCGTCGACCGTGTCCTCGGCACAGCGGAGCCGGTCCGTGTGATCGTGCGCGATCCCGGCCGGCTCGCCCCGGATGTGCGCGAGCGGGTCGAAGTCGTGCAGGGCTCACACCGTGACCGCGATGTGGTCATGAAGGCGTTCACCGGCGCGGATGCCGTGTTCTGGCTGGTACCCCCGGACCCGCGCGCCGAGAGCGTGGAGGACCACGTCCTGGACCCCACCCGGTCTGCGTGCGAGGCGATCGGCAGCCACGGCGTCCAGCGGATCGTCGCCGTCTCGACCATGGGCACCGGGATCGAGCGGAACGCCGGCCACCTCTCGGCGGCCCGGGCAGGCGAGGAACTGCTCGCGGGCACGGGCGTGAAGTTCCGGGCGCTGCGTCCCCCGGGCTTCATGGAGAACCTGCTCTGGCAGCTCGACACGATCAGAAACCAGGGCGCCTTCTTCTGGCCCCACCCCGCGGATCACACCTTCGCTCTCGTCGCCACCCGCGACATCGCCGCGAAGGCCGCCGAGCTCCTGCTCGACGACTCGTGGAGCGGTCAGGGCGCCGTGCCCGTGGTCAGCCCCGACTCCCTGTCCCCCGCCGGCGTGGCCCGGATCGTCTCCGAGGTGCTGGAGCGGCCCGTCCGCTTCCAGCAGGTGCCGGTCGAGGCCTACCGCGCGACGATGCTGGAGCACGGGGCGAGCAAGGCCTGGGCGCAGGGTCTGGCCGACATGGCCGTGGCCCAGAACAACGGCGCCTACGACGAGGAGCACCGCGCCACACCGCCCGGCCCCACCGGCTTCCGCCAGTGGTGCGAGGAGGTGCTCAGGCCCGCCTTCCTGGCCTGAGCAACCCCCGCGGGCATTCGAGGCCGGCCAGCGGATGCCGGATCGTGGCCGGCGGCCAGGCGGACGCGAGGTACGGCCGCGGGAAGGTGCGGCGGGGCGAGGACGTCGACCACGAGCGTCCCGTCCTCGCTCCGCCAACCCGCCTCGCGCCCCGCGTGACCAACTCGTCGGCGACCGCGGCCCCGCCCATACGTGCCGTCGACGACCATGAAATGTCATGAATCGTTTCACACCCGCAGGCCGAGGAGCAGAATGAATTCCCGCGCTTCCCTGAATCGACCGGGGGGTCCCTGCGCCGACATCTTGACGCCGCGCACCCATGCGGCTAGGTTCCTGAAACGATTCAAAAATGCCCGCGCGACCGCAGCGCCGCCCCGCTCCGACCACGCAAGAAAGAGAACCGATCATGGCACCCCACCCCGAAGCCGCCGCCCTTCTGGCACGGTCCCATCGGCTCGGCTCCGATCCCCGCAACACCAACTACGCCGGCGGAAACGCGTCCGCCAAGGGCACCGCCACCGATCCCGTGACCGGCGGTGATGTCGAGCTGATGTGGGTCAAGGGGTCCGGTGGTGACCTCGGGACGCTCACCGAGGCCGGGCTCGCCGTGCTGCGGATCGACCGGCTACGGGCGCTGAAGGGCGTGTACCCGGGCCTCGAGCGCGAGGACGAGATGGTCGGCGCCTTCGACTTCTGTCTGCACGGCAAGGGCGGGGCGGCTCCCTCCATCGACACCGCCATGCACGGGCTCGTCGAAGCCGCGCACGTCGATCATCTGCATCCGGACTCGGGGATCGCGCTCGCCTGCGCGGCCGACGGGGAGAAGCTGACCGCCGAGTGTTTCGGGGACACGGTGGTGTGGGTGCCGTGGCGGCGGCCCGGGTTCCAGCTCGGGCTGGACATCGCGGCGGTCAAGGAGGCCAACCCGCAGGCGATCGGCTGCATTCTGGGCGGGCACGGCATCACGGCGTGGGGTGAGACGTCCGAGGAGTGCGAGCGGAACTCGCTGCACATCATCCGTACCGCGGAGGCGTTTCTCGCCGAGCGCGGGAAGCCGGAGCCTTTCGGGCCGGTGATCGAGGGGTACGAGGCCCTCCCCGAGGCCGCGCGGCGGGATCGGGCGGCGGCGCTGGCTCCGTACGTCCGGGCCGTCGCCTCGCGGGACAAGGCTCAGGTCGGGCACTTCGACGACTCCGCCGACGTGCTGGAGTTCCTCGCCCGCGCCGAGCATCCGCGGCTCGCGGCCCTGGGCACGTCGTGCCCGGACCACTTCCTGCGGACCAAGGTGCGCCCCCTGGTTCTGGACGTGCCGCCGTCCGCGCCGCTGGAGGAGGCCGTGGCCCGGCTGAAGGAGCTGCACGCCGAGTACCGGGAGGAGTACGCCGCCTACTACGAGCGGCACGCCCTGCCCGACTCCCCCGCGATGCGCGGCGCCGACCCGGCGATCGTGCTCGTGCCCGGCGTCGGCATGTTCAGCTTCGGCAAGGACAAGCAGACCGCTCGCGTGGCCGGCGAGTTCTACGTCAACGCCATCAACGTGATGCGCGGGGCAGAAGCGGTGTCGACGTACGCACCCATCGAGGAGTCGGAGAAGTTCCGCATCGAGTACTGGGCGCTGGAGGAGGCCAAGCTCCAGCGGATGCCGCGGCCGAAGCCCCTGGCGACCCGGGTGGCGCTGGTGACCGGCGCAGGCAGCGGGATCGGCAGGGCCATCGCGCACCGGCTGGCGGCCGAGGGCGCGTGTGTCGTCGTCGCCGATCTGAACGACGAGAGCGCCCAAGCCGTGGCGGAGGAGCTGGGCGGGCCGGACAAGGCGGTCGCCGTCACCGTCGACGTCACGTCCGAGGAGCAGATCGCGGACGCCTTCAAGGCGGCGGTGCTCGCCTTCGGCGGAGTCGACCTGGTCGTCAACAACGCCGGGATCTCCATCTCCAAGCCGCTGCTGGAGACTTCGGCACGCGACTGGGACCTGCAGCACAACATCATGGCCCGCGGTTCCTTCCTCGTCTCGCGGGAGGCGGCGCGGGTGATGATCGCGCAGGGGATGGGCGGTGACATCGTCTACATCGCCTCCAAGAACGCGGTCTTCGCCGGGCCCAACAACATCGCCTACTCCGCCACCAAGGCCGACCAGGCCCACCAAGTGCGGCTCCTGGCCGCCGAGTTGGGCGAGCACGGCATCCGGGTCAACGGGGTCAACCCGGACGGCGTGGTGCGCGGCTCCGGGATCTTCGCGGGCGGCTGGGGCGCCCAGCGGGCCGCGGTGTACGGGGTGCCGGAGGAGAAGCTGGGCGAGTTCTACGCCGGACGGACCATCCTCAAGCGGGAGGTGCTGCCGGAGCACGTCGCGAACGCCGTCTTCGCGCTGACCGGCGGCGAGCTGACCCACACCACCGGGCTGCACGTCCCGGTCGACGCGGGTGTGGCTGCCGCGTTCCTGCGATGAGCGGGCCCGTGAAGTCGTACGCCGCCGTCGACCTGGGCGCCTCCAGCGGGCGGGTGATGGTCGGCCGGGTGAGCCCGGACGCGCTGGAGCTGAGCGAGGCACACCGGTTTCCCAACCGCCCGGTGCGCACCCCCGAGGGCCTGCGCTGGGACATCCTCGCGCTGTACGGCGGTGTCCTGGACGGGTTGCGGGCGGCCGGCCCGGTTCACTCGGTCGGCATCGACAGCTGGGCCGTGGACTACGGCCTGCTGGACGCCGACGGGGCCCTGCTGGGCAACCCGGTGCACTATCGCGACGCCCGCACCGAGGGCGTCGCGGAGAAGGTGTGGGCGACCGTACCGGCCGGGGAGCTGTACGCGGCGACGGGCATCCAGTACGCCCCCTTCAACACCCTGTACCAGCTGACGGCGGCCCGCGAGGAGCGTCAACTCACCTATGCCGAGCGGCTGTTGCTCATCCCGGACCTGGTGTCGTACTGGCTGACCGGCGAGCAGGGAACCGAGCTGACCAACGCCTCCACCACCCAGCTCGTCGATCCCCGGACGCGGACGTGGTCGTACGGCATCGCCGAGCGGCTCGGAATCGACCTCGGCCTGTTCGCGCCGCTGCGGCAACCGGGCGATCCGGCCGGGCTGCTGCGGCCGGAGGTGCTGGAGGACACGGGGCTGACCGGTCCCGTGCCGGTGACGGCCGTCGGCTCGCACGACACCGCCTCCGCGGTGGCCGCCGTCCCCGCCACCGGCGAGCCCTTCGCCTACATCTGCACCGGCACCTGGTCCCTGGCGGGACTGGAGCTGACCGCTCCGGTGCTCACCGAGGAGAGCCGGGCCGCGAACTTCACCAACGAGCTGGGGCTCGACGGCACGGTCCGGTATCTGCGCAACATCATGGGACTGTGGCTGCTCCAGGAGTGCCAACGCGCCTGGGGCGAGCCCGACTTGGGCCTGCTGTTGCGCGAGGCCGGCGCCGTGCCGGCGCTGCGCTCGGTGGTGGACGCCGGGGACGAGACGTTCCTGGCGCCGGGGCGGATGCCGGAGCGGATCGCCGAGGCCTGCCGGGCGTCGGGGCAGCCGGTGCCGGTCACCCGGGCCGAGATCACCCGGTGCATCCTGGACTCGCTGGCCCTCGCCCACCGGCGGGCCGTCGAGGACGCGCAGCGGCTGGCCGACCATCCGGTGGACGTGGTGTACCTCGTCGGCGGCGGCACCCGCAACGGACTGCTGTGCCAGCTGACCGCCGACGCCTGCGGGCTGCCCGTGGTCGCCGGTGCGACGGAGGCGGCGGCCCTCGGCAACGTCCTGGTCCAGGCCCGTGCCCAGGGACTCGTCGGCGACCTGGCCGCGATGCGCGGGCTGCTCAGCCGTACCCAGCCGCTGACCCGGTACGCGCCGCGTGGCGACTGCGCGCGCTGGCGGGAGGCCGAGGCGCGGCTCGCCGCACGGTGAGCGGCAGTCTCCCTTCGGCGTCGTTCGCCTACTACCCTGCACTCGTCCGATGACCGATCCCGAGGAGCCGCGATGCGTGTCGCCCTGTTCCTGACCTGTGTCAACGACACGCTCTATCCGGACACCGGCCGTGCCGTGGTGAAGCTGCTGACCAGACTGGGTGTCGACGTGGACTTCCCGATGGGTCAGGGCTGCTGCGGGCAGGCGCACTACAACACCGGTTACCGGCATGAGGCCGAGCCGCTGGCCCGGCACTTCTCCGATGTCTTCCGCGAGTACGAGGCGGTCGTCACTCCCTCCGGTTCCTGCGGGGCGATGGTGCGGGAGCTGTATCCGCGGATGGGCGAGCGGGCGCGCGCCGAGGGGCGGGGGGACTCGCTGGCGCGGACGCTGGCGCCGGTGGTGTCGAAGACGTACGAGCTGACCGAGTTCCTGGTGGACGTGCTCGGGGTGACGGACGTCGGCGCCTACTACCCGCACACGGTCACCTACCACCCCACCTGTCATGGCCTGCGCTCCCTCGGGCTCGGTGACCGGCCGCGCCGACTGCTCCAGGCGGTCAAGGGCCTGGAGCTGGTCGAGCTGCCGGGTGCCGAGGAATGCTGCGGGTTCGGCGGCACGTTCGCGCTGAAGAACGCCGAGGTCTCGGCGGCCATGGGCACGGACAAGGTCCGCAACGCCGAGTCGACGGGCGCGGAGGTGCTGTGCGCGGCCGACAACTCCTGTCTGATGCACATCGGCGGCACCATGAGCCGACTGCGGGTCGGCATGCGGCCCGTCCACATCGCGGAGATCCTGGCGAGCACGGAGGAGGAACCGGGGGCATGAGCGGAACGTTCGTCGGCATGCCGGCCTTTCCGAAGGCCGCGCACGATGCCGTGCACAACCCCACCCTGCGCGGCAATCTGCGGCACGCGACCCACACCATCCGCGCCAAACGGGCCCGCGCGGTGGCCGAGTTGGAGGACTGGGCAGCGCTGCGGGAGGCGGGTCGCCGGATCAAGGACCACACCCTGCGCCATCTCGACCGCTATCTGGTGCAGTTGGAGGAGTCGGTCACGGCGGCGGGCGGTACGGTCCACTGGGCCGCCGACGCGGACGAGGCCAACCGGATCGTCGCCGAACTCGTCAAGGAGACCGGCGAATCGGAGGTCGTCAAGGTCAAATCGATGGCCACGCAGGAGATCGGGCTCAACGAGGCCCTTCTCGAAGAAGGCATCCACGCCTATGAGACCGATCTCGCCGAGCTCATCGTGCAGTTGGGCAAGGACCGGCCCTCGCACATCCTCGTGCCCGCCATCCACCGCAACCGGGGGGAGATCCGGGACATCTTCCGCTCGGAGATGGGCGAGTGGGGCCGGCCGGCTCCCGAGGGTCTGACCGACACCCCGGCCGAACTCGCCGAGGCCGCCCGGCTGCACCTGCGGGAGAAGTTCCTGCGCGCGAAGGTCGGCATCTCCGGCGCCAACTTCATGGTCGCCGAGACCGGCACCCTGGTCGTCGTCGAGTCCGAGGGCAACGGCCGGATGTGCCTGACCCTGCCGGAGACGCTGATCTCGGTCGTCGGCATCGAGAAGATCGTGCCGACCTGGCGGGACCTGGAGGTCTTCCTGCAGACCCTCCCCCGCTCCTCCACCGCCGAGCGCATGAACCCGTACACGTCGATGTGGACCGGCACCACGGACAGCGACGGCCCGCGGACCTTCCACCTCGTCCTGCTCGACAACGGCCGCACCGACACCCTCGCCGACCAGGTCGGCCGCCAGGCCCTGCGCTGCATCCGCTGCTCGGCCTGCCTGAATGTGTGCCCGGTGTACGAGCGGGCGGGCGGCCACGCCTACGGCTCGGTGTATCCGGGCCCGATCGGCGCCATCCTGAGCCCCCAACTCCGCGGCACGGCAAGCGAGATCGACGCCTCACTGCCGTACGCGTCGAGTCTGTGCGGCGCCTGCTACGAGGTCTGCCCGGTCGCCATCGACATCCCCGAGGTGCTGGTGCATCTGCGCGAGCGGGTCGTGGAGGGCGGTCCGGCGGTACGGCAGGGCAACAGGGTGGTGCTGAAGCCGGCCAAGGGCCATGCGGCCGAGCGGGCGGCCATGCGGGCGGCGCGCTGGGCGTTCACCCACCCCGGGGCCCTGCGCTCCGGCCAGCGCCTCGCCTCCCGCACCCGCCGGCTGCACCCCCGTACCCTGCCGGGCCCGGGCAAGGCGTGGAGCGACACCCGGGACCTGCCCGCCGTACCGGCGGAACCCTTCCGGGACTGGTGGCAGCGCACGCAGGGTGGAAAGGACGGCGCCAAGTGAGCAGCAGGGACAGGATCCTGGGCCGGGTGCGGCGGGCGCTCGCCGATGTGACACCGGACGAGAGGCCGTACGAGCAGGCCGTGAGCCGGGACTATCTGCGGGAGCACGGGACGCGCACGACCGAGCAGACGGTGGAACTGCTGGCCGAGAACCTGGCGGACTACCGGTCGGTCGTGCACCGTGCCACCGACGAGGAGATGCCGTATCTCGTGATGCGGCTGCTGGCCCGGCGCGGCTCGCAGGAGGTGCTGGTACCGCCGGGGCTGCCACCCGCGTGGCTGTCCGCCGCGGACCCGGTGCGGATCCACGACCGGGCAGTGAGCACGCCGCAGCGGCTGGACCGGGTGGGCAGCGTGGTGACGGGGTGTGCGGTGGCGATCGCCGAGACCGGCACGATCGTCCTGGACGGCTCCCCCGACCAGGGCCGGCGCCGTATCTCTCTGATCCCGGACCACCACATCTGTGTCGTCCAGGTCCCGGAACAAGTGGTCTCCTCGGTCCCGCAGGCCCTCGAACGCCTCGATCCGGCCCGCCCGTTGACCTGGATCTCCGGCCCCTCGGCCACCAGCGACATCGAACTGGACCGGGTGGAGGGCGTGCACGGTCCACGCACACTGGAAGTGATCCTGCTGAGCTGACTTGGCGTCACTTCCGCTGAGTGACCGCGTCGAGCCGACCGGGGAAGGCTTGGTTGCAGACCGTTGGCGGGGCTGCTCGGGTCGGGGGCCGTCAGCGGGTAGGCGCACCCGCGCGTCAGGCGGAGCGTGTCCGCGGCCGCGGTCGCGTTGGCGGGTCCGCCCGCTCAGGCGGCGGGGAACCGGTGGCGGCGCTGTCCCGGCCCGGCGCCGGTGACAGGTGTGCCGCGATCAGCTGATCACCTGCTTCGGCGGGCGGCGCGCCGGTGTGGTCCGATCGGGGTGCCGCAACCCCCGAACGGGTCCGGCCTGCGCCACCCGGTGGACCCCACCGCCGCGCGCCGCGCGCACGGTCCCGCTAGCGTGCGGACATGATCCGGTTCGAGCAGGTCACCAAGCGGTATCCGGACGGTACGACGGCGGTGGACGACCTCTCCTTCGAGGTGGCCGAGGGCGAACTCGTCACGCTCGTCGGGCCTTCCGGGTGCGGCAAGACGACGACCATGAAGATGGTCAACCGGCTCATCGAGCCGACCTCCGGCCGGATCTTCGTCGACGGCGAGGACATCGCCTCGGTCGACCCGGTGCGGCTGCGCCGTCGCATCGGGTACGTCATCCAGCAGGTGGGCCTCTTTCCGCATCGCACCGTTCTGGACAACACCGCGGCCGTGCCCGCGCTGCTCGGCTGGAAGCGGGCGAAGGCGCGGGCGCGGGCCGCCGAGCTGCTGGACCTGGTGGGGCTCGACCCGAAGACGTACGGGCCGCGCTATCCGGAGCAGCTGTCCGGCGGACAGCGGCAGCGGGTCGGGGTGGCGCGGGCGCTCGCGGCGGATCCTCCGGTGCTGCTGATGGACGAGCCGTTCGGCGCGGTCGACCCGGTGGTGCGCGAGCAGTTGCAGGACGAGTTCCTGCGGATGCAGGCCGCGGTGCGCAAGACCGTGCTGCTGGTGACGCACGACATCGAGGAGGCGGTGCGGCTCGGTGACCGGATCGCCGTGTACGGGCAGGGCCGGATCGAGCAGTTCGACACGCCCGGCGCGGTGCTCGGGGCGCCCGCGACCCCGTACGTCGCCTCCTTCGTGGGCGCCGACCGGGGGCTGAAGCGGCTGTCGGTGACCGCGATCGAGCCGGACGACCTTCAGCAGCCGCCCGTGGCCCGCGTGGACGAGCCGGCCGAACGTGCCGTCGAGCGGCTGCGGGGCGAGGGTGCCCGGTGGGCCGTCGTCCTCGACGCGCACGGCGATCTGCACGGCTGGGCCGGCATCGACGAGCTGGTGCGCGGCGGCACGGTCGGGGACCACACCCGCCGGATGACCGCGTGGGTGCCGGTCGGCGCACCGCTCAAGCAGGCGTTCGGGATGATGCTCCAGTACGACGCCGGGTGGGTCGCGGTGCTGGACGGCGCACGCTTCCTCGGCGTGCTCACCCCGGCGAAGCTGCACGAGGCGCTGCGCCGCTCGGTGGACGCGGACGCGCGGGGCGTGGCGCGGGGGCAGGTGCCGTTCGACTCGGTGGCGAATGCCTGAACCCGGTCACGTCAGCAGGCCCTTGTCCTCCAGGTAGGCGCGGGCCACGTCGGCGGGCAGCCGGCGCCAGCTGTCCACCTGCTGGTTCATGTCGGCCAGGTCCTGGGTGGTGAGGACGTCGTTGAGCCTGCCCAGCGCCTTGGCCACGCCCGCGCTGCCCGCACGCGAGCGGTTGAGCACCGGGACCACGTAGTCGGCGTTCTGCAGATGTCTGTCGTCGGCCAGCAGGACCAGGCCGAAGGAGTCGAGGGTGGCGTCCGTGGTGGTGGTCAGCACCATCTGGTCCCGGCCCTCCTGCACGGCCCGCTTGGCCTGCGTGGTGCCGACACCCTTGGGGTCGACGCCGGTGACGTCGATGCCGTACACCTTCTTCAAACCGGGCGCGCAGTACGGCCGTTGGACGCACTCGTCGCCGGCCGCGAGGCGCACGCTCAGCTTCGCCGCGCCGAGGTCGCTGAGGGTCTTGAGGCCGTGCCGGCGGGCGTAGTCCGCGCGCACGGCGAAGGCGTTCTGGTCGACCGCGCGGCCGGGTGGGAGGACGGTGAGGCCGCGGGGCGCGGCGAGCCGGCGCAGGGCGGTCATCGTCCTGCCGAGGTCGGGTGAGCCGACGGGCTCGGCGTCGGCGCCGTGGGTCTTGGCGTTCAGCCAGTCGGCGAAGGTGGCCGCGTACTCGGGGACGACGTCGATCTGGCCGGATTCCAGGGCCGGTTCGTACAGCTCCCGGTTGTTGACGGTGAGCAGGGAGGTCTTGTAGCCGGCCCGGTCCAGCAACTGGGCGTACAGCTGGGCGAGCAGATCGCTCTCGGTGAAGCCGGCCGAGCCGATGGTGAGGTGGTGGCTGTCGCCGGGCGATGCGGTGACCTGGCCGCGGTTCTCCAGGGAGGGGCCGGTGGTGCAGGCCGTGAGCGTGAGGAGCGTGACGGCTGTGAGCGCTCTTCTTCTCATCGGCCGCTCCTCGCCCACCCCGGTGCCAGTCGCTCGGCGATCTCGAAGACACCCTCGACGACGAGCGCGAACCCGGCGACGAGCACGGCGCCCGCGACCACCTGGGGCGTACTGGCGAGATTGAAGCCGGCGGTGATGATCCGGCCGAGCCCTCCGCCGCCGGCGAGCGCGGCGATGGTGGCGGTGGCGACGAGCTGGACGGCGGCGATCCGCACCCCGTTCAGGACCATCGGCAGCGCTAGGGGCAGCTCCACCCGCAGCAGCATCTGCCCTCCGGTCATCCCCATGCCACGGGCCGCCTGTACGACGCCGCGGTCGACCTCGCGCATGCCGACGTAGGCGTTGGTGAGCAGCGGCGGTACGGCGAACAGCACCAGGGCCACCACCGTGGGACCCTCGGCCCACTGGCCGACCGGGGTGAGAAGCAGCAGGACCAGGACGGCGAACGTGGGCACGGCCCGGCCGACGTTGGAGATGTTCACGGCGAGCGCGCCGCCCTTGCCCAGGTGGCCGAGGACCAGGGCGACGGGCAGCGCTAGCAGACAGCTGAGGAACAGGCAGACGGCGGTCAGCACCAGATGCTGGAGCATCCGGTGCCGGACGCCGTCGTCGCCCGACCAGTGCGCGGGGTCGGTGAGCCACTGCCAGGTCGCGGTGAGCGTGCTCATGCGCGGTCCGCCTTCGCCCCGAGGACCCTCGTGCGCGGCCTGCCTCGTCCAGCGGGCGCCCGTGCGCGGCCCGCCCTGGTCCACGGCGTGATCAGCCGCTGCACGCCCAGCAGAAGCAGGTCGGCGGCGACGGCGATCAGCACGCAGAGCACGGACGCGGTGAGCACCTGGGCCTTGAAGTAGGTGTTCATGCCCGCGTAGATCAGGTTGCCGAGCCCGCCGAAGCCGACGATCGCGCCGACCGTGACCAGGGAGACCGCCGAGACGGTGGCGATGCGCAGGCCGGCCATCGCGGCGGGCAGGGCGAGGGGCAGTTCCACGGTGAGCAGCAGCCGGATCGGGCCGTAGCCGAGGCCGCGGGCGGCCTGCCGGGTCTCCGCGGGGACGGCGCGCAGCCCCGCGAGGATGTTCCGGACGAGCAGGGTCAGCGAGTACAGCACGAGGCCGGCGACGACGAGCGTGGGCGAGAGGCCGTACAGGGGCAGGAGCAGGGAGAACATGGCGAGCGACGGGATCGTGTAGAGGATCGTCGTCATGGCGAGCACCGGCCCGGCGGTCCAGCGCCAGCGGCGCGCCAGCACCGCGAGCGGCAGCGCGACGGCCAGGCCGATGAGGACCGACAGCACGGTCAGCTGGAGGTGCTGCACGACCGCGTCGAGGAGGATCCGGCGGCGGGTGCTCAGATAGGCGCCGCAGATCCATTCGTTGCGCGCGAGGCAGTCGTCCGGGGGCGCGGTCACGGTTTCATTGGACCGGGCGGGCGAGCCGGTCGGCGCGTTGGGCTGGCCCGTACGGGGCGCCCCCCGGAAGTGGCTGGTCGCGCCCACGCGGCGGTGGCCGCACCTCGCACCACGGCCGGTGTGCCGGCCGTCTCCGCCGAATCCGCGTGACACTTACGCTGAACAAGCGCTTAGATAGTAGTCCGCACACCGCTCCCGACCCGCCGGAGGCCCCGTTGTTCACGTCCGTCGACGACGTCTCCGCCCGCCTCGCCGAGACCGGCTACCTCGCCTCGCCCGCCGTCGCCACGACCGTGTTCCTCGCCGACCGGCTCGGCAAGCCGCTGCTGGTGGAGGGCCCCGCCGGGGTCGGCAAGACCGAGCTGGCCAAGGCCGTCGCCCAGGTGGCCGGAGCCCGGCTGGTCCGGCTGCAGTGCTACGAGGGCGTGGACGAATCCCGCGCGCTGTACGAGTGGAACCACGCCAAGCAGCTGCTGCGGATCAGCGCGGGCCGCGACGAGAGCTGGGACGAGACCCGCACCGACATCTTCAGCGAGGAGTTCCTGCTCCCCCGCCCGCTGCTGACCGCGATCCGCGGTGACGAGCCGACCGTGTTGCTGATCGACGAGACCGACAAGGCCGACATCGAGATGGAGGGGCTGCTGCTGGAGGTGCTCAGCGACTTCCAGATCACGGTTCCGGAGCTGGGCACGGTCACCGCGACCCGGCGCCCGTTCGTCGTCCTCACCTCCAACGCCGGCCGGGAGCTGTCCGAGGCGCTGCGCCGCCGCTGTCTGTTCCTGCACATCGGCTTCCCCGAGGAGGAGCTGGAGCGGCGGATCGTACGGCTGAAGGTGCCGGGCCTCGACGCGGCGCTGGCCGAGTCGGTGGTCCGGGTGGTCGGGGCCCTGCGCGCGATGGACCTGCGCAAGGCGCCGTCCGTCGCGGAGACCATCGACTGGGCGCGCACCCTGCTGGCGCTGGGCGCCGACACCCTGGACGAGACGGTCGTACGGGACAGTCTCGGGGTGATCCTCAAGCATCAGGACGACATCCAGAAGGCGGCGGCGAAGCTCGACCTGGACGCGCTGTGACCGCGGTCGCCGAGCGGATCACCGGGCTGGTCGGGGCGCTGCGCGCACACGGCGTGCGGATCGGCACCGGCGAGACCGTGGACGCGGCCCGTGCCGCGGAGGCGCTGGGGCTCGCCGACCGGGAGCGGCTGCGCGAGGGGCTGGCCGCGACGCTGCTGCACGGCCCCGGTCAGCGAGCGGTGTTCGACCCGGTCTTCGACCTGTACTTCCCACGCGGGGTGGGCAGCCCGGACGCAGAATCCAGGGACCGCGAGGCGCTGCGCGACCGGCTGGCGGAAGCCCTTGCGGCGGACGACCGTGCCCTGATGGCCCGGTTGGCGGTGGACGCGGTCGACGCCCTCGGCGGCTACGGCAGTTCACCCGGCTCGGACGGCTGGTCGGCGTACCAGACGCTGGACCGGCTGCGCCCGCAGACCCTGCTGGCCCGGGTGCGGGCGGACGTCCGGGGCCGGGACGGGAGCGGGGCCGGTTTCGCGGACCGGCTGCTGGACGACGAGATCCGGCGCCGTATCGAGGAGTTCCGGCGGATGGTCGGAGCGGAGGCGCGGCGCAGGGTCGCCGAGCGGCGCGGGCGGGACGAGATCGCCCGGCGCGGCGTCGTACCGACCGCGGACCGGGTGGACTTCCTGTACGCGAACCGGAACCAACTGGCCGAGCTGCGCAGGGCGGTTCAGCCGCTCGCGCGCAAGCTGGCCACCCGGCTCGCCGCGCGCCGACGCCGGGCCGCGCGCGGCACCGTCGACCTGCGCCGCACCCTGCGCTCCTCGCTGTCCACGGGCGGGGTGCCGATGCGGCCGGTGCTGCGCAGGCGCCGTCCCGTGCGCCCCGAACTGGTGCTGCTGTGCGACGTGTCCGGCTCGGTGTCCGGCTTCTCCGACTTCACGATGCTGCTGGTGCAGGCGCTGCACGACCAGTTCAGCAAGGTCCGCGTGTTCGCCTTCGTCAACCGGCTCGACGAGGTGACCGGCCTGCTCGACCACGGCCGCGCCGACCTCGACGGGCTCGGCGCCCGCATCCACGCCGAGGCCACGCTCACCGGCTGGCACGGCAGCAGCGACTACGGCGTGGCACTGGGCGAGTTCGCCGCGCGGTACCGCGACGCGGTGGGCCCGCGCACCACCGTGTTCGTCCTCGGGGACGCCCGGACGAACATGAGCGACCCTAACCTGGCCGCCGTACGCGAGGTCGCCGGGCGGGCCCGCCGCGTGTACTGGCTGAACCCCGAGCCGCGGGACCGCTGGGGCACCGGCGACTCGGCCGCGCCCGCGTACGCCGAGCTGGTCGAGATGCACGAGTGCCGTACGGCCCGTCAGCTCAGTGCGCTGATCGCCCTCCTGTTGCCGGTGTGATCGACTGGTGCCGAACGACCACGACCGGCATCGAAGGACGTACGCGATGAGCCACTCCCCCGTAGCGCTCGGCACCTTCCCCACCCCCGTCGAACCGGCGCCCCGGCTCGCCGAGGCGCTGGGGCTCGGTCCCGAGGACCTGTGGATCAAGCGGGACGACCTGACCGGTCTGGGCGGCGGCGGCAACAAGATCCGCAAACTGGAGTGGACCGTGGGTGCGGCGCTCGCCGAAGGCGCGGACACGCTCGTGACCACGGGCGCCCCGCAGAGCAACCACGCCCGGCTCACCGCCGCCGCGGCCGCCCGGCTGGGCCTGTCCGCCGTCCTCGTCCTGCGCGGCGCGCCGGGCGTCACCCGGTCCGGAAACCTCGCGCTGGACGGGCTGTTCGGGGCGCGGATCGCCTGGGCGGGTGAGGTCGACCAGGCCGGGCTGGACGCGGCGGCGGCCGAGGTGTGCGCACGGGTGCGGGCGGGCGGTGCCCGGCCCGCGCTGATCCCGTTCGGCGGGTCGGGGGTGCCGGGCGCCCGGGGCTATGTGCGCTGCGGCGAGGAACTGGACCAGCAGGTGCGCCAGCTGCGCACGGTGGTGGTCGCGCTCGGCTCGGGCGGCACCATGGCCGGCCTGGTCGCGGCCCTGGGCGCCGGCTCGGTCCTCGGCGTCGACGTGGGCGCGCTGGCCGACCCGGCCGCCGCCGTCGCCGAGTTCGCGGCACCGCTCTCGACCGAGGAGATCACGCCGCA
Source organism: Streptomyces sp. NPDC002076 (assembly GCF_053593835.1). Taxonomy (NCBI): domain Bacteria; kingdom Bacillati; phylum Actinomycetota; class Actinomycetes; order Kitasatosporales; family Streptomycetaceae; genus Streptomyces; species Streptomyces sp. NPDC002076. The sequence goes on from NZ_JBSFDI010000010.1 coordinate 132,897, forward strand.
GGGGCTGCGGGTGCGCCGGGACCAGGTGGGCGGCGGGTACGCGACGCTGACCGAGCCGGTGAAAGAGGCGCTCCGGATCGCAGCCCGCACCGAGGGCCTGGTCCTCGACCCCATCTACACGGGCCGGGCCCTGGCAGGGCTCCGGGCGGCAGTCCGGGACGGTGACGTCCGGCCGGGCGAGAAGACGGTGTTCGTACACACCGGCGGCCTGCCCGGCCTGTTCGGGCACGCGGACGCGGTCGCGTTCGCGGAGGAGGGGGTGGCGGCCTTCGACGGGTGACGCCGGCGGACCGTACAGCCCTCGACATGCGTGAGCCTCGCGACGAGTCCGGACGGCCCTCGGCGAGGGGGCCGACCGTAGGCTGGCGTACAGATGCCCCACCGATCATCCGAAGGTGACCATGTACGCGACCTCCCTCGGTGCCGACGGCGCCGAGCTGTGTCCCCTCCAGCCCTGGCAGGCCGAGGAGTTCCTCGCCCATGTGGACCGCGGCCGGAAGTTCATCGGACGGTTCAACGGTCTCCCGGACGTGGTCACGGACTTGGTGGCCGCCCGGGAGTTCCTGACGACGTACGCCGGGAAGGAGGCGGCCGACGCGGGCCTCATCCGGGGGATCCGGCTCGACGGCACGCTGGTCGGAGCGGTGATCCTGCGCCGGATGGACGTCCCTCGGGGCACGGCGGAAGCGGGCTGCTGGCTGGAACCGGCGGCGGTGGGCCGGGGGTTGGTGACCCGGGCCGCACGTCTGCTCATCGACTGGGCGATCCGGGAGCGGGGCATCCACCGCGTGGAGTGGTGGGTGTCGGCGGGGAACGCGCCCAGCATCGCGGTCGCCAGGCGGCTGGGCATGCGCAAGGAGGCCGTCCTGCGGGAGAGTTACCTGTACCGGGGCGAGCGACACGACGAGGAGATCTGGTCGGTGCTGGCACCGGACTGGACGGAGGTTACGCGGGCTGACGGCGTGTGACGGGCCCCGTCACCAGCGGCGGTCCCTTGGAGCGGCGAGAGCGGGCGCCCCTCGAAATGGCGCCGGGGCCACTTCATTCAGGGCACCAGCGGGCGCGGTCCCAAGGGCCGCAGCAGCCAGGATCCCGCAAGGGCGACAGGGCGCGGGGTCCGCAGGGGCTAGGAGGCGGGGCGGTCCCAGGGCGATCACGGGGGCGGCCCTCGACGGACACCAGCGAGGGGCGGTCGCGCGGGGCGCGGTCCTGCTGGTGCGGTCACGCAGCCGCGACGAGGGGCGCGATCTCTCTCAGAGGGCGGTATGAGGGATGATGGCTAATTTGCCGCTTCGTTGAGAGTGAGTGGGAAGGTTGCGGCGGCGCCGGGTGGCTTACGGCCGCGGCTGGGTGAACAAACCCTGCTCGGTCTCGGCCAGCATTCCGCGTTCGACGCCTACCGCGCGCTGCGGACCAGGTTCACTGGCGTGTTCATCGCCAATAACGGCTACGACCTCGCGCGCGCCCAGGCGGCAGTGAGCACCGGGCACGCCGACCTGATCGCGTTCGGCACGCCGTTCCTGGCCAACCCGGACCTGGTCCGCCGCTACCAGGAGAACCTGCCTTTGATCGAAGCCGAGCCGGCCACGTTCTACGTCGGAGGGGAGGCCGGATACACGGACTATCCGTTCTACCGAGGTGACGGAGCCCAGACGCGCGGCCTCGCGACCGCGACCGAGTGAGCACGCCGTCCGGCGCGACGCATCGCGACCCAGCTGTGATACCCCTGGAGCTGGCTGGGTGACACCCTGGCCTTGCTTCCCTGAACCCCCCGGCACCGGCTGCTCGATACGACGATGGGCGTCGTCCGGTGGGCTTGGGCACGGTGCCTCGGCACTTCCGTTCGCGGAACGGTCACAGTGACCGTTCCGCGAACGTCGCTCCGCTGTGCGGCAGGTGTTCCGTGCTGCCTGACCCGCCCAAGGAGGTTCGGCCGGCCTTCGAAACCGGCGTCGCCGGGGGGCGATGGACCCCGACTACCGCCGCGGCGGATTCGCCGCGCTGGTGGCCGAGCCGCGCAAGGTGGCCCGAGGACGCCGGCGGAGGAACTGGAACCGGCCGCCGCGCAGAAGCGGGAGAGCCCGACCTCACGCCGCGCAGATCCAGTGGATCTTGCGCACGGCGGAGGGCTGGTCACCGACCGAGCGGACGCGGCACTTCGTCACCGCCGGGCTGCTCGCGGATTCGCCCGAGGCCGTCGAGGATGAGGTCGAGTCCGAACTGGAACTCGTCGGCGAAGTCGAACCCCGTCTTCGCCAGTTCCGTGACCACCTCGGCGAGGAAGGGGTAGTCGTCGATTTCCGACGACTGTCGGTCGGCGACGGCTTCGCGTCGCCGCGCCGCCTCAGCCGGGATGTCGCCGGCGAGGGTCTTCTCCTGGAGGGCGAACCCGTAGATGTAGGCGTCCATCAGGTTGTACGCGTGCACGGCCATGTGGAACGGGAAGCCTGCGTCGTGGCGGAGGCACCGCAACACGGCGTTGTGGTGGGACAGGTTCGCCGGCCCCGGAGTGCCTGTCTCCATCCGGCCAACTGCCCACGGGTGCCGGAGCAGCGCCTGCCGCATCGACGACGCACGTGTGCGCAGGGCCGTACGCCAGTCGACGTCCACGGGCATCTCCACCTCGGCGAAGACCAGGTCGACCATGCCGTCGAGAAGCTCATGCTTGTCCGCCACGTGCTTGTAGAGAGCCATGGGCACGACGCCGAGTTGCGCCGCCAGCCTGCGCATGGTGAGCGCGTCAAAGCCGCCCTCGTCCGCCAACTCGACGGCCGCGCGCAACACCTTGGCGCGGTTGAGCCGTTCCCGGCCGGCGGTTGAAGCGGTGTCCTGCATCGGGCCCTCCACGGCCTGACTGGTGTCCAGCCTTGACAGGTGTACACAGTACACCTAGTGTCTGGCACGGAAAAGGTGTACGTCGTACACCTGCAGGAGGTGTGCAGCACGACCTCGGCGTCAGAACGGGACAAGGAGCCCCTCATGACCATCACCGCCACGAAGCTCATGCGGGCCGCGGCAATCTCTGCCGCGATCGCCGGACTGTTGTTCATCGGTGTCCAGGTCAACCACCCACCCATGGACGTCTCGTCGGTCACCACCGCAGACTGGGCCGTCCGCAGCGTCGCAAAGGCGCTCATGGCCGCGCTGGCGCTTGCCGGCATCACCGGCATGTACCTGCGACAGGTCCGGCAGGCAGGGATACTCGGCCTCGTCGGCTACGCGTTGTTCGCCGGCGGCTATCTGCTCATGCTGAGCATCGAGATCGTCGCGGCTGCGGTTCTCCCCTCGCTGGCGCACACCGCGCCCGACTACGTCAAAGACGTCCTTGCCGTCGCATTCGGCGGCACCGCCACGCACGGCATCGGCGCCATGCAGACGGTCTTCGTCCTCAGCTCCGTCGGTTACCTCGCGGGCGGATGCCTGTTCGGTATCGCGCTGTTCCGGGCGCGCATCCTCGCCCGCTGGGCTGCGGCCCTCCTCGCCGCAGGTACCGTCGCCACCGTCGCGCTCGCGGTACTTCCGGAGTCGTTCAACCGGCCGCTGGCCGTTCCGACCGGAGTGGCCTTGATCGGCTTGGGCATCTCGCTCTGGCGCGACCAGCGGACCACCGTCCGCGACAACCCAACGGCTGCCCGCGTCGAATACGCCGCCGCGCGCTGACCACCAGCAGTTGAGGGTCCAGCTCCGCGCCCAGTGGAACGCCCAGAGGAGCCAATGTCGTAGCGAACTTGATGTGCTTGTCTCCGCAGGTCAGGCATGATGTCGGTGTTGGCGAGGCAGGCTGCGGCCGTCGGGTTGTCTCGCTGGTGGAGGTGCCGGGATGGCGTCGGTCGTGGGCCTGCTGGAGGAGCGGAGCTGGCCGCGAGCGAGCGCGTGGAGGGACTGCGGGAGCAGGCAGATCGGCTGCTGGCCGAGCTCACCGATGCGGAGGCGGACTGGCAGAAGTGGCTGATCGCCCGGCAATGTGTGGGCGAGGTCCTGTCCGCGCCGCGGCCAGGGGAGACTGGTGCTGTCGCTCCGGTCCCGGTTGAGGTGAAGTCCTCCACGTCCGAGCCGGAATCTGGCTCCGCGGCGCCGGCAGGAGCGCCTGGGCCGCCTGCCGCGCGGGCGGTTTCGATCGTGCCGGTGTGGCGGCCTGCGCTGTCAGCGGACGCACTCGCACCCGACTGTCAGCGGATCCTCTCCCTGCCGGCAGAACACCACTCCGGCAGCGGAGAGACTGTGAGAGGGCGGTATGTGCACAGGTGACTTATCGTGACCTGAACGTGTGGCAGCACGGTATCCCGGCCGGTCGGCGGCCATGGGCGTGCTGGGCTGGTCGTTGTGAGCGAGCTCAAGCCCCACAAGACCGACGGATGTGCCAGTTGGACGTCGTGGTTCTCGACATCCGCTCCGGCGACTGTCACCCCGGCGGCCCGGGGCGGACGGACAGCCGGCCACGATGAACGTGTACGGGCCGCCGTCCAGGTCGGAGAAGGCGTACGCCCCGTCGTCGCCGGTGGTCGTCGTCGCGACGACGTCGCCCGCGGCGTCCAGCAGGGTCACCCGGGCGTCGCCGAGCGGGGCCAGGCCCTGCAGCGCCCGGCCGACGATCACCGGTCCGAGGCCGTCGCTGAGCGCCGCCGTCATCAAGCCAGCGACCAGCATCAGCAGGCTGGTCAGCAGCATCAGCCGCTTGCCGTACATGTCACCGAGCCGGCCCGTCACGGGCGTGGCGACGGCCGCCGCGAGCACGGCCGAAGTGGCCGCCCAGTCCGCGTCGGAGGCGGAGGAGCAGCTCGGACACGATCGGGCCTCCAAGGGGACGACTGGCTCTGCGCACCCCGAATGTAAGTCAGTTGACTGACTTAACCAAGGAAAATGCGGGTTGCCGCGCTCACCGGTACGCCGCCCGCACCGCTAAGTTGTCCGCCATGAGCAACCTTGACCGCGCGCCCGTGCCCAGCGTGTGCGGCGGCCGCGGATTCGTCGTGGCCGAGCCCGTCCGCGAACTGCTGAGCCCCCGTCAGGTGAGGCTGGGTGAGTCGACCGAGGTGCGCCGGCTGCTGCCGAACCTCGGCCGTCGCATGATCGGCGCGTGGGCCTTCGTCGACCACTACGGCCCGGACGACATCGCCGACGAGCCCGGCATGCAGGTCCCGCCGCATCCGCACATCGGGCTGCAGACGGTCAGCTGGCTGCACGAGGGCGAGGTGCTGCACCGCGACTCGACGGGCAGCCTGCAGACGATCCGGCCCGGACAGCTGGGCCTGATGACCTCGGGCCGCGGGATCAGCCACTCCGAGGAGAGCCCGCGCCCCCACGCCCGCTTCCTGCACGGCGCCCAGCTGTGGGTCGCGCTGCCCGACGAACACCGCCACACCGACCCGCGGTTCGAGCACCACCCGGACCTGCCCACGGTCACCGCGCCCGGCCTGACCGCCACGGTGATCCTCGGCGACCTCGACGGCTCCGCCTCGCCCGGTACGACGTACACCCCGATCATCGGCGCCGATGTCGCCCTCACCCGGGGCGCCGACGTACGGCTGCCCCTGGAGCCCGACTTCGAGTACGGCGTGCTGGCCATGTCCGGCGAGGTCCACGTGGACGGCGTACCGGTGCTCCCTGGTTCGCTGCTCTACCTCGGCTGCGGACGCTCCGAACTCCCGCTGCGCGCCGAGTCGGACGCCGGAATCATGCTGCTGGGCGGCGAGCCGTTCGCGGAAGAGCTGATCATGTGGTGGAACTTTGTGGGGCGCACGCAGGACGAGATCGAGCAGGCCCGTGAGGACTGGATGAACCGGTCGAGATTTGGGGAAGTGAAGGGGTACGACGGGGATCCGTTGCCTGCGCCGGAGCTGCCGCCGGTACCGCTGAAGGCACGAGGTCGGGTGCGCTGAACTGGTATTTTCCGAGCCATGCTGACCCATTGCCGACTTGAGTGACGGACAGTCAGCACGCCTGGAGGATGCGCCACTCGCCGCCGCCAGCCCATCGCCCACGACCTCCTCAGACTTGCCGCGTGACCCCCACTGCGGAGCCGCCTGGAGCCTGCTGAGCCCCGGTACGGCCAGCACCATCTCCATCTGGTACAAGACCGGCTCCAGCCCCTACTGGTGCGGCATCCAGGCGATCGGCCACCGGAATCCGGTGGCCGCGCTCGAGGGCCGCACCGCGGATGGCCGACGGCAACGCCTTGGCGATCTGGGACCATGTCGCGCGGTAACGGGCCAGCACCTGGTCGTGCTCGGTGGACATCTTCTTGACCCACTGCCACGAGTCGTGATGAACGTCGGGCATGACGTAGAGGCCGTCGTCGAGGGCCCAGTCGACGACCTGCCTGACCCTGCTCACGTACGCCGGGTCGATCGTGTAGTCCGGGGCCGCCCCCTGGTGATCACTCCAGGTCACCGGGATACGGACGCTGTGGAAGCCCTGAGCGCGGATCTTGTCCATCAGGGACTTGGTCACGCGGGGCATGTCCCACGAGGTCTCGTCGGGGACGGCGTCCAGGCTGTTGCCGAGGTTCCAGCCCGGCTGCATCGCCGCCACGGCCGCCGTCGCGTCGTCGGGCACCCGGGGCGCAGCGGACGCCTGGGGCCGGGAATCGTCGCCGAAGGTCCCGAAGACCGCGCCGTAGGCCAGAACGCCTGCCGAGACCAACGCCAGCGGCGTACCGATCACCAGGCCGAGGCTGCGTCTGCGGTGCCGTGGACCCTGCTGCTGTGCCTTCATTCCTCATCCGTTCGGAAAAAGTCGCACCGATGGTGCTCCCTTCAGTGGCCGCCGACGGAGCAGAGGTTGCCGGATTCTGTGAAATTCCTTTCTTCGACGGCGCCGTGCGGGAGAAGGCCACGGCCGACTGGTGTGCCTGGGAGGACGCGGTCATCTGGTGGAGGGCGCGGGGCATCTGGGCAGCGCGACGACACGCGGTTAGTGTGGCGGGCCCGGACGGTCCCGGGGTCTATTGGGGGACGCAGCCGGTCAGCGGCCGACTCGGTGTGCGTGTGCTCCGGCCAGCAGGAGATAGCTGCTGGCGGTCCAGGTGTAGGCGCGATCGCGCAGACCCGTGCCGGTGAGGGCGTCGAAGTTCTCGGCGAAACCGTGGGTCTCGCACAGGGCACGGAAGCGGGCACTGATGTCGTCCGCCAGCCGGTGGTGGCCGGCACGGCGCAGGCCGTCCTCGACGAGGACCGTGGCCGGGGCCCAGATCGGACCGCGCCAGTAGCCGTCGGCGACGTAGTGCGGTGAGGTGGTCAGTTCGGTGGCGAGGCCGTACGGGGTCAGATGGGCCTTGATGTGGTCGGCCAGCGCGCCGGCGACCTCGCCGGGCAGGTGCTCGCCCAGCACGATGGGCATCAGGTCGAGGAGGCTTGAGCTGCTCCAGGTGTCCCCGCCGGCGACGCCTCGGGCGACGAATCTGTCCCCGCTCCAGAGCTGCTCCAGCAGTGCCGTCTGAGTCTCCTCGGCCGCCCGCGTCCAGCGGCACGCCTCGTCCCTCCTTCCCAACTCGGCTGCCAAATCGGCGAGTTCACGCAGTTGGAGGACGAGGAAAGCGGCCAGGTCGGCGGTGACGACCACCCGCTCGGGGTCGAAGGTGGTGGCGTTGTCCCAGCCGCTGTCGTTTCCGTGCTGATAGTGGGCCAGGTCGGCGCCGGGGGCCCGTCGTGCGGTGAGCCAGAAGTCGGTCCAGCGCTCCAACCGGTCGTACACCTCTGTCAGTTCGGAGTCACCGGGAGGTGTCGGCAGGCGGCGTCGCAGGTGGCCGAAGGCCCAGCCGTGGATGGGTGGCTTGACGAAGTTGTAGAGCACCTCGGAGTGGGTGACCGAGTCGGGCAGGGCGCCGCTGTCGTCCTGGTGGTCGAAGGGCAGGGCGAACTGGTCCAGGGCCAGTTCGGGGCAACCGGGTGCCAGAGCGAGGGCGTTGAAGCAGTGGTCCCAGCTCCAGACCTTGTCCATCCAGTGCTTGGACATCAGCACGGCGGGCCGGGTGACCAGGCCGGTCGGTCGTACGGTCGCCGACCAGACGACGTAGGCGGCAAGCTCGGCGGCCGGGGTGGCGGACGAGCGCCAGGGGGCCACGGCGTCGAGGAAGTCCCTGAAGCCTCTCTTCGCGGCCTCCACGATCTCGTCGAAGGGCGCCGAGGACGCGTAGGGCGGACGAGAGGTGTCGAGTTCCTCGATCGCCATCTCCCAGGTCCCGTCCGCCGCAGCGGTCATGGCGAGACCGCGGTCGCCGCTGCCCAGGGCCTGGGCTCCGACCGGGTCGGCGAGGGTGCCGGACAGCGTGGTGACGCGGTAACGGCGTCCGGTCTCGTACGACGTGAACACGTGCCCGTTCGTTGCCGGGTCGTGGAAGAAATACGTTCCGCTGAACGGGGTCAGGGCCTGCGCGGCGGCGAAGACGCTGATGCCCAGGCCGCTCCCCCGTAGCCGCACGGTGTCCGGCGACTCGTAGGCGAGGTCGATGCGCCCGCCCTCGCCGATCCAGCTGAGCAGGCCCGGTGTCGCCTCGACGCGGGCCGCGGCCCGCTCGCCCGTCGCCGGGTCCAGCGGGACCAGGCGCAGCACGCCGTGCATGCCGTTCTGATGCGAGACGAGGTGGAGGTCCTCGGCGTACGTCTTCTCCGCCACCACGGGCGAGATGTCGAACCAGGATCCGTACGTGCTGAACGGAATGTCGTGGACGGAGAAGGCTGGGCGGGACGGGGCGGCCGTCATGAAGCGTCACTCGTTTCTCGGGCAGGGGGCACCGGCCGGCCGGCATGCAGCCGGAGCGGTCGTGACGGGAGGGAAGGACTCAGTCCTTGACGGCGCCGGCGGTCACGCCGGCGGCGACGTAGCGCTGGGCGAGGACGAGGATCACGGCGGTCGGCAGCGAGGCCACGACGGCGGTCGCCATGATGGCGTTCCACTGCTGGTTGTTGTTGCCGATGTAGTGGTAGATGCCGAAGGTGATCGGCTCGTGGGCGCCGCCGCCGGCCAGGGTGCTGGCGAAGACGAAGTCGGACCAGGCCCACAGGAAGGTGAACAGGGAGACCGTGACTACGGCGTTGCGGCTCATCGGCAGCACCACGGTATGGGCGCCCGCGCGGCTGGGGCTGACGATGCTGTCCGTGGACAGGCCGACTCCCCGCCGGTCGAGGAACACCAACGGGCAGTCCCGCTGCGCGGTGGCTCTTGAGGTGGAAGTGGTCGGCGCGGACGGACGGCACGATCATCAGGATGCTGACGCGCCGGGCCAGAAACCTGTCGGTCGGGGCACCTTCACGGTCGGGGTCGTCCGCGGACGACCTCATGAGCAGAGTCAGTCCGCGTTCGCGGACGGTGTCCTCGATGGCGCGGGCCGCGGCTCCGAAAGGGGGGTTTGCGAGGTGGGGGCTGACCAGGCCGATGGTGGTGTCGGGACCACCGACGCGGATGTTGCGGGCCACGAGGTTCGGCTGGAAGCCGAGCTTGGCCACTGCGGCGAGTAACTGTTCCCTGGTGTGCGCCGAGGCGGGTCCGTCCTCATTGAGGACACGGGAGACCGTCTTCGCGCTGACGCCGACCTCGCGGGCGACGTCGGCCAGGGTAGGGCGGCGGTTCGCTGCCATGGACCTCCTGACTTTCCTCGATCCCCTGGCCTGAGGTCGCCGGGACAGCCGGCCCACACGTGAACGTCCCGTGCGTTGGGAGAGACCGGCGGCCTGGGCGGCAACCTTTTCGCTGCCGGCGGCCACTGGAACAGTGCACCATCGATTAGATCTTCCGAAGGGACGGACATGAAGACACCGAGGCAGGCCGCACGGCAGCGCCGGCGCAGACAGAGGCTGATGCTGGGCACCACGGTGGGGCTGACCGCCGCAGGCGTCCTCGCCTACCTGGTCATGGGGCTGCTTCCCGACCGCAAGGTGGATGCGGCAACTGCCGCGGCCACACCCGCCGCCAGCGCCCAGGTAGGAGCCGGCGCCACGACCGACAAGGACACCCCGACCGCGTCGGCACCCCCCGAGAAGAACAGCACCTCGGCACCGACGGCCGGTGCGAGCACCGCGGCAGCACGACGGTCGGCAACAACCACCCCGCGGCCCCCGCGGACGGCGTCGACCGCGGCACCGTCGACGGGACGAATCCGGCCCGGGGCCACGTACCGAGGGGTCGCCACCGCCTACGAGGCCGGCGACGGAAACGGCGCCTGTCTGTTCGGCCCGAGCAGCGACCTCATGATCGCCGCGATGAACACCACCGACTACGAGACGTCCCGGGCGTGCGGCGCGTACGTGCGCGTCCGCGCGGCCGACGGCGCCTCCATCACGGTCCGGATCACCAACGAATGCCCGGCTCCCTGTGCACCTGGTCAACTCGACCTCAGCCAGCAGGCGTTCGCCAAGCTCGCCCCGCTCGCAGTCGGCCGGATACCGATCACCTGGAGCCTGCTGAGCCCCAGCACCCCCGGCACGATCTCCATCCGGTACAAGAGCGGCTCCAGCCCCTACTGGTGCGGTATCCAGGCGATCGGCCACCGCAATCCGGTCGCGCGGCTGGAGGTCCGCGCGGGCGACGGCTGGCGGCAACTGCCCCGCACCGACTACAACTACTTCATTTCCGCCGACGGCCGCGGATGCGGCAGCGCGATCAGGCTCACGGATATCTATGGAGAGCAGCTGACCATCAGCGGGATCGCGCTACGGCCGAACGTGGTGCAGCCGACCCAGGTCCAGTTCACCCGGCACTGATCCGGCCACCCACGTCCGGTCCGCCGCCCCGGCGCAGCGGATCGCCATGGCACCGCCGCAGCCACTTGTCATGCCGGACCTGCGATCAGAGCGATGTGAAGGTCCACAGCAGGTTGGTGCTGCTTCCGTACGTCCACTGCTTGGTGACGGAACCCGAGTCGACATTGCCGCCGCCGTCGAGGACCAGGCCGGTGGTGCGGTTGGCGATCGAATAGCAGCCGTCGCCCCGGTGGGTGATCGCCCACTGCTGGTTGGTGCCGCCGTTCCAGGCGGCCTGTCTGGCCGCGGAGCCGTTGGCCGTGGCGCCCCAGCCGTCGGCGACCATGCCGTTCGTGCGGTTGACCAGCTTGTAGTAGCCGCCTCCGACCGCCACCGCCTGCCACTGCAGGTTGGAACTGCCGTTCCAGGTCCACTGCTTGAGGTCGGACCCGGAAGCCACGCCGCCACCGCTGTCCAGGGCGAGTCCGTCGGTGGCGTTGGTGATCCGGAAATATGCCGCCGGGTTGAACTGGACGCTCAGCGAGGTGATCTGGTCGTTGTTGCCGGTGACCCGCAGGTCGGGGTTTTCGTCGGTGAAGGTCCAGGAGGTGCCGGTGAAGTTGTCTCCGGAGTAGCCGACCACCTGGTAACCGGGGGCCGGCCGGAGGGAGGAGAGCGTGCGCGCGCCCAGTCCGGCCGCGGTCAGGTCGGCCGCGGTGTAGTCGCCGACGGTGAGCACGGCGGCGTCGCCCGTGTAGTTGACGTCCTTGAAGGCGACGGCGCCGGCGAGCGGCCGCAGGCCCGGGATCGTGCCGGAGAAGGCGAGCTTCAGGACGTAGGCGTTGGCGCTGTACGGCGCGGAGGACGGCAGGGAGACCGTGAGGCCCGAGGAGTTCTGGGCCGGCGTGGGCAGGTCGATGTAGGTGCCGGCGGCGGAGCCGAGGAGCTTCACCGAGGTGAGCGACGACAGGTTGATCCGGTCCGAGCTGAGGGTCTTGATCGTCAGCGAGCTGCCGGGCCAGCCCAGCGCGGTGGCGTACAGGACGTTGCCGGCCTTGTTGCGGGTGAAGCGGATGTCCTGCGCCGTGCCGGCGTGCGGGGTGGTGAAGGCGCCGCCGCCCATTTTCGTCGGGCCCTCGCCGTACGCCGTCCAGGCACGGGTCGCGTACACCGACTCGCCGAAGCGCTTCAGGTGGTCGCCGATACCGAGCAGGATGTCCTTCTGCGCCTGGGGGATGGTGCCGTCGGCCATCGGCGCGATGTTCAGCAGCATGTTGCCGTTCTTGCTGACCCGGTCGATGAACGAGTGCAGCATCTGCTGGACGGTGTAGTAGCCGATGCCCTGGGTGTAGCACCAGCTCGAGCTGGAGATGCTGTCGTCGGTGAGCCAGTACGGGGTGGTGATGTCGGCCGGGCCGCCGCGTTCGTAGTCGAAGACCTCGCCCTCGGCGTCGAAGCCGTCCTTGTAGGTGGCGACGACCTCGCGGCCCCAGGCGTCCGCCTGGTTGTAGTAGTAAGAGAGGAAGTTCAGGCGCTGGGTCTCGTCGACCGCGTCGAGTTTGAAGTCCTGCCAGACGATGTCCGGTTGGGCCTGGTCGACGACCTCTTTGAGCTTGTCGTACCAGAGCTGGTTCTCCTTCGTGGTTCCCAGCTGCGCGTAGAGCTTCTGCAGACTCGGATCCGTCTGCGCGGGCACGTGGTCGTAGAAGCCGTTGAAGTGGTACGCGTGATGCATGGCGACCAGCAGCTTCAGGCCCTTGGCCCGGATCGCCGTCGCGAACAGGTGCAGCAGGTCGAGCTTCGGGCCCTTGGCGACGGAGTTCCACTCGTTGGCCCGGCTGTTCCACATGGAGAAGCCGTCGTGGTGTTCGGCGACCGGTCCGGCGAACCTCGCGCCCGCGTCGAGGAACAGCTGCGCCCACGCGTCGGGGTCGAAGTTCCCGCCCGCCGACTTCAGCCTGGGTGCGAACTGCACGGTGTTCCCGGCCTTGTCCTTCGCCCCGTCGATGAAGTTGTGGTACGGCCACACGGAGGGGTCGCCGTAGGTCGCGATGTGGTGCTGGTTGGCCGCGCTGCCGGCTATGTACATGTTGCGCGGGTACCACTCGTTGTCGTAGGCGGGAACGCTGAAGACGCCCCAGTGGAAGTAGATGCCGAACTTGGCGTCCCGGAACCACTCTGGGGCGGCGGGGTGCTGGTCGACCGAGGGCCATGCGGGGGTGTACGTGCTCGGCGCCGCCTGGGCGACACCCGCCCCGAGGGCACCGCCCCCGACGGCTGCCGCCGCGACACCTGTGGCACCGGCCAGGAACCGGCGTCTGTTGAACGAGCTCGACATGAGGACATCCCTGAAGTGGGGGGACAGAGGGAAGAGCACGACGCTCACGGCTGTGGAACGCCGGTCGCCACGCACGAAGTTCGACCATGTGACGCGCTGATGTCAACGGGCTTGCAGCATCATTGATGGGATGGATTCAAGCCAGTCGTCGCCATGCATGGCCAAGAGAGCCTCTCTTGCAGCAAATTCCCCCGAGGGCTGGACAGCGTCACGGCGGCCGCCCTATACATACATCCCATCTCTCCTGCTCCGGGACCAGCGCGAGGAATCACCGATGAGACTCAGAACAGCCCTCTGCTCCGCCGCCTCGGCCGTGTCCGCCCTGGCGCTGCTCACCGCGTGCGACAGCGGCTCCGGCACCGCGTCCGGCGGCGCGCCACTGGTCGGCGTCGACTACCCGCGGTCCGACACCGACTTCTGGAATTCGTACATCAAGTACACGCCCGAGTCCGCCAAGCGGCTCGGTCTCTCGCTCAAGACCACCAACTCGCAGAACGACGTCGCCAAACTCACCGCCGACGCACAGACGTTCATCAGCCAGGGGGTCAAAGGCATCGCGATGGCCCCGCAGGACACAGCCGCCATCGCTCCGACCCTGGCGCAGCTGGAGGCAAAGAAGATCCCGGTCGTCACCGTCGACACCCGCCCCGACACCGGCAAGGTCTACATGGTCGTCCGCGCCGACAACCGCGCCTACGGCGAGAAGGCGTGCAAGTACCTCGGCACCAGGCTCGGCGGAAAGGGCAAGGTCGTCATGCTCCAGGGCGACCTGTCCTCCGTCAACGGGCGGGACCGCACCGAGGCGTTCAACGCGTGCATGAAGGCGGACTATCCGGGGATCAGGGTGCTCGGCGAGGCCACGAACTGGGACGGGGCCGTCGCCGCGCAGAAGCTCCAGACGGACCTGACCGCCAACCCGGATGTCAAGGGCGTCTACATGCAGTCCAGCTTCGCCCTGTCCGGCACCCTCCAGGTACTCAAGCAGAAGGGCCTGTTGGTCGGCCCGAAGGACCCGAAGCACGTGTTCGTGGTCTCCAACGACGGCATCCCCGAGGAACTGAAGGACATCGCCGCCGGGCACATCGACGCCACCGTGTCCCAGCCTGCCGACCTCTACGCCAAGTACGCCCTGTACTACCTGAAGGCCGCGATCGACGGAAAGACGTTCCAGCCCGGCAGGACCGACCACGACAGCACCATCGTCAAGGTCCGCGACGGGCTGCTCGAGGACCAGCTCGCGGCCCCGCTCGTCACCGCCGACGGCGGCACCTACGGCGGCGTCCCCAGCTTGAAGAGCGGCGACAAGTCGCTTTGGGGCAACAACCTCGGCTGACAACTCGCGGCGCATACAAGGTGGTTGAGATGAACGACGGGGAGCGTGCTAGCCGCACCTGCGACCCGCCTGTCGTCGAGGCGACGGGTATTGTCAAACGATTCGGTCCGACGGTCGCCCTGAGCGGCGCGCGGATCACCATCAGGCCCGGCGAGACACATGCGCTCGTCGGCCGTAACGGCGCCGGCAAGTCGACCCTGGTGTCCGTCCTCACCGGCCTGCAGGCACCGGACGAGGGAACGGTCAGCTTCGGCGGCAGCCCGGCACCACGGCTCACGGACCGCGACGCCTGGCGGCGACGCGTGGCGTGTGTCTACCAGAAGTCGACGATCATCCCCACGCTGACCGTCGCCGAGAACCTCTTCCTGAACCGGCACGACCGCGGCCGTCACCGGCTCATCAGCTGGCAGGGTCTGCGCCGCCACGCCCGGGACCTGCTCTCGGCCTGGTCCGTGGACGTCGACCCGCAGACCCTCGCGAGCGAACTCAGCGTGGAACAGCGGCAGTTCGTCGAGATCGCCCGCGCGCTGTCCTTCGGGGCCCGCTTCATCATCCTCGACGAGCCGACCGCCCAGCTCGACGGCGCCGCGATCAACCGGCTCTTCGACCGCATCCGCGACCTGCAACGCCAGGGCGTCACCTTCCTGTTCATCAGCCATCACCTTCAGGAGATCTACGACATCTGCGACATGGTGACGGTGTTCCGCGACGCCAGGCACATCCTGACCTCGCCGGTCACCGAGCTGCCCCGCAGCGAACTCGTCGCCGCCATGACCGGCGAGGCGGCGGCCGACCGGGGCGAAGAGCGGGCAAGCACCGCCGACTCCATGGCCGCGGCCGCGCTGAGCGTCCTCGGCCTGAGCGGCGAGACCTACAGCGACGTCTCCTTTCGCGTCCTGGCCGGGGAGATCGTGGGACTCGCGGGGGCTGCGGGCAGCGGGCGCACCGAGGTCGCCGAGACCGTCGTGGGACTGCGGGCCGCCGGCAGCGGCGCGGTGGAGATCGCCGGCAGGCGGCCACGGCCGGGCAGCGTGCCCGCCGCCCTCGCCGCCGGCGCGGGCTTCGTCCCGCAGGACCGGCACCACCAGGGCTTCGTACCGGACATGTCCATCGCGGACAACGCCACGCTCTCCGTGCCCGGCAGGCTCGGCCGGAACGGCTTCATCAGCGCCCGCCGCCGGGACCGACTGGCCGAGACCATGATCGAGAAGCTGGCGATCAAGACCCCTGGGCCCGGCCTGCCCGTGTCCTCGCTGTCCGGAGGCAACCAGCAGAAGGTCGTCATGGCCCGCGCCCTCGCCGACGATCCCCGCCTGCTGGTTCTCATCAACCCGACCGCGGGCGTGGACGTGCGCTCCAAGGAGTTCCTCCTCGGCAAGGTCGAGGAGACCGCGCAGACCGGCACCGGCGTGCTCGTCGCCTCCGACGAACTCGACGACCTGCGCATGTGCGACCGGGTCCTGGTGATGTTCCAGGGCCGGGTGACCACGGAGATCGCCCGCGGCTGGCACGACCACGACCTCGTCGCCGCGATGGAAGGAGTGGACCTCCATGCCTGAGACCGCCCTCGCGGACTCCCCCACCCCCGGCGCCACGGGGCCGAAGGCCGGGCGCAGCGGTCTGCTCGGCGGCCGGATACCCGTGGCCCGGCTGCGTGACCTGGCCCTCGTCCCGGCCATCGTGGTCATCGCGATCGTCGGCCAGATCGTCAACCCGGTCTTCCTGCAGACGGACAACCTCGTCAACGTCCTGCAGACCATGTCCGAGATGGCCCTGCTGGTCCTCGCCCAGACGATGATCCTGATCGTCAAGAAGATGGACCTGTCGCTGGAGTCCACCATGGGCCTCGCCCCCGGCGTCGCCGCCTGGCTCGTCGTCCCCGCCGGCGCGGGGCACGGACTCGGACTGCTGCCCGGCGCCTGGGCCGTCCCCGTCACCCTCGCCGTGGGTGCGCTCGTCGGCGTCGTCAACGCCTTGCTGATCATCCGCTTCGGTCTCAACGGCTTCATCGTCACCCTGGGCATGCTGATCGTGCTGCGCGGCGTCCTCACCGGCATCTCCGGCGGCCAGACCTTCTTCCAGCTCCCGCCGTCGATGCTCTATCTGGGCACCGCCGAATGGTTCGGGATGCCGGCGTCGATCTGGATCTGTCTGGCCCTGTTCGCCGTCGCCATCGTGGTGCTCGGCTGGACCAGCTTCGGGCGCTCGCTGTACGCCATCGGCGGCAACGTCGACGCGGCGAGGGCGGCCGGCATCCGTACCGACCGGGTGCTGTGGATCGTCATCGTCACCGGCAGCCTGCTCGCCGCCCTCGCCGGACTCCTGCTGTCCGGGCGCCTGGCATCCGTCGCCTCGGCGCAGGGCAACGGCTACATCTTCACGGTCTTCGCCGCCGCCGTCATCGGCGGGATCAGCCTCAACGGCGGCAAGGGGACCATGTTCGGGGCCTTCAGCGGCATCCTCCTGCTGTTCATGATCCAGAACGTGCTGACCCTCGCGGGTGTCCCCGCGCAGTGGATCGGCGCACTCAACGGCCTGATCATCCTGGTCGCCCTGACCATCTCGCGTATCACCGGCGGCAAGGTCCAGGAGTGAACCGGGCGGCCGGCGCCGCCGAACACCGCTCGCCGCCCCGTTCCGTCGCGGGGCCGTGTCCCACCTGCTCTCACAGGAGTTGCTGCCATGTCCACCGCTGCGCCCTCATCCGCCCGTATCACCGCCCTGGACGTCCTGGACGTGCGGTTCCCGACCTCCGAGCATCTGGACGGGTCGGACGCGATGAACCCCGAACCCGACTACTCGGCCGCCTACGTGATCCTGCGCACCGACGCCGGCGACGGACTGGAGGGCCACGCCCTGGCCTTCACCACCGGACGCGGCAACGACGTACAGGCCGCCGCCATCGCGGCCCTGGCCCCGCACGTGGTCGGCCGGTCCGTCCAGGAGGTCTGCGCCGACCTCGGAGCGTTCTCCCGCTCCCTCGTGCATGATCCCCAACTGCGCTGGCTGGGACCGGAGAAGGGCGCCATCCACATGGCCACGGGCGCTGTGGTCAATGCCGCCTGGGACCTGGCGGCCAAGCGCGCGGGCAAGCCCGTCTGGCGCTTCCTCGGCGAGATGACACCCGAGGAACTGGTGAGGCAGGTCGACTTTCGCTGGCTCAGCGACGCCCTCACTCCCGAGGAGGCCCTGGACATCCTGCGCCGTGCCGAACCGGGCCGAGCGGAGCGGATCACCCGCCTGCTGGAGCACGGCTACCCCGCCTACACCACCACCCCCGGCTGGCTCGGCTACTCCGACGAGAAACTGGCCCGCCTGGCCCGCGAGGCCGTCGCCGACGGCTTCACCCAGATCAAGCTGAAGGTCGGCGCGTCGCTGGAGGACGACGTCCGCCGCATGCGCACCGCCCGCGCGACGGTCGGCGACGGCATCCGCATAGCCGTCGACGCCAACCAGAGATGGGACGTCGGTCAAGCCATCGACTGGATACGCGCCCTGGCGCCGTACCAGCCGTACTGGATCGAGGAACCCACCTCCCCGGACGACGTCCTCGGCCACGCGGCGGTCCGCGAGGCCGTCGGCCCCGTCAAGGTCGCCACCGGCGAGCACGTCGCCAACCGGGTCGTCTTCAAGCAGCTTCTCCAGGCCGGCGCGGTGGACATCGTGCAGATCGACTCCGCGCGGGTCGGCGGGGTCAACGAGAACATCGCGATCCTGCTGCTCGCCGCGAAGTTCGGCGTGCCGGTGTGCCCGCACGCGGGCGGTGTGGGTCTGTGCGAGATGGTGCAGCACCTGTCGATGTTCGACTACGTCGCGGTCTCCGGCACCGTCGAGGACCGGGTCATCGAGTACGTCGACCATCTGCACGAGCACTTCGTCGACCCGGTGCGCATCGCCGGCGGCCGCTACCTGGCGCCGGAGCTTCCCGGGCTGGGCGCGCAGATGCATCCGGAGTCCCTCAAGGAATACGCCTACCCCGACGGCCCCGTCTGGAGCACCCGTGTCTGACACCAAAGCCCTCGTCGACGCCCACCACCATGTGTGGGACCTGACGCTCCGGCCGCAGCCCTGGCTGGAGGAACCCGGACACGAGCCGATCCGGCGCAGTTTCAGCTCGCACGCCCTGCGCTCGGCCGCCACCCGGCCGATCGCCGGACGGCGGCTGACGAGCACGGTGGTCGTCCAGTGCGTCCCGTCCGTCCCGGAGACACGCGACCTCCTCGCCCTCGCCGACAGCGACCCGCTCATCGGCGCCGTCGTCGGCTGGGCGGACCTGACGTCCTCCGCGATCGGCGACGTGCTCGACGACCTGCGGACCGGCCCGGGAGGCCGCTACCTGCGGGCGGTACGCCACCTCGTGCAGGACGAGTCCGAGCCGCACTGGCTCGGGCGGCCGGACGTCGAGCGGGGGTTACGCGCGGTCGGACAGCGCGGACTCGGATACGACGTACTGATCCGCAGCCACCAGTTCCCGCAGGCGATCCGGCTCGCGGAAAGGCTCCCGGAGCTGTCCCTCGTCCTGGACCACGCGGGCAAGCCGCCTGTCGCACGACGGGAACTGACCGACTGGGCCCGGCAGGTGCGGACGCTGGCCAGACACCCCCAGGTCCGCTGCAAGATGTCGGGACTCGTCACCGAGGCCGACCACGAGACGTGGACGGTCGACGACATCCGCCCGGTGTGGGACGTCCTGCTCTCCGCCTTCGGCCCCGAGCGGCTCATGTTCGGCTCCGACTGGCCGGTCTGCGTGCTCGCCGGCGGTTGGAACCGCTGGGCGGCCGCCGTGGACGAACTCCTGCGCGACTGCTCCGGCACAGAGATCGACGCGGTGCTCACGGGCACCGCGACGGCCTTCTACCAGTTGACGCCTGCCCCGGCGAAGGAGGAGACACCATGCTCCTGACGGAACTGCTGCACCCCGGAATCCTCCAAGCGCTGGCCGGAGCCGGGCACGGCTCCCGGGTCCTGCTCGCCGACGGCCACTACCCCGCCAGTACGGCCACCGGCGAGCGGGCCACAACCGTCCACCTCAACCTCAGGCCGGGCCTGCTGGACGTCACGAGTGTGCTCGACGTCCTCCTGCGGGCGATTCCCGTGGAGTCGGCGCAGGTGATGGTGCCGCCCGAGGGTGAACCGGAGCCGGCGGCCATCGCCGAGTACCGGTCCCGGCTGGCACCTCTCCCGGTGGAGGCGCTCGGCCGGTTCGAGTTCTACGACGCCGCCCGCTCCCCCGACCTCGCGCTGGCGGTCGTCACCGCCGACATCCGTACCTACGCCAACCTGCTGCTGACCATCGGCGTCCGCGCTGAAGGGACCCTGACCCCGCGATGACACTCGCCGTCCGCTACACGTCCGCCCGCACCCTCGACACGGCACCCGCAGAGCCCCGTTCCCCGGGCCCCGGCGAGGTGGAACTGGCCCCCGCCTACGTCGGCATCTGCGGCACCGACCTGCACATCTTCCACGGCGACATGGACGCCCGGGTCGACACACCCGCCGTACTCGGCCACGAGATGTCCGGCCGGATCGTGCGTGTCGGGCCGGACGTGGAGGGCTGGCGGCCCGGTGACCCGGTGACCGTGATGCCGCTGCGCTGGGACAACACCTGCCCGGCATGCGTCGTCGGGCACCGGCACGTCTGCCAGCACCTCGACTTCATCGGCATCGACTCGCCCGGCGCGATGCAGCAGCGCTGGACGGTGCCCGCCGACACCCTCGTCCGGCTGCCCGGATCCCTCGCCCTGGACCGGGCCGCCCTCGTGGAGCCCACGGCCGTGGCCGTGCACGACGTCGGCCGGGCCCGGGTCCGGGAGGGCGAGCGGGTCGTCGTGGTCGGCGGCGGACCGGTCGGGGTGCTCATCGCGCTGGTCGCGCGGGCCGCCGGCGCCGAAGTCCGCGTGGTGGAGCCGAGCGCCCACCGGCGCCTGTTGGCCGAGCAGTTGGGTCTTTCCGTGTGGAACCCGGCCACCGAGGACGTGCCCGAGCAGGTCTGGCGGTGGACCGGAGCCTCGGGCGCGGACGTCGCCTTCGAGGTCTCCGGTGCGGCGAGCGGTGTCGAAACGGCCGTGGAGGTGCTGGGCGTACGCGGTCGGCTGTGTCTGGTGGCGATCCACCCCCGGCCTCGCGAGGTGGATCTGCATCGCTTCTTCTGGCGCGAACTCACCCTCGTCGGGGCCCGGTTGTACGACCGCTGCGACTTCGAACGAGCCGTGAAACTGGTCGCGGACGGCACGGTTCCCGCCGAACGGCTGATCAGCAAGGTCGTACCGCTCACCGAGGCGCCCGCGGCTTTCGAGGCCCTGGAGGCGCGCGGCGACGTGATGAAGATCCTCGTGGACTGCGGCAACGACACGACGGGAGCCTGAGATGCCCCTCTTCGACCTGACCGGCCGACTCGCCGTCGTCACCGGCGCCCGGCGCGGCATCGGCCGGGCCATGGCCCGAGCCCTCGCCGAAGCCGGCGCCGACGTCATCGGCGTCAGCGCCCAACTGGAGGAATCGGGCAGCGAGGTGGAGAAGGACGTACGAGCCGCGGGGCGCTCCTTCGAGGCGATCCGCGCCGACTTCGCCGATTCCGACGCCGTACGCGCCCTGGGCGCGGACCTCGCGAGCCGCGAGCGACCGGTGGACATCCTGATCAACAACGCGGGCACGATCCGCCGTACCCCTGTGACCCAACACTCTGATGCAGACTGGGAGTTGGTCCTCCAGGTCAATCTCAGCGCCCAGTTCGCGCTCACGCGGGCGATCGGCGCGACGATGGTCGCCAGGGGCCAGGGGAAGATCGTCTTCACGGCGTCGCTGCTCAGCCTTCAGGGCGGCATCACCGTCCCGGGCTACACGGCCGCCAAGCACGGCATCGCCGGACTGACCAAGGCACTGGCGAACGAGTGGGCACCGCACGGCGTCAACGTCAACGCCATCGCCCCGGGCTACATCGCCACCGACAACACCCAGGCGCTGCGGGACGATCCGGTGCGCAGCCGGGCGATCCTGGACCGCATCCCCGCCGGGCGCTGGGGCGAGGCCGACGATCTCGCGGGCGCCACCGTGTTCCTGGCCTCGGACGCCGCCGCCTACGTCCACGGCACCCTCCTGCCCGTCGACGGCGGATGGCTGGGCCGATGACCATCGATCTCGCCTCCGTGCTGGCCGGATCGCGCATCCTGCCCGTGCTGACCGTGCCCTCGGCGGCCGCCGCCGCTCCGCTGGCCGACGCTCTCGCGGCGGGCGGAGCCCGGTGTGCCGAGGTCACCTTCCGTACCCCCGACGCCGATCAGGTGGTGAAGACGATGGCGGCGCACGGCGGGCTGACGGTCGGCGCCGGCACCGTGCTCACGCCTGAGCAGGCGGAGCGGGCCGTGGCGGCCGGTGCCCGCTTCGTGGTGTCACCCGGCTTCGACGCGGACGTCGTCGCCACCTGCCGGGAGTTGGCAGTCCCCGTCGTGCCGGGCATCGCCACTGCCACGGAGCTGATGCGGGCCCTGCGCGCGGGCTTGAACACGGTCAAACTGTTCCCCGCCGAGCCGCTCGGCGGCCTGGGGTTCCTCAAGGCGCTCGCGGCTCCGTTCCCCCGAGCGCGCTTCCTGCCCGCGGGCGGAATCGGCCCGGTGCATCTCCCCGGCTATCTCTCCCACTCTGCGGTCCTCACCGTCGGCGGCAGCTGGATGGCAACCGCCGGCCACCTGGAGCGCGGCGACTACGACGAGGTCCGCCGGCTGACCGCGGAGGCCGTGGAGAGGGGCATGACATGACCGGCGGCGGTCCTGACGTCATCGCACTCGGCGAGGTGATGCTCCGCTTCGACCCCGGCGAGGGCCGCATCCGCACCGCCCGCACCTTCCAAATCTGGGAGGGCGGCGGCGAGTACAACGTCGTACGGGGACTGCGCCGCTGTTTCGGCCTGAGCACGGCCGTTGTGACCGCCCTGGTCGACAACGAGGTGGGGAGACTGGCCGAGGACCTGATCCTCCAGGGCGGTGTCGGCACATCACTGATCCGCTGGGTGCCCGGCGACGGCATCGGCCGCACCGCCCGCAACGGACTGAACTTCGTGGAACGGGGCTTCGGCGTCCGCGGCGCGCTGGGCGTGAGCGACCGCGCGAACACAGCGGTGTCCCAGCTGCGCAAGGGAGACGTGGACTGGGAGACGGTGTTCGGTTCCGGCCCGCGCTGGTTCCACACGGGCGGCATCTTCGCTGGTCTGTCCGACACCACGGTGGACGTGGCGGACGAGGCGATGGCCGCGGCACGGCGGCATGGCGTCACGGTTTCCTACGACCCCAACTACCGCCCCAGCCTCTGGGCCGACCGCGGCGGCGCGGAACGGGCCCGCGAGGTGGACCTGCGGCTCGTCCGGCACGCCGACGTGGTGGTGGGCGCGCTCGGTCTGGTCGGCCCTCGCCCGGGTGCCGTGCGGATCACGGCCGATGAGGTCGCGGACGCACTCGCCGAGGCGGCCGACCGGGCGCCAGGTGCCACAGTGCTGGCGACGACCCTGCGGGAGGTCCCCTCCGCCGGGGTGAACGACTGGTCCACGGCCGCCTGGTCGCCACAGACCGGTTTCATCGCCGGACCGGTCATGCGCGGTCTGCACGTGCTGGACCGTATCGGCTCCGGCGACGGCTTCGCGGCGGGCCTGATCTACGGGCTGCTGACCGCGGGCGGGGGCGGACGGCCTTCCGACGGGCGTCCGCCGTCCCCGGATGTCCCCGGGCTCCAGCGCGCCCTCGCCTATGGATCGGCCCACGGCGCCCTCGTCATGACCACCCCCGGCGACGTCTCCATGGCATCGCTCGCCGAGGTGGAGTCCCTGATCGCCGGCGGATCCGCCCACGTCAGCCGCTGAGCCGGCCTTGGGCTCGGTCATTGCCCTGGCCATTCAGAACGTCGCCCGGAACACAGCGCAGGGAGCGAGCACACATGAGACATCGGCCCATCGGACGCCGGAAGATCAGGAACACCACGGTCGAGCTGACCGAACTCGGCTTCGGAGCCTCCGTCATCGGCAACCTCTACGAGGCCACCCCGGCGAAGGACGCGGCTGCCGCGGTGGCGGCGGCCTGGAGGGCCGGCATCCGGTACTTCGACACCGCGCCGCACTACGGTCTCGGCCTGTCCGAGCGCCGGCTGGGCGCGGCACTGCGGCACCTGCCGCGCGCCGAGTACGTCGTGTCCTCCAAGGTGGGTCGGCTTCTCGTGCCCAACGAGCGGCCGCGCGGAGTCGACAGCGAGGGCTTCGTCGTACGGGACGATCTGCGCAGGCGGTGGGACTTCAGCCGGGACGGAGTGCTGCGCTCGATCGAGGAGACCCTGGAGCGCACGGGGCTGGACCGCCTGGACGTGGTCTACCTGCACGATCCGGACGACCACTGGCGGCAGGCCGCCGAGGAGGCCATGCCCGTGCTGGAGGAGCTGCGCGACCAGGGAGTGATCGGCGCGATCGGCGCGGGCATGAACCAGTCGGCGATGCTCGCCCGCTTCCTGCGCGAGACCGCCGCCGACGTGGTGATGCTGGCCGGGCGCTACACGCTCCTCGACCAGTCGGCGCTGGACGACGTCCTGCCCGCCGCGCGGGAACTGGGCAAAAGTGTGGTCGCCGTCGGCGTGTTCAACTCCGGGCTGCTCTCCCACGACCGGCCTGCCGAGGGAATGATGTACGACTACCGGGAGGCTCCGCCGGAGCTGGTCGCGCGCGCCCGCGAGATCGCCCAGGTCTGCGCGGAGCACGGGACGAGCCTGCCCGCCGCGGCCATGGCCTTCCCCCGCACGCATCCCAGTATCATCAACGTCACCCTGGGCATGCGAAACCGCGAACAGGTCGAGCGGAACGCGGAACTTCACCACCGGCCCGTTCCCGACGGTCTGTGGGCCGACCTTCGCGCTCGGGGCCTGATCAGGGCGGACGTGCCGGCGCGGGCCGGTCGCGGGAGGAGTGCGCGGTGTCTTTGACCGACAAGGCCATCGAGCACATCCGTGAGCTGATCCGCAGCGGCGCGCTGCCTCCGGGTTCGAAGCTGCCGCCGGAGGCGGACCTCGCCGCCCAGCTGGGCCTGTCCCGCAACCTCGCCCGCGAGGCCGTCAAGGCACTGGCCGTCGCACGCGTGCTGGACGTCCGGCGAGGCGACGGAACGTACGTGACCAGTCTGGAGCCCAGCCTGCTGTTCGAGGGCCTGGGGGGAGCCGTGGAACTCCTCCAGAGCGACTCGGCCGCGCTGCTGGACCTGATGGAGGTCCGCCGGCTGCTGGAGCCGGCGGCCACCGCCCTGGCCGCCACCCGGATCTCCGACGACCAACTGGCCGAGGTCAAGCGCCATCTGGACGCCATGCGCGAGGCCCGCGACGATGTCGAGCAGCTCAACGCCCACGACGCGGCCTTCCACCGGGCCGTGATCTCCGCGACGGGCAACGACTCGCTCCTCACGCTCCTGGAAGGCATATCGGGCCGCACGCTGCGCGCCCGGATCTGGCGCGGCCTTGTCGACGACCAGGCCGCGGGCCGCACCCTCGCCGAACACGAGTCGATCTTCACGGCCCTCTCCTCCCGCGACGCCTTCCTGAGCCAGGCCGCCGCCCTCCTGCACGTCAACAACACCGAGCAGTGGCTGAGGGAACACCTGCGCTCCTCGGAGTCACCCGTCACCGGTACAGCGGGGCGTCGCCGGGGTGCTCCGGCGAAGCCTCCCCGCCAGGAGGCGTGAGGAGCTCCCGGGGACCTGCCGGTGGACGCCCTACAGGCATGTCGACGGGGCGTCGGCTCGCTGTCGGCGCCCACCGGCGCCGCGAGCGGGAAGAGCCGGGCTCAGCTGCCGGGATCCCCGCCACCGAGGTCTGCTGGACATCGACTGCTCGCATCGCACCAAGAATTCGATCTGCTTCACCGTCGCCCATGTTCCTGGCCGCGGAAGACGGTCCGATGCCGGGTGCCTGCCGCTATCGGTGGTGCGGCGGGTGGGGTGGCGGGGGCGGGATGGTGTCGATGCCTGGCGCGGGCTCGGGCCACACCAGCAGGACGGGGCACGGGGCGTGGTCGACGATGAAACGGCCGGCATGCCCCAGGCTGCGCGGCCCGAGATGGGTCCGGTCACCGTCGCGGGTGAGGATGAGCAGGTCGGCACCCTCGGCAGCTGCGACGACCTCCCGCTCGACCCGGCCGGTCCGCTCGACACGGGCGCACGGGCGGCCCAGACGCTGCGCGGCCTCGGCCAGGAACGTCTCGGCGGAGGCAGCGGCGAGGTGCTCCACCTGCGTGCCGGGGTCGCGTTCGCCATGGCCTCGGCCGAGCAGACCGGCGAAGGCGCCGTGCGCCGCGCCCGGGACGTCGGCCGGGGTGACGTGGAGCAGCACGATGTCGGCGTCGTCGGGCGCGTGGGCGCGGGCGGCGTCGATGCCGGCTGGCCAGGTGCCCTCGGTGATCCAGGCGATGACTTTCATGACGGTCAGCCTCCGATGAGGGTGAGCGAGGTCCACAGTGCCACCACCGACAGCCCCAGGGCGGCAGGCACGGTGAAGACACCGAGCCGGGTGAACTCACCGAGTTCGACGTTACTGTCGTGTTCGTGCACGATGCGCCGCCACAGCAGCGTGGCCAGGGAGCCGGCGTAGGTGAGGTTCGGGCCGATGTTCACCCCCAGCAGGACTGCCAGGACAGCGGCCGGCCCGGACGGGGCGGTCAGCGGCAGCAGCACCAGCACGGCGGGCAGATTGTTGATGACGTTGGCCAGCACCGCGGCCAGGGCCGCGATACCGCACAACGCCGCCAGCCCGGTACCGCCCGGGATCAGGTGTCCCAGCCCCGCCGCCAGCCCGTTGTCGACGACCGCGCGGACCACCAGTCCCAGGGCCAGGACGAAGGCGAGGAACGGCACCGCGGCGGCCCGCACGATGGCGGTGGGCGTGGTACGGCGCTGGGCCAGAGCCCGCCCGGCGAGCACGAGGGCGCCGGCGAAGGCCGCCCACGCGGGATTGACGTCCACCACGGACGTGAGGACGAACCCGGCCAGCGTGCAGGCCACTGTGATGAGGGCAAACACCGGCAGTTCGCGTTGCCCGGCGGTGCGTGGGGCCTGAGCCCCTGCGTCCAGGTCGGTGGCAAAGAACCGGCGGAAGACCACGTACTCGGTGGCGATGGCCGCCAGCCAGGGCAAGGCCATCAGGGCGGCGAAGCGCGTGAAGCTCAGCCCGCTGGCGGCGAACGCGAGCAGGTTGGTGAGGTTGGAGACCGGCAGCAGCAGCGACGCGGTGTTCGACAGGTGGGTGCAGGCGTAGACGTGCGGTTTCGGCCGGGCACCGAGCCGGGCGGCGGTGGCGAACACCACCGGCGTCAGCAGCACGATCGTGGCATCCAGACTGAGCACCGCGGTGATCACGGACGCGGCGGCGAACACCTGCACCAGCAGGCGGCGCGGGCGCCCCGCCGCACTACGGGCCATCCACGCCCCGCACGCGTGGAACAGCCCCTCGTCGTCACACAGTTGAGCGAGGACCAGGACGGCCGCAAGGAACCCGATCACCGGCCCGAGCCGCTCTGCCTCCGCACGGGCGTGCGCCAGCGAGAGCGCACCGGTGGCGATCACCACACCCGCAGCCGGGACGGCGACCACCGCCTCCGGCCACCCGAACGGGCGAATGACAGCGCACGCCAGCACCGCCAGCAGCAGAACGACGGAGACGGCCTCCGCCACAGATGAGTTCACCACTTGATCTTCCCCCGCCCGCGACCGCCCGCGCGACCTGGCGAGGGCGGGCCCGCCTGCCGGGCAGCGACAAGACGGGAGCCCAGTGCGAATCGCTGCTGTCGCAGTGTCATGGAGCGGTGCGTGACCGCGGGGTGATTGCGGCAGCCGAACAACTGCGAGGCCGCACCTGTCCCCCGGCCAGGGCCGCCCCTCCGAAGCGATCTCTGTCAAGTTCCGGACGAGTCCCGGGCCGGCGTCCGGTGTTGATCGAGTTACAGATGCGGCGGTTCTGCTGCGGCGAACGTGCCAGTGCGCAGGCGACGTTCGCTGAGCAGGCCGACGGGCCGACCTTCCGGCACGGGCGGCGAAGCGCCGGCCCGCAGGCAGTACTTGAGCACGTCGCGGTGATGCCGGCCGGCTGGGCCGGCGCCCGCTTGTCCCAGGCCCTGACGGCCGCGGTGAGCTGCCTGCCCTGCACACCTTCGTGACCGGCCTCGGCGAGCGCCTCGACGCCGTCATCGCCGGCCTCAGCCTGCGATACAGCTCCGGCGCCGGCGAAGACCACAACAACAAGATCAAGATGCTGAAGCGCCAGATGTTCGGCCGCGCCAACTTCGACCTGTCCCGCAAACGGGTCCTCCTCGCCGCGCGAGGCCGGTCACGATCGCGGTTTCGGTGACCCTCCGTGGCCCTGGCATTGAAAGTTGATCCAGGACCAGAGTTTCAGCCGCCGCCGACAGCTGCGACAGGTTCGAAGGTACCGCCAGGACATCAAGGAGTCGGCGAGCTCGACCGCCAAGCCAGAAAGACCCTCCGCTGTCGCAGCAGCCAACACCATCGTCCGTGTCTACCTGCTGGCGGCCACCGCCATGGCGCTCGGAGACGTCCCTGCAGCAATTGTCGCGGGGAGGCCCGGCGGACGCGGACAGACTGCAACGCTTCATGGCCGTCGTCTACATCGGCTGGGCTCCCCTGTTCTTCTGGGCGGCGGCAACGATCCGTCGGCAGGGAGCGCTCGTCTACTTCCTGGCAGCCCCGATCTTCCTCGGGGGCGTCGGTCGGCTGGTCTCCTTCTCCCAGTACGGCATTCCCAGCCCAGCGAGAGTCTTCCTCGCCTCCGCCCTCCTGGATTTCCTCCTCGCGATCGTCATCGTCCGGGCACAGTCCACTGCGCTCAGATCCAGACGAGCGCCGACCTCCGCCTGAAGCACCGATGCCGGGCGGGCAGGGCACGTCCACGTACGGCAACTCGACACACGGCTCCGCCGTGGGGACCCTCTGACTCTTGACCTTCCCCAAAGGTGAAGGCCGACGGTGTCTACGGCAACCAGGTCGGCGAGCTGAGCCTGATCGGCTTTGTCCGAGCCCGGATGAGAGGAACCCGCATGGATGACGCCGCTCTCCTGGCAGAGCAGAGGGCCTACTACAGGGCCGCCGCGGCCGAATACGACCGGCAATACGCAGAATATGAAGCCCTGCAGCAATTGCTGGCTGTCGTCGATGACCTCCCGATCGCCGGGGATGTGCTGGAGCTGGCCTGCGGAACGGGCCAGTGGACCCCGAGACTTGCCGCACGGGCACGTTCGGTGACGGCCGTCGACGCGGCAACCGAAGTGTTGGCCCTCGCTCGGGCGCGCACCACGTCCCCCACCGTCCAGTTCATCGAGGCCGACCTGTTCGAGTGGCAGCCGCCACGACGCTACGACACCGTGTTCTTCGCCTTCTGGCTCTCCCATGTCCCACCGACGCGGTTGCCCGACTTCTGGAGCACCGTCTCGGCCGCACTCGCGCCGGGCGGCAAAGCGATCTTCATCGACGACGGCCCAGGCGCAGCCGCATACGAGGAAGTCCTCGCGAACCAGCCGATCCCAGCAGCGCTGCGTCGACTGGATGACGGCAGCCAGTACCGCATCGTGAAGGTGTTCCACGATGCCCAGACCCTCAGGGACGACCTCACCGCGCTGGGGTGGTCAGTCCACATCCAGACCAGAGCCGGAAACTTCATCGGCATTGCAGAACCGCCGACCACCGCTGGCTGAGGAGACTGCGCTGCGGCAGTTGTGGGTCCAGCGGCTCGGGCGGGTCCGATGGCAGCGGCGTGGCAGAGACGGTGGCGGCCCGGCCGGCCATCCGGGTGGCCTTACGGGCCTCCAGGGCGACCACCTCGTCGCCGCAGGTGCTGTCCGCCGTGCTGCCATACCCCATCGGGTCAAATCCCTCGCCCTGTTGGCGCTTCCAGCGCGACATGGCCGTAGGCACGCTGGGCCCTGACGAACGTGGAGCAGTCGGCAGCTCGGGGCACCGTGTGAGTCACATCTCCGGCTCCGACCAGAAGTCGGGCGGGACGATACCGACGGAGCCGTACGAAATAGGGAGGGGCCGGCGTCGCGCTGAGACTGTCCCTCGGAGTACTGGTATCGGTGAGATCTGGAACGCGACGATCCGGCTGCCGACCATAAGGGCATGGCACATGTACTCGTCACGGGCGGAACCGGGTTTCTGGGTTCCCACACGATCGCGCAGCTCCTGACCGCCGGGCACACCGTCACGACCACGGTGCGCTCCCTGGCACGGCGGTCCGACGTCGAGCGGATGCTCGTCGTGGCCGGATCCCCGCACGCGGACGGCGTCTCCTTTGTGGAGACGGATCTGACCTCTGACCGGGGCTGGGACCGGGCCGTGGCGGGAGCCGACCACGTCCTGCACGTGGCCTCGCCGTTTCCCGGAGCGCGGCCGAAGAGTGCGGACGAGGTGATCGTCCCGGCCCGTGACGGGGCCCTGCGGGTCCTGCGCGCCGCCCGGGACGCGGGCGTCCGGCGCACGGTGCTGACCTCCTCCTTCGCAGCGGTGGGTTACGGTCACCGGCGGACCGCACGGACGTTCAGCGAGGCCGACTGGACGGAGACCGAAGGGCCGGGGGTGTCCGCGTACGTGCAGCTGGGCGTCGTGCGCCGCGCCTCCAACGCGAAGGCTCGCAAGGAGCTGGGCTGGTCTCCGCGTTCCAACGAGGACGCCGTCGTGGCCACCGCGGAGAGCCTGGTCCGCCTCGGACTGCTGAGCCATTAGCGTCGAGAGCATGGTGCACGAAACGGCCGAAACCCTGGGCGAGTTCCTGCGGGCCCGGCGCGGGCAGATCAGCCCGCAACAGGTCGGGCTGCCCGCCGGTGAGCGGCGCCGGGTACCCGGACTGCGGCGCGAGGAGGTCGCCCAGCTCGCCGGCATCAGTCCCGAGTACTACCTGCGCCTGGAACAGGGCCGCAACCTCAACCCCTCCGACCAGATCCTGGCCGCCCTCGCCGGCGCCCTCCAGCTCGACGAGGATACCGTCGCCTACCTGCACCGACTCGCCCACCCCGCTCCGCCCACCCGCAGGCCGCGCAGCCGGGCCCGTACGAACCAGGGCGATCTCCAGCCGCTCCTGGACAGCTGGCCGCAGACCCCCGCCTACGCCCAGGGGGCCGGCGGACGGGTCGTCGCCGCGAACCGGCTGGCCGTGCTGCTGTGCCCCTTCTTCGCCGTGGGCCGCAATCCGCTGCGGGCCGCCTTCCTCGAACCCGAGATGCGCAGCCTCTACCCGCAGTGGGACGACATGACCGCCAAGGCCGTCTCCGGCCTGCGCGCCATGCTCAACATCGACGAGGCCGACCCGGAGCTACTGGAGACCATCGGCGAACTCACCGTCGCCAGCGAGCGGTTCAGCACCCTGTGGACCCGCCGGGAGGTCCGCCGCCGCGACACCGGCCTCACCCGGCTGAACCACCCGCTCGTCGGCGAACTCGACCTGCACTACGAGAAGATGGTGCGCCCGCAGGCCCGCCAGCTGATCGTCGTCTACTACGCCGACCAGGGCTCCACCAGCGCCGAGCGCCTGGCACTGCTCGGCAGCCTCTGACCACGTGCGAGGACGGCGAACCCGACGGACCATTGCGGCCTACCGCGCCCTGGAGAAGCTCCTGTCCGACGGCAAGGTCCGCGCCGTCGGCGTCAGCAACTTCATGGTCGACCACTTGACGACACTGCTCGACGCGACCTCCGTCGTCCCCGCGGTCAACCAGCTGGAGATCCACCCCTACTTCCAGCAGCGCATCGTCCTCGACTTCGACGACCAGCACGGCATCCTCAACCAGGCGTGGTCCCCCATCGGAGGGATCACCTTCTACCCGGGATACGGGGAGGACCGCAAGAGCGTCCTCCAGGACCCCGCCGTCACCCGCATCGCCGAGGCGCACGGCAAGAGCCCCGCCCAGGTGCTGCTGCGCTGGGGCCTCCAGCAGGGCCGCTCGGTCATCCCCAAGTCGACCAAGCCCGCACGCATCACCGAGAACATCGACGTCTTCGACGTCGAACTCACCGCCGACGAGCTCACCGCCATCGACGCACTCGAGACCGGACGACGCGGCGGCCCCGAACCCGAAGCCGTCGCCCTCGCCGCCTACGGCCGCGCCATCCCCGAAGCCTGACCCGACCGCGCAAGGCCGAGCACTTCCTCGCCTTCGTCGGCATCGCCAGCAGCGCTGATCTGCTGTCGACGCTGCCCCAAACCGCGTGACACCCCCGAGACGGCTGCACGATGATCAGTGCCGTGAACGCAGCTGATGAGTCCGAAGTCGTGGTGGCCCGCTTGTGGCAGGAATTCAGGAGTGAGCCGTGGCCCGCCCGGCTGAACGGCGCTGAGTTGGCCGGCATCGACCTTGTGATGCTCGATGCCGACCTCGCCGGGTGCGTGCACACGTGGTTGAACAACGGTGGTCACCTCGACGCACGGCGCCTCAGGACCCTGAACCGGCGCATCCGCGAGCTTGAGCAGGTCCTGCCACAGCTCACCGAGGCAGACGCGCCTCGAAGGTGGCAGCGCCTGCATCAACTGGCTCAACGTGTCTCAGACGACACTCCGTACCCCACCAACTGGACACCCTCTTGAAGGAGGATACGATCGACCGCGGACTGGAACTGGTCCAGCGGTTGGCGAAGTTCTCCGGTCAGTATCCGTGGCAGTGGACCGCCGCCGAGGTCGAGGCGTTCATCGACCACCTGCGCGCGGGATGTCGGCCCATCGAGGTGTCCACGGCCCGCGGACACCTCGACAACCTGTCGACATTCGGAGAGGTGAAGGGGTACGACGGGGATCCGCTGCCTGACCCGCCGAGGGCTGACGGCAGCACAGCGGCGTACTGCCGACCGGGCGGGGACGCTCCGGCGGAGAGGCCGTGCCGCTCGCCCCGGGCTACGCTGCCAGGCGGGGGCCGTCGTGGATCACGGAGTCAGCCATGCCGAAGCCCGAGCTGTCGAGGAACCGGTCGTCTCTGAAGCACAAGGTCCGATATGCCGTACGGCACCCCGGGCGGATCCCTGCCTATCTACGCCGCGCCGCACGGGACACCTGGCTGGGCTTCCGTCACCGCGACCACGTCGGGTACTACCGCGCCGTCATGGCCTCCGACACCGCGCGCAGCCCCGAGCGTGCCGTCGGGAGCGGCTCGGAGGCCAGCTGGCTGGCGCTCGGGCAGATGCAGTTCGACTACCTGGTCGAACACGGGCTGAAGACGCAGGACCGGATGCTGGAGATCGGCTGCGGGAACCTGCGCGCGGGGTGGCGGTTCATCGACCACCTCGACCCCGGTCACTACTACGGGATCGACATCTCGCCGGACATCCTCCTCGAGGCACAGCGCACCCTCGTCCGCCGGGGCCTGCAGGGCCGCCTCCCCCACTTGGCCCTCGTCGAGAACCTGACGCTCGACTTCCTGCCGTCGGGCTGGTTCACCGTGGTGCACGCCCACAGCGTCTTCTCGCACTCGCCGCTGGAGGTGATCGACGAGTGCCTGGCCAACGTCGGGCGGGTGCTGGCCCCGGGCGGCTTCTTCGACTTCACCTACGATCGCACGGAGGGCACCGAGCACCAGGTGCTCCGCGAGGACTTCTACTACCGCACCGAGACCCTCCTCTCGCTGGCCGAACGGCATGGCCTGACAGCCCGCTTCATGGACGACTGGGAGCGGCGCCCGCACGGCCAGTCGAAGATCCGGGTCACGCACGCGGTGGCGGCGTAGTGGTTCAGCGACACCTGTCGATCTCCCGCTGTGATCGCTTTCCGTGTGTTTCCGTGGCAACGCTTTGCCTCGCCACACGCCACCGGAAACGCGCGAGAATTGAAGAGGCACACCACACCGACTCCGATGAAGGGAGGAGGAGGGATGGCCAAGACGGCGGAGACATCGCAACAGCAAACCCATGAGGGGGACGGCGCGGGTCTGCACCTGCACATGCGCACGCTGCATCCTTCGGTGCCGATTCCGTACCTCAGCATGGAGGAGATGACGAGCACGGCCCGGGCGGCGACGGCCCGCATGCCCGGTACGCCCACAGTCAAGGATCTCGCCTTCTACGGCGGCCTCGGCGCACTGACCGTGGCGGGAGCTCTGGAATGGCCCGTCGCCCTCGCCGTCGGCGGAGCCACCTGGCTGGTACGCAGCGGGCGGAAGGAGAAGAAGGAGAAGCAGACCGCAGGCGCCCAGACATAGGCGTCCGGGCGTGGGGGCAGTCCGGCGCCCGGGCCGGTCGATCGGATCCTCGATCAGGCCCTTCTGGACCGGCCTGGCAGTGACCGGATCCGGCTGGCCCTGTTCCGCAACCAACCCACCGACATCGCGGTATGGGGCCAGGGGGACGGATCTTCAGACGGGGCGGCAGGAAGCCATGCTGGGAGAGGGGCGGCTATGGTGGCCACGTTGATGGCAGTGAATGTCGGCCTGCCGAAAGATGTCCCCTGGCACGGCAGGACCGTGTTCACCGGCGTCTACAAGCACACGGTTTCCGGGCCGCGGATGGTGCGGCGGCTGAACATCGACGGGGACGGACAAGGGGATCTGGGCGGACACGGCGGTGAACAGCGAGCCGTCTTGGTATACCAGCTGGACTCGTATCGCTTTTGGCAGAAGGAACTGGGACGAGACGACCTCGCACCCGGGCAGTTCGGTGAGAACTTCACGGTCGAGGGTCTGCCCGACGACGAGGTCTGCATCGGGGACCGCTACCGCATCGGAGGGGCGCTCTTCGAGGTCACCCAGCCCCGGGTGACGTGTTACCGGGTGGGGCTGCGCATGCGGGAACCTCAGATGGCCGCCTTGCTTGTGGCCCACCATCGTCCCGGGTTCTATCTGCGGGTGATCGAGGAGGGGGAGGTCGAGGCGGGGCAGGAGATCGTCAAGGTCTCCACCGGACCCGAGGCGATGACGGTCGAGGAGATCGACGGGATCCTCTACCTGCCTGGCCACACGCGTGAGCAGGTGGAACGCGCACTTCACATCCCGGCCCTCAGCCCGGGCTGGCAGGTCTCGATGCGGACTCTTCTGGAACAGGCCGACAGCCGGGCAGGCGCTTCCACCGGGAGCGCCGGTCTGAACACGGCTGCCACCGCCCCGCCACCTGCCTGGCAGGGCTTCCGCCCGCTGACCGTCACGCACATCCAACCCGAGAGCAGCAGCGTGTTCTCCCTGCACCTGGCAGCCCCGGACGGCTCCGAACTGCCGACGGCACAGCCCGGCCAGTTCCTCACGGTCAAGGTCCAGCCCGCCGGAGGGGTGAAACCGCCGCTGATCCGCAGTTACTCGCTCTCGGGCGAGCCGGGCACGGGCACATACCGCATCAGTGTCAAGGTCGAACCCCACGGCGCTGCCGGCAACGAACTGCGCGCTCACACCCGAGTCGGCGACCGGTTGGAAGCCGCAGCGCCCCGTGGCACCTTCTGCCTCGCCCAGGGCGACGGTCCGGTGATCCTGCTGTCGGCGGGAGTGGGGGTGACGCCGGTACTGGCGATGCTGCACGCGCTCGCGCGGGATCACTCCACTCGACAGGTGCGGTGGCTGCACGGAGCGCGGAACGGCACGGAGCATCCCTTCGCCCAGGAATGCCAAGATCTGATCGCCGCCCTCCCCAACGCGCGGTCGACCGTCTTCTACAGCGCTCCACGGGCCACGGACCGCCGCGGCGTCGACTACGGCGAAGCAGGGCGCCTGACGGCCGATCGCGTTCCGGAACTCGGTCTGCCGACCGACGCCGACGCCTACCTCTGCGGCCCGGTGGGCTTCATGGACAGCCTCACCACCGCGCTCATCGACTGGGGCCTGGACGCCACCAGGGTCCACACAGAGATCTTCGGTGCGGGGGCGGCTCTCACTCCTGGCATCAAGGGCTCCACGGCCACCCCCGCACCCCATCAACCGCCGGGTCCTGCAGGCACAGGACCGGAGGTCTCCTTCGCCCGCAGCGGCCTCAACGTTCCGTGGAACGACGCCCAGGAGTCCCTTCTCGAACTGGCGGAAGCGTGTGACGTTCCCGTCCAGTGGTCCTGCCGCACCGGCGTGTGCCACACCTGCGAACTCGCGCTGATGGCCGGCACCGTCGACTACTCCCCGGACCCCGTCGAGCCTCCGGCGGAAGGCAACGTCCTCATCTGCTGCTCCAAGCCGACCAGCGCCGTCGTCCTGGACCTGTAGCGCAAGCCGCGCTGGAATTCACCCGGTTGGACGGTGCTGCCGTGCCTGCTCCCACCCATGGGTGAACGCTGAGGTGGGCCACAGGAGTCCCAGCGAAAGCGAGAACGGCATGACGGTGACGATCCGAAGCTCACTGCGCCGCGTACTGCCCCTCCGCTTCGCGACAGCGGGATGCGCCGTTGCCGTTCTGTGCGCGCCGACCACCGCCCCTGCCTTGACGGTGGACGCCGCAGCGAGCGGCCGGAAGCCGACCATCGTCCTGGTGCACGGCGCGTTCGCGGACGCCTCCAGCTGGAACGGAGTGATCGAACGACTCGAACGCCGCGGTTACACGGTCATGGCCCCGGCCAATCCACTGCGCGGCCTGTACAGCGACTCCGCGTACATTGCCTCGGTCCTCAAGTCGATCAAAGGTCCGATCGTCCTGGTCGGCCACTCCTACGGCGGCGCCGTCATCAGCACGGCCGCCGCGGGCAACCCGGAGGTCAAGTCCCTGGTCTACATATCCGCTCAGATGCCCGACGTCGGGGAGAGCGGTACGTCGCTGGCCGCCCGGTTCCCGAGTGCCCTCGCCACCGCCACGACCTCCGTGCCCTATCGAACGGGTCGGACCAACGGGATTGACCTGTACCTCAAGCGGGACAAGGTGTACCCGCTCTTCGCTGCCTGCCTGCCCATGAGCCAGGCGAACCTGCTCGGGGTGACCCAGCGCCCGGCCGCGACGACCGCGTTCTCGCAGACCGCCAAGGTCGCCGCCTGGAAGACCATCCCGTCCTGGGCTCTCGTGGGCCGCCAGGACAAGACCATCAACCCGGACCAGGAACGCTTCGAGGCCAGACGCGCCAAGTCCCACACCGTGGAGATCAACTCCTGCCATGTGTCACTCATCGCTCATCCCGACGCTGTCGCCGCCTTGATCCTGCAGGGCGCGACGGCTGCCGGCCAGGCGCGCCCCGGCTCGCGGACACCGGTTCCGACGGGTACGGCCGGCACGCCGCCGAGCTCGACGGCATCGCGAGTACGTTCCTGGCTGCCGGTGCTGCGGTAAATAGTTCGCAGTCGGCGCGTCGCAGTGTGTCATGTGCCAGGCACCGCGACGCCGCCCGGACCGGTCGGCCCTGACCTGAACCCTGGCGAGGCTGCCGCCGTGACCTCGCGATTCACTCAGCAGCCGGTCACCGGCTGTCACGCCCGCTGGGGTACGACGGCGACCGGACAGGCGCAGTCGTGCAGCACGGCATGGGCGACACGGCCGAGCTGGAGGCCGTAGTGGCCCTCTCGCCGCCGGGCTCCGACGACCAGCAGGTCCGCCTCCGCCGAGACGGCCGACAGCACCTGGCGGGCGGAGCCCTCGAGGGTACGCCGGTGCACCTGGACATCGGCCGGGAGGTCCTGCAAGGCCGCTTCCAGGGCCGCTTCACCCGACAGCCTGCCATGGTCGATGCTCTCGTGAGCAGGGCACCGCCAGGCTCGTACGGCGTCCAGCGGCACCCCGCGCAGCCGCGCCTCGTCCAAGGCGAAGCGCACGGCCGCGGCGCTCTCCGCGTTCTCGCCGACACCGACGGCGATCCGGCCGTGCACCCCGGACGGTGCCCGGTTGTCGTGGCTGCCGCGCAGCACGATGACCGGGCAGTGCGCGTGACCGGCCACCGTCACGCTGACGGAGCCGACGAGCGCCTCGGCCATTCCGCTTCGCCCGCGGGAGCCCAGGACGACCGCCGAGGCCATACGGCTCTCCCGCACGAGGGCGTATTCGGGCTCCTCGGGCAGTACGTCGGTGGAGATCTTCACGTCGGTCTGCCGGCGCCGGGCCCGCCGCTCGGCGGTCGCCACGATCTCCTCGGCCATCAGCTGATCGGAGGGCCTGCCGAGGTCTGCGGCGAGGGAGACACCCTCGTACCGCTCCCACAGCGAGGCGTACACCAGCCGGAGCGGCACCCCGCGCACGGCGGCCTCGTCGGCCGCCCAGTCGACGGCCCGCAGGCTCGGCTCGGAGCCGTCGACGCCTACCACGATGGGGAGGTCCATCGCTGTCAGCCCCCCGTTCCGAGGTCGAAGACGATGCGGGCCTTGACCTGGCCGCGCAGGACGTCGTCGATGGACTCGTTGACGCAGGTGAGGGGCCGGGTCTCGTGGATGACCTCGGTCCGGCCGGCCGCGTGCAGCTGGAAGACCTCCGCGAGGTCCTGCCGGGTGCCGACGATGGAGCCGATCACCGAGGTGCCGTTCAGGACGGTGTCGAAGATCGGGACGCGGACGGTGCCGTGTGCGGGCAGGGCCACCATGACCAGCTTGCCGCCGCGTCGCAGCCCGGAGTTGACCGCCTCGAACGCGGCGTC
The DNA here is from genome assembly GCF_053593835.1 of Streptomyces sp. NPDC002076. Classification (NCBI taxonomy): domain Bacteria; kingdom Bacillati; phylum Actinomycetota; class Actinomycetes; order Kitasatosporales; family Streptomycetaceae; genus Streptomyces; species Streptomyces sp. NPDC002076. The sequence goes on from NZ_JBSFDI010000010.1 coordinate 170,755, forward strand.
GTGCACCGCGAGCGCGATCGCGGCGTGGGCGCCGCCGTGCTGCTTGAGTACCTGGCCGACATTCTGCTTGCGGGCGTCGATGACGAGGTCGGCGCCGAGTTTCTCGGCGAGTTCGAGCTTGTCGTCGGTGACGTCGATGGCGGCGACGGTAGCACCGGCGATCTTCGCGTACTGCACGGCGAGATGGCCGAGGCCTCCGACACCGGAGATCGCCACGAGCTGGGCGGGCCGGACCTCGGCGACCTTCAGGGCCTTGTACGTCGTCACGCCGGCGCAGGTCAGCGGGGCGGCGTCGAACGGGCTGATGCCCTCGGGCACCGGCTGGACGAAGTCGGCCCAGGCGAGCATCTTCTCGGCGTGGCCGCCGTCGCAGCCGTACCCGGTGTTGATCTGCTGCTCGCACAGTGTCTCCCAGCCGGACAGGCAGTGCTCGCACCGCCCGCAGGCCCTGCCCAGCCACGGCACGGCGACCCGCCGGCCGACGGCCAGGTGGGTGACCCCGTCGCCGAGGGCCTCGACCAGGCCGACGCCCTCATGGCCGGGGACGAACGGCGGGTCCGGCTTGACCGGCCAGTCGCCGTGCGCGGCGTGGATGTCGGTGTGGCACAGGCCGGAGGCCTCGACGCGGATGCGGACCTGGCCGGGGCCGGGCTCGGGATCAGGACGCTCCTCGATGACCAGGGGTTGACCGAAGGCTCGTACGACCGCTGCCTTCATGATGTCTGCTCCTCGGAGTGGGTCAGTCGTGCGGGACGACGGCGACGGGGGCAGTGGCGTGGTGCAGGACGGCATGGGTGACGGGCCCGATGTGGGCACCGGCGGGAGCCCGGCGGACACGCCGGCCGACGACCACCAGCGAGGCCTCGCGGGAGGCGTCGATCAGGACGTTGGACGGGCTGCCGAAGCGCGACTGCGCGACGACCTCGACGTCCGGGTACTTCTGCCGCCAGGGGGCCAGCACCTCGGTCAGGGCGCCGGCGTCGCTGTCCGCCAGCAACTGCTGGACTCCGGGGTCGGGGGCCATGCCGTAGGCGTAGTACGGCGTCGGGTTCCAGCCGTGCACGACGCGCAGCGGCGCGTTCTGGCGGACGGCGGCGTCGAGGGCGAACCGGATCACGGTGTCGTCGGGGCAGCCGAGGTCGATTCCGAGGACGACCGGGCGGACGGAGGTGGCGGCGGACGGGCCACCGGCCGGGTCCGTCTCGTGCTCGTCCGCGGTCTGCCGGCCGGCCCGGACCAGGACGACGGGCCGCTCGGCGTGCGCCACGACGGCGAGTCCGACCGAGCCGACCAGGAAACCCGCGATCCCGCCCAGGCCGCGCGAGCCGAGGACCAGCAGTTCGGCGTCCTTCGCCGCGCCGACCAGGGCCTCGGCGGGCGAACCGCTGAGCTGCTCCGTGCTCACCTCGACACCGGGGTGGCGCAGCCGCAGGCCCTCGGCGGACTCCCGGGGAATCCGCTCGCTCCAGTGCTGGTAGGTCTCGCCGCCCAGGAACGGGGCGTGCGCCGTCGGGGCCGGTGCCGGCTCCCGGACCTGGACGAGTTTCACGGGCAGTCCACGCAGCTCCGCCTCGCGGGCCGCCCACTCCGCGGCGGCGCGGCTCTCGGGCGAGCCGTCGAGACCCACGGTGATGGTGCGGGGCATGATCTCCACCTCCTGAATCGGGGAACCCGATTCCAGCGTCGTGTTCAGGGTTGCGCGGGCAGGGGCCACTGCCCCTCGTCCCTCACTCACTCTCGTCCGTCGCGCGGCGTCCCGCCCGATGCCGAAGGTCTCCATCGGATGGGCTGAACGTCCCTGCCCGGCGGACCGGTTGGGGCGGGAGCCGGACTCAGCCACCGCACCCTGCTCAGCCCGCAGTGAGGTCCGGGCGGATCAGGGTGCCCCGACGAAAGGTCATGGATGGTGTCGGTCTCGTTGGCGGGCTCTGCGAAGGCCGGGTCGTCGGCCCGGACGACGGTGTGGGTGTGTCAGAGCGGGGCCTTCAGACCCTGGCCCGAGGGCCGGTCGGCCCTCTTCCCGGCAACCCGTCGCGGTCCGACTCTCGTAGGCAGGAACCGCCGCAGTCTCCCGGGACACGACGTCAACCAGGCTGCGGTGCCATGTCCTTGCGACTCCGAAGAGGTGGGGCGGTCCTTCCCGCGGTGCCCCACGAGTGGCAAGGACGTCCGCGCGGGTCTCGTGTCGGGGGAGGCACGACGCTCGCACGACGGCCGTCGCCCTCGTGGGCACGCGGGCGACGGCCGTTGTCGTCGGTCGAACTCGTCGGCCGGCCTGGCTGTTCGCGCGACGACGAGGCGCGCGCCGCCAACTCGGCCATGTAGCGCAGACCGCTGCGGCGGCCCTCGGGAGGCATTCCCACTCCCGGCCCACCGAGAGGACGGCCTCCAGCAGGCTGTGCACCCGGTCCCGAGTGCCGCGGGCCGCGTCCAGGCGCGCCTGCAACTCCGCCAGTGGATATGCGAGGTGGGACGGCCGGGAACAGGGGGGACCGGGCGCCTCCGGCAGGCGCCGGCCCCCGGACTTCAGGATCGTTCCGGCCGCTGCCGGTCGTGGACCTGAGTGGCCATGACGGCGGCCTGGATGCGCCGTTCGACGCCGAGCTTGGCGAGCAGACGGGAGATGTGGTTCTTCACCGTCTTCTCGGCAAGGTAGAGCCGCCGGCCGATCTGGCGGTTGGTCAGCCCCTCCCCGATCAGGGTCAGGATCTCCCGCTCACGTTCCGTCAGGCCCCGCAGTTCGTCCGGCTCCTCCTGCTGCTGCTCACCGCCGCGCAGCCGGGCCATCAACCTGGTGGTGGCGCTCGGATCGAGCAGAGACTGGCCGCCGGCGACGGTGCGCACGGCGGACACGAGGTCCGAGCCCTGGATTTGCTTCAGGACGTAGCCGGACGCGCCCGCCATGATGGAGTCGAGCAGGGCCTCCTCGTCGTCGAAGGAGGTCAGCATCAGGCAGGCCAACTCGGGCATCCGGGAGCGCAGTTCCCGGCACACGGTCACGCCGTCACCGTCGGGCAGGCGTACGTCGAGCACGGCCACCTGCGGGCGCAGCGCGGGGACGCGCACCAGGGCCTGTTCCACCGTGCCGGCCTCGCCGATCACACTGATGTCCGGCTCGTCGTTCAGCAGGTCGCGCACACCGCGCCGCACCACCTCGTGGTCGTCCAGCAGGAAGACCCGGATCGTGCTGTCCTGCTCGCCGTCCGCCATCGAAAACTCCTTGTTCCGCGTGCCGCAGCGATGTCCGCCGGCGGACAGGACCGACCCTGCCCACCGAGATCTTTCTGGTTTCCGGGCCCACGGAACAGGGCCGGTCGGCCCTGATTTCACCGTGACCTGACAGACTCACCGGGCAGGGGACGCCCGGCGCCGCCGTCGGGACACCCGCAACCCTGTGCGCCGCCGGCTTGCGTTGCCCGCTCTGCAGCGCTCGGCGCGCCGGATCCTGCCCGCGCCAAGTCGCCCGGCCAGGCACCGCCCACTGTCCGCCCGGTCAACCACGTCCTGGACGACGACGGTGTCGGGGTCCACGGTCAGGATCCGGATCGATCATGTCGCGCGGTCGGCCCGCGGTGGGGCACATGACGAGCTGACCATGGCCACGGCGTGCTGCACACTCTGATGGACGACCGGGAGACGTGGAACAACGCCAGGTGAGGCGTTCCGTTCGCAGGGGTGCCGATGGACCATGGAGGGGGCGAACCACGGCCGTGGGGCCATACGCGTCGCTCCCTCGGTGGTGAGATTGGCGATGAAGGGTTCGATCAGGATCGGAAGTGTGCGGGGCGTGACGGTGCGCGCGCACTGGAGCGTGCCGTTGATCATGCTGTTCTTCGCGTACGGTCTGGCCGACCGGACGCTGCCCTCGTACGTGCCCGGTCTGGCCCCTCTCGCGTACGCGACGGCCGGGGTCGCCGGCGCTCTCCTGTTGCTCGCCGGCCTGGTGATGCATGAGGCTGCGCACGCGCTCGTGGCCCGCCGGGCCGGTGTGCCGGTGCAGGACATGACGCTGTGGGCACTGGGCGGAGTGACCCGGATGGACCGGCCGGCCACGGCGCGGACGGCGTTCGCGGTCGCCGTCAGCGGGCCGCTCGCCAGCCTGCTGCTCGGCGGGGCCGCCGTCGGCGCCGCGGCAGGGGTCCACGCGACGCTCGACTGGCGACTCCCCGTCGCCGTACTGGGCTGGCTCGGCGGTATCAACCTGCTGCTGGGCGTCTTCAACCTGCTGCCTGCCGCTCCGCTCGACGGAGGCCGCGTGCTCCAGGCCGCGCTCTGGTGGCGTACCGGCGACCGCGAACGGGCCCAGCGCGCGGCCGGGCGCACCGGACAGATCATCGGCATGGCGCTGGCCCTGGTGGGGTGGCTCGCGTTCGCCAGGGGTATGACAGGCGGACTGTGGCTGATGGTCGTCGCGCTGTTCGTGGCGGGCGCCGCCGCGGCCGAACGCCGGTGGGCGCAGCTGGCCCTGGCCCTGCGCGGGGTGCGGGTCGCCGATGCGATGACCAGCCCGGTGGACACCGGCCCCGACTGGCTGACCGTGGACCGTTTCCTTTCCGACGTGGCCGCCCGGACACGGCATTCGGTGCTGCCGCTGCTGGACTTCGAAGGCCGGCCCAGCGGGGTCGTAGAGCTGCGCCGACTGGCCCTCGGTCCGTCCGGCGAGCAGCAGGCGCATCCCGTACGGGACTTCGCGACACCTGTCTCCCAGTGCACGATCGCCGCGCCCGACGAGCAACTCACCGCGGTCCTGGCACGGCTCGGCACCGGCGGCGGGCTGCCGGTCCTGGTCATGGACAGCTCTCGCCTCGACGGCATCATCACCGCACACGACATCCAGCGGCTCTACCAGCGCAACACGGCACGCAAGAGCGACGGGACGGCGGCGCCGGGAGGAGGAGCGGGCCGCCAGGGGATCGCCACATAGCGGACCGAGCCCCGGATGGCTCAGTGCACCGACACTGACATACGGCACGCGGTCCACCGCGTTCCCGCAGCGCAGCAGCGCCCGGAGCGGGGCCTCGGCGCCAAGTCAGGGCGCCCGCCCGCACTTGCGCCCACTCCCGTACGCCGGAGCGGAGGATGCGGGAGTGGCCGGTTCGGGGCACGGTGGGGGCGGGGCCGGCTTCCGGCCGATTCCTCCCGAGCACCGAGCATCCGAAGGAACCTTGATGTCCGTAGCCACAGATTTGCTCGTTCCGGCGCTGCGCGAGGTCCGTGAGACCAAGGCGGCGCTCGCCGACCGCTTCAAGGCCCACCTCGCCGTCACGCCCCCCGGTGAACACCGGGATGTCCTGGAGCGCCGCCTCGGCGACGCCCGCGGCCACGTCTACCGCATCGACGAACGGCTGGATACGTTGCAGCCCCGCGGGCTGATGCAGAGCGTCCTCGGGGGCGCCTGGCAGCTCACCGGGCATGCGGCCCGGCTGCCTCTCGGCATGGCGATGTCGGTTCCGGCCGCCGTCTTCCGCGGCCGGGGAACGGCCACCCAGCTGCGGCTGCTGAAGAACGCCGAGGATGAGTACGCGGTCACCGCGCTGGCCCTGGCCGTCTGCCGGGCCGCCGAACGCATCGCCCAGGAGTCCGGGGACGCCGTCACCACCGAGCTGCTCGGCTCCATCCGCCATGACGACGAAGAGGCGCTGGAGGAGCTCGCCGACGCTCTCGAACAGCACGCCGAAGCCGCGGTGGCGGCCAGCGAGACCACGGACGGAGCGGGTGTCGGCGGTGCTGCCCTGGCGGTGCGCGAGTGGAGCAGCTGGCTGCGGGAGACGGCTGAGCGCATGCCGGGTGCGGACCGGCTCCAGGGCGCCCCGCGGGGAGCCCTCATCAGCGAGGACGAGCTGCCGATCCCCGACTACCGCAGGCTCAGCACCAGGATGATCATCGACCGGCTGCCGCACCTCACGCAGACGGACCTGGCCATGGTCGGCGCCTACGAGCGTTCCCACGCGGGCCGCCCGGCTGTCCTGAGCCGGATCGCCACCCTGCTCGGGCCGGTGCCCTGGCCCGGTTACGACGGCATGACCGCGGAGGAGGTCGTCAAGCGGCTCAATGACGCCGAACCCAGGCACTGCCGGCGGGTGCTGGAGTACGAGCGGCGCCATCAGGCACGTTCCACCGTTCTCAAGGCCGCGGAGAAGGCCGTCGAGCGAGTGCCCGCCTGACCGGTGCGGCTCCCGCCGTCATACCGGACGGCGCCGCGGTCACATCGCCGGAATCACGCGGTCGGCCGCGGGCTCGAAGGGTGCTGCCGCCGGTAGGTCCACAACCGGTCGACAAGGGTGAAGCCGAAGGAGCCGAAGAGCCGGGCGGCGGCCTCGCTCTCCGGGGGACGGGCCGGGACGTCGTCGATGACGAGGGCGACCTCGCAGGCACCCTGTTCGGCCAGCAGGGCCAGGGCCTGGCCGAGCAGCTTGCGGCCGAGGCCCCGGCCACGGTGGGTGTGACGGGTCTCGATCCAGTACACGGTCGCGGTGCGGCCGGGTCCGGCACCGACCACCGCCTCCGCGACCGGCTCGGCCCCGTCGCGGACGATCAGCCGGTGCCCGGGCGGGACTTCGCAGGGAAAGACGTCGGCGACCAGCTTGGCGGGCGACGGCTCGCCCGGTAGCGCGCAGTACAGGTAGGCACCCTGGCAACGGCCGGTGAATCCGGCCTCCACCAGAGCGTCATGGGTTGCGGCCCGGCGGGCGCGGGGCAGGCCACCCGGCCCCAGGGGACCCGGCGGGGCGCCGACGAACGCGTCGATCTTCGGGCAGTGGGCGAGTTCGGCGCATGCATGCCCCAGGAGGGCCCGCAGCACGGGTGGATCCTCGCGGCCGTAAGCCCAGCAGATCACGCCCGTGCGGACATCCGTCCAGGACGCGTACGCGACGACGCCGCGGGGGCGCTCCTCGGCGTCGGCCAGGACGCCGATCCCGGGCCGGGCCGACATGGCCCAGCCGGCCAGGGCGAACGGACCGCGCCGCGCGGCGGCCAACTGCTCCGGAGTGCAACGCTGCTGCCCGGGCAGCCGGTCCGCATCGATCAGCTCTTGCACCCCTGGCTCGTCCTCGGGGCGATACGGACGCATGGTCGCGCTACTGTCGGGGCTGGGTGAAGAGGCCATGGTGTCGGTCCGCACAGGTGCTGACGTTCTTACCGGCTACGTTCGTTCCTACCCCCCTACGTCTCAGCGTCCTCCGATTCGTCGCCGATGTCACGGGCAGCGCCGATGTCACGAGCGGTGCGCAGCCGATCCGGGGGCCACGGCCTGGCCGGCGGCGGTCAGCAGGGAGCGCAGTTGATCGATGACCGGCTGGTGCAGAGGCAGGGTCAGATGTCCGACACCCGGTACGAGTACGTTGCGGGCCTTGAGGTGGGGATGGTCGATACGGCCCCTGGCAGCCGGTACGACGGCCTCGTCCAGGTCGCTGTAGAAGGCCACGAACCGGGTACGGCATCCGGTGGCGGGCTCGGCGAGCTCGGTCAGCACATCGCTGCCCGGCCGCAGCTGGCGCAGCAGCGGATGGGGCGGAGCCAGCAGGGCCGTCGCCGTCCCGGCGTGCGGGGTCGCCAGTGTGACGAGCAGGGGCACATGGCGGTCCCCGCCGAGGCGCTGTACGTAGTAGCGGGCGATCAGGCCACCCAGGCTGTATCCGATCAGGATCACAGGTCCGGCCGCACCGCCGGCATGGACCATCTCCACCTGCTCACCCAGAACCCGGGCCGCCGTGCGGATGTCCGGGCTGAGCGCGTTGTAGCTGACCGTGACGAAGGGGCCCGCACCGCAGCCGTCCAGGCCACGCCGCAGAGAGGAGGTGACCCACTCCCGGTCGGCAAGACCGTGGATCAGCAGCACCGGGATCGTCGCGTCGGCCGCCCCTGGCCTGCTCTGCGCCGACCCCGCGGGCTGGGGGTGACCGATCCATCCGGTCAGCTGCCCCACGCCCTCCACGGCGATGTCGACCGGCAGCCTGACCAGGCGTACCGCCGCCCGGCCGACCTCGGCACCGAGACCGCGCACCGGTGACAGGCCCGGCACCGACAGTTGCGTACTGAAGGGAGTGCCCGTACCCACTCACCTCCCGACTCACGCCCCGAGGTGCTCTATCTATTCCCCGTGTTCCCCCAAAACGCTGCACGCGTCCCTCTGATTCCCTCCCGCCACCCTGGCCGCGCCGTCGATGCCGGTCCGGAGGGTGGTGTCGTGGAGCAGGTCCCGACCTCGTCCCCGTACGTCGAAGCCGCCCCGCCCGTCGAAACGTACCTCCCGGACCTCGTCGAATCCGTCCGCCGGTGACGGCTTGCGCAGTCGCTTCAGCGTGGCGAGAACGCCGACATCCGGGACCCGCTCACGGCCCGCACGTGCGGCGTTGCGGCGCAGCGAGCCGGCCACGTCCGGCGGAAACCAGTAGGCCGTGACCGTCGCCCCGTGCGTGCGGGCCAGCTCCACCAGCGGTCCCCATTCCTGTGGCGAGGGGTTGGTGTTGTCCACCGCCACCGGCCGCCCCGCCGCCAGATGCTCCGCCACGAGCCGCATCTGCCGCTGCTGCTTGTTCTTGGCGCCCCGCGGAAACAGGTCCTTGCTGACCAGCGCGTACCGGCTGGACAGGCACCGCGCGTAGAAGGTGGACTTTCCGGAAGCCTGCAGCCCGACCAGCACGGCCACATCTGCGTCGCTCGCCATGACCCCCACGATGACATGTGAGACCAGCGCCCGACAGCCCACGTGTCTCAGGCGCCGGTGGTGGGGGTCAGGCGCGGAATCGACAGGTACCGGCAGAAGCCGCGGCGGTCGTACCAGTAGGCATGCCCCAGCGGATACGGCACCGCGCTGTCCGGGCGGTTGGCCGAGTAGCCCGCCGAGATCGCGATCAGTGCGCGGATCCGTCCCGGCCGAGCACACCGATCTGTCCGCTGCGGGGGCGGTCGGGGGAACGGAACCGGGTCGGGACGAAGCCGCGCAGGTATGGCCGGTACACCCGGCAGCCAGCCGGTGCAGGCGCGGAGCACCGCCTCGCAGCAGTGGATGTCGTCCGGCCGGCCGTGCACGGCCACCACGGCCTGCATCCGCAGCCGGGTGGCCGCAGGCCCGGCGCCTGAAACGCTCCCGCCGGATCGGTTCCGGCCTGGGCCGGGCACCGGGGTCTGGGATCTGTGCAAACGCGCTTTACAAAGGCGCTCACGGTGTTCCGGGTGCCGCCGGGGTACGCGTCGTGGGTCCGAGCCGAACCGCCCTGGCGGACTCGTACGAGGGGAGCGGACCGCCATGCACCGTCCGGCCGGCGATCGGCGCCTGCCGGACGGACAGCTGCGGAAACGGCCGCCGACGGGGCGGATGCCGTTGCGTCTGCCGCGATCGTGGCGGACGGAGGTCCGGCGTCCGGGCTGGGAAATGGCGATCGGAGCGCTGTGCGTGTCGGCCTCGGCCGTCCTGCTCGATCTGGCGCACACCACGCCCGGAACGGCTTCGTTCTACCGGTGCGTCCTGGCGCTGCCCGCGCTGGTGGTGCCGGCCGGTGCGGAGCATCGGCGTGCGGGTGCCCCGCCGCGCCACATCCCCCCTGCGCCATCTGCTGGCCTTCACCGCCCCGGTCGTCCTCAGTACCAAGCCGTTCCTTCAAGGGCACGGCCACAGTCAGGACGAGGCCGAGCGCATGTACGCCGCATGGACGAAGGCGGTCGTCCTGCACGTCACCCTGTGGGCTCGCGCCTACACCGGACCCGATGACCGGTGACACGCGACGGTGATCGCGGGGCCCCCACCGGCAGGTGTGGAAAACGGCGGGAGGGGAGGACAGGGAGAAGTGACCGCGCCGGCCCTGTCGGCGTCATCGGGTGGCGTGGTGGACGAGAGCCGCGTGGGGGTCACCGGAGTCGGGAGTGGGGTGCGGATCGGTGTGTACGGTGGCGGCGGTCAGCCGGGGCACCGCGTGGATCAGGGCGTGTTCGGCTTCGACGGCGATGGCGTGGGCCCGGGCGACGCTCAGCTGCGGGTCGACGACGATGTCGGTCTCGGCGCGCAGGGAGTGGCCGATCCAGCGCATCCGCACCGAGCCGACATGCTCGACGCCCTCGACGGTGCGCAGGGCCCGCTCGGCGCTGTCGACCAGCGCGGGGTCGACGGAGTCCATCAGGCGCCGGTACACCTCGCGGGTGGCGTCCTTGACCACCATGAGGATCGCACCGGTGATCAGCAGTCCGACAACCGGGTCGGCCCAGTGCCGGCCGAGGGCGGCGCCGCCTGCGCCGAGGAGGACGGCCAGGGAGGTGAAGCCGTCGGTGCGGGCGTGCAGGCCGTCGGCGACCAGCGCGGCGGAGCCGATCCTGCGGCCGGTGCGGATGCGGTAGCGGGCCACCCACTCGTTGCCGACGAAGCCGACCACGGCGGCGACGGCGACGGCCCCCAGGTGGCTGACGTCGCGAGGGTGCAGCAGTCGGTCGACGGCCTCGTAGGCGGCCAGCGCGGAGGAGGCGGTGATGGTCAGCACGATGGCGATGCCGGCCAGGTCCTCGGCGCGGCCGTACCCGTAGGTGTAGCGGCGATTGGCCGCCCGCCGCCCCAGGACGAACGCGATGCCGAGAGGTACGGCAGTGAGCGCATCGGCCGCGTTGTGGATGGTGTCGCCCAGCAGCGCGATCGACCCGGACACCGCCACGATCATCGCCTGGACCACGGTGGTCGCCCCGAGGATGGCGAGCGACAGCCACAGCGTGCGCATCCCCTCGCGGGAGGTCTCCATCGCGGAGTCGACCTTGTCCAGGGCCTCGTGGCTGTGCGGCGTGACCAGGTGAGCGAGCTGGTGCCGGGCCTTCGACCACCATCCGGCTCCGTGCGGGTGGTCAGGGTCGTGCCCGTGCCCGTGATCGTGGCCGCTGTGGTGGTGCCCGTGATCGTGGTGGGCGTCGGCGTACGCGTGCCGGTGCCCGTGCGGCTCGTGGGTGTGGGTCTGCTCGTTCAAGGTGCGCCTTTCGCGACGGCGGGCTGGTCGTGGCTGGACGCCGGTGCTGCTGCTCCCCCATTATGTGCACATGAACGCACGCATGCATCTATCAGGTGCGCACCCCTCGCAACAAGTGGACGAGGGCGAACGGCTCGCGGTCGCGGTGGAGGTCCTCGGCCTGCTCGCCGACCGCACCCGTCTGGCTCTGCTGCGGCGGCTCGGCGAGGGGGAGGCCGACGTCACGACACTCACCGGGACGACCGATACCACACGGACATCGGTCAGCCAGCACCTGGCCCGGCTGCGCCTGGCCGGGCTCGTGACCACGCGGAAGGAGGGGCGCCGGGTCGTGTACGCGCTGCGGCACGGACATCTGCGCCGCCTGGTCGACGAAGCGCTGAACGTCGCCGACCACCAGATCGGCCACCTGCCGCCGCACGACTGACGACCCGGCAGGAAAACGGCGTCCCGGACACCCGGAACGCCGTTGAAGTGGGCAGGTCCCCGCCGTGCATGGGAACGGTCAGGCTCCGGCGGCGGTCACCACCGCGTCCGTGGCGAAGCCGAGGAGCAGGCCGAGCAGGATGCACCAGGTGGTGAGCGTCTTGAGGTTGGCCTTGCGGGCTACGGCCAGCAGCTCGATGACGACATAGAGGATGGAGCCGGCGGCCAGGCCCAGGAACGCGATGGAGAGGGTGTCGTTGACGAGGTGCTGGCCGACGAGGGTGCCGAGGAAGGTGGGGCCGCCGCCGATGAGCCCCAGCCAGAAGAGGGTGGCCCAGGAGGGGCGTTCACCCTCGGCGGCGAGCGGGGCGACGATGCCGAAGCCCTCGGTGGCGTTGTGCAGGCCGAAGCCGACGATGAGCAGCACGGCGAGGGAGAGTTCGCCCTTGGCGGCGGAGTTGCCGATGGCCAGGCCCTCGGCGAAGTTGTGCAGGCCGATGCCGGTCGCGATCATCAGGGCGAGGGAGGCCGCCTGGCTGCGCGTCTTCGGCGCCAGCTCCGTCGCCACGGCGGCGCCGGGACCGGCGGGACGCCTGGCGGCCGCCCGGCGGCGGGCGATCCAGGCGTCGTAGTACACCAGCCCGGCGAGCCCGGCGGCGAGTCCGGCGGCGAGGACGAGTCCGCCGGAGGCGACCGTCGCCCAGTGGTGGTCGCTCAGCGCTTCGTCGACCGGTTCCCAGGCGTGGGTGAGGACGTCCCAGACCAGGAAGACGAGGATGCCGATGGCCACGGCGTTCAGCCCGGCCCTCAGGCGGGGCGTCGGTGTGCGCAGCCGGCCGAGCGGGAGGCCGAGGTAGATGGTGAGGCCCGCGATGGCGCCGAGCAGGGCGATGTTGGCGCTGGACATGGGGAAAACTCCGGGTCGTGCTCTGATGGCGGCCGGGTGGGGGCGGGCTGCCTGGGGACGACGTCAGCATAGGTTAGGTGAGCCTTACCTAAGGGTTTCCTGTGCAGCGCTTGGGTGAATCTTGACTGATCCGTTGCCGGTCGGTGTCCCCCGACAACGAGCCGGTGCCGGTCTGCGGCGGTCTAACCGGTATGCCGGGATGGGCCGCGGTGGCTGAATTCCGTAGGCGCGGCCGCGCGGGTTCGGCGAGCCGTTGCCCGGTGGTCGTTCGAATGATCCGTCAATCCAGGCAGCCCGTGAGCCGCTCGTAGGCATGATGGGCGTCGCTGATCAGGTGCTCGGCCTCGGCGCGGGTGCCGCAGCCTGTGACCTCGCCGACGGCCTGGTGCTGCAGGCGTGCCAGAACGGCGGCCCAGGCGTCGCCTTCGGCGTGCCAGCGGGGCAGGTCGTCGGTGTCGACGAGGTCGATGAAGGAAGGGTCCTCGGCCACGCACAGCAGCACCGGGGCGGCGGGTGCGGCCGGTGCACCGGTGCGGTGCAGGACGCCCAGCGGCCAGGCGGGCACGGTGGTGCCGGCCAGGGCGGGTTCGGGCATCAGCACCAGGGCGTCCAGGGGCAACCCGTCGTCGTCCAGGGTGTCGGGGATGCGTCCGTGTCCGACCGGCCAGCCCGTCGACGTGAGGCGGCCGGAGGCGCCGTCGTCGGACGTGCGGATGGTGGAGGAAGCGGTGGCGTCGATGTCGACGGTGATCCGGGGCATGGCCCTGACCTCCTCAGACGTGAGCGTGGTCAGCGGGGAGAGGCCATCAGCACCGCGTCGGTGCGGTTGGCGGCGAGCCCGATCGCCGGATACCAGCAGTCTCCTGCCGGACGGCCGGGGCGGCAACCAGCCACGTGGCTGGGCCGGCGTCGGCAGGTCTACTCCGGGGGTCCGGATGCGGTTCGTACCCTGGTGACCAGCAGCAACACCACGGCCAGCACCTGGATGACGACGACCACCGTGATGAGCACGGGGATGGAGTAGCCGTACAGGCCGCCCGTCAACGCGCCGCCGGCCAGGCTCGCCGCGCCGACCACGCCTGCGAACAGGCCGTACGCGGTCGCGCGCCGTCCGCTGGGCACCAGGTCCGCGACCATGGCCCGCAGGGTGGACTCCTGGATGCCCATGGCGGCGCCCCACACCAGCGACCCGACCACCGCGACGGCGACCGTGTCGGTGAACGCCAGGGCCACCACACCCGCCGTGAGGACGGGCAGGGCGATCAGCACGCGCGGGCCGTGCCGGTCGTACAGCCAGCCCGTGGCCAGGGCGGCGACGGCGTCCACGGCCATCGCCGCCGCGTACAGCACCGGCACCCACGCGGCGGACAGCAGATGGCGCTGGACCAGGTGGTAGGAGAGCACGCCGAAGGTGGCGAAGCCGGTCGTGGTGGCCGCCGTGAACCCGGCGTAGGTCCAGAACGCCCTCGGCAGCCGCCCGTCCCGGCCGTCCCGCCCGTCCCGCCCGCCCGGTGTCGTGGGTGCGGCGGCGGTCACCTCGCGTTCGTAGGCTTCCGGGTCCGGCACCCGGGCCCGCAGCCAGAACAGAAGCAGCAGTACGGCGATGCCGGGGAGGGCGAGCACGCCGAGCGCGGGCCCGTAGTCGTTCCCGGTCAGCGCTAGCACGCCCGCCACCAGCAGCGGGCCGACGAGGGCGCCGATCTGGTCCAGCGCCTCGTGGACGGCGAAGCCGCGACCCCGCCCGGTGGCGGCGGTGGCATGCGAGAGCAGCGTGTCCTTCGCGGGCGAGCGCACCGCCTTGCCGACCCGCTCGGCGATCACCAGCGCGCACGCCGCCCACAGCACCCCGACGACGCCGAGCAGCGGCACCGAGGCGACCGTCAGGGCGTACCCGGCGATCGCCAGGCCCCAGAAGCGGCGAGTGCGGTCGGCCAGCGGGCCGGAGACCAGCCGCAACCCCAGTGCCGCCGCCTCACCGGCGCCGGTGACCACGCCGACGACGAGGGCGGACGCACCCAGCGAGGCGAGCAGCGGGCCGGTGATCGAACGGGCGCCCTCGTACACAAAGTCCGCGAGCAGGCTGACCGTGCCGAACCAGACCACGAACCGCCACGGCCCCATCCGCGCCGACGGGCGGTCCGCCTCCCGCTCTTCGAACACCGGCTGATTCATGCCCACAGCGCCTCCGACCTCGCCCCATCCTCCCCGGTCGAAGCATCTCGTGCGAGAACGTTTCGCACAGCCGGTTCACGTGTTCGTCACCGATGACGATCGTCACGCGCACAAGGCCCACCAGGACGGCGTGTTGACCTTGCCCCCAGGGGCAAGGATTACGCTGCCTGACATGAACGCCGTAGCCCTGCGTGGCGCCACCATCCACTACGACGACCTCGGGCCCTCGGCCGGACTGCCGGTCCTTCTGATCCACGGGCACCCCTTCAACCGCACCCTGTGGGCGCCCCAGGCCAAGGCACTGGCCGAAGCCGGATACCGGGTCATCACACCCGATCTGCGCGGGTACGGCCGCAGCAGCGTGACCCCCGGGAAGGTCTTCCTCTCCGACTTCGCCGACGACCTCGCCGCGCTCCTCGACCATCTGGGCATCGGGCGGGCGGTGGTCGGCGGCGTGTCCATGGGCGGTCAGATCACCATGGAGTTCCGGCGCCGTCACCCGCAGCGGGTGCACGCCCTGGTCCTGTCCGACGCCTCCGCACCTGCCGAGACCGGCGAGGGCAAGGAGTTCCGCAACCGGCTGGCCGACCGGCTCCTCGCCGAGGGAATGGCCGGCTACGCAGGTGAGGTGATCGACAAGATGCTCGCCCCGTACAACGTCACCGCGATGCCCGATGTCGCGGAACGAGTCCTGGGCATGATGCGCGCCACCGACCCCCGTGGCGCGGCGGCGGCACTGCGTGGACGGGCCGAACGCCCCGACTACCGGGACACGTTGGCCGCCGTGCGGGAGCCGGTGCTGATCGTCGTCGGCGCGGACGACGTCTACACGCCCGTCGCGGACGCCGAGGCGATCCACCGTCTCGTCCCCCACGCGACCATGGAAGTCATCGAGAAGGCAGGGCACCTGCCCGGCACGGAGCAGCCCGAGGCCTTCAACGCCGCTCTGCTGGACTTCCTCGCCACGCAGGTGGCCGACCATCACTGAGCCGCACCCGTCGCCACATGACGTGCGGAAATCCACGCGACACGAGTACGACGGCACTGGAACGCTTGCACCCCGATGCGGACGGTCTGCACAGGCATGGAGTGGTGATCGGTGAGTTTCGCGCTTGACGGCCCGGTTCTCGATGGAGCCCTTGTGCGCCTGGAGCCCTTGGCGCACCGCCATGCCGCCGACCTGGCCGCGTCGGCCGAGGAGGACCGGAGCGCCTATGGGTTCACCTGGGTGCCGCGGGCGGACGAGGTCGAGGGGTACATCGACATGCAGCTCGCCCGTGCCGCCGCCCGGAAGCTGGCACCGTACGCACAGGTGGAGAAGTCGTCGGGACGGGCCGTGGGGGCCACCGCCTACTGGGATCCGCGGCCCTGGCCGAGCGGTGACGGTCTCTGTGCGATCGAGGTCGGCTTCACCTGGCTGGCGGCCTCGGCCCAGGGCACGGGACTGAACACCGAGGCCAAGTTCCTGTTGTTCCGGCACGCTTTCGAGAACTGGGGCGTCGCGCGCGTCGACCTGAAGACGGACGCGCGCAACGCCCGTTCCCGGGCGGCGATCGAGGGCGTGGGGGCCCGGTTCGAGGGAGTGCTGAGGAACTGGTCCCGGTCGTGGGTACCGGGTGAGGACGGCCTGCTCCGTGACTCTGCGATCTTCTCGATCACCGCGACGGAGTGGCCCGACCGCCGCTCGAAGCTGGAACAGCGACTGGCGCACAGGCGCGGTCATCCCTCGATGAACTGGTAGTCGCTCAGGATACGGCCGTCGGGGCCGAGCACGAGGATCTCCAGCCCGACGGCCGCGACCTCACCGCCGTCCCGGGACACCATCTCCCACTGGAACTTGACGACATCACGGAGCCGGTCGGTGTTGCCGCGCGACCGGAAGACAAAGGTGCCCGGCGCCACGAACTCCTCGTAGGCGCGCGTCACACGGAAGTCCAGTGCGCTGTGCCCGCGCGCCTCCAGAACGAGTCGGTCGAAGCCGAGTCCTTCGGCGGCCTGCAGCAACTCCTTGGGGGACTGCAGCATATGCACCCCGTCGGCGGACCACAGTTCGCGGATCGCGGCGCGGCGGCGCTCGGCGTCGGGTTCGTTCCACACGGCGACGTAGCGGTCGGTCAGCTGGTGGATGTCCATGTCGATGGCGATGTCAGGCACGATCGTTCCCCTCGGTCGGGCATGGTCGGCGTACGACGACGACCATGCTGCGCCGGGTGCCGTACGACAATTCCCCGCAGGGAATCGCCGATCGGCCGGACAGCCCCTGGCAGCCGTCCCGAATAGTAGCCATGTACATAGTAGCCATGTACTGTATCTGCCATGAGCAAGGCTTCCGAAGGAGCCACGCCCGGTTTCCTGGTGTGGCGGCTGTCCATGAAGTGGCGGGTCGCGGTGGATCGCGCCGTGGCCCCGCTGGGGCTGACCCACGCGCAGTACGCACTGGTGGCGTCGCTGTACGGCATGCACCGCGCCGGTCTGCGGCCCAGCCAGCGGCGCCTCGCGGATCACACCGGCCTGGAGGCGCTGTACGTCTCCAAGCTGGCCCGCGGCCTGGAGTCGGCCGGCCTCCTGGAGCGCACCCGGCACCCCGGCGATCCGCGCGCCGTACAGCTCGAACTCACCGAGCAGGGACGCGAGGTCACCCGCAAGGCGATCGATGTCGTCGAGGGGCTGCTGCGGCAGCTGCTGGCGCCGCTCGGCGGCCTCGACAGCCCGCGCGCACGGGAGTTCAGCCGGGAGCTGAAGATCCTGCTCGACGCACCGCTTGACCCGTTCGGCACCACCGATCCCGAGACGGAGCAGTCATGACCACCACCGCACCCCTGGTCGACCCGCGCACCATCGCCCTCGCCCACTACGCCGCTCGAGCCGTCCTGGAGCGCGTGCTGGCCTCCTACGGCACCACCTTCCAGCAGAACGTCACCCTGCGGCTCGCCGCCGTCGCGGACCGGCCGGTCGAGCGCGCCGCGCTGGTCGACGGCGTGACCGACGCGTTGAAGGTCGACGCGGCGGACGCGCTCGAGACGATCGACGAGCTGATCGCCGCCGGGCTGCTCGTCGCGGCGGAGGCGTCCCGGGTGGAAATCTCCGAGAGCGGTCGGGAGTTGTACGCCAGGACCTCGGCCGAGACGGCACCGGTGTCGGCCCGGATCTACGCCGGCATCTCCGAGGAGGACCGCGCCGTGACCGGCCGGGTGCTGACCCTGATCACCGAGCGCGCCAACGCCGAGCTGGCCGCCCTGGAGACCCGACGGGGTTAGTGGAATATTGAACAAATGAGTTCCGTTGTGGCCGTCGAAGGAGGTCACGAGTGGAGACGCAAGTGGAGACCACGTACTACGACCACGGCACACCGGCCGAGCGCTGGGAGCGCGCGCAGCAGTTCTTCGACGCCGAGGACTACGCGGGCGCGGCGCGGGTGCTGACCGGGCTGGTCGAGGAGGTGCCGGAGCAGACCGGACCCCGGCTGCTGCTGGCCCGTGCCTACTACCACTCGGCCCAACTGCGCCGCGCGGAAGCCGAGTTGCGGATCGTCGTCGAGCGTGACCCGGTGGAGCACTACGCCCGGCTGATGCTGGGCCGGACGCTCCAGCGGCAGGCCCGGCACGAGGAGGCGGAGCGGCATCTGCGGATCGCCTCGGCGCTCGCGGGCGACTTCCCGCAGGACTGAGCCGCGGCGGTGAGCCGCGGCACGAGGGCCCGGTTCCCGGCAGGGAGCCGGGCCCTCGGCCTGCCTCAGGAAGACGGCCGTACCGTGTGTGTCACCACCCAGTGGCTCTTGCCCAGGCGTCGGGTACGGGTGAAGCCCCGGCTCTCGAACAGGGCGAGGGTGCCGTTGTGCAGGAAGGACGCGGACACCCGGGTGCCCTCGGTGTCCTGCGGGTAGCTCTCCACCCTGCCGCCGCCGAGCCGGGCGATCTCGCGCAGAGCGCCGTCGAGCGCGGCCGAGGCCACTCCCGTGCGGCGCCGGGCGCGGTGCACGAAGAAGCAGGTGATGCGCCAGTCGGGCGGGGTCGGGGCGGCCGCCTCGTAGGCGCGGCGGTGTTTGATCCGGGGCAGCTCGGCGGGCGGGCCGAACTGGCACCAGCCGACGCAGTCCGGGCCGTCGTACACCAGGGCCGCGTGCGCCCTGCCCTCACGGACCCGCGCCTCCTTATCCGTCCGGTTCTGCTCGGGCGTCCTGGTGCGGCCGACGCCCTCCTCGTGGAAGGCCATGCACCAGCAGCCGCCCCAGACCCCGTCGTGCTCCGCCACCAGTCGGGCGAAGTCGGGCCAGGTGTCCGCGGTCAGGGACCGTACCGAGAACGCCATCCATGTCCTCCGGGTCAGAGCAGGAACAGGGTGACGGCGGAGTTCGCCGACGACATCGCGGACACCAGCGCCCCGGCGGCGGCCGCCCAGACCGCGAGTCCGGCCGAGGTGAAGGCCGGCGGCCAGGTCCGGGCCACGGGTGCGGGTGCCAGCAACGCCGCCACCCGGCGCGGCACGGGCCCCGCGGCCGCGAGCGCGGCCAGGGTGGCCGCCGGCGTGCCGGCGGACAACAGCGCCGCCCTGCCGATGGCGCGGGCGACGGTGCGCCGGTCGCCGACCGCACGGGCCGCCTCCTCGTCCGCCCAGCGCTCGGCCGTGTAGACGACGGCGGTGCGCAGCGGCCGCAGGAACGGGTTGGCGCGCGCGGCGAGGTGCGCGGCGAGCAGATGGCGGTGGTGGCGGGCAGCCAGATGGGCGCGTTCATGGGCGAACAGGGCACGCCGCTCGGCCGGGGCGAGCCCGGCCAGCAGCGCGGTGCTGACGACGATCCGGCCCCGGCCGCCGGGGAGGGCGTAGGCGTACGGCGTGCTGTCGGGCAGGACCGCGACCGTGCGGCCGGTCAGCGGGGCGAGGGCCCGGCGGGCGCGGCGGGTGACCCGGCGGTGCCGCAGGAGGGTACGGGCGCAGCCGACGGCGATCAGGGCGAGCGCGAGGACGGCGGCCCGGCCGGCGACCTCGTCGTGCGGTACGGCGGCCCGTACCTGCGGGTCGGACCAGTTGTCCGGGAGGGGGTTGCCGGGCACCCTGGCGGTGCCGACGACCATGAGCAGGGCCAGGCAGAGCGTGCTGCACCCGGCCATGACGACCGCGACCGCCGTCAGCAGCCTGGTCGCGGTGCGCGGATGCAGACGTGTCTCGGCCAGCCGGGCGACCGGCCAGGCGGACAGCGGCAGCACCAGTGGCAGGAAGACGAAGACCCCCATGGAGGGTCAGTCTTCCGTACGGCCCTCCCCCGTGTCCGTGGACTGCTGCAGACCGGTGTCCGACGCGTCGAGCAGGGCGCGCAGCACCTGCTCGTCGCCGGGCGGCAGGGCGGTGACGAAGCTGGCGAGGACCGCCTCGCGGTCCCGTTCGCCGTCCAGCAGGCGGCGCATGCGCAGGGCGGCGAGGCGGGCCACGTCGGCGGTCGGCGTCCATGTGAAGGAGCGGCCCTGGCGTTCGCGGGCGACGACCTCCTTGGCCAGCAGCCGGGTCAGGATGGTGACGACGGTGGTGTAGGCGAGGTCGCCGCCCAGGCGCTGCTGCACCCAGGCCGCGGTGACCGGCCCGTCCGCCTCGCGCAGCGCGCCGAGGACCTGGCCCTCCAGCTCGCCCTGGCCGCGCCGCCGGGCCCGGCCGCCTTCCCGCGCCATGCCCCGTTCTCCCTCTTGAGTAGCCCTGTTCACCTTCTGGACGCCTGAGTCGGCGCCGGCGGGTCGGACCACGCTACTTCACGTCACCACGACCAGGGTGCACCCGTGGGCAGCCGGGTGGCATGGCATGCTGACGCGATGGCCCCTCTCCGTGATCACGCGCCGCTCGCCGAGCGGGTCGAGGAACTCCTCGCCGCCGGCGGCCCCTTGCCCATCGTCGCCGCCGGGCAGCCGGTGCTGCGGCGCGGCACCGAGCCGTACGACGGTCAGCTCGGCCCCGCCCTGCTGGCCCGTTTCATCGAGGCCATGCGCGTGACCATGCACGCCGCGCCCGGCGTGGGCCTTGCGGCACCGCAGGTCGGCGTGCCCCTGCGGATCGCGGTCATCGAGGATCCGGCGCCGGTGCCCGAGGAGGTCGCGGTGGCCCGGGGCCGGGTGCCGCAGCCCTTCCGTGTCCTGGTCAACCCGGTCTACGAGCCCGTCGGCACCGCTCGTGCCGCGTTCTTCGAGGGCTGCCTGAGCGTGCCGGGCTGGCAGGCGGTGGTGGCCCGGCACGCCGAGGTGCGGCTGCGCGGCGAGGACGAGCACGGGCGCGCGCTGGACGAGGTGTTCACCGGGTGGCCCGCCCGGATCGTCCAGCACGAGACGGACCACCTGGACGGCACCCTCTACCTGGACCGCGCCGAACTGCGCTCGCTGTCGACCAACGAGGCCGTCGCCGCGCTGTGGAGCGGGCCGACCCCGCAGACCGCGGCCGACGCCCTCGGCTTCGAACTGCCGTAATCCGCCGGTCATTTGTCGCGATAGGCCTCCAGCAGCCGCAGCCACACCTCGCTCAGCGTCGGGTACGACGGGACCGCGTGCCACAGGCGGCCGACCGGGACGCGGCCGGCGACGGCGACGGTCGCCGAGTGGATGAGCTCGCCGACGCCGGGGCCGACGAAGGTCACGCCGCGCAGGATCTCGTCCTCCAGGTCGACCACCATGCGGGCGCGGCCCTTGTAGCCGTCGCCGTACAGACCCGCGCCCGCTACGGCGGAGAACTCGACGTCGACGGCACGGACGCGGTGGCCGGCCTGTTCCGCCTCGGCGAGGGAGAGACCGACCGCGGCGGCCTCGGGGTCGGTGAACACCACCTGGGGTACGGCGTGGTGGTCGGCGGTGGCCATGTGCGCGCCCCAGGACTCGTCCTGCACGGGGTCGCCGGCCGCGCGGGCGGCGATGGCGGCGCCGGCGATGCGGGCCTGGTACTTGCCCTGGTGGGTGAGGAGGGCGCGGTGGTTGACGTCGCCGACCGCGTAGAGCCAGTCGGTGCCGGTGACGCGGAGGGTGTCGTCGACGTCCAGCCAGGAGCCGGGTTCCAGGCCGACGGTGTCGAGGCCGATGTCGTCGGTGTGCGGGATCCGGCCGGTGG
Organism: Streptomyces sp. NPDC002076; assembly: GCF_053593835.1. Classification (NCBI taxonomy): domain Bacteria; kingdom Bacillati; phylum Actinomycetota; class Actinomycetes; order Kitasatosporales; family Streptomycetaceae; genus Streptomyces; species Streptomyces sp. NPDC002076. Next base: position 192,277 of record NZ_JBSFDI010000010.1, read on the forward strand.
CGAAGAGGATCTCGTCGGCCTCGATCCGGTCGCCGGCGGCGGTCACGGCCACGACGGTGCCGTTCTTCCGGGTGACGGACTCCACGGAGGTGCCGGTGCGGATGTCGGCGCCCGCCTGGGTGAGTGCCTCGGCGACCAGTTCCCCGGCGAACGGCTCCATCCGGTTCAGCAGCCCTTTGCCGCGCACCAGCAGGGTGACCTGGGAGCCGAGGGCTTGCCAGGCGGTGGCCATCTCGGTGGCGACGACACCGCCGCCGACGACGATCAGCCGGGCGGGGGCCGCCTTGCCGCTGGTCGCTTCGCGGCTGGTCCAGGGCTTCACCTCGTCGAGGCTGGGCAGATCGGGCAGCTGGGCCCGGGTGCCGGTGGCGACGGCGACGGCGTGCCGGGCGGTGAGGGTGGTGACCGTGCCGTCGGGGGCCGTCACGGTGACCGTGCGGGGGCCGGCGAGGCGCCCGTGGCCGCGGTACAGCTCGGCGCCGATGCCGTCGAGCCAGCCGACCTGGCCGTCGTCCTTCCAGTGGGAGGTGTACTCGTCCCGGCGGGCGAGGACGGCCGGGGTGTCGAGCGGCCCTTGGACCGACTGGGCGAGGCCGGGCAGCCGGCGGGCGTCCGCCTGGGCGATGACCGGCCGGAGCAGGGCCTTGCTGGGCATGCACGCCCAGTACGAGCACTCTCCGCCGACCAGCTCGCTCTCCACGACCGCGGTGGTGAGGCCGGCCGCGCGCGTGCGGTCGGCGACGTTCTCCCCCACGGGCCCCGCCCCGAGCACCACGACGTCGTACGCGATGGATTCCGTTTCCGTCATGGGGTCAGTCTGGTGGGTGGTGTGCGCGACGGCCACATGGGTACGCGCGCGGAACACAGACGTGCACGTGTGGAATAGGCGGTCCGGCGGCCGTGTTTCCGCCGTCGGCACACCCCCACACCAGGAATGAGGGACTCACGCCATGAGCAGCACCGTGGAGCTGACCAAGGACAACTTCGACCAGACGGTCACCGACAACGACTTCGTTCTGATCGACTTCTGGGCTGCCTGGTGCGGGCCGTGCCGCCAGTTCGCACCCGTGTACGAGAAGGCCGCCGAGGACAACCCGGACCTGGTCTTCGGCAAGGTGGACACCGAGGCCCAGCCGGAGCTGGCCGCGGCCTTCGGCATCCAGTCGATCCCGACGCTGATGATCGTGCGGGACAAGGTCGCCGTCTACGCCCAGCCGGGCGCCCTGCCCGAGCCCGCCCTGACCGACCTCATCGGGCAGGCCCGGAAGCTGGACATGGACCAGGTCCGCAAGGACATCGCGGCCCAGGAGGCCCATGGGGGCGCCGCCCAGTAGCCCCTGGAACGCGTACGGCCGCCCCTAGAAGGGGTACGGCGCCACGTCGCCGCGTACGGTCGTCCAGCGCAGCTCGGTGAAGGCGTCCAGGTTGGCCTCGCCGCCGAAGCGGGCGCCGGTGCCGGACGCGGCGACGCCGCCGAAGGGGGCCACCGCCTCGTCGTTCACGGTCTGGTCGTTGACGTGGACGATGCCGGTGGGGATCCGCTCGGCGAGGTCGAGGGCCCGGGCGGTGTCCCGGGTGACGATGCCCAGGGAGAGCCCGTACGGGGTGTCCGCGGCGAGAGCCGCCGCCTCGTCGGCGGTGGTGAAGGAGCGGACCGGCGCGACCGGGCCGAAGACCTCCTCGGCGTAGGCTGGGGTGTCGTCCCCCGCGTCGGCCAGCACGGTCGGCCGGTAGAAGAGCTGTTCATGGGTGCCGCCCGCGGCGAGTTTCGCGCCGCGGGCGGTGCTCGCGCGCACCAGGCCGTCGATCTTGGCGAGCTGTCCCGCGTCGATGACCGGACCGAGGTGGACCTGCTCGCGGTGCGGGTCGCCGACGGTCAGCGAGTCGGCCTTGGCGGCGAGCCGTTCGACGTACTCGTCGTAGAGCGAGGCGTGCACGAGATGGCGGCCTGTCGTCATGCAGATCTGGCCCTGATGGAAGAACGAGCCCCAGGCCGCGGTGGAGATCACGGCGTCGAGGTCGGCGTCCGCCAGCACGATCAGGGCCGAGTTTCCGCCGAGTTCGAGGTGGGCCCGCTTCAGGTGGCGGCCGGCCGCCTCGCCGACCGCGCGGCCCGCCGCCGTGGATCCGGTGAAGGAGATGACGGGGACGAGCGGGTCCTCCACCAGCGCCCGGCCCGTCTCCGCACCGCCGGGCAGCACCTGCAGCAGGTCCTCGGGCAGGCCGGCCGCCGCGAAGACGGCGGCGAGCGCGAGGCCTCCGCAGACCGCGGTGCGCGGATCCGGCTTGAGGACCACCGCGTTGCCGAGCGCGAGGGCCGGCGCGACGGAGCGGATGGACAGGATCAGCGGCGCGTTGAACGGGGAGATCACACCCACCACCCCAACCGGGACCCGGCGCGTGTACGACAGCCGGGGGGCCTCGCTGGGCAGCACCTGGCCGGTCGGGCGGGACGCGAGGGCGGCGGCCTCGTAGCACTCCTGGGCGGCCACATGGAGTTCGAAGTCCGCCTTGCCCGGAATGGATCCGGACTCGCGCACCAGCCACTCGCGCAAGTCGTCGGCGTGCTCGGTGAACAGGTCCCCCGCCCTGCGCAGCACCTGGGCCCGCTGGAAGTGGGGTGCGCGGGCCCAGCCCGCCTGGGCGGCGCGGGCGTCCCGCGCCGCGCGGCCGACGTCCTCGGGGGCGGCGAGGGTGACGGTGCCGAGCGCGTCGCCGGTGGCGGGCTCGGTGACGGTGTGGGCGGGTCCGGCAAGGCTGCGGTCCTGCCAGGTCTTCGGGTCGAGCAGCGGCATACGGCTCTCCGATCGATCGCCGGGCGGTACGGAACTCCTGCCTCGACGCTACTTGGTTGAGCGCGAAACTACATCGCGACACGGAGATCCGGAAGGCGGGCTGCGGCCGGAGTCCGGGTCAGCTGGACTCGCGCGGCACCACCGTGGCGCCCAGGACCTTGTGCACCTCAGGTTCGCCGCCGGGGTCGCGGACCGCTCGGTCGACCAGTTCGGCGAGGTCGCGGCCCGAGGGCAGTTCGATGTGCACCGTGCTGAGGCGGGGCCGCAGCAGGCGGCCGAGCATCAGGTCGTCGGCGCCGATGACGGCCACGTCCTCGGGGATGCGCACACCCGTGTCCTGCAGGGCACGCATCAGGAGCATCGCGTACTCGTCGTTGTAGGCGAACACCGCGTCCAGCGCCGACTCCCGCCAGCGCGCGGCCAGTTGTGCGGCCGATTCCTCCGTGTAGGCGAGCGGCAGCTCCGTGACGGCGGCGTCCGTGCCGCGCAGCGCCCGGCGCACACCGGCGAGCCGGGGCCGGGAGTAGGCCTCCAGACCGGACTCCTCGGGCACCACGACACCGATCCGGCGTCGGCCTCTGGCGTACAGATGGGCGCCCGCACCCTCGCCGACGGTGTCGTAGTCCATGAGCATGGCATGGGCGCCGTCGACGCTTCCGGGGCCGAGGGTGACCACGGCCCGGGCACCGGAGCGCTTGAGGACCCCGACGCCCTGCGGCCCGAGTTCCGCGCCGGGCACCAGGACGGCGACCGGCCGCAACTCCGCCCAGGCGCGGGCGGCTTCGTCACTCTGGAGGCCGACGGTGCCGTACTGCACGACGGTGTAGTCGAGCCGGCCGAGCTCCCACTGCAGGTCGTTGAGGAATCCGCTGTAGAGCGGGCCCACCGGGATCGCCGGGGCGGGTATGAGGACCATACGACTGTGTCCGGCACGCAGGCTGCGGGCGGCGGCATGGGGGACGTACCCCAGCTCCCGCGCGGCCTCGCGCACGCGGCGGCGCGTCGGTTCGCTGATGCGTACGGCGCTGGTGTTGTTGAGGACGTAGGACACGGTCGCGCGCGAGACGCCCGCCAGGCGGGCCACATCGGCACTCGTGGGCGTGTTCGGTATCTGCACCATGACAGACCGCATCTTGGCAGAGGGCCGGGGGCCGGGATGAGGCGGGGCGACGTGGTTCACCGTTCGACGACATCAGGTGGTGCGGCGCCGTGGTGAACCTGTTCGTCACGATCTCGTTCGCAACGAACATGAACGAACATGTTCGTCCGAACCGGCGCTCAGCGGGGCGGGCGGGTGCCCGTGACGCGGGCCACCAGGTCGATCCAGCCGGCCTCCAGGCGCTCCATGGGCATCCCGCACTGCTTGGTCTGGTGGTGGATCAGGGCCGGGTCCAGCGAGTTGAGCAGGGTCTGGGAGAGCAGTTCGCAGTCGGCGTCCGGCACGATCTGCCGCAGCAGCATCGTGACGTGCGTACGCAGCGCGGTGACCGCCGGGTGGGAGAACCGGCGGGTCGGTTCCGTCTGGGCGGCCAGCTGCAGGTCGAGCTGCTCGACCGAGCGGTACAGCACGGCCACCCCGAACGCCCGCAGGCGGTCCAGGGGCAGCGCACCGGGCCCCAGCGGCGGCGGCCCGCCCAGGAAGTCGGCCTGCAGCTTCCGGTCCGAGTGGTCGAGCAGGGCCATCAGCAGTCCCGTACGGTCGCCGAAGCGGCGGAAGACCGTCCCCTTGCCCACCTGCGCCGCCGCCGCGACCGCCTCCATGGTGACCCCGGCCACTCCGTGTTCCGCGATCAGCCGCGCGGCGGCCTCCAGCAGCCGGGCCCGGTTGCGCGCCGCGTCGGCACGCAGGCACGGCTCCTCGGGTCCCATGCCGACCTCAAGCAACTGAGGCACGTCAAGGGGCTCTTGAGGTGGCGGGAACGGCGGCAGAGGGCTGGGCATGAAGACAGCGTAAAGCATCGGGAAGAAAACTGGACCGCGGTCCGGTTACAGTGGTATCAAAGATAAGCGGACCTCGGTCCGGATCGTAACGACGATGTTTCAGCCCCCTGGAGTGTTCCCCATGTCTGTTCGCATCCTCGCGCTCGTCGGCAGCCTTCGTGCCGGTTCGACCAACCGCCAGCTCGCCGAGGCCGCTGTCAAGCTCGCTCCGGAGGGCGCCGAGGTCGTGGTGTTCGAGGGCCTGGCCGACGTGCCCTTCTACAACGAGGACATCGACGTCGAGGGCAGCGTCCCGGCCCAGGCCGCCAACCTGCGCGAGGCCGCGCAGGCCGCCGACGCCTTCCTGCTCTTCTCCCCCGAGTACAACGGCACCATCCCGGCCGTCCTCAAGAACGCCATCGACTGGCTGTCCCGCCCGTACGGCGCCGGCGCCTTCGGCGGCAAGCCCGTCGCCGTGATCGGCACCGCCTTCGGCCAGTACGGCGGCGTCTGGGCGCAGGACGAGGCCCGCAAGGCCGTGGGCATCGCCGGCGGCAAGGTGATCGAGGACATCAAGCTGTCCATCCCGGGCTCCCTGACCCGCTTCGCCGAGACCCACCCGGTCGACGACGCCGAGGTCGCCGCCCAGCTGACCGAGGTCGTCGCCCGTCTGCACGGCAACGTGGGCGAGGTCACGGCCGCCTGAGCCGCACGCACCGACAAGGGGCCGGATCCGTCCGGCCCCTTGTCGCGTCCGCGGGGCCGGGTCGAGGCCGGCCGGTCCCTCCACCGCCGGGACCGCGAAGCACTCCCTCCACACGGAGGCCCCCACACCAGGTGCTGGAGCGCGCTCGAAGTCAACGGCGGACAGGAGACCCGCCCGACACCAGCCGCTCGGCCAGCGCGCTGCGCCGGTACAGCACCCGGCGGCCGTCCCGGACGCGGGTCACCAGGCCTGTGGCGTCCAGTACCCGCAGGTGCTGGGAGACGGCGCTCGGGGTCACGCCCAGCCGGCGGGCCAGTTCCACCGTGGGCAGGGGTTCCGCGAGCAGCCGCAGCAAGGTGGTGCGGGGTGCGCCGAGCAGGGCGGTGAGCCCGGAGGCGTCGGGCGCGGGTTCCGGTTCCCACAGGGTGGCGGTGCCCCGGCCCGGGTAGGCGAGCATCGGCGGCGCGTCGGCGCTGATCGGGGGCGCCGGCTTGTGCGCGAACGCCGAGGGGACCAGCCGCAGGCCCCGCCCGGCGCCGTCGACCGCGTGCCGGCCGATCATCTTGTCGATGGTCAGGACGCCGTCCCCCCAGCCGAGGTTCGGATGCAGACCGGAGAACAGTGACCGCGCACCGCCGGTGGCCAGCCGGCCCGCCCGGTGCGTGATGTCGGCCTCCAGGAGGAGCCGGATCCGGGGCCAGTGGGGCTGCAGGGCCGTCTGCCAGTAGCGGTGCAGCAACGAGCAGAGGGCGTCGAGGAGTTCGAGGACGGGGCCGTCACCGGGCGCGCCGGCCCGCCGCAGTACGCCGGGGAGCGGACGCGGGGCGTGCGCGGCGCGCAGGTCGCGCCGTACGACCTCCGGGGGCGTGGCCCGTACGACGGCCAGTTCCTCCTCCAGCGTGGGGGCGTAGCCGGTGGGCCGGGGCGTCAGGAAGTCGGGCAGGGCCAGGGTCGGACCGACCAGGGCCGCCAGCAGGGGCAGATCGGCGGGGTCGAGGGCGGCGAGCACGGTGCGGCGCCAGCCGCGGTGGAGGGGGTGCAGGGCGGGGGCGCGCAGGACGCGCAGGCTCTCCATCAGCTGGCCGATCGGTGAGATCGCGAACCGGGTGTCGGCGAGGTCGTCGACCCCGAGCCGGAACCTGATCATTTAGCCCCCGGCTACATCCTTCGCCAACCGTCCGCGCAGGGCGTGGACTTCGGCACATGACGGAACTCCACACCGGGCAGCGTACTCCGCGGCTCGTTGCGCTGCTGGCGCTGGCCTGCGGGGTCGCGGTCGGCAACGTGTACTTCCCGCAGGCCGTGGCCCCGCTCGCGGCGGCGGGCCTCGGCGTCTCCCCCGGCACGGCGGCCGGGGTGGTGACCGCGACCCAGTTCGGGTACGCGGCCGGCATCTTCCTGCTCGTCCCGCTCGGCGACCGGCTGCCGCCGCGCCCCTTGCTGGTCACCCTGCTCACGCTGACCGGCCTCGGCCTGTGCGCCGCTGCCGCCGCGCCCGCGCTGCCGCCGCTGCTCGTGGCGAGCGTGCTGGTCGGCGCGAGCACGGTGATCGCCCCGCTGGCCGGTCCGCTGGCGGCCGGACTGGTCCCGCCGGAGCGGCGGGGCGTGGTCGGCGGCACGCTGCTGAGCGGCGCCCTCGCGGGCATGCTGCTGTCCCGCACGGCCGGCGGCGCCCTCGGCGACCGGCTGGGCTGGCGGGCGCCGTACGTCCTGGCAGCCCTGCTCACCCTCGCGGTGGCGCTGCTCCTGGCCCGCGCCCTCCCGAGCACGACGGCGCCGTCCCGGCAGCGCTACCTGCGGCTGCTTGCCGAGCCCGTCCGCCTCCTGTTCACCGAACCGGCCCTGCGCCGCTCCTCCTTCTACCAGGCGGCGGTGTTCGCCGGCTTCTCCGCCGTGTGGACCGGGGTGGCGCTGCTGCTGACGGGCCCGAGGTACGGGCTCGGCGCGGACGCGGTCGGACTGCTCGCGCTGGTCAACGCGGTGACCATGCTCGTCACGCCGGTCGCGGGCCGGCTGGTGGACCGGCGCGGCGCCGATGCGGTGAACCTGGTCTGCTTCCTGCTGGTCCTCGCATCCGCGGCGGTCCTCGCCCTCGGCGACCTCGGCGGCACCCCCGGCCTGCTGTCCCTGGTGGCGGGCACGCTGCTGCTGGACGTCGGCATGCAGTCCGGCATGGTCGCCAACCAGGTGCGCGTCTACGCCCTCGCCGCGGACGTCCGCAGCCGCCTCAACACCGCCTACATGACCTGCGCCTATCTGGGCGGCAGCCTCGGTTCCTGGCTCGGCTCCCGGGCGTACGCGGGGTACGGCTGGTCCGGGGTGTGCGCTCTGGTCGCGCTGCTGACCGGGCTGGGCCTGGTGCGGCACCTGGGCGCAGGGGCCGGGGGGCGGACGGTGGGCGCCGGCGGATCAGGAGGGGAGGTGTGCGGGGGTGGCACTCGTCCGGGCGAAAGCCGTACGGTTGCCGGGTCGTGACGTTACCGTTCGGTAGACATCGGTTCGGAGGTACCCGGAGGTGCCCGCCCATGACGTACGACCGTTCCGCCGGCCTCACCGAGACCCGGCGGGCGCTGGCCGACGGGAACGTGACCTCCCGTGCGCTGGTGGAACGCGCACTGGCCCGGATCGAGGCCACGCAGGGGACGTTGAACGCCTTCCGGATCGTGCGGGCCGAGGCCGCGCTCGCCGAAGCGGACGCCGCCGACCGGGAGCTGGCCGCCGGGACGCGGCGTCCGCTGCTCGGGGTGCCGGTGGCGGTCAAGGACGACATGGATGTGGCCGGTGAGCCGACCGCGTTCGGCTGCGCCGGCGAGTTCCCCGCGGTCGCCGAGGACGGGGAGGCGGTACGGCGGCTGCGTGCGGCCGGTGCCGTGATCGTCGGCAAGACCAACACGTGCGAGCTGGGGCAGTGGCCGTTCACCGAGGGACCCGCGTTCGGGGACACCCGCAACCCATGGCACAGCGCGCACACGCCCGGGGGGTCGTCGGGGGGCTCGGCCGCCGCCGTCGCCGCCGGACTCGTCCCCGCCGCGCTCGGCTCCGACGGCGCCGGCTCGGTGCGCATCCCGGCCGCGTGGACCGGTCTGATCGGCATCAAGCCGCAGCGCGGCCGGATCTCCACCTGGCCGCGCGGTGAGTCCTTCCAGGGCATCACGGTCAACGGCACCCTCGCCCGGACGGTCGCCGACGCGGCACTGCTGCTGGACGCGGCGAGCGGCAACCACGACCGGGACCCGCACCGGCCGCCCGCGCTGACCGTGGCGGACGCGGTCGGCCGGGACCCGGGCCGGCTGCGCATCGCGCTGTCCCTGAAGCCGCCGTTCACCGCCGTATCGACACGGCTGCATCCGGAGATCCGTGCCCGGGTCGTCGAACTCGCCGGGAAGCTCGCCGCGTTGGGGCACGAGGTCGAGGAGGCCGACCCACCGTACGGGCAGATCGGGCTGACCTTCGTGCCGCGCGCCACCGCCGGTATCGCCGAGCATGTCCGCGAGGCGCCCGACCCGGCGCTGCTCGACCCGCGCACCCGGGACGCGGCGCGACTCGGCCGGCTGCTCGGCGGGGCCCCGCTCAGGGCGGCCCGGCGTGCGGAGGCGGTGCTGCACCGGCGGATAGGCCGGTTCTTCGCGTCGTACGACGTGATCCTCGCGCCGACGACGGCCGCTCCCCCGCCCCGGATCGGCGCCCTGTACGGGCTGCGCGGGCTGGCCACGGACCGCGCGATGATCGCCGCCTGCCCCTACGCCTGGCCGTGGAACGTGCTGGGCTGGCCGGGCGTGAACGTGCCCGCCGGGTTCGTCGGTGACGGCCTGCCGGTGGGCGCACAACTGCTCGGGCCCGCGTACAGCGAACCTCTGCTGGTGTCCCTCGCCGCCCAGTTGGAGGCGGAGCTGCGCTGGCACGACCGGTGGCCGCCGGAGGCCGCCTCGGCGACGCGGGCCGCGTGACGGCCGCTTCGGGCGTATCAGGGGTTCCGGCATCGCTTCCCAGCCATCCACGCGCTTCCGGCACGGCGAGCCGACTGTCGGGAATCGCGGTGCCGTCACACTGTGAACAGGCCGACTCCCAGGGCGATCAGCGCGATGACCTTCAGGAGTTCCAGCCGCGGTTCGATCACCCGCACCCGTGACCGCCCGCACGCGCCACGGCCCAACCACCCGCACCCCTGACCGTCCGCACGCCACAGCCTCGGCCACCGGCACCTTGACCGCCCGCACGCCACAGCCCCCAAGCGCCACCACATCACCGGCCCCGCGCGGCAAAGTCCGCTCCACCGGCGCGCGACCGGCCTCGCTCTCGCTCCTCAGCCGCACAACTCCCCGACAGCAGCCGCCCCTTGTCCTGCGGAAGCTTCTCCCTACCCTTCTCCCTACCCGGCGGCAGGCGCCCCTTGCTCTGCGGAAGCCCCTCACTGCCGGTGGCAGCCGCCCCTTGCCCCGCGCGATCTTCCCACTAGGGTGCCTCCGTGACCACGTTTACCGATGAGAACGTCCCCGGCCGCTACGGCCCCCACGCGACCACCGAGGCGGACCCGCACGAGGTCGGCCGGGTGCGCACCGAGTACTCTCCCGCCCACGACGGCGACCCGGACCCCGGCGAAATCGTGTGGACCTGGGTGCCGTTCGAGGAGAACGACGGCCGGGGCAAGGACCGCCCGGTGCTGGTCGTCGCCCGGGAGGCGGCCGGCACCCTCCTCGCCGTGCAGCTGTCCAGCAAGCGGCACGACGGCGACCGGGAATGGGTCGCGATCGGCAGCGGGCCGTGGGACCGGTCGGGCCGGGACTCATGGGTGGACGTGGACCGTGTCCTGCGGCTCCACGAGGACGGCATGCGCCGGGAGGCGTGCGCGCTGGACCGGATGCGCTTCAACCTGGTCCGGCAGCGGCTGCACGAGCGCTACGGCTGGACCTGACCGGCGTACGGCGCGTCGGTCCGGGATTCCGGGAACGCCCGGGCGAACGCCTCGCGCACCACGGTTCCCGGCGTCCGGTCCAGCACCCCGAAGACCACGTGCTCGAACGTGCGGGCGAACCGGCCGCCGGGGCCGAGCAGGGTGCGGAACGCACCCGCGACCTGCACCGGGTCGTTCCGGAAGACGCCGCAGCCCCAGGCGCCGAGCACCAGCCGGCCGTAGCCGTGGGCGGCGGCCGTCTCCAGTACGCGCTCGGCCCGCCGCGCCAGGACGGTCTGCAGTTCGCCGGCGCGCTCGGCCGCCGTGCGCCGTACGACGCCCGCGTTCGGGGCGGCCGCGGTCAGGAAGCCCGCGAGGTACGGCTCGGCCAGCAGTCGGCCCCGGTCGTCACGGAACACCGGGACGGAGGGGCTGTGGATCACCCGGTCCGTGTAGAACGGGTCGCGGTGGGCGCGGTGATGGTCGTAGAACTCCCGGACCTCCAGCAGGCAGGCGTACAGCGCGGAGGCGCGGCACAGGGCTTCCTCCTGGGCCTGGGCGCCGTTGAGATAGCCGCCGCCGGGATTGCGCGCGGAGGCGAAGTTCAGGACGGCGACCGGGGCGCCGGCCAGTCGGTGCGCGGCCTCCAGACTGCTCTCCCCGGTGACCTCGACAACGGTGTCCGCCGCGAGTTGCGCGCCGGTCCCGGCGTCACCCGGCTGCCGTAGGGAAACCGGCTCCGGACCGAACATCCGCGTCCCGGCCCGCGCGGCCTCGGTCTGCGCCGCGATCGACACCTCGCGACCGTCCGGGGCGCGATACCGGCCCGCCGCCACGATCTGCTCCGTCTCCGCGGCGATACCGCGCAGGCGCGCGCTCATGGCGCCACCCCCGTGGGCGCCGTGTCCGCGGCCTGCGCGGTCTCCCCCGTCGTGCTCATGCACGCATCCTGGGTGATGCTGGTGATGCGGTGCAACGGAGTTTCCCGTCCCAGGAACGGTCCGGAGAACGCATACGGAAACGGAGATGACCGAACCGGAACGTCCCCAGGGGCACCCTTGTGCGAATCGGCGCGAGGGTCTTGGGTGGAACGAGTGCCTGCCCGGCCCGACGATCGAACCGGGCCGGAGGCATGGTGGAATCTCAGGAGGATCCCGACATGTCCGATTCTCAGAGTGACGGTGGCGACTGTACGGAGCATCGCACCGCCGTCACCGAAGCCGAGGTGGAGGCCCTGGTCCGGGGCATCTGCTTCAAGACCGGGCCGCCCCGCTCGCTCGGTGTCGAGCTGGAGTGGCTCATCCATGAGCTGCGGATGCCGCAGCTCCCCGTGACACCCGAACGACTCGAAGCGGTGTACGCCGCGCTGCGGGCCCTGCCCCTGCGGTCGCCGCTCACCGTGGAACCCGGCGGCCAGCTGGAGCTGAGCTCGCCGCCCGCCGCCTCCCTGATGGAGTGCATCGGCACCGTCTCCGCCGATCTGGACACCGTCCGCGCCGTCCTCGCCGAGGAAGGGCTCGGTCTGGTCGGTATCGGCCACGACCCCTGGCACACCCCCCGCCGGTTCCTGCACGAGCCGCGCTACGACGCTATGGAGACCTGCCTGGACCGCACCGGTCCGGCGGGCCGGCACATGATGTGCGCCTCCGCCTCCGTGCAGGTCTGCGTGGACGCCGGCCACGAGGAGCCGGGCCCGCTCGGGTACCGGCGCCGCTGGTGGCTGGCCCATCAGCTGGGGGCGGTCCTGGTGGCCGCGTTCGCCAACTCCCCGCTGCTCGGCCACGAGCCCACGGGCTGGATGTCCACCCGGCAGCTGATGTGGATGGAGATCGGTGCCGGGCGGGCGGGCGCTCCCCCGCTGGAGGGCGAGCCGCGTGCCGCGTGGGCCCGGCATGTGCTCGACTCACCGGTGATGTGTGTGCGCCGGGACAACGGGCCGTGGCACGTGCCCGAGGGGCTCACCTTCCGGGAGTGGACCCGTTCCCGGTCGCCCCGGCCACCCACCCGGGCGGATCTGGAGTACCACCTGACCACGCTGTTCCCGCCGGTCCGGCCGCGCGGCCACCTGGAGTTGCGGATGATGGACGCGCAGCCCGGCGACGACGGCTGGATCGTGCCCCTCGCGGTGACGGCGGCGCTGTTCGACGACCCGGCGGCCGCCGAGACGGCGTACCGCAGCGTCAAGCGCCTCGCGGAGCGGGGCCTGAACCTCCCCGCCCCGCACAACCCGCTGTGGACCGACGCGGCCCGCCTCGGCCTCGCCGACCCGGAGCTGCGCGAGGTCGCCACCGCGTGTTTCGCGGCGGCGCTGCAGGCCCTGCCCCGGATCGGCGCCACCGCCGAGGTCACCGGCGCGGTGGCCGCGTACCTGGACCGCTATGTCGCCCGAGGCCGCTGCCCGGCCGACGACCTGCTGGACCGGCCGGCGGGCAGGCGCCTGCGCCCGTCCCGGCCCGGCCGCACCGCCCATGGGAGGAAGGACATCCGCACATGACCGCCCCCGAGACCGACACCTCGACGACCGAGGTGGACACCGAGACGCTGCGCGAGCGGGTGCTGGCCTCCCTCACCACCGCACGGGACCGCACCACGCTGCTGACCACCTGCGTCGAGGAACCCGATCTCACCGCCCAGCACTCGCCGCTGATGTCCCCGCTGGTGTGGGACCTCGCGCACATCGGCAACCAGGAGGAGCTGTGGCTGCTCCGGGCGGTCGGCGGCCGGGACGCCATGCGGCCCGAGATCGACAGCCTGTACGACGCCTTCGAGCACCCGCGCGCCGAGCGGCCCTCGCTGCCGCTGCTGCCGCCCGCCGAGGCCCGCCGGTACGCGGCCGAGGTGCGCGGCCGGGTCACGGACCTGCTGGCGGGCGCGGACTTCCACGGCACCCGGCTGACCGAGGCGGGGTTCGCCTTCGGAATGATCGCCCAGCACGAACAGCAGCACGACGAGACGATGCTGATCACCCATCAGCTCAGAAGGGGCCCGCAGGTCCTCACCGCCCCGGACCCGGAACCCGCCCCGCTGTTCACCGGTCCGGCCGAAGTCCTCGTTCCCGGCGGCCCGTTCACGATGGGCACCTCGGCCGAGCCATGGGCGCTGGACAACGAACGCCCGGCGCACGCCCGGGAGGTGGCGCCGTTCTGGATCGACACCACCCCGGTGACGAACGCGGCGTACCAGGCGTTCATCGCGGACGGCGGCTACGACACCGAGCGCTGGTGGACCCCGGGGGGCTGGGCCCACATCAAGCAGCACGCGATCACCGCGCCGCTGTTCTGGCGCCGGGACGGCGGCCGCTGGCTGCGGCGGCGCTTCGGCCTCACCGAGGCGGTCCCGCCCGACGAGCCGGTGCTGCACGTGTGCTGGTACGAGGCCGACGCCTACGCCCGCTGGGCCGGGCGGCGGCTGCCCACCGAGGCGGAGTGGGAGAAGGCCGCCCGGCACGACCCGGCCACCGGCCGCTCCATGCGCTATCCGTGGGGCGACGCGGACCCGGCACCGGAGCACGCCAACCTGGGCCAGCGGCACCTTCGGCCCGCGCCCGCCGGCAGCTACCCGGCCGGGGCATCACCGCTCGGCGTACGCCAGTTGATCGGTGACGTGTGGGAGTGGACGGCGAGCGACTTCCTGCCCTACCCGGGCTTCCGGGCCTTCCCGTACAAGGAGTACTCGGAGGTGTTCTTCGGCTCCGACCACAAGGTGCTGCGCGGCGGTTCCTTCGCCGTGGACCCGGTGGCCTGCCGGGGCACGTTCCGCAACTGGGACTACCCGATCCGGCGGCAGATCTTCTCCGGGTTCCGCACCGCGCGCTCGGAGGCCGTCTGATGTGCCGTCATCTGGCCTATGTGGGGCCCGAGGAAACGCTCGGCCGGCTGCTCCTGGAGCCGGAGCACAGCCTGGTGCGCCAGTCGTGGGCGCCCCGGCGGCAGCGCTACGGCACGGTCAACGCGGACGGCTTCGGGGTCGGCTGGTACGCCCAGGACGACCCTCTTCCGGCGCGTTACCGGCGGGCCGGGCCGGTCTGGGCGGACCTGTCCTTCGCCGACCTGGCCCGGGTGGTGCGCTCCGGCTGCGTCCTCGCCGCCGTACGGGACGCGACGCTCGCGGGCGCCGACGCCGAGGCCGCCGCGGCGCCCTTCGCCTCGGGCCGGTGGCTTTTCAGCCACAACGGCGCCCTCGCGGGCTGGCCCGACTCGGTCGCCCCGCTGGTCTCCGCGCTGCCCCCGGTCGAGCTGCTGTCGCTGCAGGCCCGCACCGACTCGGCGTTCGTCTGGGCGCTGGTACTGCACCGGCTGCGCTCGGGTGACGAGCCCGACCAGGCCCTCGGTGAAACGGTTCGCCAGCTGGCCGGGGCCGCCCCGGCCTCGCGGCTCAACCTGCTGCTGACGGACGGCGCGACGATCGCCGCCACCGCCTGGGGCGACACCCTCTGGTACCGCACGGAGCCCGGCCTGAGCACGGTCGTCGCCTCCGAGCCCTACGACGACGACCCGCTCTGGCAGGAGGTTCCCGACCGCACCGTGCTCACCGCGAGCCGCGCCGGCGTGCTGCTCGCACCACTGGAGGATCCCGCGTCCTCCCCCACTCTCGACTCCGCTCGAGCGGGGGGACCCCCATCATCGAAGGAGCCCTGTACGTGAGCCCCCTGCACGTCACCCGCACCCTCCCCGAGGACGCGACGGACGCCGCGCTGCGCGCCGACGTCCTGCACGGCCTCACCGTCCAGCCGAAATGGCTGCCGCCCAAGTGGTTCTACGACGCCCGCGGCAGCGAGCTGTTCGAGCAGATCACCGAACTGCCCGAGTACTACCCCACCCGCGCCGAGCGGGAGATCCTCGCCGGCCGGTCCGGCGAGATCGCCGCGGCGAGCGGTGCCCGCACGCTGATCGAACTCGGCTCGGGCTCCTCGGAGAAGACCCGCTTCCTCCTCGACGCGCTCGCGCCCGCGGCGTACGTCCCGGTCGATGTCAGCGAGAGCGCCCTCACCCAGGCCGGACAGGCGCTCGTCGAGGACCGTCCGGACCTCGACGTGCACGCGCTGATCGCCGACTTCACCGCCCCGATGGCGCTGCCCGCGACCCCTGGTCCCCGGCTGCTGGCCTTCCTCGGCGGCACGATCGGCAACCTGCTGCCCGACGAACGCGCGAAGTTCCTGGCCTCCGTGCACTCGCTGCTCGCCCCCGGCGACGGGCTGCTGCTCGGCACGGACCTGGTCAAGGACGAACGGGTGCTGGTCCGGGCGTACGACGACGCGGCCGGGGTGACGGCGGCGTTCAACAAGAACGTGCTGTCCGTGGTCGACCGGGAGCTGGGCGCCGACTTCGATCCGGACGCCTTCGACCATGTGGCCCTCTGGGACGCCGAGCACGAGTGGATC
The DNA here is from genome assembly GCF_053593835.1 of Streptomyces sp. NPDC002076. Classification (NCBI taxonomy): domain Bacteria; kingdom Bacillati; phylum Actinomycetota; class Actinomycetes; order Kitasatosporales; family Streptomycetaceae; genus Streptomyces; species Streptomyces sp. NPDC002076. The sequence continues at coordinate 207,969 of NZ_JBSFDI010000010.1, forward strand.
GAGATGCGGCTGCGCTCCCGTACCGCGCAGACCGTGAAGGTGCCCGCGCTGGACCTGGCCGTGGACTTCGCGGCGGGCGAGGAACTGCGCACCGAGGTGTCCGCGAAGTTCCGCAGGGAGGGTGTGGCCGCCGAACTGGCGTCTGCGGGACTTGAGTTGACCCACTGGTGGACGGACGCGCAGGGCCGCTTCGCGCTGTCGCTGAGTGTGGTGCGATGAGTGTGGCCCGGTGAGTGCGGGGGTCGCCTGCCCGTGCGCCGCGCCCGCGGCCACGGCGGCGGCCCCCGCAGACTCTTCTAGGCCTGACCGACCATGGCGGCAGGCCTGACGATGCGGTCGAAGTCCTCGGCGCTGATGTAACCGGAGGCCAGTGCCGCCGCGCGCAGAGTGGTGTCCTCGTCGTCGGCCTTGTGGGCGATGGCGGAGGCCTTGTCGTAGCCGATCACGGGCGAGAGGGCCGTGACCAGCATGAGGGACCGGTCGACGTAAGCGTCGATCTGGTCCCGGTTGAGCTCGGTGCCCTCGATGCAGTACTCGCGCATCTTGGTGCAGGCATCGGCGAGGATGGTGGCCGCGTGCAGGAAGTTGTTGATGATGACCGGGCGCATGGCGTTGAGCTCGAAGTTGCCCTGTGTGCCGGCCAAGGCGACGGCCTCGTCCTCGGACAGCACCTGGATGCAGACCATGACCATCGCCTCGCACTGGGTCGGGTTGACCTTGCCCGGCATGATCGAGGAACCGGGCTCGTTGGCCGGCAGGACGAGTTCGTCGAGGCCGCAGCGGGGTCCGGAGGCCAGCCAGCGGATGTCGTTGGCGATCTTCATCAGTGGCACGGCCAGGGCCCGCAGCCCGGCGGAGGCGGCGACCATGGCGTCCAGGCCGCCCTGGGCCGCGAACTTGTTCCGCGCGGTGGTGAACGGGTAACCGGTCGCGTCGGCGATCTCGGCTGCGACCTGCTCGCCGAATCCGGGTGGCGCGTTGAGCCCCGTGCCCACCGCGGTGCCGCCCATGGCGAGCTCGTACAGGCCCTCGGCGGATGTCGTGACCCGGTCGACGGCTTGTTGCAGCTGGTGGGCGTAGCCGGACCATTCCTGCCCCACGGTGAGGGGGACGGCGTCCTCCAGGTGGGTGCGGCCGATCTTCACCACGTCCTGCCACTGCCGCGCCTTGGTCTCGATGGCGTGCTGCAGCGCCTTGACGCTGGGCAGCAGGTGCTCGTGGATCTCCTTGACCGCGGCGATGTGCATGGCGGTGGGGAAGGTGTCGTTGGAGGACTGCCCCATGTTGACGTGGTCGTTGGGGTGAACCGGGGACTTGCTGCCCAGTTCACCGCCGACCAGCTGGATCGCACGGTTGCTGATCACCTCGTTGGTGTTCATGTTGGACTGCGTACCGGACCCTGTCTGCCACACGTACAGCGGGAAGTGCTCGTCCAGTTCACCCGCGATGACCTCGTCGGCCACCCGCTGGATCAGCCCGGCCTTCCAGGCGGGGAGCCGCCCGGCGCGCCCGTTGACGGCGGCGGCGGCCTTCTTGACGTAGCCGTAGGCGTGATAGACGGCTTTCGGCATCCGGTCGTCCCCGATGGAGAAGTGGATCAGGGACCGTTGGGTCTGGGCGCCCCAGTAGCGGTCCGCGGGAACGTCGATGGCTCCCATGGAGTCGGTCTCCCGCCGGGTGCCGGTCGCGTGCACTCCGATGGGGACGTCGAGGATCTTCGGGGCTTCCTCCTGACCCGCCGGCCCGGCCCGGCCGGCGGCGGAGTGAGGCGTGTTCATGCTGCGGCTCCGTCCGTGTAGACCGGCTGCCACATGGCCTCCCGGACAGCCTCCGCGATGTCGATCGGCTTGCAGGTGGCCACGCCGTCGTCGAGGGCCGCCTTGACCACCGCGGTCGCGGTGATGGCCGAGGACTCCCTGAGATCGCCCACGGGCGGCAGCAGGGAGGCGCCCGGCCCGGACGGGTCGACCTGGTCCGCCACCGCCTGTGCGGCCGCGAGCAGCATGCCGGCGGTCACCTGGGACGCACCCGAGACGATCGTGCCCAGGCCCAGGCCCGGGTACAACAACGCGTTGTTGGCCTGTCCGATCCGATACGTCACGCCCTCGTATTCCACGGGCTCGACAGGAATGCCGGTCGCGACGAGCGCCTTGCCCCTGGACCAGGCGATGACGTCGGCGGGCATGGCCTCGATCCGGGAGGTGGGATTGGAGATCGGGAAGACGACCGGCCGCTCGGTGCCCTCGGACATGGCCTCGACGACCTCGCGGGTGAACGCGCCGTGCGCGGTCGAAGTGCCCAGCAGGATCGTCGGCTGGACCCGCCGAACCGTTTCCAGCAGTGAGATCGCGCCCCCGTCCCTGGCCCAGTCGGCGGCCTCGGCCGGATCCCGCGCGTAGGGCTGCTGGAAGTCGCGTAGGTCGGACATGTCCCGGGTGAGCAGCCCCTGCTTGTCGACGAGCCATACCTGAGCGGCGGCTCGCTCCGGATCCGCGCCGTCGCGGACCATCGCGTCGCGCAGCTGGTCGGCGATGCCCACCCCGGCTGTTCCGGCACCGAAGACGACAAGCTTCTGGTCCCGCATCCGCACGCCGCTGACTTTGACGGCGGACAGGGCGGCGGCCAGCGTGATGGCTCCGGTGCCCTGCATGTCGTCGTTGAAGATCCGGTAGCGGCCGCCGTACTGCTCCAGGATCCGCCGCGCGTTGCTCGGCCCGAAGTCCTCGAAGTGCAGGAGCGCGCCGGGGAAGGCGGACGATGCCGTCTCCAGGTATCTCTCGATGAAGGCGTCGTAGTCGGCGCCGCGGACGCGGGGGTGCCGGTTGCCCAGGTAGAGCGGGTCCTCCTGCAGCGATGTGCGGTCCGTGCCCACGTCCAGCGACACTGGTACGACCCGGCGCGGGTCGATGCCGGCGGCCGCGGTGTACACCGCGAGTTTGCCGACCGCGATCTGGATCCCGCCCACGCCCCAGTCGCCGATGCCCAGGATCTGCTCCGCATCGCTGCACACGATCAGATCGACGTCCTCGGGCCCGAGTTCGAGCGTGGCGAAGGCCTTCTCCATGTCGTCGGGCCGGTCGATGGACAGAAAGAGTCCGCGCGGGCGCCGGTACTCGTGGGAGTACTTCTCGATCGCTTCTCCCACGGTGGGGTCGTAGACGATCGGCAGCAGCTCGACGAGGTGCTCGGTGAGGAGCTTGAAGTACAGGGTCTCGTTGCGGTCGTGCAGCTGTTCCAGATACACGTTCTTGGCGAGGTCGCTGCCCTGAACCTGCATCTGCTGGTAGGCACGCTGGGCCTGCCGCTCCAGCGTGAGCACTCCCGACGGCAGGCGCCCGGTGAGGCCGAGGGCGTCGCGTTCCTCGGGGGTGAAGGCCACGCCACGATTGCGCAGCGGATCGACGAGGACGCCGGGGATGGCCGGGGTCCGCGCGTGGCTCTCGGTCATGAAAATCTCCCTCTGTGCGAACGCCGGGGATGGCTCTGCCCGGGGAGACTGCGCGGACACCTCATGTCACGCGGGAGTACGGCCTTGATCTGCACCTGTGCTGGCCGGACCGGCCCCGGGGCCCGGCGGGAATGTGGAGGTCCGAGGCTGGCGTCCCCGTGGACGCGGTCACTCGCCGAAGCTCGCTCGGCGGGCCGGCCACGCACGACGCGGTGACTGCCTTGTCGGTGCCGGAGTACGCATTCAGGCTAACGGTCGGCCGCCGGGCCGCGCGAGTTCACGACTGCGGCGTCGGGCGCGCGGTCCGCGGTCGCCGCGGCGCCGAGGCCGTCCTGGCGGGCCTGGGCGGCCGGCCGTCCCGCTTGTTCCGGTCCGGCATCCAGCGGCAGTCCGGGCCCTCGACCACGCCGCCGGTGACCACGCCGGCGCACGGTCATCGGCTCGCGATCAACTGCCTGATACGGCTCGAGTGCCTGCCGGGCCCGCAGGCCGCCGCTCGTCACCGCCCCGGCCGGAACGGCGTGGCCGGCGGCTGAGCGCCGACCGTCCGCCGCTGCTCCATGCACACGGGTCCGGAGTCACGAGGCGCGGCACCTCGCGTCAGTTCTTCACGATGCCGTACAGGAGCAGGTCGATGAGTCTGGTGGCCAGTTCGCGCTGTTCCTCACCGGCGGCCATGAGACTGATCCCGCCCAGGGCCATCAGCACGTCGCGGGCGTCTACCCCCGACCGTGCCGCCGACTGCCCCTCCACGGCGGAGAGCAGGTGGGCGATGGCGTCGGCGAGCAGGGCCCGGGTGTGCAGCTTCTCACTGTCGTCGGTGAGCACCACGGCCAGCGCGTCGGCCATGCCCTCCTTGGCGATCATGAAGTCGATGAAGCGCTCCATCCAGGTCCGCAGTGCGTCCACCGGCGGCTCCGTGGCCGTGAGCTGCTGTGCCGCCTCGCACAGCCGCTGCACCTCCTGGCGGTAGATCGCCTCGATCAGGAGCTCCTTGGACGGGAAGCGGCGGTACAGAGTGCCGACGCCGACTCCGGCGGCGCGGGCGATGTCCTTGACCGAGGCGCTCGCTCCGTCACGGGCGAAGGCGGCGGCGGCCGCCTCCAGCAGCCGGTCCTCATTTCGTTGCGCGTCGGCGCGCAGCGGCCTGCGCTGCGCCGCCGAGCCCCCCTCGATGCCGGTCACTGCCGCCTCCCTTTCTCACCACACTTGCAAGCGGAACCGGTTCCGCTTACTCTCGAAGGCGTAACCGGAACCAGTTCCGGATTTGAGGGTACGACGCCCCGTGTCTCCGCGCCACCGCGCGTGCGCTCGCCTCCCGATCCCACCGTCTTCTCGGAGAGCCTCATGATCCACGACCTCGTCACGACCCCGTTCGGTGCGCAGACGACCGCCGCCGAGGTGCTGGCCGGCGTCGACCTCGGCGGCCGGCGCGTCATCGTCACCGGAGGAGCCTCCGGCATCGGACGGGAGACCGCGCGAGTCCTGGCCGCTGCCGGCGCCGAGGTGACCATCGGCGTCCGTGCCCCGGCCACGGGCGCACAGGTCGCCGAGGAGATCGCACCGGCAAGCGGCCCGGGGACGGTGCGCGCCGCGCAGCTCGACCTCGCCGACCAGGCCTCGGTGCGGGCCTTTGTGGAGGCATGGCGGGGCCCCCTGCACATCCTGGTCCTCAACGCCGGCGTGATGGCCTCGCCGCTGGAGCGGACGAGGGAGGGCTGGGAAATGCAGTTCGCCACCAACCACCTCGGCCACTTCGCCCTCGCCACCGGCCTGCACAGCGCCCTGGCGGCGGCCCACGGCGCACGCGTGGTCGCCGTCAGCTCGGTCGGCCACGTCAACGGCGACGTACTGTTCGACGACATCAACTTCGAACAGCGCCCCTACGACCCGTGGGCGGCCTACAGCCAGTCCAAGACCGCCAACGTCCTGTTCGCGGTCGAGGCGGGCCGCCGCTGGGCGTCCGACCTGATCGCCGTCAACGCCCTCAACCCGGGACGCATCACCAGCACCCGGCTCGGCCGCCACATCGGGGACATCTCGAACAGCCCGACCTCGTTCGACCCCACCAGCACCGACGTGTCCTGGAAGAACATCGAGCAGGGCGCCGCGACCTCGGTGCTGCTCGCCGCCTCCCCGCTGGCCGAGGGCGTCACCGGCCGGTACTTCGAGGACTGCAACGAGGCCGGCCCGCACCGGCCGGGTGTGCGCCGCGGAGTTGCCGCCCATGCCGTGGACCCGCACCACGCGGCCCGCTTGTGGCAGGTCTCCCTCGACATGCTCGCCGACTCCGCCACGACCGCCTGACGACGACGTCACACGCCGAGCCGTCACGGACCCGAAGCTGCCGTTCCGCGCAGTCACCGGCCCTGATCCATCCCGTTCCATCTCGAACTCGATCAATCTCGATCCGTATCAAGGAGACAGTCATGTCCGCACGTCTGCAGAACACCGTGGCCCTGGTGACCGGCGCCAGCAGCGGCATCGGCGAGGCGACCGCCCTGAGCCTGGCGGCCGAGGGCGCCGCCGTCGCGGTGGTCGCCCGGCGCCGTGACCGACTGGAGGAACTGGCCGACAGCATCCGCGCCGAGGGCGGGGCGGCGTTCGTGGTGGAAGCCGACATCACGGAGCAGGAACAGGCGACGGCCGCCGTGGAGCGTGTGGTGGCTGAACTCGGTCGCCTGGACATCCTCGTCAACAACGCGGGTGTGGGCATGGCCGGACCGGTTCTGAACGCGCCGGCTCAGGAACGGGAGCGCATGCTGACGGTGAACCTCCACGGCCTGCTCCATGTCACCCACGCGGCACTGCCGCACCTGTTGAGGGCGGCGGAGGACTCGCCCCGCCGAGTCGCCGACCTGGTCAACATCAGCTCCACCGCGGGGCGTGTGGCCCGGCCGGGCACGGCGGTCTACAGCATGACGAAGTTCGGCGTGAACGGGTTCACCGAGGCCCTGCGCCAGGAGGTCATGCGGCAGCGACTGCGCGTGAGCGTGGTCGAACCGGGCACGGTGGACACCGAGTTCGTCACGCACTCGCGGGACGAGATCAGGGCGTCCCTGGACCAGCAGCTGGCCGGGATGGAGATGCTGCGTCCCCAGGACATCGCGGACACCGTTGCGTTCGTCGTCACTCGCGACCGCCGGGTCTCCGTCAACGAGGTCCTCGTCCGCGCCTCCGAGCAGACCTGGTGAGCGCCACCCGCCCTGCGTGCGGGCGCCGGGTCCCAGTAGCGCGGTCAGAACCCGTCGACTTCCACGACAGCCGCCGCGAAGGCCTGCGGGGCCTCCTGAGGAACGTTGTGCCCTGCGTTCAGTGTCCGGTGTGCGTATGCGCCTGCGAACTTCTTGCGGTAAGCCGATCCGTTCCCCGGAGGAGTGAAGGGATCGTGTGCTCCGTCGATGGTGATCGTCGGCACCTTGATGACCGGCGCGGCGGCGAGGCGTTTTTCCAGACCGGCGTACCGCGGCTCGCCCTTCGCGAGACCGAGCCGCCAGCGGTAGTTGTCGATGACGATATCGACGTAATCGGGGTTGTTGAAAGCGGCTGCCGTTCGTTCGAAGGTGGCCTCGTCGAAATTCCAGGTCGGAGAGTTGAACTTCCAGACCAGTCTGGCCAGATCACGCCGATATTCCTGGAGACCGAGCACACCCCTTTCGGTGGCGAAGTAGTACTGATACCACCACGCCCATTCACTCTTCGGAGGCGACGGCATCTTGTTCGCTTCGACGTTCACGATCAGATAGCCGGTCACAGAGACCAGTGCTTTGCAGCGCTCGGGCCAGAGGGCCGCGATGATGTCACCGGTCCGCGATCCCCAGTCGTATCCGGCGAGGATGGCCTTCTCGATCCTGAGGGCGTCCATGAGGGCGATGATGTCGACGGCGAATGCCGACTGCTGGGCCTTCCTGGGTGTGGCGCCGGAAAGGAACCGCGTCGTTCCGTGGCCGCGCAGATAGGGGACGACGACCCTGTATCCCTTGGCGGCGAGCAACGGCGTGACCTCGACGTAGCTGTGAATGTCGTAGGGCCAACCGTGCATGAGCACGACCGCTTGGCCGTTCGCGGGCCCGGCTTCGACGTACCCCACGTTCAACTGCCCGGCATTGATCTGCTTCACCGGACCGAAGGACGTCCGCGTCGCAGGACCATCCGCGGGATGAGCCACAGGTTCTCCCGATGCGGGCTGCGCCTGCGCACCACCACTCATGTCGAACTGGGCCGCCATGGCAGCCGCGGCTGCGGCACCGAGAAAGTGACGACGGCTGTGCGCCGACCCAGGAATGGCCATCGCTGAACCTCCTTACGCAGGGCACGTATACGTCCGGAGGACCTTTATGTGAGGGCCTCGGACTACGTCACCCTTCCGCCATGCAACACCCATCTGAGTGACGACGCAACAGCGGAAAGTAATGCACGCAATACGGTGACTCACACGTCCGGCGCGAGTTCCTCGGTGATCTTCGCGGAGGCCCGGCGGGCCTCCGTCGCCGGGTCCGCGCCCTGGAGCACCCGGGTCATGTACTCCTTGATCGGGTTGTCGGCCTCGACGTCGGCCCACTGAGGGGTGGTGGGGGTCGCCCGGCCGTGTGCCGCGCCCGCGGCCATGGCGGCGACCCCCTCCTCACCCGCGACCGCGCTCGCCAGCGTGGTCTTGTTGGGCACGTAGTTCATCGTGCGGGCGAGTTCCGTGTCCCACTTGGCGCCGACGAGCGCCCCGACGACGGCGGTCGCCGCGAACTGGTCCTTGGTGCCCGAGGGGACGACGAGGTCGGAGCCGCCGGTGAAGACGGTGCCGGGCCGTGCGGCGGTCTTCCCGGGCACCGGGAAGAAGCCCAGCTTGTTCTTCAGATCCGGGTTCTGCCGCACGATCGACTGGGCGAGCCCCGGTACGGCGATGATCTGCGCCACCCTGCCGTCGGCCAACACCCCTGCCTGGGGCGGGTGTTCCTCGTCCGCGTCCGCGGGGCCCCGCCCCAGCGCCTGCAGCCGCCGGTAGAAGTCCATGCTGCGCAGCGCGGCCGGGGTGCCGAGGACGCCCTCCCACCGGTAGTCCTTCTGCCGGGCGAGGTCGCCGCCCTCGTCCCAGATGAACCCCGAGAGCGTGTACCAGTCCTGTCCGGCCAGGTAAATACCCTGGTTGCCCGAGGAGTTGAGCTTCTCGGTGTCGGCGAGCCACTCCTCGCGGGTCCTCGGCGGGCGGGTGATGCCGGCCGCCTCGAACAGGTCCTTGCGGTAGATGACGACGCGGTTGGCCGCGTACCAGGGGATGCCGTACTGCGCGTTGGCGTCCTTGCCGGGCTCGGCGAGGGCGGGCAGCCACTGGTCCTTGCCCCAGTCGCGCATCGACTCCAGCGTGAGGTCGGCGAGCCTGCCGCCGTCGGCGTACAGCGGCACCTGGGTGTTGCCGACCTCGATGACATCGGGCCCGTCCCCGGAGTCATCCTTGAGCGCCGCGCGGACCTTGTCGACGATGCCGGTCCATTGCTGGATGCGGATGTCCAGGCGCAGGTCCTTGTGGCTGCGCTCGAAGTCGGCCGTGAAGCGCCGCAGGAACGCGTCCGAGGCGCTGTCCTTCATCAGCCACACGGTGACGGTCTTGCGCTCGTGCTCGCCGGGGAGCATCCCGCAGGCGCTCAGGAGGGAACCGGTGACACACACGAGGGCGAGCAGACGACGTCTCACGAGGGGTCCTGTTCTGTCTGGCGGGGATGCGGACAGGCGTGGGGGCCCGACGTGGGGGGACGAGCGGCACCGCTCGCACGGGTGTGCTGGATTTTGGTATGGACCAATACGGAGGGTCAAGGGGGCACGGGCTACCCGCGCAGGTCCCGGACACCGTGCGGGCGGGGCGGGGATGGGGCACGGTGGAGTACGGCGTGACACGAGAGGAGCACCCTCATGACGAATCACACCTACCGGGTCACCGAGATCGTCGGCACGTCGCACGAGGGCATCGACCAAGCCATCCGCAACGGCATCGCCCGCGCCGACCAGACCCTGCGTAATCTGGACTGGTTCGAGATCACGGAGGTCCGCGGCCAGATCGAGAACGGACGGATCGAGCACTACCAGGTGGGGCTGAAGGTCGGCTTCCGCATCGAGGACGCGGGCTGACCGCCGGCCGGCGTCAGGTGCGGCCTTCCCGCTCCTGAGCCTCCTCGAGCGCCGCGGACTTCGCGGCCCAGCGGGCACGTACGACGGTGAACCCCGCGCGCTCGGCGTCGTCGCAGACCATCTCGTCGTCGTCCACGAGGACACGGATCTCGCGGTCCTGGGCGAGCCGGCGCAGGATCTCCAGCTTGGTGAACCGGGCGGGCCTGCGGTCGGCGTTGCCCCGCATGTACACGCGCCCCTCGGGCAGCTCATGGGCGGCGAGCCAGTCCAGCGTGTCGCGCCGGCACCGCTCGGGACGGCCGGTGAGATACAGGACCTCGCACTCGCGGGCGCTCTCCAGGGCGAGCGCGATGCCCTCGGCGAGGGGCGGGTCCGCGGGCGCGGCGGCGAAGAACGCGGCCCAGTTCTTCGGCCGCGTCTCCAGGAAATGCTGCCGGTGCGCCGTGTCGGCAAGGGTGTTGTCGAGGTCGTACACGGCGAGCGGACGCCTGGTGCTGTCGGTCACGGGGCCACCTTAGCCAGGCGCCGACGGGCCAGGAATTCCCGGTTCGTCAGGGCGTTGAACCCTGTGTGAGCAGCACAGTGATCGCCCGGACCCGGTTCTCCGTCCTCGACCGTTCGCGCACCCGCGAGGGACACCCGCCCGCCGAGGCGCTGCGGGACACCGTCGCACTGGCGCGGGAGGCGGAGGGGCTCGGCTATCACCGCTTCTGGGTGTCCGAGCACCACGGTGTGCCCGGGGTCGCCGGTTCCGCGCCGACCGTGCTGGCCGCCGCGGTCGCCTCGGCCACGCGCACCATCCGGGTCGGCACCGGCGGGGTGATGCTGCCCAACCACCAACCGCTCGTCGTCGCCGAGCAGTTCGGCGTGCTGGAGGCCCTGTTCCCCGGCCGGATCGACATGGGGCTCGGGCGTTCCGTCGGCTTCACCGACGGGGTGCGCAAGGCCCTCGGCCGGGACAAGGACGTGGCCGAGGACTTCGCCGCACAGCTCGGCGAGCTGCTGGGCTGGTTCGAGGGCGGCTCGCCGAGCGGGGTGCGGGCGCGCCCCGCCGAAGGGCTGCGGGTGCCGCCGTTCGTGCTGGCCATGGGCGAGGGCGCGCGGATAGCGGCCCGCGCCGGACTGCCGATGGTGATCGGCGATCTGCGCGGCCGGGAGAGGATGCTGCGCGGCATCGACCAGTACCGCTCCCTGTTCCGCCCCTCCCCCTGGGCGGCCGAGCCGTACGTCGTGATCTCCGGGACGGTCGCGGTCGCCGGCACCGAGGAGGCGGCGCGGCGGCTGCTGGTCCCGGAGGCCTGGTCGATGGCGTACTCGCGCACCCACGGCACCTTCCCGCCGCTCGCCCCGGCCGAGGAGGTCGAGGCCCGCCCGATGACCGCGAAGGAGCGCGGCTTCTACGAGGGCGGTCTCGCCGGGCACATCGCCGGCACCGCGGAGGAGGTCGCGCACGAGCTGGAGACGGTGCTGAAGGAGACGGGCGCCGATGAGGTGCTGGTCACCACCAGCGGCTACGACCGTACGGCCCTGCTGGACTCCTACCGGCGGCTCGCCGCGCTGTTCACGCCGGGCCGCTGAATCCGGGCCGCTCGGGGCCCCACGACCCCGAGATGCGGACCCGGTCGGCGCCGGTGACCCTGGGAGGGAAGCCTCAAGCGACCGGGAGGGCCGCCATGTCCATGATGGACAAGATCAAGCAGATGCTCAAGGGCCACGAGGACCAGGCCAGGACGGGCGTCGACAAGGCCGGCGACATGATCGACCAGAGGACCCAGGACAAGTACAGGTCCCAGGTCGACGCCGCGCAGAAGCGGGCGGACGAGTACCTCGACCAGAATCGCCGCGACAACCCTCCGCAGTAGCAGCGCCCGGGCGTGGATAGGGTTGTGCCTCTATGCACAGCCCACATGACCAGTACGTCCGCGTCCGCGGCGCCCGCGAGCACAATCTCAAAGGCGTCGACGTCGACATCCCGCGCGACGTCCTGGCCGTGTTCACCGGCGTGTCCGGATCGGGGAAGTCGTCGCTGGCGTTCGGCACGATCTACGCCGAGGCGCAGCGGCGGTACTTCGAGTCGGTCGCGCCGTATGCGCGCAGGCTGATCCACCAGGTCGGGGCACCCAAGGTCGGCGAGATCACGGGGCTGCCGCCCGCGGTCTCGCTGCAGCAGCGCCGCGCGGCCCCCACCTCGCGCTCCTCGGTGGGCACGGTCACCAATCTCGCCAACTCCCTGCGCATGCTGTTCTCCCGGGCCGGGGAGTATCCGCCGGGCGCTGAGCGACTCGATTCGGACGCGTTTTCGCCGAACACTGCGGCCGGGGCCTGCCCGGAGTGCCATGGCCTGGGCCAAGTGCACGACACCACCGAGGAGTTGCTGGTCCCGGATCCCTCGCTGTCCATCCGCGAGGGCGCCATCGCCGCCTGGCCCGGCGCCTGGCAGGGCAAGAATCTGCGCGACATCCTCGACGCCCTCGGCCACGACGTGGACCGGCCCTGGCACGAGCTGCCCGCGCAGGCGCGGGAGTGGATCCTGTTCACGGACGAGCAGCCCGTCGTCACCGTCCACCCGGTCCGGGACGCCGACCGCATCCAACGGCCGTACCAGGGCACGTACATGAGCGCCCGCCGGTATGTGCTGAAGACGTTCTCGGACACCAGGTCGGCGTCGCTGCGGGCGAAGGCGGAACGGTTCCTGACCAGCGCGCCCTGCCCGGTGTGCGGGGGCAGCCGGCTACGGCCGGAGGCGCTGGCCGTGACCTTCGGCGGCCGGACGATCGCCGAACTGGCCGCGCTGCCGCTGACCGATCTGGCGGCCCTGCTGGACGGCCGTACCGAGACCGCCCGGGTCCTCACCGAGGACCTGAAGTCCCGGATCGCGCCGGTGGTCGAACTGGGCCTCGGCTACCTCAGTCTCGACCGCTCCACCCCCACCCTGTCGGCGGGCGAGCTCCAACGGCTCCGGCTCGCCACCCAGTTGCGCTCCGGGCTGTTCGGCGTGGTCTACGTCCTGGACGAGCCGTCCGCCGGACTGCACCCGGCGGACACCGAGGCGCTGCTGACCGTGCTGGACCGGCTGAAGGCCGCGGGCAACTCGGTGTTCGTGGTGGAGCATCACCTGGAGGTGGTGCGCGGCGCCGACTGGCTGGTGGACGTGGGCCCCGGCGCGGGCGAGCACGGCGGACGCGTGCTGTACAGCGGGCCGCCGGCCGAGCTGGCGTGTGTGGCGGAGTCGGCGACGGCCGTGTTCCTCTTCGACGAGTCACCCGGCCCGGCGCGTGAGGTCCGCTCCCCGCGCGGCTGGTTGACGGTGGGTCCGGTGACCAGGCACAACCTGCGCGCGGTGACGGCCGAGTTCCCGCTCGGCGCGTTCACCGCCGTCACCGGGGTCTCCGGTTCCGGAAAGTCCACGCTCATCGGCGAGTTGACGGATGAGCTTCAGGGCGTGGACCGGCTGGTCCGGGTCGACCAGAAGCCGATCGGGCGCACCCCGCGCTCCAACCTGGCCACCTACACCGGCCTGTTCGACGTCGTACGCAAGGTGTTCGCCGGCACCGAGGAGGCCCGGGCGCGCGGGTACGTCGTCGGCCGGTTCTCCTTCAACGTGTCCGGTGGGCGCTGCGAGACCTGCCAGGGCGAGGGGTTCGTCAGCGTCGAACTGCTGTTCCTGCCGAGCACCTACGCGCCCTGCCCGGACTGCGAGGGCGCCCGCTACAACCCCGAGACCCTCCAAGTGACCTACCGGGAACGGAACATCGCCGAGGTGCTCGATCTGACGGTGGAGGCCGCGGCGGAGTTCTTCGCCGACATTCCGGCCGCCGCCCGCAGCCTCGGCACGCTGCTCGACGTGGGCCTCGGCTATCTGCGTCTCGGGCAGCCGGCGACCGAGCTGTCCGGCGGGGAGGCACAGCGGATCAAGCTGGCGAGCGAGCTGCAGCGCGGCCGGCGCGGCCACACCCTCTACCTGCTGGACGAGCCCACCACCGGGCTGCACCCGGCCGATGTGGAGGTGCTGATGGACCGGCTGCACGGGCTGGTCGACGCCGGGCACACGGTCGTGGTGGTCGAGCACGACATGACGGTGGTCGCGGGCGCCGACTGGGTCATCGACCTGGGCCCCGGCGGCGGCGACCGGGGCGGCCGGATCGTGGCGTCGGGCCCTCCGGAGCGGGTGGCGCAGGCGGCGGGCAGCGCCACGGCACCGTATCTGGCGCGGGTCATGCCCTGAGTTCCGTCCTCACCGATCTGTGCCCAATGCATCGATGTGGTAACCGAGTTGGACCATCGGGTCGGCCCTTGCCCGCTCCTTGACGATAATGTGACGGTGTCCACTTCACCGGAACTCGAACTCGACGACGGCACGCCGGTCCGCTTCTTCCTCGCCCCCGCGGCGGGCGCACCCCCTGCCGCACGGGACGACGACCTCCCCGCGGGCATGGGCACAGTGGTGCCGGTCGGGGCGGGCGGCCGGGCCGTCGCGAACCTCACGGCCGGCGCGCTGCGCGGCGCGCTGCGTCCGCTCGGTCCGCTGCTGCAGGAGGTCCACGACGCCGCCACGGCGGTGCCCGAGCCGCCGACCGAGCTGAGCGTGACCTTCGGCGTGCAGGTGGGCCAGGACCTCAAGTTCGGGATCGTCGGCGCCGCCGGACAGGCCCATCTCACCGTCACCGCCAGCTGGAAGCCCGCCCCGGACACCGGCACGAACCCCGCGGAGTGACGCGTGGGCTGGTTCCACACCGCGGGGGCCGGTGGCCGCGACCCGTCCCGGTACGTCGTGACGGTGCGGCGGACCGAGGACGGCAGGACGGCGGGCGCGGGGCTGGTCCTCGGCCATGACACCGTGCTGACCTGCGCGCATGTCGTGAATGCCGCGCTGGGCCGGGACATGTTCCACACCCGGGCACCGATCGCCGTGGACGTACCAGTGGAAGTGAGCAGGTCCGCCGTCGCCTCCCAGCGCCACCTCGCCCGGGTCGCCCACTGGATCCCGCCCCGGGCCCCCGACGGCGGGCCGGTGCGGCCGGGGGCCCGCGAGTGGCTCGGCGACCTCGCCGTACTCCGCGTCGACGTCCCGGCCCCAGGTCTGCCCGACGGCCCCGGCCAGGCCGCCCTGTCGGTCGGCCAGAAACTCCACGCCTGGCACGGCAGCGGTGCCGATGCCACCGTGGCCCGGCTCACCGTCGCCGCCGTGCACGGTCCGCACGGCTATGTCGACGGCGCGCCCACCGGCATGGCGGTCGACGTCGGCTACAGCGGCGGGCCCCTGTGGTGCAAGGAGGAGAACGCCGTGGTCGGCCTCGTCGCGGGGCACTTCCTGCCGGTCGACGCCGCCGGGCATCCGCTCCCGCTCGACTTCCAGAACGTCATCCGGCGCAGCTGGGTCATCCCCTGGCAGGCCGTCGAGGCCGAACTGCGGCCCCTCGGTGTGCTGGACGCATGCCGCCCCGTGCCGCCCGACACCGACGAGCACGCCTTCGGGCTGCTGCTGCAGGCGATCGAGGACGCCCTTCCGTCCCCCACCGGGCGGGGCGACCGGGCCCGCCGGCTCGCCCAGCTGTGCGGCGTGGAGCACGGCAGCGATGTCCGGCCGCCGTCCGCCGAGGACTTCGCCGCGTTCCTGCTGACGCATCCGCGGGCGCTCGCGGCACTGACCGGGATGTTGCGCCGGGAGGACCCGAGGTCCACCGACCGGCTGCTGGCCGCGGGCGCCCTGTCCCGCACTCCCCGGCTGCTGTCCCCGTCCGAGTACGCGGACCTGCGCGGGCATCTGCGAGCCCTCGACCCCGCCGTGAGCGCGCGGTTCCCCGAGGCGGTCCGCGCCGCGTTACCGCATCTGGCGGCCCAGCCGGGCAGCGACAGCGTGGACGCGCTCGTCGACCGCCTGGAGATCCTCCCCGGCGACGGGCACGCGAGCGACGGTGAGCGCCGGGTGCCCGCGCTGCTGCGGGTGGTGGAGTACGTCGCCGCCCTCGCCCCCGACACCCCGCGGGCCCGGCTCCGGATGTGGTCGGACCGGGTGGCCGGCCGGCTCGGAATCGGGCGCTCGGCACTGGGCGAGCGGCGCTACGACGCCCAGGAATGGGCGCGTTCCGTGCGCGGACGGGCCGCCAGGGTGCGCGTCCTGGTCCAGGTGACGAAGGCCGGGCGGGGCCGGCACCGGCTGCGGATCTGGTGCGACGAGGGCGCCGGGCCCCGGCAGGTGTCCACCGAGAGCGTGCGGACGTACACCGCCTCGGAAGCGGCACGAGAGGTGCTGCAGGTCCTGGACTCGCTCACGCCCCCGCCCGAGGACGAGCGTCCGCCGCTGGTGGAGGTGCTCGTGGACCGCGGCGGCCTGAACCTGCCCGTCGACGAGTGGGCGGCCCAGAGCCGTGCCGAGCTGGTGCCCGGGGTGCTCGGGGTGGAGTACCCGCTGGTCGTGCACTGCCCCGAACTGCTGCGCCGCAACGGGCGGTTCGTCTCCCGCTGGCGCAGCAGATGGAGCCGCCTGGACTCCGGCAAGGCGCTCGTCGTCTCGGACCCCGCCGACCGGGACACGCTCTACTCGCAGCTCGTCAACCAACTCGACACGGTACGCGTCTCCGTGGACGTACCGCCCGGTCCTCCCCGGGACCGCATCGTGCAGACCTGCCTGGCGCTGGGCATACCTGTGGTGATGTGGGACCGCGGCGAGGACGGGCCCTCGCACAGTGTCCGGCACATGGCACGGGTCGCCACCCGGGAGCTGCCCGACGGCGTCCACAGCTACCGGGCGGGCGCCTGGGCCAATCCGCCCGAGTTCCCCGGCCGTCCGGTCCTCGCCTGGGCCGACGCCGACCGCACCGTCCCACGCCTGCACCTGTCCGAACCCCAGGAGGGCCCATGACATCCGCCGCCGACGCCGCATGGCGACTGTTCCAAGGCGACGGCGTGCCCCGCGAGGTCACCCTGCCCGACGCCCCGCCGTGGCGGCGCTTCGCCCCGGTGCGCGCGCCGCGCCCGAAGCTGCCGTACGTGATCGACCCACGGCACGCCGACATCGTCAACGCGGCGCTGCACCTGCGTCGTCCGCTGCTGGTGACCGGTCCCGCGGGCACCGGCAAGTCGTCGCTCGCCCGTGCCGTCGCGCTCGAACTGCGCCTCGGCGATCTGCTGCGCTGGTCCGTCACCAGCCGCTCCACCGTGCCGGACGCCCTCTACGTCTACGACGCCATCGGCCGGCTGCGGGAGACCACGCTCAGCCGGGACCGCGGCGACCGCGAGCCGTCCATCGGGCAGTTCATCCGCCTCGGGCCGCTCGGTACCGCGCTGGTGGCCTCGGCCGGAGCGCGCTGTCTGCTCATCGACGAGATGGACAAGGGCGACGTCGACCTGCCCAACGATCTGCTCACCGTGTTCGAGGAGGGCTACTTCGAGATCAAGGAGCTGGTCCGGCTGCCGGAGGACACCGCCGACGTGGAGGTGCAGACCTCGGACCACCGGGGCACGGTCAGGGTGCACCAGGGTCTCGTCCAGTGCGCCGAGTTTCCCGTCGTGATCATCACCAGCAACGGTGAACGGGACTTCCCGCCCGCGTTCCTGCGCCGCTGCCTCAGGCTCGAACTGCCGGTGCCCGACGAGGAGCGGCTGCGCACCATCGTCGCCGCCCATCTGGGCGAGGAGGCGCTGCGGGAAGCGGACGACCTCATCGATGCCTTCCTGCGCCGCCGCGCCCTCGGCGAACTAGCCACCGACCAGCTGCTGAACGCCGTGTTCCTGCGCACCGGGGGCGTCGACCTGGACGCGGAGGGCCTGCTGGACGCCGTACTGCACCAGCTCACCGGGGCGATGTGACCGTGGCGGGCGGGGGCGGGCGACTGGCCGAGGCACTGCGGGTGCTGGCGGCCTGCGGGCACGACCTGGACGCGGACCAGGTCCTCGACGTGCTCTGGCTCGCCCGCCGCCTGCCCGCCGGCACCGAGGCACCGCTGCGGCGCGAACCCCCGCCGGTGCCGAGCCACCCCGCGCCCGGCCCCGCCCCGGATCCCGGCCCGGCCGCCGCGCAGGCCCCCACGCCGGACCCCGACGACCCGGACCTGCCCGACCTCACCGCCCCCGCCCTGTACGGGGCGGCCCGGCGCGGTCCGGCGCCCGAGGTGCGGCTCGCCCCGTCCGCGCCGGAGCCGCGCCGGGCGATGCCGGTGCGGGTGCCCGAGGACAAGGCCCTCGCCGACGAACTGGCCCTGGGCCGGGCGCTTCGGCCGTTGCGCCACCGCCGCGACAGCCGTTACCGCACGGAGATCGACGAGGAGCGGACCGCCGCCCAGCTGGCCGAGACGGGGCTGCCCGACGTGGTGGAACGGCCGGTGCGCGAGCGCTGGCTGAATCTGGCGCTGCTCGTGGACGACGGTCTGTCGATGCTGCTGTGGCATCGGCTCGGCTCCGAACTGCGCACCCTGCTGGAGCGGTTGGGCGCCTTCGCCACCACCCGTGTCCTCGGCCTCGACACCCGTGCCGCCCGCGAACCCCGCCTGCACACGCGGCCGTTCCGGCCCGAGAGCGGTGCGTTGCCGCTCAGCACGGTCAACGACCCCTCCGGCCGCACCCTGGTCCTCGTCGTCAGCGACGGCATGGGCGCCGCCTGGCGCTCCGGTGCCCTGCACGGGCTGCTGGCCCGCTGGGCGTCCCGCGGACCGACCGCGGTCCTGCAGACACTGCCGCCGGACATGTGGGAGGCCTCCGGCATCGCCGCCGAGCGCTGGCAGGCCACCACTCGGCGGATCGGCGGCGCCAACGCGGCCTGGGAGGTGAGCGATCCGGTGCTGCCACCGGAGCTGTCCGCCTTCGACGGGGTGCCCGTGCCCGTCCTCGAGCCGACACCCGAGTCGCTGCGGGACTGGGCCCGGCTGCTCGCCTCGCCCGGCACCACCGTGGAGCTGCCCCTGCTGGCCCACCCCGACCCGTACGGCAGCGTGTCCGACGCCCGGGACCTGACCAGCGCCCTGCACTTCCGGGACGCGGCCACCCCCGAGGCGTACCGGCTGGCGGCCCATCTCGCCGCGGTCTCCCCGCTGTCGGTGCCGGTGATGAGGCTGGTGCAGTCGGCGGTGCCCTGGCCGGCCACGACCTCGCATCTGGCGGAGGTGTTCCTGGGCGGCCTGGTCCGGCCGCACCCGGCCCCGGTGCCCGGACCGCTGCCCGCCAAGCACCGGGTGTTCGACTTCGCCGAGGAGTCCAAGTCGGTGCTCCTGGACTCCGTCCCGCAGGCCGAACTGCTGCGCACCAGCCGCCGGATCGGCCGCCATCTGGAGGAACTCGCGGGCAACTCGCCCGACTTCCCGGCCTGGCTGGCCCATCCGGACGGCTCCGCCCATCTGCCGGGCTCCCACCAGCCGTTCACCAGTGTCGAACGCCGGCTGCTCGCCCGCTTCGGAGTGTCGTTCGAGCGGGTACCCGGCCTGCCCTCCCGCGAGCCGGAGCGCACGCCCACGGGAGCCGACGGCTGGGCTCCGCTGACCGACGCGGACCCGGTCCGGCTCGGCCCCTACACGCTGCGGGACCGGCGCCGCGGCCGCCGGACGATTCTGTACCGGGGCACCGACGCGCACGGCACCGAGGCGGTGCTGCGCACCCCGCGCCCCGATCTCCCGGCGGCCAACGCCCAGTTGATCGCGATGGAGGCGGAGGCGCTGTCCCGGCTGCAGGGCCAGTACGCGCCCGCGCTGCTCGCCACCGGTCTGGAGGACTCCCCGCCCTGGCTCGCGATGGCGCCGATCGGCGACCAGGACGCCGGAAACGCCGCGCCGCCGCGCCTGTCCGAGGTGTTCGCGGGGGCCCTGGCGGACGGCACCGCCCCGTTCGACCTCGTGCGCGGCCTGCTGGTCTCCTGGCATCTGGCCAATGCGCTCGCCCTGTGTCACGCCGGCGGGCTGGTGCCCGCCGACTTCGGAACGGACAGCGTGTACGTGCTGCGCCGCACCGTGGCGCTCGCCGATCTGTCCGACTACGCCGTCGACGACCGGTATCTGGGGTCCGGCCCGGCGCCGACCGTCGCGGACAGCATGCGTGCGCTGGGCTCGCTGCTGCAGCTGATCAGCAGCAAGGCGGGCGTCGAGGTGCCGAGTCTGCCGGAGGGCATGCACCTGTGGCAGGGGGACGGCTGGGAGCAGCTGCGCCGCCTGGTGCTGCGCTGCCTCGACGACGACCCGGCCGTCCGCCCCACCGCCGGCGAGGTCGCCGACGCCCTGGCCCGGTACATAGCCCTGGCCCGGCTGCGGACCGGCGACGACGCGCTGTCCCCCGTCATGCCGGCAGGCAGCAGGCTGTCGGCGCCCGTACCGCTGACCCCGCCCCCAACGCCACCGCAGGCCGGACGGCAGCTGCCGCTGTCCCGCTTCAAGGCGGCCCGCGGGCACGTCCGAGAACGCCTCGCGCTGCTGCGCGAGCCGCTGCTGTTCAGCAGGCGGCTGACGCTGGTCGGCGCCCACCACTACAGCGGCCGGGCCACCGCGACGATGGCACTGGGCTCGGTGCTGGCCGCCGTACGGCCGGAACCCGTCCTCGCCGTCGACGGGGCCCCCACCGAAGGAGCGCTCGACGCCTTCCTGCCCCACGAGCGCAACCAAGCGGTGCCCCGGGATCTGGCCGCCCTCTCGCGCGGCCCGTCGTACGAGCAGGTCCGCGCCCACACCACGCGCCTTCCCTCGGGCCTGGAGGTGCTCGCGCACCGCCCGGGGCACTATGGGCCCAACTCCACGCACACCCACCAGTACATGCGTGTTCTGGCCCACACGGCGCCGTACTACTCCTTCGTGCTGACCGACTGGGCGCCGGTGCGCGTGGACGCGACGCTGGAGGTGATCCTCGACCACACGGACCGGCTGATCGTGTGCTGCGGCACCACCGATTCCTTCCGCGACGACGCGGCGCGCCTTCTCGGCAGGATCCGGGACGCCGGACGCCCCGAACTGGCGGACGAGGCGGTCGTCGTGGCCTCCCGGACGGATGGTTCCTACCGCCGGACCCTGCCCGACACCTTCGTGCGGCAGCTGACCGTCCCGCCCGCCCAGGTGGTGCTCGTGCCCTTCGACAGCGCGCTGCAGTCGTCGCGCTGGGAGCTGAAGGACCTGCGCGCCGGCACGGTGGAGGCATATCTGCGGGTGGCGGAGCTGGCCGTACGCCCCCTGCTGTGAACGGCTATCCCGTCCGGACGGGGGCGGCGTGCGCGGGCAGGCCCGCGACCAGGGCCGCATGGGTCCAGGCCGGCTCGTAGGTGACCGGCTGGGCCGCCCGGGCGAGGGCGCGGCGGTCGGGGTGGGCGCCGGGCCGGATCACCGGCCGTACCTCCACCTCGGCGATCAGGCCCCGGGTGCGGGCCACCCGCCACAGGGAGGCGAGCAGGGTGTCCTCGCCGACGAACGCCGCCGCCGTGCTCGGCCCGCCGCCGGTCTCCTGCCGGTAGCGCAGGCCGACCGGCTGCACGGGTACGCCGGCGTCGAGCGCGGCCTGGAAGACGGCCCGGTGGAACCGGCCGTGGGCCCGCCCGCACCAGGTGCTGCCCTCGGGGAATGCGGCGACGGCCGCGCCCTCGCGCAGCGCCTCGGCGATCCGGGCGACCGTCTCGGGCAGGGCGCGGATCCGGTCCCGCTCGATGAACAGCGCCCCGCCGCGCGCGGCCAGCGCGCCCGCGACCGGCCACTGCCGGATCTCGGTCTTGGCGAGCATCCGGGCGGGGCGTACGGCGGTCAGCAGCGGGATGTCCAGCCACGAGACATGGTTGGCGACCAGCAGCAGCCCACCGGCCGGTGCGGCGCCGCCGGTGAAGCGGACCCGTACCCCCATGGCCCGCACGATCGCCCGGCACCACCGCCTGACCCACTCGGCGGGGATCCTCCCGCCGAGTGGGGACAGCGCGATCCCGGCCAGCACCAGGGCCGCGACCCCGGTCAGCCGCAGCACGGCCCGGGGTACGGCCGCGGCGGCCCGGGCCGGCTCCACACAGGCGCCCGGACTGCAGGGCGCGCTGGGCAGCCAGACGCTCATCAGGCCGGCACGAGGGAGAGGAAGTGCCGCAGATAGCGCGCGTTCACCCGGCGCATCGACAGCAGCACGTACAGGTCGGCGACCCCGAAGTCCGGGTCGTGCGCGGGCTCGCCGCACACCCAGGCGCCGAGGCGCAGATAGCCGCGCAGCAGGGCGGGCAGCTCGCTGTGCCCGGCCGGGGCCTCGGCGTTCGGGATCCAGGGCAGCAGCGGCCGTACCCGGAACTCCTCGGGTGCCAGGTGCTTGGCGCGCACCCGCTCCCAGGTGGCCGTCGCGAGGGTGCCGCCGTCGGCGAGCGGCACCGAGCAGCAGCCCGCCAGCCACTCGTGCCCGCGGTCGACCATGTAGCGGGCTATCCCGGCCCAGATCAGGCCGATGACCGCGCCGTCGCGGTGGTCGGGGTGCACACAGGAGCGGCCGACCTCGACCAGTCCGGGCCGGATCGGGTCCAGCGCGCCCAGCTCGAACTCGCCCTCCGAGTAGAGCCGGCCGGCGACCGAGGCCCGCTCCGGCGGCAGCAGCCGGTAGGTGCCGACGACCTGCCCGGTGCCGGTGTCGCGCACGAGCAGGTGGTCGCAGTAGGCGTCGAAGGCGTCGACGTCCAGTCCCGGCTGCGGCGTGGCCAGCAGGGCCCCCATCTCACCGGCGAAGACGTCGTGCCGCAGCCGCTGCGCGGCCCGCACGTCGTCCTCGTCACGGGCGAGGGTGACGGTGTAGCGGGTCGGTGCCTCGGGCTGTGGGGGGCGGTCGAGGGTGGAAACGCCGGTCATGGCTCTCTCCTGGTCACGGGCCGGTTCGGCGACGGCGGCGAGCGAGGGCGTACGGCCCGCCGCTCCAGTTCTTCCGACGCCGGTTGGCGTGCGCGTGACCTGCGCCCGGAGAGGGGATGTGGGAATGCTGAACGCCGGGATACCGGCGATCACGAAAACGAGACGGGGCCGGTGAGCACCATCGCCGGCCCCGCCCGTTCGTCTGTGCGACGAACGTTTCCTGCTCAGTGGGACGCTACCGCTTCCCCACCTTCCGGGTGGCCCGCAGCCACTCCTTGTTCATGTTCGTGATGGACACCAGCGGGATCCCCTTCGGACAGGCCGTGGCGCACTCCCCGGTCAGCGTGCACCCGCCGAAGCCCTCCGCGTCCATCTGCGCCACCATGTCCAGCACCCGGGTCTCCCGCTCGGGCGCACCCTGGGGCAGCACGTTCAGGTGGTTGACCTTGGCGGAGGTGAACAGCATCGCCGCGCCGTTGGGGCACGCCGCCACACACGCCCCGCAGCCGATGCACTCCGCGTGCTCGAAGGCGAAGTCGGCGTCGGCCTTCGGCACCGGCGTGGCATGCGCCTCCGGAGCGGACCCGGTCGGTGCGGTGACGTAGCCGCCGGCCTGGATGATCCGGTCGAACGCCGACCGGTCCACGACCAGGTCCTTGATCACGGGGAAGGCCGCCGCCCGCCACGGCTCGATGTCGATCGTGTCGCCGTCCTTGAAGGACCGCATGTGCAGCTGGCAGGTGGTGGTGCGCTCCGGCCCGTGTGCATCGCCGTTGATCACGAGCGAGCACGCGCCGCAGATGCCCTCGCGGCAGTCGTGGTCGAAGGCGACCGGCTCCTCACCGGCCAGGATGAGCTGTTCGTTGAGGACGTCCAGCATCTCCAGGAAGGACATGTCGGACGAGATGCCGTCCACCTCGTACGTGGACATGGCGCCTTCTGCGTCGGCGTTCTTCTGGCGCCAGACGCGCAGGGTGAGCTTCATGCGTAGCTCCGCTGGGTGGGGTGGACGTACTCGAAGACCAGGTCTTCCTTGTGCAGGACGGGTGCCGCACCGGTGCCGGTGAACTCCCAGGCCGCCGCGTAGCCGAACTCGTCGTCCCTGCGGGCGGCCTCGCCGTCGGGGGTCTGCGACTCCTCGCGGAAGTGGCCGCCGCAGGACTCGGCGCGGTGCAGGGCGTCGAGGCACATCAGCTCGGCCAGCTCCAGGTAGTCGACGATCCGGTTGGCCTTCTCCAGCGACTGGTTGAACTCCTCGCCGGTGCCGGGCACCTTGATGCGCCGCCAGAACTCCTCGCGTATCTGCGGGATGCGCTCCAGGGCCTTGCGCAGTCCGGCCTCGGTGCGGGCCATGCCGCAGAACTCCCACATGAGTTCTCCGACTTCACGGTGGAAGGAGTCGGGAGTGCGGTCGCCGTCCACGGACAGCAGCAGGTGCAGCCGGTCCTCGGTCTCGGCCAACACCTCCTGGACCGCGGGGTGTTCGGCCGTCACCGTCTCCTGATGCGGGTTGCGGGCCAGGTAGTCGTTGATGGTGGCCGGCAGCACGAAGTAGCCGTCGGCCAGGCCCTGCATCAGCGCGGAGGCGCCGAGCCGGTTGGCGCCGTGGTCGGAGAAGTTGGCCTCACCGATCGCGAACAGGCCGGGGATCGTCGTCTGCAGGTCGTAGTCGACCCACAGGCCGCCCATCGTGTAGTGCACCGCCGGGTAGATCCGCATCGGCACCTCGTACGGATCCTCGTCGGTGATCCGCTGGTACATGTCGAAGAGGTTGCCGTACTTGGCCTCGACCGCCTTGCGGCCCATCCGCCGGATGGCGTCCGCGAAGTCCAGGTACACGCCCTGGCCGCCGGGGCCGACTCCCCTGCCCTCGTCGCAGACGTTCTTCGCGGCGCGGGAGGCGATGTCACGCGGGACCAGGTTGCCGAAGGACGGGTAGATGCGCTCCAGGTAGTAGTCGCGCTCGTCCTCCGGGATCCGGTTCGGCGGGCGGGTGTCGCCCTTGGCCCTGGGCACCCAGATCCGGCCGTCGTTGCGCAGCGACTCGCTCATCAGCGTCAGCTTGGACTGGTGGTCGCCGGTGCGCGGGATGCAGGTGGGGTGGATCTGTGTGAAGCAGGGGTTGGCGAAGTAGGCGCCGCGACGGTGCGCCCGCCAGATGGCGGTCGCGTTGGAGTTCATGGCGTTGGTCGACAGGTAGAAGACGTTTCCGTAACCGCCACTGGCCAGGACGACGGCGTCGGCGAAGTACGTGTCGATCTTCCCGGTGATCAGATCCCGCGCCACGATGCCGCGGGCCCGCCCGTCCACGACGATCAGGTCCAGCATCTCGGTGCGCGGATGCATCTCCACGTTGCCCGCGGCGATCTGCCTGCTCAGGGCCTGGTACGCGCCCAGCAGCAACTGCTGGCCCGTCTGGCCGCGGGCGTAGAAGGTGCGGGACACCTGGACGCCGCCGAAGGAGCGGGTGTCGAGCAGGCCGCCGTACTCGCGGGCGAAGGGCACGCCCTGCGCTACGCACTGGTCGATGATCTCGACCGAGATCTGCGCGAGACGGTGGACGTTGGACTCACGGGCGCGGAAGTCGCCGCCCTTGACGGTGTCGTAGAACAGCCGGTGGATCGAGTCGCCGTCGTTGCGGTAGTTCTTCGCCGCGTTGATGCCTCCCTGCGCGGCGATGGAGTGGGCTCGGCGCGGGGAGTCCTGGTAGCAGAACTGGACGACGTGGTAGCCCTGTTCGGCCAGCGTCGCGCCCGCGGAGCCGCCGGCGAGGCCGGTGCCGACCACGATGACCGTGTGCTTGCGCCGGTTGGCGGGGTTGACCAGCTTGGCCTCGAAGCGGCGCTTGTCCCAGCGCTCGTGGATCGGGCCGGACGGGGCCTTGGAGTCGGTGACCGGCTCGCCCGTCGCGTAGTTCACGTATTCGGTCATGTCAGCTCACCACTCCGGTCATGACGCCCACGGGTACGGCGATGAAACCGGCCGTGAGCAGCAGCGCGAGGACGTTGGCGACGGTCTTC
The DNA here is from genome assembly GCF_053593835.1 of Streptomyces sp. NPDC002076. Lineage (NCBI taxonomy): Bacteria > Bacillati > Actinomycetota > Actinomycetes > Kitasatosporales > Streptomycetaceae > Streptomyces > Streptomyces sp. NPDC002076. Next base: position 233,321 of record NZ_JBSFDI010000010.1, read on the forward strand.
AGGGCGCGGTCGCGGGCGCGGCTGCCGACGCCGAGGGTCTGCGCGGCGCTCCAGAAGCCGTGCCGGATGTGCAGGCCGAGCGCGAGCATCGCGACGATGTAGATGACGTTTCCGTACCAGGTGGAGAAGGTGTCCACCACGTTCTGGTACGGGTGGCCCTGCTGGAAGCCGCCGGAGTGCACGGTGCCGGTGGTCAGGTCCAGGATGTGCCAGACGATGAACAGGCCGAGGATGATGCCGCCCCAGCGCATGGTGCGGGTGGCGTAGCTCGCCCGGGGCTTGCTGTGCACGTACTTGCTGGGTCGCGCCCTGATGTCGCGGCGGCTGAGCTGGTACGCGGACGTGGCGTGGGCGACCACGGCGACGACGAGGACGATCCGGATGAGCCAGAGCGTCCACTCGTAGTGCATGAAGGGTTCGCCGATGGTGCGCAGCCAGTGAGCGTAGTGGTTGAACTCGCCGGCCCCGAAGTAGATCTTCAGGTTCCCGATCATGTGCGCGACCAGGTACAGCAGCATGATCAGGCCGCTGACGGCCATCACCGTCTTCTTGCCGACGGAGGAGTCCCACATCGTGCGCGCCATGGACGGCCGTCGGTCCGTCCGCGTTGCCAGAGCCATGACCAGCACGCTAGGGGCGAAGAACCCGATCGGTCCAAGACATGGTCCAGCTCGTTTCCATAGGGCAAAGCTATCCTTGCAGGATGCAGTTCCAGCAGCTCCAGTACTTCGTCGCCGTCGCCGAGACCCGGCACTTCACCCGCGCCGCCGAGCTGGTGCATGTCGCCCAGCCCTCGCTGTCACAGCAGATCAAGGCGCTGGAGCGGGAGCTGGGCGCGGATCTGTTCCTGCGCGCCCGGGGCAACATCACGCTCACCGACGCAGGTGAGGCGCTGCTGCCGCTGGCCCGGCGGATCCTGGCGGACGCGGACACCGCCCGGTACGAGGTGCAGGAGCTGGTGCAGCTGCGCCGGGGCCGGGTACGGCTGGGGGCGACGCCGAGTCTGTGCACGGGTCTGCTGCCGGATGTGCTGCGCGCCTTCCACGACCGCTATCCCGGCATCCAGCTCTTGATCGAGGAGGGCGGCTCGCACGACCTGGTGCGGGAGCTGGCGCGTGGCGCGCTCGATCTCGCGCTGGTCGTCCTGCCGCTGCCGACGCCCGCGCCCGCGCTGTCGACGGTGGAGCTGCTGCGGGAGGAGTTGGTGGTGGTGTCCTCACCCGAGGCGCCGGCCCCCGGGCGGGGCGGGCGGGTCGTGCAGATCGCCGATCTGGAGGGCGAGCGGCTGGTGATGTTCCGCCACGGGTACGACCTGCGGGAGCTGACCGTGGCGGCGTGTCGCTCCGCCGGGTTCGAGCCGGAGTTCGCGGTCGAAGGCGGTGAGATGGACGCGGTGTTGGGGTTCGTCCGGGCGGGACTGGGGATCGCCGTGGTGCCGTGGATGGTCGCCACGCGCTCCGGTCAGGGGCTCAGGGTGACTCCGCTGGCCCGGCCCGGGCTGCAGCGGGCCATCGCACTGGCTCACCGCAGTGACGTGGCACCGCCGCGGGCCGCGCGGGAGCTGCAGCGGATGTTGCTCGAGCGGTGACGGTGTCGGTGGGGGGCTGCGCCCCCCACACCCCCCGGCATCAGCCCGTCGCGTCCACCAAGGCCAGGTCGTGGAGTCTCTCCGGTGGGCCCGGGCGCGCGTAGTACCAGCCCTGGGCCGTGTCGCAGCCCAGTATCCGGAGCTGTTCCGCCTGGGCGCCGGTTTCCACTCCCTCGACGGTGACCGCCAGGTCGAGGCTGTGGGCCAGGGAGACGATGCCCTCGACGATCTTCAGGTCTACCGGGTCGGCGGGGAACCGCTGCATGCCCTGGGTGAAGGAGCGGTCCAGCTTGAGGATGCGTACCGGGAGGCGGCGGAGGTTGGCGAGGTTGGAGTAGCCGGTGCCGAAGTCGTCCAGGGCGATGTCGACGCCCATCTCGGCGAGCCGGTGCAGTGGTTTGAGCAGGTCGTCGTCGGCGCCGATGAGCGCGGACTCGGTGACCTCCAGGCACAGCGCCTCCGGCGCGACACCCGCGCGTTCGAGGATGTCGACCGTGTCCTGGACGAGGCCTGGATGGCTGAGCTGGCACGGCGACAGGTTGACGTTGATGCGCAGGGGACCCGCGGCCGTCTCCTCGCCGTGGCGTTCCCGCCAGGCGCGCGCCTGGCGGATGGACTCCTCCAGGACCCAGCGGCCCAGCGGGACGATCAGACCGGTGTGCTCGGCGAGCGGGATGAAGCGGTCGGGGCCGAGGACGCCGTGCTGGGGGTGCAGCCAGCGGACGAGGGCCTCGGCGCCGCGCACGCTGCCGTCGCCGAGGTGGACCAGCGGCTGGTACTCGATGAAGAACTCGCCGCGTTCCAGGGCCGTGGGCAGGGCCGTTGTCAGGCCGTGGCGGGTGATCGCGCGGGCGTCGGCCTCCGGGTCGGCGAGTTCGGAGCGGTTGCCGCCCGCGGACTTGGCCCGGTACATGGTGATGTCCGCGCTGCGGAGGACCTCCGCCGCCGTGCGCTCGCCCGCCGGGCCCTCCACGATGCCGAGGCTGCCGCGCACGAGCAGGTCACGGCCGTCGATGCTGACAGGGGTGACGAGGGCGCTCATGATGCGTTCGGCGAGTTCGTCGACCTTGCGCTCGGTGCCCGGGCCGGTGGTCAGGGCCACGAACTCGTCGCCGCCTAGCCGGGCGACCATCTCCCCGGGCGCGGTCGCACAGGACTGCAGCCGGTCGGCGACCTCCACCAGCAGCCGGTCGCCGGCCGCGTGCCCGAGGCTGTCGTTGACGGTCTTGAAGCCGTCCAGATCGAGGTAGCACAGGCCGAAGCGCTGGCCTTCCCCCGCGTTGAGGGCCTTCTCCAGGCGCTCGAAGAACAGGCTGCGGTTGGGCAGGCCGGTGAGCGCGTCGTGGGTGGCCTCGTAGCGCAGCCGGAGGTTGAGCAGCCGGCGCTCGGTGGTGTCCTCCATGAGGGCCAGCTGGTACTGCGGATCGCCGTCGGCGTCGCGCAGCAGGGAGACCGTCAGGTTGGTCCACAGCACCGTGCCGTCGGGGCGGTTGAAGGCCTTTTCGAGGTGGTAGTGCTCGCGCTCGCCGCGGACGAGTTCGTCGTAGAGCTTCCAGGTCTGCGGCGCGTCCTCGGGGTGCACCCAGTCCTGGACGCGGCGGCCGCGCAGGGCCTGGTCGGACTGCCCGAACATGCGCAGCAGCGCCTCGTTGACCTGCAGGACGTTGCCGTCGAGGTCGGCGATCCCGATCCCTATGGCCGCGCCCTCGAAGACCGCGCGGAAGCGGGCCTCGCTGGCGTGCAGCGCCTGCGCGACCACGCCCTGGGCCCTGAGCGCGGCCTGCGCGATGGACTCCTGCTCGGCGAGGGTGCGTTCGCGCAGCGCGCCGGCGAATCCGGCGGCCATCGCGTGCTGCAACCGCGAGCAGCGCAGCCGCGGTTCGTCCTGGGGGCCGTCCTCGGCGCAGTACAGCACCAGATAGGCGTCCACGCAGTCCAGGGTCCGGGAGAGCGCCTCGGGGTCGGTGCAGTGCGCGCCGACCAGGGCGGCGCCGACCGCCTTCGCGCCGTCCGCGTCGAAGCCGCGCGCCCGGAGCAGCTCGCTCAACCGGCGTGCGAGCGGAAGCAGTTGTTCCTCGAACTCGGCTCGGGTCAGCGACGTGGAGGTCACGGCGTAGACCGCCCGGCTCCAGATCGTCGTGAACCTGCGCAGTCTGTCCTCCGGCCCGTCCGGCTCGGCGCTCACGCCGTACGCCCCACGCCGGCGAATCCGGAGAAGGCGAACGGATCCTCGTCCTCCGGCGCCGACTCCGGCCGCCAGTGCGGCATCGGCACCAGTCCGGGTTCCACCATGTCGTACCCCTCGAAGAACCGCGCGATCTCGTCGCGCGAGCGCATGATGAGCGGATTGCGAATGTCCTTGTATACGTCCACCGCGCCCTCGGCCCGCTCGGCGGGCAGCGGGATTCCCTCGTACGAGGCATGGGTGAGGATCAGCAGGCTGCCGGGCGCGAGCGCGTCGCGCAGCTCGGCAACCGCACCGTAGGGGTCGTCCGCGTCTTCCACGAAGTGCAGTATGGCAACGAGGAGGAGGGCGACTGGCCGGTTCCGCTCGATCAGCCGCTCCACCTGGGGACTGGAGAGGATCTCCTGCGGCTTGCGCAGGTCCGCCGCGACCACGTCCGCGTCGTCGTTTCCGGCCAGCACCGCCTGGCTGTGCGCGACGGCGACCGGGTCGTGGTCGACGTAGACCACGCGGGCGCCCGGTGCGGCCGCCTGGGCCACCTCGTGGACATTGCCGAAGGTCGGGATGCCGGAGCCGATGTCGAGGAACTGGGTGATGCCCTCCCCGGCCGCGACCCGCACGGCTCGGCGCATGAACGCCCGGTTGGCCTGCATGATCTTCGGCAGGCCCGGCATGAACTCCATCGCCTTGCGGGCCGCTTCCCGGTCCACCTCGAAGTTGTGCGAGCCGCCCAGGTAGTAGTCGTAGATCCGCGAGACGCTCGGCACCGTGATGTCGATGCTCCGTGGGGCCCAGGCGGGGCGCTCCATGTATCTCTCCAACGGTAGGGGACAGGGACAGGCGATCCGGTGTTCGAGCTGAGGCTACTGATCGCCCGGCAAAGGAGCGACCCAAACCGGAAATTGACCGTCCGTTCCCCGCCACTGCCTGCGGCAAGTGCCCGGATGGACCCGCTGTGTGACGGCTGTGCCCACTTGGCGGGCTCCGCCCCGCATACGCGGCCTCCATGCACGACGGTCCGCCCCCTCCGTGCGGTGCGGAGGGGGCGGACCTTCGGTGGCGCTCCGGGCCGGGCGGGGCGATCGACCCTGGGGAGGTGATCTATTTGCCCGGTGCGCCGACCGGCTTGCCGTCGGGCGAGACGGCGTACCAGGTGCCGCCCACGCCCTCACCGTTGGTGTCGCCGGGGGCCTTGTCCCCGGAGAAGGTGTAGATCGGCCAGCAGTTGACCGTCATCTGCTGCACACCGTCGGGGCGGGTGAAGCCCATCAGGCCCTTCTTCTTGACACCCTGGGTGTCCTCGGGCTTGACGATGCCGACGGCCGGCCACTTCTGCAGGCAGGCCCCGGTGCAGTTCGAGATGACCTTGGGCCAGGCCTTGTCCTTGAGGAAGCGGTAGACCGTCATGCCGTTCTTGTCGACGATGATGTCGCCGAGCTTGGGGTCCTTGCGGACGGACAGACCGGGCAGGGCGGCCAGGGAGGCCTTCTTGCCGTTCGGGGCCAGCGCGAACCACTTGCCGCCCACGCCCTGGCCGTTGACGTCTCCGGCCTTGGCGTCCTTGGCGTAGCGGTAGGCGGGCCAGCCGCCGATGGTGAGCTGCTTGGTGCCGTCGGCCCGGGTGACCTCGCCTAGCAGCGACTTGTCGACGCCGGCGCCGGCCGTGGCGTCATTGGCGGGCACCGGCGGCCAGGTGGTGGCGCAGTCGCCGTCGCAGTTCGACTTGGGCGGGTTGGCGGTGTCGTTGTCGAACCGGTAGAGGGTGAGGCCGGAGCCGTCGGTCAGCACCTTGCCCAGGTTGGGGTCGGCAGCCACGGTGAGCTTGCCCGCGGGGGCGGCCGGGGCCGGGGAGCTGGAGCTCTGGTTGCCGTCGGCGCCGTAACCGTTTCCGGATCCGGTGCCGGCACCGCTGGTCGGGCTGCCCGCGGGCGCGGTGGCCCCGACGTTCTGGGCCGCCGATGCCGGGCTGGTGCCGTTGTCCTGACCGCACGCCGTCGTCAGCGCCAGCACAGCAGCGGCTGTGGCCACCAGTGAGGCGGTCCGCCAGGAGGTCTTCATTTCCAACTCCCCATATTCGCCTGGTTGTTGCAGCGCTTCTGCCGCGCCGCCGCACGGCCATGGGTACGCACAGAGGGGGCTGGAGCGTTCAACGGGACGGGGAAGTTCTTCGGGAAAATCTTTCCGCCTCCTGTGACCCGCGCCGTCCTGCATGCCGGCCCGCGGGGTTCGTACGGGCGTGCGTATCGCACCAATTGCGCTCCTTCTTCGTGTCAAACCACTGATCACGCCATGTCCTCCCTTCGGATCAATACAGGCGCCCCACGGCGTACGACCGGTTTTCGCAGCCCATGATCTCCGCGTGCATGGACCCGAAGTGACCCGATGCGCGCCCGCCGCACGGGTGTTGGCCCTGGTGGCGCTGACCTGGACCCTGGTGGGCTGCCCGGCCGGCACGGCGTCGGCCGACGCCTGCGCCTACGCCTCCACGGGCCCGGACGGCACCGTGGCGGTGGCCTACGCCGGCGACCACTGGCCGCCCCTGCCGCCCTGTCCGACGCCCACCCCGCCCCCGTGCCCGCCCACACCGACACCGACGCCCTCGCCCCCACCCCCGCCACCACCGCCGAAACCGAAGCCGAAGCCGACTCCGCGCCCGGCGCCGAAGCCCACCCCGAGACCGAGGCCGCCGGCCCGGCCCGCCCCGGCTCCACCGGCACCGCGGCCGACACCGCCGCCCGCCCCTTCCCCCACGCCGAAGCCGAAGCCGAAGCCGAAGCCCGCTCCGCGGCCCTCGGTGACGCCGGTGAGATATCCGGCGTACCACCCGCACCGCGCCGCACATGTCGCGCCGGGCCACACCACGCCGGTCACCTACGTCCTGCTCATCACCGTTCCCGCGATCGTCGCCGTCGCGGCGCTGCGTCCGCGCTGACGCGCCGACCGCTCACCTTCTGGAGGTATCCGTTGCCGGATTGGCTTGTTCTCGTCCTCGCCATGCTGGCGGCCTGTGCTGTGGTGGTGGTCGTCACCGTCGTACGGCACAAGCGGGCCCCCGCGGACGAGGATCCCAGCGAGACCCCGGACGTCATCGAGTACATGACGATGTGGATCGGTGTCGTGTACGCCATCGTCCTGGGCCTTGCCATCGCGGGTGTGTGGGAGGCCCGCAGCTCCGCCCAGGACCATGTGCAGTCCGAGGCCCAGGCGCTGCACGAGATCTCGGAACGGGTCCGGGTCTATCCGCCGGACATCCGTGACCGGATCCGGACCGATGTCAACACCTATGTCGCCTATGTCGTCCACCACGAGTGGCGAACGATGTCCCACGACGAGCGCGTCACCGACCGCGGCGGACAGCTGCTGCGCAAGGTCCGCCAGGACGTCACCGACTACAAGCCGAAGAACGACTTCGAGGCGCAGGCCTACCAGCCGCTGCTGGACCAGATGACCGCGGCCGACCAGGCGCGCAACGCCCGCGCCGACTCCACCGGGGCCACGATGCCGTCGGTGGTGTGGTGGGGCCTGCTCACCGGGGCGCTGGTCACCATCGGCATGGTGTTCGCGCTGCAGATCCGGCGTACCAGACGCGAACTCGTCCTGGCGGGGCTGTTCTCCGCGACCATCGCCTTCATGCTGTTCCTCATCTGGGACTTCGACGCCCCCTTCAGCCGGGGCATCGCGGTGACCGCGGAACCGTTCATGAACCTGTTCCCGGGCGTCACCTGACAGTCCCCCGACCACGGGGGCGTCTCCCTCTGAACGATCACACACCCGGGCCCGGTTCGCGCTGCTGCGCCGGCGCGGGTGTGCGGTCGTTCCTGGTGTTCCGGTGCGGCCGTGGCAGGCCGGGCGGCGGGCCTCAGCTCCGCTTCTCGCGCCGGCGGCGCACGCAGAACGCGCCGCCCCCGACGACCGCCAGGGTCACCAGTCCGGTGCCGACGGCCATGTCGGCCGGCGTGGCGCCGGTGGATCTGCTGCCGCCGAAACCGCCCTGGACGCCGCCGAGCACGGTGAACGCGGCCGGGCGGATCAGGGTCCTGCCGTCGCAGTGGACCGTGACGTCGTACCGGCCGGGAGGGGCGTTGCGGTCGACGTGGATGGTGCCGCGCGAGCTGTCGTCGCTCCGCCGGTCGAGCTGGGTGGTGGTGAAGGCGGGCGAGGACATGGTGCCCTCGCGGCAGCTGTCCACGGTGACGGCGAGCCGGCCGCCGGCCGGGAGCACGCCCGGCCTGGTGACGATGTTCCGCGGGCCGTCGTCGCCACGTCCGCCGAAGTCGTCATTGTTGTCGGCGAGGTCGTCTTCCCGACCGGATTCGTCGCCACGGCCGGATTCGTCGCCACGGCCGGATTCGTCGCCGCGGCCGCCGGAGTCGTCACCCCGGCCACCGTAGTTGTGGTCGTCGCCGCCCCGATCGCTCTCCCAGTTGTGGTCGTCGCCCCGGCCGCCGTCGTCCCCGCGGCCCGCCTCGCGGCTGTGCTCCCCGTTGTCGTTGAAGTGATCGTTGTCGTTGAAGTGATCGTTGTCGTTGGAATGCCCGTTGTCGTCGAGTCGCCCGTTGTCGTCGAAGTGCCGGTGGCTGTCGAAGTTGCCGCTGATGCCGCTGTCCGGGCCGCCGCCGTTTCCCATGCCGTCCGCGACGGCCACAGGGGCAGCGAAGCCGAGCACCGCGACCGCGGCGCACGCGGCCGCCAGGGCGCGTTGGTTTCGCATCTGAATCCTCCGCGGGAGGCGCCCGGGAACCGTCCCCGGTTGATCGGCGAGAAAACACCTCCCGGAAAGACCCTCGGGCGCGCGGAACACGCCCGCATGTCGAGAATGGTCCGTCCTGGTGAGCCGGCACACCGCACGAAAAGCACACAATCGGATATTGCCGCAGGTCACGGTCCGTCAGAAGTTCTCCGGAAATGGCAACTCGGATGGCGCACCGCACAGGCCGTGGGCCACCCGTTCGCCACTCGCCCCGTCATCCGCCGCGCGCGCGGGATTTAGCGTTTTCCCATGCGCGATGGACGTGGTGAGGCCGCGTCGAGAGGGGATGGCGAATGTCTGCGTCCGAGCTTTCCGAGCTTGCCGAAGAGGAGGAGCGGCGGAGGAAGCGGGCCCCGTGGGGTGTCATAGCGCTTGTTCTGCTGACCGGTCTCGCGCTCATTCGGAATGGTTCGGGGGAGTTGGACACCGGTCCGCCGCAGCCTGCCTCGGCGGCGGCCCCGGACAGCCGTGTCGGCGTGGCGGACAGCCGAGTCGGCGGCGTGGGCACGCACTCCACGGCTCCGACCCCGCTCGGGTTCTCCGCCGCCGACCGGGTCCGCATCCCCGCGATCCGGGTGAACGCGCCGGTCATGCCGGTCGGTCTGGACGCGGCCGGCTGGGTCGCCGCGCCACCGCCGGACGACCCGAATCTGGCGGGCTGGTTCACCGGTGCGGTCTCCCCCGGCGAGAAGGGCACCGCCGTCGTCGTGGGGCACGTCGACAACAAGCGGGGCCCGGCCGTGTTCTACGGACTCGGGGCACTGAGGAAGGGCAACCGGATCGAGGTCCTGCGCAAGGACGGAAAGACCGCGGTGTTCGAGACCTATGGCGTCCAGGTCTTCCCCAAGAGCGGTTTTCCGGGCGACCGCGTGTACAGCTCGAAGGGAACACCGGAACTGCGGGTCATCACCTGCGGCGGCGGCTTTTCCAAGCAGAACGGTTACGACGGAAACGTCGTCGTCTTCGCCCGTCTGGTCGCGGTGAACTGAAGCCACCACGGCCGGGCGGGCGAAGACCCGGGAAACGGTTACACGCGTCGGAGCGGCACGGTCATGTGATAGCCGGAATCGAGGAGATGGGGCAGCCATTCGCGGATCGCGTGGACGGTCTGGGACCGGTCGCCCCCGGCGTCGTGGGAGAGCACCACCACGCCGGGGGCGGCACCGCTCTCCACCCGGTCGACGATGGTGGCGGTGCCCGGCTCCATCCAGTCGGTGGTGTCGACGGTCCAGCCCATCGGCTCCATGCCCATCTCGGCGCCCAGCTGGAACGTGGCCCGGTTCCAGGCGCCGTAGGGCGCGCGGAACCACTGCGGGCGCTCGCCGTAGGCGTCCTCGATGACGTCGCTCGTGCGCTTCATCTCGGAGCGGATCTGGTTGCGGTTGAGGGTCGTGAGCAGCGGATGGGTCCAGGTGTGGTTGCCGACGACATGGCCTTCGTCGGCCATCCGGGCCACCAGTTCCCTGTTGTCGACGACGCACTCGCCGCACAGGAAGAACATGGCCTGCACGCCGTACTGGGCGAGGGTGTCCAGGATGTGCGGGGTGTACTCGGGGTTGGGACCGTCGTCGAAGGTCAGCATCATGCGCCGGCCGCGGCCGGAGATCTGAAGGATGGGCTCATTGCGGACCTTCAGCCCGCGCGGCGCGGCACGCGGCGGTCCGTCGCCGGTGAGCGGCTGGAGCCGGAAGGCGGAGGGTCTCAGCGCCTGACGGGCCTGCGGTCCGGGAGCGGGGACGGCGGCCGTCCCGGCGCCGTCCTCGGCGCCGCCCGCCACGATGGCTCCGGCGGTACCCGCGGCTCCCAGCGCCGCGGCGCCCGCCAGGAGCATCCGGCGCCGTGTGAGCAAGTGATCCTTCTGCATGATCCATCAGTCGCCCCACCGGACTCCGACGCTCCACAGCGACACCGGTACGGCAGCGGGAATGCACCCGGACGGACCAGTGCCGGGGCCGGCGCGGAACCTGTCATGGGGATTTGACAGTCATTCAGTCCGCAGACAACGGTCCGACAACGGATATGGGGGCGAGTCGAGTTGGCGCACGGGGGAGAGAGCGGGGCGCGGCGCAGGGGGCCGGCGGTGGTGCTGCTGGCGGCGGCCCAGGTGCTGGTCGTCTTCGACACCACCGTCTTCACGGTGGGGCTGCCGTGGATCGCGGTCCGGTCGCAGCTGTCCTTCCAGGGGCTGACCTGGCTGCTGAGCGTGTACAGCGTGTGCTTCGCCGCGCTGCCGGTGCTCGCGGGGGCGCTGGGTGAAGCGCTCGGGCGGCGACGCGTGCTGATGGGCGGCCTCGCCCTGTCGAGCCTCGCCGCCGTGGCGGCGGCCGTGACGGTGGACTCCGGGGTGCTGCTCGCCTCGCGGGCGGTGCAGGGCGTCGCGGCGGCGGTGATCACGGCCGGCGCGCTGGCGCTGATCGACTCCACGCATCCGGAGGGTCCCGGCCGGAACCGGGCGCTGAGCGTGCACTTCGCTGTCGTCGCCTGCGCCGGACCGGCCATGCTGCTGCCCACCACCCTGCTGCTGGACGCCTCGCTGCGGGGCGAGACGGTGTTCTGGGTGCAGGCCGTCGCCGGGGCGGGGCTGCTGGTGCTGACCCCGGTGGTGCTCACCGAGTCCGCGCCCCTGCCCGCGGCGGGGGCCCGGGTGGGCCGTGCGGCGCTGGGCGTCGTCCCGCTGGGTTTCCTGGCGTGGTTCGCCGACCGGCTCGGTGACGGCAGCGAGTCCGCGACGACGGTGGTCGTCATCGCGGTGGCGGGCGCACTGGTGCCGTCCGCGCTGGGCCTGCTCGGCCGGGGCGAGCGGATGCCGGAGCTGTTCGCCCGGCTGCACAGGGAGCAGGCCTCGTTCGGTGGGTACACGGTGGTGGCGCTGCTGGCAGCCGGTCTGGCCGGTGTCCTGTACGCCCTCACGCTCGCCCTGCAGGTGATCGGCGGGCTGTCCGTGATGCAGGTCGGCTGGGCCCTGCTGTCCGCCGTCGCCGGGGTGCTGCTGGGCTGCCTGGTCCTGCCCCGGCTGGCCGCGCGCATCGGGCTCGGTACGGCGGTCGCCGGGGCCTGCGCGGTGGCGGCCGTCGGCTTCGTCCTGCTGAGCCTGGGGGACGGCTTCCGCTTCGCCGATGTGCTGCTGCCGCTGCTGTTGGTCGCCTTCGGTTGCGCGGTGCCGGCCCTGCCCGCCGGTTTCGCCCGGTCCGGGAGCGGTGCACTGCCCCAGGGCCTGAACTCCTCCCGGCAACTGGGCGCCGGCCTGGGCGTGTCGCTGTTCGCCGGGGTCTTCTCCGTTGCGATGCGCGCACCGGCGTCCGCCCCCTACGGGAGCCACTTCGACTACCAGGCCTTCGTGGCCGGCGCGGTCCGGGACTGCTTCGAGCTGGGCGTGGCGCTGTGTGCGACCGGCGCCGTGATCGCGCTGCTCACCCTGCCCCGGCACCGTTTCCCGGCTCCCGCCGGGGACCCGGCGCTCAGCGGCGGCGCACCAGCGGGAACGGCAGGGTCTCCCGGATCGTCAGGCCGGTGAGGAACATCACGAGCCGGTCGACGCCGAGGCCGAGGCCGCCGGTCGGGGGCATCGCGTACTCGAGGGCCTCCAGGAAGTCCTCGTCGAGTTCCATGGCCTCCGGATCGCCGCCGGCGGCCAGCAGCGACTGCTGGGTGAGCCGCCGGCGCTGCTCGACGGGGTCGGTCAACTCCGAATAGGCGGTGCCGAGTTCGATGCCGAAGGCGACGAGGTCCCAGCGCTCGGCCAGCCGCGGGTCGGCACGGTGCTGCCGGGTCAGCGGGGAGACGTCGGTCGGGAAGTCCTTGTAGAAGGTGGGGAGTTGGGTGTACTGCTCGACGAGCCGCTCGTACATCTCCAGGACGATGTCCCCGGGCCCGTCGTCGGCGGTGTACGGCACCCCGGCCCGGTCGCACAGCCGGTGCAGCCGCAGCAGCTCGGTGCCGGGCCCGATCTCCTCCCCCAGCGCCTCGGAGATCGCGCCGTACACCGTCCTGACCGGCCATCGCCCGGAGATGTCGTACTCCTGCCCGTCCTTGCGGGCCACCGGGGAGCCGAAGGCGGCGGTCGCGGCGCCCTGAATCAGCTCGCGGGTGAGGTCGAGCATGACGCCGTAGTCGGCGTACGCCTGGTAGGCCTCCAGCATCGTGAACTCGGGGTTGTGCTTGTAGGAGACGCCCTCGTTGCGGAAGGTGCGGCCCAGTTCGAAGACCTTCTCCAGGCCGCCCACGCACAGCCGTTTCAGATACAGCTCGGGGGCGATGCGCAGATACAGGTCGAGGTCGTAGGCGTTGATGTGGGTGGTGAAGGGGCGGGCGTTGGCGCCGCCGTGGATCTGCTGCAGCATCGGGGTCTCCACCTCGACGAAGCCGCGGTCCAGCAGACCCTGGCGCAGGGCCTGTACGGCGGCGGAGCGGGCCCGGATCACGGCGCGGGCGGCGGGGCTGGTGGCGAGGTCGAGATAGCGGCGGCGGACTTTCGCCTCGGGGTCGGTGAGGCCGCGGCGTTTGTCGGGCAGCGGGCGCAGGCACTTGCCGGTGAGCTGCCAGGAGGTGACGAAGACGGTGGGTTCGCCCTTGTCGCTGAGGCCGGTGCGGCCGGTGGCGGTGATGTGGTCGCCGATGTCGGTGGCGGCGGTGAAGCGGTCGAGGGCGGCGCCGGAGCCGCTGCGGGTGAGGGCGATCTGGTGGTCGCCGGACCAGTCGCGCAGCACGGCGAAGACGATGCCGCCGAAGTCGCGGACCAGCATGAGCCGTCCGGCCACCGTGACGTCCTCGCCGGGGGGCACGTCGGCGAGGGCGTGGGTGCGGACGGGGACGCCGACCGGGTAGGGGTCGGTGCCGTCGTCGCGCAGCCGGTCGAGTTTGCGGTGCCGTACGCGGACCTGGTCGGGCAGGCCCGCCTCCGGAGCCGCGGGTCCGGCCCGCTCCCCTCCGCCGAGGCCCAGCGCCGTCAGGGGCGGCAGCCCGTGGGTGGTGGCGGGCCGCTGCCCGGCCTTCGGGTGCCCCTTTCCCCAGAGCTTGCGCAGAGACGGTACGGAGACGAAGCCCTCGGCGATGCCGGAGGCGAGGCCGATGCGGGCGAGGGAGGCGGCGTCGCCGTAGCAGATGAAGCGCGGGTACCACTCCGGGTGGTACTTGGCGTTGGAGCGGTACAGGGCCTCCAGTTGCCACCAGCGGGAGAAGAACAGCAGCAGTCGGCGCCAGAGCCTGAGGACGGGTCCGGCGCCGATGCGGGCCCCCTCCTCGAAGACCGACCGGAAGACCGCGAAGTTCAGCGAGATCCTGCGGACACCCAGCTTGAGGGCGGTGGCGCACAGTTCGGCCACCATGAACTCCATGACCCCGTTGGGCGCGGCGCGGTCCCGGCGCATCAGGTCCAGGGAGATTCCGTCCCGGCCCCAGGGCACGAAGGACAGCAGGGCGAGGAGCCGGCCGTCCTCGCCGAGGGCCTCCACCAGCAGGCAGTCGCCGTCGGAGGGGTCGCCGAGCCGGTCCAGGGCCATAGAGAAGCCGCGCTCGGTCTCGGTGTCGCGCCAGGCGTCGGCCTTGTCGACGACCGCCTCCATCTCGTGTTCGGTGAGGGCGGCGTGCCGGCGGATGCGGCAGGTGGCGCCGGTGCGTCGGACGCGGTGCACGGCCTGCCGAGTCACCCGCATGTCCCGGCCGCCCAGGTCGAAGGAGGCCACGTGCACGATCGCCTCGTCGCCGAGCTGGAGGGCGCCGAGTCCGGCCCGGGCGTAGGCGCGGGCGCCGTCCTCGGAGGCGCCCATCACGGCGGGCGCCCAGGCGTAGCGGCGGGCCACGTCCAGCCAGGCGGCGATGGCGTGCGGCCAGGCCTCGGGGTCGCCGACGGGGTCGCCGCTGGCGAGGCAGACGCCGGCCTCGACACGGTAGGTGACGGCGGCCTTGCCGCTGGGCGAGAAGACGACGGCCTTGTCGCGGCGGGTGGCGAAGTAGCCGAGGGAGTCCCGTTCGCCGTAGACGGCCAGGAGGGCGCGGATGCGGGCCTCCTCGTCGCCGTGCAGGGCGGCCTCCAGACGCTGGGAACGGAACAGCGTGGCGGCGGCGTTGAGCAGGGCGAGGGCGCCGAGCAGACCGAGCACGAAGGTGACCTTGCGGGGCGGGCGGCCGGAGAAGGCGCTGCCCGAGACCAGTCCGCCGCACACCCGGTCGGCGGCCCAGGCCAGGTGCTCGTTCGCCGGGAGCGTGCCCGGGAACAGCATGACGAGCGCCCAGCCCAGCAGAATGGCCACCACGAGACCGCCCAGCAGCACGGCGAGCGCCCGCCAGACGGCGCCGTGGCGGGAGGCGGCGTAGAACTCCCCGCGGGCCACGACGAGCAGGAGCAGGAGCAGGCCGCACAGCACCAGGGACGGCAGCGACTCGGCGTACATGCCGAGGCCCACGCCGAGCGCGTCGGTGAGGACCACCAGGCCGAGATAGACGACGACCAGCCACCAGGCGACCTTTTTGCGCGCGGCGGTGGCGGCGGCCAGCAGGAACAGGAAGACGGCGTAGGCCAGGTTGGCGCTGATGGGCAGGAGCAGCAGGTCGAGGACGTGCACGACCGGCTGGAGCAGGTCGCGCAGCGGTTCGATGAGCGCAAGCAGGGCGCACAGCAGGCCGAGCGCGGCGAAGAGCGTCGCGAAGGCCTCGGGCACCCAGCCGAGGCGCCCGCCGGCGGGCGGGGGTATCGGGGCCGTGGGGTCCCTCCGTGCGGCGGGCTCCGCGCTGGCGGTCATGGTTCCGACTGTAGGAAGGGGTCGCGCGGCTCGCCCGTCGAGGCGCCGGCCCGCGGCGCAGCTCCGCAGGTAGCACGGCCCCGCACCTGCGCGGGAAACCGCGCTTCCGATAGCCTCGAGCCGTGGCGGAACAGCATGCGCACTCCCCCTCGGACTCACACCGGTTCGAGCGCGGTACGGACGGGCCGAAGGTCATCATGGTCGGGGTCGACGGCTCCGACTCCTCGCTGCGTGCCGCGGCGTACGCGGGCGGGCTCGCCCGGCGGCAGCACGCGCTGCTGGCCGTGGTGTACGTGCAGCCGGTGCTGGCCGCCGGGGCGGCGCTCGGGGCGCCGGTGGCGGAGACGACCGACGAGATCGCCGAGGACCTGGTCAGCTACATCCGGGAGGCGACCGAGCGGGTCAAGGGGATATTCGAGGTGCGCTGGGAGTTCCACACCTTCCGCGGCGACCCGTACGGCGGGCTGGTGAAGGCGGCCGACGAGCTCAAGGCGGACGCGGTGGTCGTGGGCGCCTCGGAGCAGGCCGGCCACCGGATCATCGGTTCGGTGGCGATCCGGCTGGTGAAGGCGGGGCGCTGGCCGGTGACGGTCGTGCCGTAGCCTCCCGGGGTTCCCGCAGCAGCAGCGTCGGGGTCGCGAGCAGCAGGACGCCGGCGAGGGCGATGGCGGTACGCGGGCCGGTGAGGCTCGCCAGCAGGCCCCACAGGGCGGTCAGGGCGGCCGTGGTGGCCTTGCCGGTGATCGACCAGGCGGACAGGGTGCGGGCGACCCGGTCGTTCGGAGTGCACTCCAGGCGGCGGGTGGCGTACACGGGGTTGTAGACGCCCGAGCTGGTGATCACCCCGAACTCCACGGCCATCACCAGCAGCAGTCCGGGCAGCCCGGGCTGGACGAAGGCCAGGCCGAGGGGCCAGACGGCGCGCAGGGTGCCCGAGGTGCGCAGTACCCGCCGCTGTCCGTAGCGGGCGACCAGGGGCCGGGCCAGCCGGGAGCCGAGGAGGCCGCCGAGGCAGGGCACGGCGAAGGCGAGGCCGTACTGCCAGGGGGCGAAGCCGAGCGGGCCGAGCATGAGGACGGCCAGGGGCGGCATGGCGACCATGATCAGGGCGTTGCCCGCGAGGTTGTTGAAGAAGAGAGGCCGCAGGGCCGGGCTGGTGAGGATGTGCCGCCAGCCGTCGAGCAGGTCGGCGGCGCGCAGGCGCTCCCCGCCGGTGCGCTCGGGGCGCGGCTCGCCGCCGCCGACGGCCCGGATGCCCAGGGCCGACAGCAGAAAGCTGACCGCGTTCGCCACGACCGTGGTGACCGGGCCGAACAGGCCGATCGCGGCGCCGCCGAGGGGCGGTCCGAGGACCAGGGCGGTCCAGTTCGTGGACTCGAACCGGGCATTCGCGCTGAGCAGGCCGTCGGCCGGTACGAGCGTCTTGAGAAAGGCGCCGGATGCCGCGTTGAAGGTGATGTCGGCCGCCGCGACGAGCATGGACACGAGCAGCAGCTGGCCGAGGCCGAGGCCGCCGAGGGCGTAGGCGAGGGGGATGGTGAGCAACGCGGCGAACCTGACCAGGTCCATCGCCATCATCACCGGCCGCTTGCGCCGGAACTCCACCCACGGCCCGAGCGGCACCGCCAGCACGGCACCCACCGCGGGCCCGGTCGCGGCGAGCAGCGCCACCTCGGCCGGCCCGGCGTGCAGGGCGATCACAGCGATCACCGAGAACGCGTCGAAGGCGAGATAGGTGCCGAGCGCACTCACCGAGTACGCCGCCCACAGCCATCCGAACGGCCGACCCAGCTTCACGCACAACCTCCCGTTGACCCCGGACATGAAAACCAGCAGGCCGGGCCGGAAGCAAACAACCGGCAGGACAGCAGCCACAACCATCGGTTGTGCAAGTACGCTGTCCCGCGTGGATCTCAAGGCCGTACGCACCTTCGTCACCGTGGTGGACACCGGGCAGTTCCAGGAGGCATCGGCTCTCCTCGGCATCACCCAGCAGGCGGTCTCCAAGCGGATCGCGGCGCTGGAGAAGGACCTCGGTGTGCGGCTGTTCACCCGGACCGCGCGCGGGGCGCAACCGACCATCGACGGGCAGGCGTTCCTGCCGCACGCCCGGGAGCTGCTGCTGGCCGAGGAGCGGGCCCTGGCCTTGGTGCGGCCGGGAGGGCGGGCGCTGCGCGTCGACGTGCTCGGGGCCCGGCTCGCCCCGGCGGCCCTGCTGCGGGAGTTCCACGAGGCGCAGCCCGGCACGGCCCTCGACATGGTGACGCTCTTCGACGCGAGCACGGCCGTCGCCGCCGTGCGTGCGGGCAGCATCGATGCGACGATCCGCGCGGTCACCACGCGGCTTCCCGAGGGGCTGCGGTCCGTCCGGGTGCTGGACGAGCCGGTGCAGCTGCTCACCGGGGCGCGGCACCCGCTCGCCGGGGCCCGGTCGGTGACGCCGGCGCAGCTGGCCGGGCACCGGATCTGGATGCCGGGCCTCGTGGACGGCACCGAGTGGGCCGCGTACTACACGACCCTCGCCGCCGAGTTCGGGCTGACCATCGACTCGGTCGTCCCCGACTCCGGCGGGGAGCCGCTGCTCGACGCGGTCGCCGGCTCCGACTCGCTCGCCACCTTCGTCAGCGAGCTGACCCGGTTCTCCCGACCCGCCGGGCACGACCTGCGGCGCATCCCGCTCGTCGACCCGACGCCGGTGTACCCGCACTCCCTGGTCTGGGCCGCGGCCAACGCACACCCGGGGCTCGCCGCCCTGCGCGACCATCTCACCGCCCGGCCGCCGGCCCGGCCCGCGGCCCGCACCTGGACGCCCGCCTGGGCCGTGCGTGGCGTCTTCCCTGTGCGGGGCACCTGAGCCATCATGATCCGCCGTCAGCCGTTGCCGTCGGCGAAGAGGTGAGACGCATGGCCGGGCTCCGCGCGGGTGAGGGGATTCTCCGCCGCAAACCCATCGAACACATCGAGGAGACCGAGGTCGGCGAGGGCACCCGGCTGGATCGCTCCCTCGGACTGTGGCAGCTCACCGCGATCGGGGTGGGCGGCATCATCGGCGCAGGCATCTTCACGCTCGCGGGCACGGTGGCCAACGGCACGGCGGGTCCGGCGGTGGTGGTGTCCTTCCTCGTCGCCGGTGTGGCGAGCGCCTGTGCGGCGCTGTCGTACGCCGAGTTCGCCGGACTGATCCCGAAGGCGGGATCGGCGTACACCTACGGCTATGCGGTGCTCGGCGAGTTCGCGGGCTGGTTCATCGGCTGGGACCTGCTGCTGGAGTACACCGCGATCGTGGCGGTGGTGGCGATCGGCATCTCGGGCTACTTCGGGTTCCTGGTCGAGGCGATGGGCGCGAAGCTGCCGCAGTGGATGCTGGGGGCGCCGGGCACCGGGGCCGGGCACCGGGTGGACCTGTTCGCGGCGGTCCTGTGCCTGCTGATCGCGTGGCTGCTCAACCTGGGCATGCGCAGCGCGGCCCGCTTCGAGACGTTCGTCGTCGCCCTGAAGGTGCTGGTGGTGCTGCTGGTGATCGGGGTGGGCGTGTTCCACATCGACTCGGCGAACTACCACCCGTTCTTCCCGTTCGGCATCGGCGGTGCCTTCACCGGTGCGGCAACCGTGTTCTTCGCGGTGTTCGGCTACGACGCCATGTCGACGGCCGCCGAGGAGTCCAAGGACGCCCAGCGGCACATGCCGAAGGCGATCATCTACTCCCTGGTGATCTCGATGGTGCTGTACGTGGCGGCCTGCCTGGTGCTGACGGGGATGCAGGACTACAAGCACATCAACCCGGAGAGCGGGTTCTCCAGCGCGTTCAAGTCGGTGGGCCTGGACGCGCTTGCGGACGTGATCGCGGTGGGCGCGATCATCGGCATCCTCACCGTGATGTTCACGTTCATGCTGGGCGTGACCCGGGTCTGGTTCTCCATGTCCCGGGACGGTCTGCTGCCCACGTGGTTCGCCAGGACGCACCCGACGCGGCATGTGCCGACCCGGGTGACCTGGATCGTCGGGGTGGCCTCGGCCGCCATCGCCGGGTTCGTGCCGATCGGCTCGGCCGCCGAGCTGACCAACATCGGCATCCTGCTGGCCTTCGTGGTGGTGTGCGCGGCGGTGATCGTGCTGCGCTACCGGCGCCCGGAGCTGCCGCGCGCCTTCCGTACGCCGTGGATGCCGGTCGTGCCCGCCCTGGGTTGCGTGTTCTCGATCTGGCTGATCACGTTCCTGCACTGGCAGACCTGGGTGCGGTTCGCGGCGTGGTTCGCGATCGGGTGCGTGATCTACTTCGGCTACTCCTACCGGCACTCGGTGCTGGCCGAGGCGCGGCCTGCCGAATGAACACCGGCTGAGCGCTCTCCCAGGCCGTCCTCGGCGGCGCCGCGGCCGAGCGCCACATCCCCGACGGAGTGGCCGGACCGTTCGTCCGACCGTTCGCCGACGCGATCGACCGTCCGTCGCAGAGCCGTGCGCGCGCCCTGTCCCCCGGCCGTGCCCTGCGCTGCCATACGGCCATGACGGCCGGAACCTCAGTGATCCACCAGGCGGCGACACGGACCCGCGGGACGACGACCGCCGAGCACGAACTGGCCGCGCTGCAGCGCGAGCACGGCGGACCGCTCTTCGCCCTGCTGCTCAGGCTCTGCGACGGCGACCGGCAGCGCGCCGAGGACCTCGTCCAGGAGACCCTGCTGCGCGCCTGGCAGCATCCCGAGGCGCTGCACGCCGAGGACTTCGACTCCGTACGGCCCTGGCTGCTGACGGTCGCCCGGCGGCTCGCGATCGACGCCCGGCGGGCCCGGCAGGCCCGGCCGCCGGAGACCGGCGCCGACATCCCGGAGAGCGCACGGGTGACCGCCGATCACGCCGAACGGGCCGCCGCGATGCTCGATGTCCGGGAGGCTGTGAAGACACTCACGCCGGAGCACCGTGACGTGCTGGTACTCGTGTATTTCCTCGGGGCCAGTGTGGCGGAAGCGGCGCAGACCCTGGGCGTGCCACCCGGTACCGTGAAGTCCCGCGCGTATTACGCGCTGCGCGCGCTGCGCCGGGTCCTTCCGGATTATGCGGCCGACCTGCACTGAAACCGGAGGCCGGGTCAAACCTCGGTAAAGCGCCTTGCTGTGGCCCCCGTTCGGGCAATGGGCTGTCCTCATCCGCGTTCCGGGCAGCGGTCGGGGCCGCGACCCCGACGAGGCTCGGGCGACGCGCACGTACCGGAGGAAGGGCAGGAAGGGATGCAGCACAGAGGGCACGAGAGCACGGACGGCACCGACGGCGGAGAACTGGCCGTCCCCATGGCCTGGTTGTACGCCGAGTACATCGCCGACGAGCTGCTGCGCACCGGCGATCTGATGCCGCCGACCTCCTTCGAGTTCCGGGCCGGCCGGGACGCGCTGGCGCTCACCGTCTTCCTGTCCGACACCGACGGGGAGCTGTCCGGCATCCGGGTGATCTCCCAGCTGGAGAACTGGCTCTCCCTGACCGCCTACGACCAGCCGTGGCGGGACTGGGTGGGCGAGCGCATGGCGGAGCTGACCGAACGGGCCGAGCGGTCCGGCACCCGCTCGCCCGACCTGGCCCTTGCCGCCGTCGCCTGGCGCTGGCTGGAGGAGACCGAGCTGCTCGCGCCGGACCTGGACGCGGTGCCGGGCGGCGGCGGGCCGGCCGGCGAGGACGACGGGCCGAAGGTGTGGACACCGGCCTGGCGGCTCGGGCTGCCCCTCGGGCACCTCGCGATCCATCTCTTCTGAGCCGTCTCTTCTGAGCCGTCGCTCCGGGGCTTTCTGAAGTTTTCCGGAATCGGACCAATCCGCGGGCCGCGCGGCTCCGAATCTCTCGTCCGGGATTCTGTGGGTGGCTTGAGTGATTCGGCTGTCGGCTGCGTACGGATGGGTGCACGGAGTAACCCCACCCGCACCCATCGGCACGAGGATTCGGCATGAGGTCCCTGGAAAGGCATCGCGACGTCGGCGCGTACGCGCTCGGCGTGCTGGACGAGGCGGAGGCCTTCCGCTTCGAGGACCACCTCATGGAGTGCCCCCAGTGCGCGGCACAGGTGACCGAATTCGGTCCCGCCACACGGCAGTTGATGCTGTACCGCCGGGCCACGCCGCGCTTTGTGCACCCCATGGCTCAGCCCGGTCCCCGGCTGCTGGACCGGCTGCTCGGCGAGATCGCGCTCCGGCATCGGGCGCGCCGCCGGCGCTTTCTGTACGGCCTGGCCGCTTCCGTGGTGCTGGCCGTGGCCGGTCCGGGGATCGTGGCCTTCGCCGGCCATGCGGAGCCGGTCGCGCAGGTCGCCGCTGCGACCGATCCGAAGACCGGGGTGTGGGCCGAGGTCACCGCCGACGACGGGGACACGGGCAGCCGGCTGCTGCTGAAGGTGAAGGACGGCACCGGCCCGCACGCCTGCCGACTCGTCGTCGTGGGCCGCGACGGCTCCGAGGAGGTCGCCGGTACCTGGATGGAACCGGGTCACGCCACCAGAACCTTCACCACACTCGGATCCTCCACGATGCACGCCGACGACATCGCCCGCTACGACGTACGCACCATGGACGGACAGCACCTGGTGTCCGTCGACGCGCCGTAGCCCCTACTTCAGCAGCCGGGACAGTCTGCGGTCCGCCAGGGGCTTGCCGCCCGTCTGGCAGGTGGGGCAGTACTGCAGCGAGGAGTCGCTGAAGGAGACCTCGCGGATGGTGTCGCCGCACACCGGGCAGGGTTCGCCGGTCCGCCCGTGGACGCGCAGGCCGCTCTTCTTCTCCGCCTTCAGCCGCCCGGCGGCCAGGCCCCGGGAGCGGTCGACCGCCTCGGTGAGCGTCGAGCGCAGCGCCGCGTGGAGCCGATGGGTCTCCTGAGGGGTCAGGGAGGCGGCGAGCTTGAACGGGGACATCTGCGCGGCGTGCAGGATCTCGTCGCTGTA
This sequence comes from Streptomyces sp. NPDC002076, assembly GCF_053593835.1. NCBI lineage: Bacteria > Bacillati > Actinomycetota > Actinomycetes > Kitasatosporales > Streptomycetaceae > Streptomyces > Streptomyces sp. NPDC002076. Next base: position 255,497 of record NZ_JBSFDI010000010.1, read on the forward strand.
GGCGTTGCCGACCCCCGCGATCAGGGACTGGTCGCGCAGGGCGCCCTTCAGCTGACGTCTCTCGTCCTTGAGCAGGGCGGCGAGGCGGTCCTCGTCGAAGTCGGCGGCCAGCGGGTCCGGGCCGAGCCGGGCGATGCCCTCGATCTGCCGCGGATCACGCACGACGTACACCGCGAGGCGTTTCTGGGTGCCGGCCTCGGTGAGGTCGAAGCCCTCGCCGGTCTCCAGCGCCACGCGCAGCGCGAGCGGTCCCTTGCCCGGCTTCGGCGGGCCGGACGGCAGCCGGTCCTTCCACTGCAGCCAGCCGGCCCGGGCCAGATGGGTCACCAGGTGCAGCCCGCTGTCCGCCGCCAGGTCCAGGAACTTGCCGTGCCGGTGCACGGCCGTCACCTCGCCGCCCTCGAAGGCGGTGACCGGCGGGTCGTACGTCTTCAGGACGCTGACGGCGACCGGCAGCACCCGCGCCACCCGGCGGCCGACCAGGTGCTCGGTGAGGAAGTCCTTCAGCGCTTCTACCTCGGGCAGTTCCGGCATGGCTCCAGAGTGCCATCCGGCACTGACAAAGCGGGGTCAGCCGCGTCCGCCGCCCCGGCGGAACTCGCACCACACCGCCTTGCCGCCGCCCCGCGCCTCCACGCCCCACGCGTCGGCGAGCATCTCCACGAGCAGCAGGCCGCGGCCGGAGACGCCGTCCTCGCCCGCCTCGCGGCGGCGCGGCAGGGCGCTGGAGGAGTCCTCGACCTCGATCCGCAGTCTGCGGTGGCCGCCGTCGAGGGCCCGCAGGGTCACGATCGCGGCGCCCTCGGTGTGCATCAGCGCGTTGGTGATCAGCTCGTCGGCGACCAGCTCGATCTCGTCGGCGCGGTCGCGGTGGCCCCAGGAGCGGACCGCGGCGCGGATCAGGTGCCGGGCCTGGCTGAGGGCGTCCGGGTCGCCGGGTGCCACGTGCTGCTGGAGCCGGCCGCCGGCGGGCGGGGCCTCCGGGGTGCGCCGGCGCAGCAGGAGCAGCGCCACGTCGTCCTCGCCGCCCCGCTCCTCGGCCATCTGGATCAGCCGGTCGGCGAGCGAGCCCACGTCCTCGGGGCCGTCCGCGACGAGCGCCGAGAGGCGGCGCATGCCGTCGTCGAGGTCGGCGCCGGGCTGTTCGACGAGCCCGTCGGTGCACAGCAGCAGGGTGTGGCCGGGGTCGAGTTCGAGGGTGGAGACGGGGTATTCCAGCCGGCCGAACTCGGCGGACAGCCCGAGCGGCAGCCCGCCCTCGACCGGCGCCCGGCGGCAGCTGCCGTCGCCGTGCCGGATCAGCGGGTCGATGTGCCCGGCCCGGACCGCCTGCACGACTCCGGTGGACAGGTCGGCATCGGCGTACAGGCAGGTGGCGAAGCGGTCGGTGTCGAGTTCGTGCAGGAAGACGGAGGCACGGGCCATCACGGCGGCCGGGGTGTGTCCCTCGGCGGCGTAGGCGCGCAGCACGATCCGCAGCTGGCCCATGACGGCCGCCGCGTGGGTGTCGTGGCCCTGGACGTCGCCGATGACCGCCCCGACCCGGCCGCCGGGCAGCGGGATCAGGTCGTACCAGTCGCCGCCGATGTTCCGGCCGAGGGCGGCCGACCGGTAGCGGACGGCGATGTCGGCGCCGCGGACGCTGGGGATGGTGCGGGGCAGCATGGCCTGCTGCAGGCCCTGGGCGAGGTCCTTGTCCTGCTCGTAGAGCATGGCCCGTTGCAGGCTCTGCGCGATGCTGCTGCCGAGCGCGACCAGGACGGCGCGCTCCTCGGTGGAGAAGCCGCACCGGTCGCTGTAGAGCAGTCCCATCGCGCCGATCGGGCGGGCCTCGGCGATCAGCGGCAGATAGGCCGCGGAGGTGACGTGCAGGTCGGTGAGGTGCGGCCAGAGGATGGGATAGTGCTCGGCGAACTCCTGCGGGGACTCGATGAACCGGGGCGCGAGGGTGCGCACGACCTCGCTCATCGGGTACGGCTCGTCGATCCGGGTGACCTGGGTGCCGGGGACCGAGGCGTCGATGGGTCCCTCGGCCACCAGGCGGATGCGGCCGGCCTCCACCAGCCCCATCACCAGGCTGGCCGCGCCGAGATGGCGGATGCCACGGGTGTCCTTGAGGGCGTCGATGACGTCCTGGACGCTGCGGGCGTGGGCGAGGGAGGCGGCAACGGCCTGCACGACGTTGGTCTGCTGGCGGAACGCCTCGTCCTGGGCGGCCCGCAGGCTGCGCACCTCGCTCTCGGCGAGTTCCTCGGTGGCGTCGCGGACGATGCCGACGACCCGGCGCGGGCGGCCGGTGGCGTCCCGGCGGATGTAGCCCTGGGTGTGGGTCCAGCGCTGGGTGCCGTCGCGGCAGCGGATGCGGAAGTAGGCCCCGTAGTTCTCGCTGCCGTCCTTGATGGCCCGGGCCACCAGCTCGTCCAGCCGGGCCGTCTCCGATCGCGGGACCCTGAGGGCCAGCGAGTCGAGCCGTCCGTCGTACTCCTCGGGCGGCAGGTCGAGCACCTCGTGTGCCTGGGCGTCCATGTGGAACAGACCCGTGTCCAGGTCCCAGTCGAAGGTGCCCATGCGGTTGAGCGCCAGGATCGGATCCGGGTGGGCGGGCCAGTCCTCCGGGAGTGACACGGCACTCGCTCCCCGAACTGCCATGCGCCCACCTTGCCAGGATTTATCCGATTCTTCGACCTCTTGCCCTGGTCGGCTCCCCGGCGGGAGCGTCCGGCTCCGGACGCTCTCAGCCACCGGAGAGGTCCGCGGCGGCGGCGCCGTCCGCGGCATCGCCGTCCGTGGCGTCGGGGACCGGGCTCGACCCGACGTCCGCCGTGGCGGCCGGGATCGGTCCGAGGGGGTCGGGCAGGCCGGGAACGTCCGGCAGGCCGGATGGGCCGTTCTCGTCCGGCGGGCCGATCTCGTCCGGCGGTCCGATCGCGTAGGGCGGGTCCGGGGTGCCGGAGGCCTGCGGAATGGGACCGACGGACGGCCGGATCCGTGGTGCGGCCGGGTCCGGCGCCGGGGTGCTCCGCCCGGCGGGCATGTCCGGCGCCCTCGGGGTGGCGGCCACGGGCGGCTCCTTGCCGGTCGCGCCCGGAGAGGTCTCCGGCCGGCTCTGCCGCGGACCGGGCTGGGTGGGGTACGGCGGTGCGGTGCCCGGGGTGGCGGCGCCCGGTGGGTCGGGGTCGCCGCCGGGTGCGGCGGTGGCCCAGGCGGGCGCGGGGACGACCTGGTCGTCGCGTACGTCGTGACCGAGCCGGCGTTCGATCCAGGTGCGCGTCTCGGTGTTGACGATCGTGATGCTGGTGACCGCCCGGGGTGCCGGGGTCACCGCGATCACCTGCCCCGGACGGTAGCCGGGCCAGGCACCGCCACGGGCGCCGAAGCGGACGCGGGTCGGCGTCGGCGGCCCCAGCGGGTTGCCGCAGGCACAGCGCACCCGTGGCAGTCCGCGGTTGTCGATCAGGACCGCGGTGCCGGCCTGGAGGACGGCCTGGTGGGCGACCGCCTGCCCGTCCCGGTAGCCGTGGTCGGTGACCCGGGTGTCGGCGCGCAGCACGACGGGGGTCAGGCCGCGCAGAAAGCCGCGCAGGCCGCTCGCGGAGACACCGGCCGCGCGGGCGAACGCGTCACCCTTGGCGCGGTCCGCGGTCAGATACCCGGCCTGCCGTCCGACGTCACAGCCGGCGACGCGTGCGGTGCCGCCGTACAGGCCGGGCGTCGCGCCGGACAGGATGCGCAGGGCGCGCGGATGTACGGCGACCAGCCCGGCGGGCACCGCCGGCGGCGAGGACCCGGCGACGGGCGGCCGTGTGGCGCTGGGGTCGGGCGTGCCCCGACGGGGCGGCGCGGTGGGATCGACGCTCCCCGTGCCGGCTCTCACCGGCACGGTGACCGTGGAAGCGGTGAAGGGGTCTGGCCCTTGGGCCGCGGCGGACAGGAGATAGACCTCCTCGCCCATCCGGGCTTCCTTGACCCCGGGGCGGCCGCAGCCGGCGACGAGCAGCGCCACCGAGAGCGCGCAGGCCGTGACGATGGATCCGGTGTGTATCCGCACCGTACACTCCCCATCACTTTGGGTGATTTCCCCCTATTGTTTGCATCGTGCCCGTTTGGCTGGCAACTCGAGGGAGGCGATGATGAGGACGACACCGGCGGTTTAGCCGCGACGAAGGGCGCGCACAGCCGTGAACTGGTTCACCGCTCCCGACTACTGGCTGACCCGGCTGGTCTTCCAGCGGGCTCTGGCCGCCGTGTACCTGGTGGCGTTCCTGACGGCGGCAATGCAGTTCCGGGCGCTGCTGGGCGAGCGCGGCATGCTGCCGATCCCCCGGTTCGTGGCACTGGTCCCCTTCAAACGGGCGCCGAGCCTGTTCCATCTGCACTACTCCGACCGCTTCTTCGCGGGCTGCGCGTGGGCCGGCTGCGCGGTGTCGGCGGCGCTGCTCGCCGGCGCGGACTCCCTGCTGCCGCTGTGGGCCGGGATCCTGCTGTGGCTGGTGCCGTGGGCGCTGTATCTGTCGGTCGTCAACGTGGGCCAGACGTGGTACGCGTTCGGCTGGGAGTCGCTGCTGCTGGAGACGGGCTTCCTGGCCGCGTTCCTCGGCAACGAGAAGGTGGCGCCGCCCATCGTCGTGCTGTTCCTGCTGCGCTGGATCCTGTTCCGGGTGGAGTTCGGCGCCGGGCTGATCAAGATGCGGGGCGACGCGTGCTGGCGGAAGCTGACCTGCCTCGACTACCACCACGAGACTCAGCCCATGCCGGGCCCGCTGAGCTGGTTCTTCCACCATCTGCCGAAGCCGCTGCACCGGGTGGAGGTGGCCGCCAACCATGTCACCCAACTGGTCGTGCCGGTGCTGCTGTTCACCCCGCAGCCGATCGCCTCGGCCGCCGCCGCCCTGATGATCGTCACCCAGCTGTGGCTGGTGCTGTCCGGCAACTTCTCCTGGCTGAACTGGATCACCATCGTGCTGGCTCTGTCCGCGCTGCGGATTCCCGGGTCCGCGCCGTCCGTGCCGGCGGCGCCGCTGTGGTACGAGGTCCTGGTGCTCGCGGTGGCCGCGCTGCTGCTCTTCCTGAGCTACCACCCGGTGGCCAACATGATCTCCCGCCGGCAGATCATGAACCGCTCCTTCGACCCGCTGCACCTGGTGAACACCTACGGCGCGTTCGGCAGCATCAGCCGGGTCCGCTACGAGGTGGTGGTCGAGGGCACGCTGGACGACGTGCCGCGCGAGGACTCGGACTGGCGCGAGTACGAGTTCCGCGGCAAGCCCGGTGACACCCGGCACTGGCCGCGCCAGTTCGCCCCCTACCATCTGCGCCTGGACTGGTTGATGTGGTTCGCGGCGCTGTCCCCGGGCTATGCGGGGGAATGGTTCGGCGGTCTGGTGGAACGCCTGCTGGAGAACGACCGCGACACCCTGCGCCTGCTGCGCCGCTCCCCCTTCCCACCGGACACCCCGCCCAGGTATGTCCGCGCCCGCCTCTTCCGTTACCGCTACACCACCTGGCGGGAGCTGCGGGACAGCGGGGCGTGCTGGGAGCGGACGTACGTCCGGGAGTACATGCCACCGACCCGGCTGGCGGCGGTGTCCGGGCGGTCGTGAGCGGCCGGCCCCTCCGGCCTGCGACACCGGCCCACGGGCCGACATGCGGCATCGGCCCACGGGATCGGCCTGCGGGCCGGCCTACGGCTCCTGTCGACTGTCCGAGGGCACCTGGTACGACCAGGTCCGGTAACGGCTGCGGAACTCGGCCAGCAGCTCGTCGGTCGCCTCGGCCCCGGCGCTCACGGCTGCGTGCACATCGCGGAAGTAGTTCTCGTAGCCGGCCGGGGTGTAGAGGCACAGCGCGCGTGCCAGGACCTGGCCGCCGTTGCGGAAACCGTGCGGGGTGCCACGGGGGGCGGCGAGCAGGTGTCCGGGGCCGGCCGTCACCTCGCCGTCGCCGGTGTGGAGCGTCAGCTCCCCCTCGAGGACGTAGAAGTACTCGTCGTGTCCGTCGTGCACATGCGGCCTGGCCCCGATGGTGCCGGGGGCGAGGCTGAACTCCTCGAAGGTGAAACGCCCGTCCGTGTGCTCTCCGGTGAGCCGGAAGAAGTGGGCGACGCCGGCGACGTCGATGAGTTCTCCGTGCCCGGGAGCCCGCAGCAACGGAGCGGAGGGAGTGCGCGGCTGATGATGATCAGTCATGTCGGCATTGTGCGATACGGGGTGGGGAGGTGCACGCCGGCCACGCCGTGGGTCACAGGCCGTAGACGGCTGTGGCGGTGCCCTCGAAGAGGGCCCGGCGGCCGGCCTCGTCGAGGTCTGCGGTCAACTCGGTGATGACGGTGTGCACGTCGGTGTAGGAGGCCGCCGTCGTGCACACCGGCCAGTCGGAGCCGAACATCAGCCGGCCGGGGCCGAAGGCCTCCAGGGCCACGTCCGTGTACGGCCGCAGGTCGGCCGTCGTCCAGGAGCCGGGGTCGGCCTCGGTGACCAGGCCGGAGAGTTTGGCGACCGTGTTGGGGAGGGCGGCGAGCGCACGCAGCGCGGAGGCCCAGGGCTCGCGTTCTCCGGTTGCGATCGGCGGTTTGCCCAAGTGGTCGAGTACGAAGGTGAGTTGGGGCAGGTTCGCGGCGGCCTCGGCGCAGGCCGGAAGCTGGTGGGGCAGCACGACCAGGTCGTAGACGAGGCCCGCCCCGGCCACGGCCGCGAGTCCGCGCCGTACGTCCTTCCGCAGCAGCCACTGCGGGTCCGGCTCACCCTGGACCTGGTGCCGGACGCCCTTCAGGAAGCAACCGCCGGGGAGTTCGCGCAGCCGGGACAGTTCCTCCGCGATGTCGGGACGGGTGAGGTCGGTCCAGCCCACGACGCCCGCGATCAGGTCGTGCTCGGCCGCCAGGGCCAGGAACTCGGGCGTCTCCTGCGCGACGGTGACCGTCTGGACGAGGACGGTGCGGGTGACTCCGGCCGCCCTCGCCTCGGGTTCGAGGTCGGCCAGGGTGAAGTCACGCCTGAGCGGGCTGCCTTCGGGGATCCAGTCCTGGTCGCGGACGGACAGGTCCCAGACGTGGTGGTGGGCGTCGACGGTCATGGCAGCTCCCGGACGACGGGCAGCCCGGCGTCGGCACCCTCGCGGGAGTAGTCGTGCACCACGTCGAGCAGCTCGGCCATGCGGGCCTGCCAGGCCACATTGACCGGCAGCTGCTCCAGTTCGGCGAGCAGGCGGGTGTAGTCCGCGCACTCCAGCAGGTGGAACAGGTCGGTGCCTCCCCCACGCTCGGCTTCGCTCGCGCGGGGGGACCCCCACCGCCAGATGGTCCAGGAGGTGGCACCGGCGGCGCGGATGGCCCGGGTCAGTTCCTCCGGGACCTCCCGGTGGGCCGCCTCGTACTCGGCGATCCGGTCGGCGCGGACCTCGGTGTGCAGGGCCACTCTCATGACGGGCCTTCCTCTCGGGGCAGCAGACCGGACTCCCGCAGCTCCTGCCAGAACTCCGCCGGAACCACGGAGGCGAACTGGTCGGCGCAGTCATGGACTTCGGACGCCGAGCGGGGCCCGGGCAGGACACTGGCGACGGCCGGGTGGGCGAGGGCGAAGGCCAGCGCGGCGGCGCGCAGGGTGGTGCCGTGCCGCTCCGCGACCGCCTTCATGCGCAGGACCCGGTCCAGCAACTCCGGTGGCACACGGCTGTAGTCGTACGTCGACTCGGGCGTCGGGTCGGCCAGCAGACCCGAGTTGAACACGCCGCCGAGGACGACCGACACACCGTGCTCGGCCGCCGCGGGCAGCAGTTCGGCGCCGGCGCTCTGGTCGAGCAGGGTGTAGCGGCCGGCACACAGGACCACGTCCACGTCGGTGTCGCGGACGAACCGGGTGAGCATCGCGGACTGGTTCATACCGGCGCCGATCGCGCCGACGACGCCCTCGGAGCGCAGCTTCTCCAGGGCCGGGTAGCCCTCGTGGAAGGCCTGCTCGGCGTGGTCGTCGGGGTCGTGCAGATAGACGACGTCGACGCGGTCCAGGCCGAGGCGCTCCAGGCTCGCCTCCAGAGTGCGGCGGACGCCGTCGGCGCTGAAGTCCCACACCCGGCGGTGGGTGGCGGGTACGGCGAAGCCGTGGGCCAGGTCGTCGCCGGTACCGTCGATGGGTTCGAGGCGGCGGCCGACCTTGGTGGAGACGGTGAAGTGCGCACGGTCGTAGGCGCGCAGGACGGCGCCGAGCCGGCGTTCGGACAGGCCGAGGCCGTAGTGCGGCGCGGTGTCGAAGTACCGGATGCCGCGCTGCCAGGCGGCCCGTACGGCCTCCCGCGCCTGCTCGTCGTCCACCGGGCGGTAGAGGTTGCCGAGCGTCGCGGCGCCGAAGCCGAGCGGGGTGACCTCGACGCGGCTGCGGCCGAGCCTCGTCACCGGCCCACCGGGCGCAGCCTGAGACCCTGCATGCCGCCGTCGACGGCGAGGGCGGTGCCGGTGGTGGCGCCGGACAGCGGACTGGCCAAGTAGGCGATGGCGCCCGCGACTTCGGCGGCGGAGACCAGCCGACCGGTGGGCTGGCGGGCCTCCAGGGCGGCGCGTTCGGCGGCCGGGTCGGGGGCGGCGTCCAGCAGCCGGCCGATCCACGGGGTGTCGGCCGTACCGGGGTTGACGCAGTTGACCCGGATGCCCTCGCGGACGTGGTCGGCGGCCATGGCGAGGGTCAGGGAGTACACGGCCCCCTTGGTGGCGCTGTACAGAGCGCGCTGGGGCAGTCCGGCGGTGGCGGCGATGGAGCAGGTGTTGACGATCGCGGCGCGGTCCGAGCGGCGCAGGTGCGGGAGGGCGGCGCGGGCGGTGCGGACCATGCCGAGGACGTTGACGTCGAAGACGCGTTGCCACTCGGCGTCGTCGTTGTCCTCGACCGTGCCCTGGGCGCCGATCCCGGCGTTGTTGACCAGGACGTCAAGCCCGCCGAGGTCCTCGGCGGCCCGCTCGACGGCCGTGCGGACGGAGGCGTCGTCGGTGACGTCGGCGCGGTAGGCGAGGAGCGGCTTGTCGACGTCCGCCGGGTCCCGGTCGAGGACGGCGACCCGGGCGCCACGGGCGGCGAGGAGGTCGGCGGTGGCCCGGCCGATGCCGGAGGCGCCACCGGTGACCAGGGCCTTCAGGCCCTCGAAGTCGCTCATGCGGCCGCTCCCTTCTGGGTCTCGGGGTCGGCGGCCCAGTAGATGCCACCGGGGAAGGTGTACCGCGCGATGGACTCCGGGTGCAGGGCGGCGGAGAAGCCGGGCGCGGTGGGTGCGGTGTAGTGGCCGTCGCGGATGACGACGGGGGTGACGAAGTGTTCGTGGAGGTGGTCGACGTACTCGATGACCCGGTCCTCGGTGGTGCCGGAGAGGGCCAGGTAGTCGAACATCGAGAGGTGCTGGACGAGTTCGCACAGGCCGACGCCGCCCGCGTGCGGGCAGACCGGGACGCCGAACTTGGCGGCGAGCAGCAGGACGGCGAGGTTCTCGTTGACGCCCGCGACGCGGGCCGCGTCGATCTGGACGATGTCGAGGGCGCCCGCCTGGAGGAGCTGCTTGAACATGATCCGGTTGTGCACGTGCTCGCCGGTGGCGACCTTCACCGGGGCCACCGCCCGGCGGATCGCGGCGTGGCCGAGGACGTCGTCGGGGCTGGTGGGCTCCTCGATCCAGTACGGGTCGAACTCGGCGAGCGCCTTGGTCCAGCGGATCGCCTCGTCCACGTTCCAGCGCTGGTTGGCGTCGACGGCGAGCCGGATGGCCGGTCCGACGACCGCGCGGGCGACCCGGCAGCGCCGGATGTCGTCGTCGAGGTCGGCGCCGACCTTGAGCTTGATCTGTGTGAAGCCGTCGGCGACGGCCTGCGCGGCGAGCCGGCCGAGCTTGTCGTCGTCGTAGCCGAGCCAGCCCGGGGAGGTGGTGTAGGCGGGGTAGCCGCGCTCCAGCAGCCGTGCCCGGCGCTCCCCCGCTCCCTCCCTGCCCCGCCTCAGAAGGTCGAGGGCCTCGGCGGGGGTGAGCGCGTCCGCGATGTACCGGAAGTCGATCTGCCCGACCAGCCACTCGGGTTCGGCGTCGACGAGCAGTTGCCACAGCGGCTTGCCGGCCCTGCGGGCGGCGAGGTCCCAGACGGCGTTGACGACGGCCCCGACCGCCATGTGCATCACCCCCTTCTCGGGGCCGAGCCAGCGCAGCTGGCTGTCGCCGATCAGGTCCCGGAAGAGCGAGCCCGGGTCGCCGCACAGCTCGGCCACGTCACGGCCGAGCACATGGTCCCGCAGCGCGTCGATCGCGGCGACCTGGACGTCGTTGCCCCGCCCGATGGTGAAGACGAACCCCTGCCCCTCGTGCCCGTCGGCGGCGTCGGTACGCAGCACGACATAGGCCGCCGAGTAGTCGGGATCCGGGTTCATCGCGTCGGAGCCGTCGAGCTCGCGCGAGGTGGGGAAACGGATGTCGTGGGTGTCGACCGCGATGACGCGGGCGGGGGCCTGGGACACTGAAGTCCTTTCGGTCGTCGGACACTTGACGGCTGGATCAGTCCTGGGCCCGGCCCGTCGTCACACGCGCGATCACGAGGGCGACGAGGATGATCCCGCCGTAGATGGCCTGGATCCAGAACGACGGGACCTGGGCGAGGGTGAGCAGGTTCTGTACGACGCCGAGGAGGAGGACGCCGGTCAGGGCGCCGAACATGGTGCCCTTGCCGCCGTCCAGGCTGATGCCGCCGATCACCGCGGCCGCGAACACCGTGAAGATCATGTTCTGGCCCTGGTTGGCGCTGATCGCGCCGACGTACCCCGTCTGCAGCAGCCCACCGAGCGAGGCGAGCACGCCCGCGACGACGTACACCCCGAGCATGACCCGGTCCACGCGCACACCGGCCGCGCGGGCGGCGTCCGCGTTGCCGCCGATCGCGTACAGGGCGCGACCGGCGCGGTGGTACTTCAGCACGAACCCGGCGACAGCGAAGGCGACCGCGGCGAGCCACACCGACAGCGGCACGTTGAGGAAGGTGGTGGTGGCCAGGGAGTAGAAGCTGTCGGGCATGCCGAACAGGGTCTTGCCCTTGGTGGCGCCGACCAGCAGTCCGCGCAGCACGATGAGCATCGCGAGCGTGACGATGAACGCGTTGAGCCGGAACTTCACGACGAGGACGCCGTTGAAGGCGCCGATCACCGCACCGACCACGGGGATCGCGAGCAGGGCGAGCCCGGCCGGGAATTCCGTGCCCCAGCCGGACTGGCTCGCGGGCAGCACCAGCAGGGCCCCGACGGCCGGCGCGATGCCGACCACCGACTCCAGGGACAGGTCGAACTTGCCGGTGATCAGCACGAGCGACTCGGCGAGCACGACCATCGCGAGCGCGGCGGAGGCACCGAGGATCGAGATCAGGTTCCGCTCGGTCAGGAACGAGTCGTTGACCATCGCGCCGAGCACCATGAGCAGCAACAGGGCGGGGACGAGGGCGAGTTCGCGGGCCCGGCGGAGCAGGACGGTCCTGGCCGACCGGGCGTCCGGGGACTTCGGGGGCGCGAGCGGTGGGGCGGCCCGGGTGTCAGCCATGGTCAACTCCTTCGATGGAGGCGATCAGCTCGTGGTCGCGCCAGCCGGCCGGGTGCTCGGCGACGACACGGCCGTGGAAGAGGACGAGGACGCGGTCGCAGCGGCGCAGGTCGTCGAGTTCGTCGGAGACGACGAGGACCGCGGTGCCGTCCTCGCGTGCGCTGTCCATGCGGGCGAGCAGCGACTCCTTGGACTTCACGTCGACGCCGGCGGTGGGGTTGATCAGCACCAGCAGGCGCGGGTCGGAGGCGAGGGCCCGGGCCATGACGACCTTCTGGGCGTTGCCGCCGGACAGGTCGGACACCGGCTGGTCGGGTCCCTCGGCGTGGATGTCGAGGCGGTCGATCAGTTCGGCCGCGAAACGGCGCCGTGCGTCGGTGGCGACGAATCCGGCCCGGCCCAGCCGGTCCAGCACGCTCAGCGTGGCGTTGTCGCCGATGCTCAGGCCGGACACCAGTCCCTGCTCGTGCCGGTCGCGCGGCACACAGCCGACCCCGGCCCGCAGGGCGGCGCGTACGTCCCCGAACGGCAGCCGCTCGCCGTCGAGTTCGGCGGCGCCGCCGGTCGGCGTGTGCAGTCCGGCGAAGGACTCGGCGAGTTCCGTCTTGCCGCTGCCGCTGGAGCCGGCGAGTCCGACGACCTCGCCGCGGCGGACGGTGAGGTCGACGTTCTCGTACGCCGGTGAGGTGAGCCCTTGTGCCTCCAGCAGGACGGGAGCGCCGTCCTCCACTCCCCTGCCCGGTACGGCCCGTTCGGCGACCGACTCCCCCGCCATGGCCTCCACCAGCGCCGCCTTGGGCAGGTCGGCGACGCGTGCGGTGGTGATCCAGCGGGCGTCACGCAGCACGGTGACCGTCTGGCAGACCTCGTACACCTCCTGGAGGTGGTGCGAGATGAACAGGAAGGTGACGCCGGAGTCCTGCAGGGAGCGCATGCGGGTGAAGAGCCGCTCGATCTCGCGGTTGTCGAGCTGGGCGGTGGGTTCGTCCAGCACGATGAACCGGGCGCCGAAGCTCAACGCCCGGGCGATCTCCATCATTTGGCGGTCCTCGACCCTGAGGTCGGCGGTGCGCGCCTCGGGGTCGACGCGCACGTCCCAGGTGTCGAGGAGTTCGGCGGCCTGCCGGCGCAGCCGGCGCCAGCTGATGACACCGCGGCCGGTCGGCTGCCGGTTGAGGAACAGGTTCTCGGCGACCGTCAGCTCCGGGACGACCGTGGGCTTCTGGTAGACGCAGGCGACCTTGCGGCGCCAGGCGTCCCGGTCGGCGAGCGGGGGCGCGGGCTCGCCGTCGAAGCGGACGGTGCCCGCGTCCGGGGCCTGGAGGCCGGTGAGGACGTTGACCAGGGTGGACTTGCCGGCGCCGTTGCGGCCGACCAGGGCGTGGGACTCGCCGGGCAGGACGGTGAGCCGGCCGTCGGCGAGGGCGAGGGTGGGGCCGTACCGTTTGACGATCCCCTCGGCTTCAACAAGCGGTGTGCTCATTTGACCGTGTTGCCCCACAGCTTGGGGTCGTCGACGTTGGCCTTGGTGACCAGCGGTGCGGGCAGCTGGTCCTCCAGGATCCCGCTGGGCAGTTCGACGATCATGGAGCCGTGGTCGGTGGGCCCGGGCTTGAACGTCTTCCCGGCCATCGCCGCCTTGATGTAGTACAGGCCGTACTTGGCGTAGGCGTCGGCGGGCTGGGAGACCGTGGCGTCGATCTGGCCCTTGCGGATGGCGTCGTACTCCTGGGGGATGCCGTCGTTGGAGACGATCGCGATGTGGCCCTGCTGCCCGGCCGGTTTCAGCATGCCCTTGGACTTCAGGGTCTGCAGGGTCGGCGCGAGGTAGACACCCCCCGCCTGCAGGTAGATGCCCTTGATGTCCGGGTTGGCGCCCAGCAGCGTGTCCAGCTTGGCGGCGGCGGTGTCGGACTCCCACTTGGCGGGGATCTCCAGCACAGTGAGCTTCGGGTACTTCTTCTTCACGCAGGACCGGAACGCCGCTGAGCGGTCGCGGCCGTTGACCGAGGCCAGGTCGCCCATGATCTGCACGACCTTGCCGCTGCTCACGTGCTGTCCGAGGTAGTCGCAGGCCTTCTCGCCGTAGGCCACGTTGTCGGCGCGCACCACCATGGCGACCTTGCCCTTGTCGGGCGCGACGTCCACGGCGACCACGGGCACGCCCTTGCGCTCGGCCTGGTCGAGTCCGGCCTGGATGGCGGCGCTGTCCAGCGGGGCGACCACCAGTCCCTTGACGCCCTGGGTGAGTTCGTTGTCGATGTCGGTGATCTGCTGCGAGGGGTCACTGTTGGAGTTGACCGTCTTCAGCACCTGGACGCCCTCGGACTTGGCCATCTTGGGCACGTAGTCGTTGTACGACTGCCAGAACGGCGAGGTGAGCAGCGGCAGGATCACGCCGACCTTGCCGGTGCCGCCGCTGCCCGCGCTCGCGGTGTCCTTGGTGCTGCCGCAGGCGGCGAGCATGAGTGAGGCACCGGCGGCCAGAGCCACCGCGCCGATGATCCGGGACCTGCTGCGCTTCCTGACAGTGCTGGCGGGCATCTCGCGGCTCCTCGTCGAGGGTGTTCGAGCAGACGCCGCATACTTATCAGACCAATAAGCCGAGTCAACACCCTCGTGCACGGAAAATTCACGGATTCAGGGCGTAGTGGTCGGACCACTCGGCTGGTTAGACTGCGGCGCACCGGGGGGAAGGAGGAGCGGCGTGGACGAGGAAGAGGTGCCGCAGAAGGGCACGGTGACCCAGCGCGCCATCGAGGAGATCAAGGCGATGATCGCCGAGGGCCGGCTGGAGCCCGGCCAGCGGCTGCCCACCGAGCGGGATCTTGCGGCCCGGCTGGGCATCTCCCGCAGTTCGATGCGGGAGGCGATCCGCGCCCTGACCGTGATGGGCGTCCTGGAGGCCCGGCACGGTTCCGGGATCTACGTCACCGCGCTGGAGGCCGGCGACCTGCTGGAGACCTTCGGGGTGGTCGCGGACCTGTCCCGGGGCCCGCGCCTGGTGGAACTCCTCGAAGTCCGCCGGATCCTGGAGTCGACGGCGACCGCGCTGGCCGCGGCACGCATCACGGACGACCAACTGGCCGCAGTCGGAAAGCACTTGGCGGCGATGAACGCCACCGACGACCCCGAGGAGATCCTCGCCCACGACCTCGCCTTCCACCGCGAGATCGCCGCGGCCGCCGGGAACGAGACCATGGCCGCCATCCTGGAGGGCCTGTCCTCCCGCACCTTCCGCGCCCGCGTCTGGCGCGGCTACCAGGAGGAGGGCGCCTTCGCCCGCACCCGCCGCGAACACGCCGCCATCCACCGCGCCCTCACCGCCCGCGACCCGGAGGCGGCGAGAGCCGCTGCCGCGGCCCATGTCGGCGAGGTCGAGGAGTGGCTGCGGGCACAGCTCGGGGGGCAGGACGGGGAGTAGTCCCTTCTTCCGTCGGTCCTTTCGGCCGCCCCCGCCCGGCCCTTGTCACATGATGTGACGTGACTGGCACGTGCTTACGGAAAAGGCTCGAAGAGCTGCTCTTCGAGCCGCCCTCCTGGACCGAGCTTCCTTCGGCCGAACAGGACTTGCTCGACCGTCTGCTGCTGTTCGCCCACGCCGGCACCACCGCACAGCGCTCGGAGGTCCTGCGGGACGAGCGCACCCGGGCAGCTCGCCACGACGGTCGGCGAGCAGCGGGATGCGATGGACGCGGCGGCACGGCTGAGCGTCACCGCCGCGCTGTGCGTTCCGGCGACGGTCTGGCTGCTGTGGCGGTCCGGCTGGCGGCTGCTGCTCGCCGTGCTGCTCGCGCTCGTCTCCCGGCTTGCCTACCTCGCCGCCGTCCACGCGGCCGTCGGCTACGGCCAGTATGTCGAGGCGGCCTTCGACCTGCACCGCTTCGATCTGCTCGGCGCGCTGCACCTGCCGCTTCCCACCGACCGGGAGCAGGAGCAGCGGGCGAACGAGTCGCTCGGAATGCTGTGGCGGCAGGGGCTGCCAGGGAGACCACCGCTGCGCTACGAGCATCCGTCCGGCGAGCCGGTGGCGCCCGCGTCAGCCCCGGGGGACTGACGCGGGCGGCACCCGTCCCCGGATCAACGCCGCAGCCGCAAGGTCACCAGCTCGAACGGCCTCAGCCGTACGGTGATCCGCTCACCGTCGCGCATCGGCGGCTCGATGTCGCCGCCCGGCCGTTCCAGCAGGTCCGTCGCCGTGACGTCCGCGATCTCGAAGCCCGCCGTGAGCGTCGCCCGGGCCCGGCCGCCGTGGGCCTCGTGGAAGCGGACCACGACGTCACCGCTGCCGTCGTCGGCGAGTTTGACCGCGGTGATCACGACCGCGTCGTTGTCCACCGTGACCAGCGGCGCGACCTCGTGGGCCCCGGTCAGGTGCCGTTCCGGCAGGTTGATCCGCCAGCCCTCGCGGACCGCGTCGGCGATCGAGGCGCCCGGGATCAGGGCGTGCCGGAAGCGGTGGACGCCCTGGTCGGTCTCGGGGTCGGGGAAGCGCGGGGCGCGCAGGAGGGAGACGCGCACCGTGGTCGTCGAACCGCGGTCGGCGCCGGTGCGCACCGCGCGGGTCACGTCGTGTCCGTACGTCGAGTCGTTGACGACCGCCACGCCCCAGCCGGGCTCCTCCAGATGGACGAAGCGATGATTGCACGCCTCGAACTTGGCGGCCTCCCAGGAGGTGTTGGTGTGCGTGGGGCGGAAGACATGCCCGAACTGGGTCTCGGACGCGTACCGTTCGGCGTGCAGGTCGAGCGGGAAGGCCAGCTTGAGGAACTTCTCCGTCTCGTGCCAGTCGACCTCGGTGTCGATGAGCAGCCTCCGCTCGCCGGGCGGCAGCGTCAGCACCTGGGTGACCCGGGAGGCGCCGAAGCTCCGTACGATCCGCACCGAAGCGCCGTCCCCGCCGGCCTCCACCGACTCTGCGTCCGTGAGGTCGGTGACGGTGTTGCGGTAGAAGGAGTCGACGTCCCAGGCGTCCCACATGTTCGGGAAGTCCGGGTGGAGTTGCAACAGGTTGGCGGCCCGGCCGGGGGCGATGGTCTCGCGGTCGGCATCGAGGTCGTACGCGGAGACGACGAGGCCTTGGGCATCGATCCCGATGCGGAGCAGGCCGTTGTCCAGGACGTGACCGCCCGCGGGGCGGGGTGACACCTGCGTTCCCTGCGCCGACCGCGGCGCCCCGGCTCCTCCGGCGGGAACGCCGTGACGGCTGTGCGGTGCCGGGTTGAAGACCAGGTGCCGGGTCCCCTCCCCCGCCAGGGCCCGCTGCGCCGCCCCGATGATCCCCTCCAGCTCCCCGGCGATCCGCTCGTACGTCGCCCGGGCCTCCCGGTGCACCCAGGCGATGGACGAGCCGGGCAGGATGTCGTGGAACTGGTGCAGCAGCACCGTCTTCCAGATCCGGTCCAACTCCTCGTAGGGGTAGGCGAATCCGCTGCGTACGGCCGCGGTGGCCGCCCACAGCTCGGCCTCCCGCAGCAGGTGCTCGCTGCGCCGGTTGCCCTGCTTGGTCCTCGCCTGGCTGGTGAGGGTGGCGCGGTGCAGTTCCAGGTACAGCTCGCCGACCCAGACGGGCGGTTCGGGGTACTCGGCCTCGGCCTTCTCGAAGAAGGCGCGGGGTGTCTCCCAGACGACGGTGGCCGAGCCTTCGAGGTCGCGCAGCCGGGCCGCCTTGGCGACCATCTCGCGGGTGGTGCCGCCGCCTCCGTCGCCCCAGCCGGTGGGCGCGAGGGAGTGCCGGGCCCGGCCCTTGTCCTTGAAGTTCCGGGCGGCATGGGCGATCTCGCTGCCCTTCATGGAGCAGTTGTAGGTGTCGACGGGCGGGAAGTGGGTGAAGATCCGGGTGCCGTCGATGCCCTCCCACTGGAAGGTGTGGTGCGGGAACTTGTTCGTCTGGGACCAGGAGATCTTCTGGGTCAGCAGCCACTTGGACCCGGCCGCCTTGATGATCTGCGGGAGTCCGGCGGCGAACCCGAAGGTGTCGGGCAGCCAGGCCTCCTCGTTCTCGATGCCGAACTCGTCGAGGAAGAACCGCTTGCCGTGCACGAACTGACGGGCCATCGCCTCCGAACCGGGCATGTTGGTGTCCGACTCCACCCACATCCCGCCGGCCGGCACGAACCGCCCCTCCGCCACGGCCTTCTTCACCCGCGCCCACACCTCGGGCCGGTGCTCCTTCACCCAGGCCCACTGCTGGGCCTGGGACATGGCGAAGACGAACTCCGGCTCGTCCTCGATCAGCGCGGTCATGTTCGCGGTCGTACGGGCCACCTTGCGTACCGTCTCGCGCAGCGGCCACAGCCAGGCCGAGTCGATGTGCGCGTGCCCGACCGCGCTGATCCGGTGCGCGGACGGTACGGCCGGGGCCGCCAGCACACCGGTGAGCTCGGCGCGGGCCCGCTCGGCGGTGCCGTTCACGTCCTGGAGGTCGACGGCGTCCAGGGCCCGCTCGACCGCGCGCAGGATGTCGTGCCGACGCGCGGAGTCCACGGGCAGCTCGGCCATCAGCTCGCCCAGCACCTCCAGGTCCATGACCAGCTGCCACACCGGCTCGTCGAAGACGGCGAGGTCCATGCGGGTGAGGGTGTACTGCGGCTCGTGCCCGGCGGTGTCCTTGTCGCCGAGCCGGGTCGGCCGGAAGGGGTGGTAGTCGAGGATGACGGGGTTGGAGGCGGCCTCGATGTGCAGAACCACCTCCTCGCCGCCCGCCACCGGGGCGCCGACGCGCACCCACTGGTTGCGCGGGTTGAGGCCCTTCACCGGGGTGCCGTCGGGCCGGTAGACCAGGCCCTCGCACTGGAAGCCGGGCATGTTCTCGTCGAAGCCCAGGTCGAGCAGGGCCTCGACGGTCCTCCCGGCCCACGCCTCGGGCACGGTCCCGGTCACCCGGAACCAGCTGGTGCCCCAGGGAGCACCCCAGCGTGCGCCGACCTCGATCGGCTGGGCCTGGGCCGCGAGTCCC
Organism: Streptomyces sp. NPDC002076; assembly: GCF_053593835.1. Lineage (NCBI taxonomy): Bacteria > Bacillati > Actinomycetota > Actinomycetes > Kitasatosporales > Streptomycetaceae > Streptomyces > Streptomyces sp. NPDC002076. The sequence goes on from NZ_JBSFDI010000010.1 coordinate 273,996, forward strand.
TCCTCGACGGGCACGGGCTCGCCGGGCGTGTGCCACACCGCGACCCGCAGCGGCACGGACTCGGGGTACACGGCGGGGCGGATGCGTTCGTCGAGGACGCGCCTGAGGCGGGCTTCCACCAGAGTGCGGTCGTCATGCATGCGGGGTGCTCCCTGCGGGTTCCGGGTGATGGCGGTGGTTACCAGGGGTGGGTGACGGTGACGGGGGTCGAGGCGTTGTAGAGCTCCCCCACGGCACGCAGTTCGAATCGTGCGGCGGTCTCCCCCTGCTCGGGTCGCAGTCCGGTGGGGAAGTAGGCGCGCTGGCAGGTGCCGCCGAGGAAACGGCGGGTGCCGTCGGGCAGGAGGCGGTGGAGTTCGTAGTGGCGGACGGCGCCGGGGGCGGCGTTCCAGGCGAGCCGGAGGTCGCCGCCGGTCGCGGCGGTGACACGGGCGCCCGTGGGGGCCGCGGGGGCGGTGCCGGTGTCCCGGACGGCGAGGCCGCCGAGGCGCCAGCGCACCGGGCCCTCGGCGGCGGTGAGCCGGATGCCGAGGGCGTGGAGGGTGCCGGAAAACCCGGTGAGCGGCAAGGCCACGGTCTGCCAGCCGTTTCCCGAGTCCACGCGCATGCTGCTGTTGACCGGGCTCACAGCCAGATAGGTGTACGGCGGGGTCGTCCCCGCCTCACTCGGCTCGGCCGTCGCCACGGCCAGCTCGACGTTCACGGCGCCGGCGTCGGTCCGATGCGTGAGCTCGACAACGGTGTTCACACCGACCGGCAGCCGGGTCGCGTACAGATCCACCACGACCGGTTGATCGAGTTCACCCTCCACCAGCACACTGCTCCCGCCCCGCCAGGCATCGGCGAAGTCGAAGGAGACCGCCGGCCGCTCCCCCGCCGTGCGCACCACCCACCGCCGCGCCGGCAGCCGGTCCTGGAGCCCGAGGTGGTTCCAGGCGGCGTCCGAGGTGACGGCCCCGTCCTCGTACCAGCGCAGCCCGTGCCCCGTGTTGAACACGGTCGCGAACGGCAGCGAGGTCACGGTCGACCGGTCGGCGACCGACACCGCCGGTGCCCGCCACGGATCGCTCGGGTCCGGCCGGGACGGGTCCAGCGACCGCCCGGTCCAGAACCGGTCGTCGGCGGCGTGGAAGTCCTCCGGGGCGCGCTGGTCGCCGGGCAGGTGGTTGCGGGTCCACTCCGGCCGGTAGAAGCCGATCGAGGTGATGTGCGGCCTGCCGGTCGGCACGATCGCGTCCCAGTCCGCCGATGTGTCGGACCCGTTCGACTCGACGTCGATCCCGGCCCACAACTCGTAGCGGCTGCGCCCCAGTTCTTCCGCCTTCGTACCCGAGGAGGCGAGCGTGGCCGCGCTCCACCGGAAGTCCACGAACATGTCGTCGGCGGCCTGGAAGAAGGCCTGGTTCTGGCTGTTCAGCGCGCCCTGCCAGCTGACGGTGCCGTTCACGGTCATCGCGTCGTACCAGGTCACCCGCTGTCCGCGTGCGGCCGCGAGTCCCTTCAGCTCCTTGACGAAACCGAGCATGGCCCGGCCGAGCGCGGTGTTTCCGCCGCCCGTCTCGGCGTTCACGAACCAGCCGTCGAAGCCGTAGGCCGCCGCGACCGCGACGAGCTGCGCGGCGAGCGGACAGTGCCCGGTGGCGTCCTTCTGTACGAGGTCCCGGGTCCATTGGAGCTGTCCGCCGTACGCCACCGGCGGCAGGAAGATGTTCCCGAGCACCGGGACGCCGTGCCGGTGGGCCGCGTCCACGATCGGCGCGTTGGGCGCGAGGATCAGGCCCTCGCCGGCCGAGCCGCCCCAGAAGACCAGCTCGTCAAGGTAGGCCCAGTGGGTGAGGGCGTAGTAGTCGGCGCTGGCCGAGCCCTGGGAGGGGTTGCTCGACGTCGGCCCGAAGGAGACCAGGGCCTGGATGCGGGCCTGGCCGGAGCGGGCGGTGGTGTTCGCCGGGGTCGGGGTGAAGCGGGCGGCGAGCGGCACCGACGCGGCGTTGAAGGCGAGGTCGGCGTCGTCGGCCGGACGCCAGCCCTTCAGGCTGCGCCAGGTGACGCCGGGGGCCGGGCTGCCCGCGGGGAGCGAGTCGGGGTACCAGTAGGACGCGTACGGCGGGGTCGCCCCGGCTTTGGGACGGGCGGCCGCGAAGGCGGGCAGCGGGAACAGACCGGCGGCGGCGCCGGCGATCAGGACGGTACGTCTGCTGGGGTTCACGAGCGGGTGCCTCCGTGTGGGGTGGGGAGTACCTGATCGGGAGTGACGACCTCGGTGATGCCGCGCGCGGCGAGGTGGTCCTTGTCGTCCCGGCGGGTGTCGAGGACGGTGGTGGGGCGGGCGCCGTCGGCGATGAGCCGGAAGAAGGCGTCGAAGACGGGCCCGCCGGGGGCACAGCGGGAGCGGCGGCCCGGATCGCCGGGTGCGACGAGGGCCGTGGTGCGCGGTGCGGGAGCCGGGTGCGGTCGGCGCGCCGCCTCGGCCAGTACGCGGGCGATGTCCTTGGGCTCGCGGTCGTCGGTGAACAGGCCCAGTCCGTATTCGAGTTCGGGGAAGTCGGCGAGGTCGCGTGAGACGTCGTAGGAGCACCACCAGGTGATGCCCCACAGGTCCGGGCAGTCCAGGGCGTTCTCGATGGTCGCCTCGGCGAACGCGGCGGCGTGCTCGGCGGGCACGAGCGGCGCGGGCGCGCCGACCTCCTGGAGCCAGACGGGCCGGTGCGGCTCCTCGGCCCAGGCCTTGCTCAGCTCCACCAGATAGGCGGCGTGGTGCTCGGCCGGCACGGAGGTACGGCCGTGGCGCTGGGCGGTGCCGTTGAACACCCAGGAGTGCACGGCCGTGAGGTCGCCGAGCCGGGCGGAGTGGCCGGGGGTGAAGGGCTGGTCGTCCTGGTACCAGGCGGCGTCGTAGGAGGCGTGCAGATGGAGCCGGTCGGGGGCGCCCTCGGCGCAGGCGGCCAGCATCCGTACGATCCATCGCTCGGCCTCGTCCACCGTGACGCGGTCGGGATCGGGATGGGGGCCGGCGGCGAACTGGTTGACCTCGTTGCCGACGGTCATGCCGAGGAAGTTCGGCCGGTCGGCGAGGGCGGCGGCCAGGGTGCGCAGATAGGCTGCCTGGCCCTCGACCACGTCCGGATCGGTGAAGATGTTGCGCCGGTGCCAGGTGCGCGTCCACGCGGGCAGGAAGTCGAAGCTGCTCAAGTGCCCTTGCAGCCCATCTACGTTGACGTCCAGGCCGCGTTCCGCGGCGGCGTCGGCGAGGACCACGAGCTGCTCGACGGCGTGGGGACGGATCAGGGTGCGGTTGGGCTGGAAGTAGGGCCACAGCGGGAAGACGCGGACGTGGTCGAGGCCGAGCGCGGCGATCGCGTCGAGGTCGGCGCGCACGGAGTCGAGGTCGAAGTCGAGCCAGTGGTGGAACCACCCTTCGCTCGGGGTGTAGTTGACGCCGAAGCGCACGGCAGGGGGCATGGAATGTCCTTGTGACGTACGGGTGTTCAGCCCTTGACTGCGCCCTCGCCGACCCCGCGGAAGAAGTACCGCTGCAGGCAGGCGAACAGCGCGATGAGCGGGGCCACGGCGATCACGGTGCCGGCGGCGACGAGGCGTTCGTCGTTGGCGAAGGTGCCGTGCAGATAGTTCAGGCCGATGGTGAGGGTGAACTTGGACGGGTCGCTGAGCACGATCAGGGGCCACAGGAAGTCGTCCCAGGCGCCCATGAAGGCGAAGATCGCGACGACGGCGACCGTCCCCTTCACCGAGGGCAGTGCGACGCGCAGGAACCGCTGCCAGACATCGGCGCCGTCGACGTAGGCCGCCTCCTCGATCTCGTAGGGCAGGTTGTGGAAGGCGCCCCGCATCAGCAGCACGTTCATCGCGCCGATCGCGCCGGGCAGCACGACCCCGATGAGCGTGTTGTTCAGGCCGAGTTCGCGCATGGTGGTGAACTGGGCGATGACGATTCCCTCGACGGGCACGAGCATCGCCAGCACGAACACCAGCGTGGTCACCTTCCGGCCGCGGAAGCGCAGCCGGGCCAGGGCGTACCCGGCGAGCGCCGAGCCGACGCAGTTGGTGACGACGTTGGCGGTGGCGACCTTCAGGGAGTTCAGTGCGTAGTCCCAGACGGGGATGGTGTCGGCGACCCGCGTGTAGTTGTGCAGGGTGGGATGCGCGGGCAGGAAGCTCGGCGGTGAGCTGTAGATGTCCTCTGTGGGACCCTTGAGGGAGGTGGACAGCTGCCAGAGGAACGGGCCGACGGTCAGGGCGAGGACGGCGAGCAGCAGCAGATACCGCCAGACCAGCTCGCCGACGCGGATGCGGCAGCCGTGTTCGTCGGTGACCCGCGGCTCCTTGCCCACGGTGACCGGCGGCTCGGGCCGCACCTTCTCCAGGACGCTCATGGCTCCTCCCTCCGGTCGGCGCGCAGCACCAGCAGCATGAGCGCGACGGTGACGACGAACACGACGACCGAGAGCGCGGAGGCGTAGCCGACGCGGCCGGTCAGGCCGGTGCCGGTGCGCTGGACGAGCATGACGAGGGTGGTGTCCTCGCCGGCCGGGCCGCCGCTCGGGCCCGCCATCAGATACACCTCGGAGAACACCTTGAAGGCGGCGACCGAGGAGAGCGCGGCGACCAGCACCATGGTGGAGCGGACGGCGGGGACGGTGACCGAGAGGAAGCGGCGCACCGGGCCCGCGCCGTCCACGGCGGCGGCCTCGTGCAGCTCGCGCGGCACGTTGGCCAGCGCCGCCAGATAGATGATCATGTAGTAGCCGAGGCCCTTCCACACCGTGACGGCCATCGCGCTCAGCAGGAGCAGCCACTGGTCGCTGAGGAAGCCGACCCGGCCGATCCCGACCGTCTCCAGCAGCGAGTTGACCAGGCCGCGTTCGTCCAGCAGCCACACCCAGATCAGCCCGACCACCACGATCGAGGCGACGACCGGGGTGTAGAAGGCGGAGCGGAAGAAGGTGATGCCGGGGATGTTCTTCTGCACCAGCAGCGCGAGCAGCAACGGCAGGACGACCAGGGCGGGTACGACCCCGAGGATGTACAGGGTGCTGTTGCGCAGGCCGGTCCAGAACATGTCGTCGTGGAGCAGCTCACGGAAGTTGGCGAGGCCCACGAAGTGGCCCGGCAGCAGGGTCCGGCGGTCGGTGAAGGAGTTCACCAGGGTGGAGACGAACGGGTAGAGCACGAAGGCGCCGGTGACAAGCAGCCCCGGTGCGGCGAACAGCCAGGGGCTGACAGGAAGTTGGCGCCTGATGCGGACCGGGGTCGCCATGGCCGTCAGCCCTGCTGGAGCAGCCGGTTGGCGGCGTTGACAGCGTTGTCAAGAGCCTGCTTGGGGCTCTCCTTGCCCTGCAGAGCCTTGGCGACCTCGTTGCGCAGCGCGGTCTTCATCTGGTCGCTGAACAACACGGGTGTGTAATTGACCGCGCTCTTCAGGGACTTGGCGGCGGCGATGCGCACCCGGGTCTCGTCGGTGCCGTCCTCCTTGTTGAAGTAGGGGTCGTTGAGGGAGCCCGCGGTGCTGGGGAAGATGGCGACCTTCTCGGCGAAGGACATCTGGTTCTGGGCGTCGGTGACGAAGTGGGCGAAGGCGACGGCGGCCGGGGTGTGCCTGGTGCGGGAGTTGACCATCACGCCCATCACGTACATGTTGACGTGCCCGGTGCTGGTGATCTGGTCGGTGATGCCGATGTTCCTGTAGAGGCTGGGCGCGTTCTTCTTGAAGTTGTCGAGGTCGAGGGCGCTGCCGGGGTTCATGGCGACGGCGCCGGTGAGGAACTTCTTGCCGGAGGACTCCGGGGTCGCGGTCAGGGCCTGCGGGTCGAGGGCCTTGGCGTCGTACAACTCCTTGTACTTGGTGAGGAGTTCGACTCCCTTGGCGTCGTTGAAGGCGAACGCGGTGCCCTGCTTGTTCATCAGGGTGACGCCGTAGCGGCCGAAGTCCTCGATGGTGGGCACGTTGGCCAGGGTGGCGACCTTGCCGTCGCTCTCCTTCGCCATCTGGAGGGCGTCGGCGAAGAGCTCGTCGTACGTCTTGGGCGGCTGGCCGGGGTTGAGTCCGGCCTGGGTGAACAGGGCCTTGTTGTAGAAGAGCGGGCCGGTGTTCAGATACCAGGGGAAGGCGTACGTGCCGCTCATGCCCGGCACCTGGTGACTGGCCCAGGCACCGTCCAGATACTCGGGCCTGTACTTTCCGGCCGCCTTGTCGAGGTCGAGCGCGAGGCCCGCCTTGGCGAGCGGGGCGACCAGGTCCGGGGAGACGTTGACGACGTCGGGCAGGGTGCCGCCGCCGGCGTCGGCGCTGAGCTTGTCGGGGTAGCCCTCGGCGGGCTGGTCGATCCACTTCACATGCGTACCGGGGTACTTCCTCTCGAAGTCGGCTATGAGGCCCTCGAAGTACGACTTGAAGTTCGCGCGCAGGTTCCAGGTCTGGAAGGTGATGTCGCCCTCGACCTTGCCGGAGGCGTCGGTCGAGCCGCCGGCGTCGCCGCCCGAGCCGCAGGCGCTCAGCGGCAGGACGAGGGCGACGGCAGTGGCGGCGAGGGCTCTGCGGGGCATGGGCACGATGACACGGCTCCCTTGCTGCGGCGGGGGTCGGGGGGCGCCAGAGACCTTGCCCGCGCCGTTCGGAGAAAGTCAATGCATTCCACCCGACTAAAGAAACAGGTCGTTCATTAGTGCAGGTCAGAGACGTTTGGCCGAGATCTTGCGGTCAATTGCTAATGCGCTTTAGGGTCTTGACACTCAAGCGCATTAGCGAGCACTGTCAGAAAGGGGGAGAAGCGTGCCGACCAAACGGTCACCCGCACGCCGGCCCACGATGAAGGACATCGCCCGGCGGGCCGGGGTCTCCGAGAGCGCCGTCTCCTTCGCGCTCAACGACCGCCCCGGTGTCTCCGAGGCCACCCGGGCGCGGGTCCGCCGGGTCGCCGAGCAGCTCGGCTGGCGTCCCAGCACGGCCGCCCGCGCCCTGTCCGGCGAGGGCGTGGCCACGGTCGGTTTCGTCCTGGCCCGCCCCGCGCACACCCTGGGCGTCGACTCCTTCTTCCTCCAGCTCGTCTCCGGCATCCAGGAGGTGCTGGCCGAGCGGCACTTGGGCCTGCTCTTCCAGGTCGCGGAGGATGTCACCGAGGAGTGCGCGGTGTACCGGCGCTGGTGGGCCGAGCACCGGGTCGACGGCGTCCTGGTGGCCGACCCGCGCGCCGACGACCCGCGCCCCGGCCTGCTGGACGAACTCGGGCTGCCCGCCGTGGTGATCGGCGGCGCGCCCGACGTGCGGCACCCCGGCCTGTCCACGGTCTGGGCGGACGACGCGGGGGCGATGGCCTCCGTGGTGGACGAGCTGACAGCGCTCGGCCATCGCCGGATCGTGCACATCGCCGGGCTGCCCGAACTGGCCCACACCCAGCGCCGTATCGCCACGCTGCGCGCGGAGGCGGAGCGGCGCGGGCTCACCGAGGTCCGCTCGGTCACCACCGACTACTCCGACGCCCAGGGCGCCGCCGTCACCCGCCGCGTCCTCGGCGACTCGCCCGTCCCGACGGCGATCGTCTACGACAACGACGTGATGGCCGTGGCCGGCCTGGCCACCACCGCCGAACTGGGCTTCCGCGTTCCGCAGGACGTGTCGGTGGTCTCCTGGGAGGACTCGGCCCTGTGCCGCATGGTCACCCCCCGGCTGTCCGCACTCTCCCGGGACAGCGCGGAGTTCGGCCGCACGGCCGCCCGCGAGCTGCTGGCCCTGCTGGACGGGAACCCGGCCCGCTCGGTGGGGGTGCCGGTGCCCCGGCTGACGGGGAGGGGCAGTACGGGGGCGGCGGCCGACGCGCGATGAGTCCTTGGAGGTTCGCGTCCGCCTACGATGACCGCGCATCCGTGCGCCGGGCCGAGGGGGATTCGCGATGAAGTGGCTGCGCAGGAACCAGGACGGACACACGGCTGTCGCCAAGTCCCCTGAGCCGCCGACGCCGTTCACCCCGCCCGTACTCCCCTCGCTCACCCCCGTCCTGCACCGCGCGGCAGGCCGCGGCACCAAGGTGGTACACCTGCCCGCGCAGCCCGAGCCGGTCGTCCTCACGCTCACCCATCAGGCGCCCGGGCACTTCGTGGTGGACGCGCTGGAGGACCGTCTGCACACCGTCAGCCACCTCGTGTACGCCGACGTCCCATTCGCCGGCCGTTTCCTCCTCGGCAGCCCCGACGCCCGGGCTCGCGCGCTGCGCGTCCGGGCGGACGGCCCCTGGACCGCCGAGACGGCACCGCTGGCCGCGGCCCCCGTGCTCACGGCCGAGGAACACCGTCCCGCCTCCGACGTGCTCCACCACACCGGCGGCCCAGCCACGGCCCTTCTGCGGTACGAGGGCGATGCCGGCAGCGACGACGGCGGCTACTTCCTCGTGGACACGTTCTCCCCCGACGGCACCCGCTTCCTGGACGAACTGGCCAACAGGTGGGCCCCTGGCAGGAACAGGTGCCGCTGTCCGAGCCCTGTGTGCTCTGCGCCCGCGCGGACGGGCCGTGGTCGATCAGTGTCCGTCCGCTGTGAGTACCGCCCTCTCGACGTACCGCGCCGGACCAGGCACAGTTCTGCCTGCGCCGTGATGCGTACCAGCGAGTAGCCGACCACCGAGCGAGGAGTGCCCGTGGGTGACTGGGCCGGGCGGAGTGCCGCCGACATTGCCGCCGCCGTGCGCGAGAAGCGGGTGACACCCCGGGAGGTGGCGGCCGAGCACCTCGCGCGGATCGAGCGGCTCGACGGCCGGATCGGGGCGTTCCGGAAGGTGCGGACCGAGGCGGCGCTCGCCGAGGCCGACGAGGTGGCCTCGCGCACCGATCTGGCCGAACTGCCGCTCGCGGGCGTGCCCGTGGCCGTGAAGGACAACCTGGCGGTGCGCGGCGAGTCCCACCGGGACGGCTCCGCCGCCACCTCCGACACTCCGGCCGCCGAGGATCATGTGACGGTGGCCCGGCTGCGGGCGGCCGGCGCGGTGGTCGTGGGCCTGACGAACGTGCCGGAGCTGTGTGTCTTCGGCACCACGGAGGGCGTGTTCGGCACCGCCCGCAATCCATGGGACACCTCCCGCACGGCGGGCGGTTCCTCCGGCGGCAGTGCGGCGGCGGTCGCGGCGGGCCTGGTCCCGATCGCGCTCGGCAACGACGGGATGGGCTCGCTGCGCATCCCGGCCGCGAACTGCGGCCTGGTCACGCTGAAGCCGGGCCACGGGGTGGTGCCGGCGGGGATCGGCGACGGCGACTGGTTCGGCATGGCGGAAAACGGTCCGCTGGCCACGACGGTCGAGGATCTGCGGCTGATGCTGGGCGTGCTGGCGGGCACCGGCGTTCCCCGCGCGGAGGAGCCCGAGCGCCGGCGGATCGCCGCGGCCGTACGCAGCCCGCTCGCCGGGGTGAGCGTGAGCAGACCGTATACGACCGCGGTCCGGGAGGCGTCCGGAGTGCTCGCGCGGGCCGGACACCGCGTGCGGCGGGCCGAGCCGCCGTATCCCCTCTCGCTGGGCGTGACCGCGCTGCGGCACTGGACGGCCGGGACCGCGGTGGACGCCGAGGGCCTGGACCGGGCGCTGCTGGCCCGGCGGACCCGGGTGCACGCGGCGGTCGGACGGCGCTTCGTCCGCTCGGTGCGCACCGGGGACGAACGCGAGCGCCTGCGCGCCCGGCTGACCCCCTTCTTCACCGAGTACGACGTCCTGCTCACCCCGGCCCTGGCCCGGCGCTCCCCCGAGGCGGGCCCGTGGCACGAACGCGGCTGGCTGCGCAATGTGCTGGTCAACACCGCGTACTCCCCGTTCACGCCGCCCTGGAACCTGACCGGCTGGCCCGCGATGTCGGTCCCGTTCGGCAGCCTTCCCTCGGGCGCCCCCTGCGCCGTACAGCTCGTGGGCCGCCCTGGCTCGGAGTCCGTGCTGCTGGAGCTGGCGGAGGAACTGGAGACGCTGCGTCCGTGGCGGCGGACGGCACCGGTGGCCGGCTCCTGAGCCCGGCTAGTCCAGCGCCCGGTACATGATGTGCAGCCCGACCCTGCCGTGCCGGGGGTGGTCGAAGGCTCCCGGGACCGTGCCGAGGACGGTGAAGCCGAGGGAGGTCCACAGGGCGACGGCGGGATTGGTCTCGACCACGGCGTTGAAGACCATCGCCTGGTAGCCGTGCGCCCTGGCCTCGCCGAGGACGTGTTCGGCGAGGGCGCGGCCGATGCCCTCGCCGGTGCGCTGCGGGTCGACCATGAAGCCGGCGTTGGCGACGCGGGCCGCGGGCCCGCCGTAATTGGGGGTGAGGTAGGCCGAGCCGACCACGGTCCCGGTCGCGTCCTCGGCGACGTAGACACGCTTGGCGGCGCTCATCCAGAGCGCACGGGCGTCGTCCTCGGAGGTCTCCGGATCCCAGGCGTAGGTTTCGGCGGCGGCGACGATCCGGTGCCAGAAAGGCCAGATCCGCGGCCAGTCGTCGGCCACGGCTTCTCTGATCAGCATGGGCGTGAGTCTGTCAGGTCACGCCCATGCGTACGGCGATCGCGAAGAGTACGACCCGGGGGTCAGTCCACGCTGGGCAGGATATGTGGTTCGGCCAGGTCGTCCTCGTAACCCGCCAGGCGGATCGGGGCGGACCGGGCCCACACGTCGAGGCTGCCGAGTTCTCCGGGCTGCCGGCCCGTGCGCTCCGTGCGTTCCTTGGGGCGCTGATCGCGATTCGTCTTCTCCGGTGTCACCGCGCACTCCTTATGTGTCGGTCACCCTCGGGGTCCTGCCGGACAGCCTGCGCTCCGGCTCTCGGCGCCCGCTCGGGTCTGGATGGAAGGCCAGCTCGGACGCGGTGGCGCCGGTACGGACGTCTGGGTCTGGGTGGGACCCGGTCCTGCTGTCCGTCCCCACCAGAGTACCCAAATGAGCGGGCTCGCGCTCGATCGGGAGTGCAAACAAGGTGTAACTATCAGAAGTCGTTTCACCCCTCAATGTCTCTCAATATGCGGCTATTTAACGTGGAGCGCATCCTCCGGCTGTCGGAGCGAATCACCCCCTCGGCCGCCATGTGGCGCAGTTCAAGTGCCGTTGGCCGAGGCGCAAGCTCGCCATGATCTGCTGATGAACGGCACGGCTGTCTCGCGGAAGGACTGACGCATGGAGCTGCGCAGCGTCGAGGAGCTGATGGATCTGCTGTACGCCGGCCGGCACCAGCACGCACTGAGAACCGCCGCGCTGCTGCGCCGCCGCCGCCCCGCCGACAAGGAGCTCCAGGTGGCGGGGCTGGTGCACGGCATCGGGCCGGTGCTGTGCCCGGGCGACGACATGGGCGGGGCGCTCAGCGCGGCCGAGGCGGTGCGCTCCCTGCTCGGGGAGCGAGTGTTCCGGCTGGTGCGCGGGGACGCGGGGCCGGCCGACGACGATGTGCTGCGGCTGCGCCAGGCCGACGAGGAGAGCCGTACGGCGGGGTTCGACGCGGGGGTCCTGGAGGACTGGCGGACGGTGCTGGAGCTGGTGGCGGCGCGGCATTCCCGGCTCGGCGCCGTCGACTGACGCCGCAGGCGCGGGATCTCAGCCGACTGACGGGCCGTCACACAAGCGGTCGCGCCGAGTCCCCGAGATCCGGACGGCCACGCGTCGGCCCCGAAGGGCCCGCAGCCCCGCTGGGGTCTGCTGATGGATCACAACCATGAAGAACGCGTCACCTGTTCACCGGGCACCCCGGCACGACCGTCAGCGTAGGGCAGGGGCGGTCGCGCCGGCCACCGGATTGCGTGCCGGTCACCACTTGCCGGGCGCGTAGTCCTTCATGAAGACGCCGTACAGGTCCTCGCCCGCCTCGCCACGCACGATCGGGTCGTAGACCCGGGCGGCGCCGTCGACCAGGTCGAGGGGCGCGTGGAAGCCGGCCTCGGCGAGGCGCAGCTTGTCGTAGTGCGGGCGCTCGTCGGTGATCCAGCCGGTGTCGACGGAGGTCATGAGGATGCCGTCGGTGTCGAACATCTCCTGGGCGCTGGTCCGCGTGACCATGTTCATGGCGGCCTTCGCGGCGTTGGTGTTGGGGTGCCCGGCGCCCTTGTAGCCGCGGCCGAAGACGCCTTCCATCGCGGAGACGTTGACGACGTACGCGCGTCCGCTGGCCGCCTTCTTCGCGGCGTCGGCCATGGCCGGGCGCAGCTTGCTGATGAGGATGAACGGCGCCGTGTAGTTGCACAGCTGGGTCTCCAGCAGCTCCACCGGGGAGATCTGCTCGATGGTCTGCACCCAGGTGTTGGTGTCGACGACGTCCGGGACCAGGCCGCCGGCGTCGATGGCGGTGCCCTCCAGGTGCCGGGCGACGCTGGCGTTGCCCGCGACGAGGGCGAGGTCGGCGACCTTCTGGGCGTCCAGGCCGCTGGTGCCGACGGGGAGCGCGGCGATGCCGTCGACAGCGCCGGAGTTGAAGGCGCCGATGACGTGGTGGGCGGGGAGTTCACCGGCGGGCAGCGGGGCGGTCTCGCCCTCGACCAGGGCCGCGTACGCGGAGGGCAGGCGGCGCACGGTCTGCGTCGCGTTGTTGATCAGGATGTCGAGCGGACCCGCCTCGGCGAGCTGCTCGGCCAGGGCGACGGCCTGCGCGGGGTCGCGCAGATCGATGCCGACGACCTCGAGCCGATGGATCCAGTCCGCCGAGTCCTCCATCGCCTTGAAGCGGCGGATGGCGTCCTTGGGGAAGCGCGTGGTGATGGTGGTGTGCGCGCCGTCGCGCAGCAGCCGCAGCGCGATGTACATGCCGATCTTGGCGCGACCGCCGGTGAGCAGGGCGCGCTTGCCGGTGAGGTCGGCGCGCGCGTCCCGCTTCGTCCGGTTCGTGCGGGCGCAGTCCGGACACAGCTGGTGGTAGAAGTAGTCGACCTCGACGTAACGGGTCTTGCAGGTGTAGCAGGAACGCGGGCGCTGGAGTATGCCCGCGATCTTGCCCTCCTCGACCTTGGAGGTGGGCAGGATGCCCTCGGTCTCGTCGTCGATGCGCTCGGCGGAGCCGGTGGCGGTGGCCTCGGTGACGGCGCGGTCGTGCGCGGTCTTGGCGGCGCGGCGCTCCTGGCGGCGGCGCTGCTTGACCGTACGGTAGATCTGCGAGGTGGCCCGGCGGACCTTGATCGCGTCCGGGTGGTCGACCTCCAGCTGGTCGAGTTCCTCCAGCACGCTGAGGCAGACGGCCAGCCGCTCCGGGTCGATACCGGGGCCGTAGACCACTTCCTCCGTGGCCATGCAGGCCATGGAGCCGTCCTCTGTCACCGTCATCGCGCTGCCGCTTCCCTGATCACCCGCGCAGCGCTCCGACTCGCGCCCGCTTTCGAACGGGGAATTTTACGGAGCGCACGGGCCTCCCGCCAAACCCGCCCGCACCAGCACCGAAACCACGAAGCGCCGGCGCCGGCACCCGAACCCGGCCGACCCGCGCCCACTGACGGCAAATCCGGCCCAGGGGGGCCATCCGCCCCCGACGACAAAACCATCACGGGCGCTGCGACGTGAGAACCCCCGACCAGACCGAACGCCGGACCACCCGCCCCACGTGGAGCCACCCGCACCCGACGACCAAAACCGCACGGCCGCCACGGGTGGGAACCCCGGGACCAGGCCGAAGGCCTGACGCCCCCCACGGCCCCGCACCCGCCGACGGCGAACCCGCCCCACCGGGGGCCACCCGCACCCGGCGGCGGAAGACGCGCGGCGGGGCGGGTGGGAGCCCTGGGGCGTCAGGCGTCGCAGGCCGCCAGCAGCGTGGACACCTCGGTCGACACCGCGTGGGCGAACCGGTCCAGGTCCGGCACGGCCTGCGCGTCGGCGACCAGCCCGTAGTGCACACGGCCGCGATACGTCGAGATGGCCACCGCCAGCGACTGCCCCGGCGCGAGCGGGGCCAGCGGATACACCTCGCTCAGCTCGTGACCGCCGAGCCGCAGCCCCAGACCCGGCAGCGGCACACTGGTCACCAGGATGTCGAACCACAGCCGGGCCGCCTGCCCGACGAGCGGCCCACCGAGCCGGTGGCCGAGGGCCGGGACATGATCGGCGAGCAGCGCCACGGCACCCGCGCCCCGGTTCGGCCCCGCGTCCTTGTTGCGGACCATCGCGGTGCGCACGGTGTCCAGCCGGCCGAGCGGATCCGGCTCGTACACGGGGAGCCGTATCAGATAGCCGGAGAGCCGGTTGCCCTGTGGGTGCGCGGTGCGCGGACGGCGCCGGGAGACGGGGATGAGGGCACGGGGCGCCACCCCCTTGCTGCCGTCGCCGCGCTCGTCCAGCCAGCTGCGCAGGGCCCCGGCGACGACGGCGATCAGCACGTCGTTGACGGTGCCGCCGGCGGTCTTGCGCACGCGGTGCACGTCGTCGATGTCGAAGACCACCCCGGCGGTACGGCGGGTGCCGCTCGGGGCGGAGGTGAGCGCGGAGACGGGCCGCATGCCGAGGGTGGACCGGGCGAGGGAGGCGCCGATGTCCAGCGCCCGGCCCACGTCGGACAGCGCGCCCTTGACCAGCCCCGGGACGAGCCCCGGCAGCTTGCGCACGTCCGGCAGCAGCCCGCGCGGTGGCTCGATGGCCCGGGGCGCCCGCTCGGGCAGGTCCACCGGGTCGAGGACGCCGGCGGCGAGCTTCAGCGCGCGCAGCCCGTCGGCGAGGGCATGGTGGAACTTGAACAGCACGGCGAAGGACATCCCGTCCTCGCCGGGCAGCACATGCGCCTCCCACGGCGGCCGGCCGCGCTCCAGCGGCCGCTCCATGAGCCGGCCGGCGACCTCGTGGAAGTCGGAGGTCGGAGCGTGCAGCCGGACATGGTTCAGCGGGTCGAAGTCCGGGTCGGGTTCCCGGGCCGCGCCGCCGAAGGCCAGCGGCTGCCACACGTCGCGGATGCGCAGGCGCAGCCCCGGTACGGCGGCGGCGCGGGCGGCGAGCAGGTCGGCGGCATGGGCGCCCGCGGTGGGCGAGTGCGCGCCGAAGACGCCGAGGGCGCCGAGGTGCATCGGATGCCGGTCGGACTCGATGTTCCAGAACGCCAGGTCGAGTGGAGCGAGCAGGTCGGAAGTCAAGGGCTTGCCTCACGCGTCGACGACGGGTGGATCTGTAGTCACTCGCAGTCAATCTCTGTCAACCGATTACGGTCAAGTACGATCAGGCTACGCTCAGTTAACAGAAGATTAAGTCCCGCCCCTCCAACAGGGGCGGGACCTAGGGATACGCGAGATCACTTCAGGACCGGTTGCGCCGCCCCGGGTGACGTACCCCACTCAGACGGGCGCGGGCCGACCGTGAACGCGAGCGTGCGCAGGGAGCGCAGCGCACCCGTCGTCAGATAGGTCTTCCCGTGCGGTGTCCCGTCGGTGCGGACGGTCTGGATGTAGCGGTCGGTGGCCGAGGTACCCGGCGCGGCGATCGTGAGCCGGCCCCCCGGCCAGTACCGACGGTCCAGAGTGAGGTCGATCCGGTCGAAGACCGGTGTGGACAGGCCCCACGTTCCGTAGCCGGGCTGGATCGGGAACAGCCCGATGGACGAC
This sequence comes from Streptomyces sp. NPDC002076, assembly GCF_053593835.1. Taxonomy (NCBI): domain Bacteria; kingdom Bacillati; phylum Actinomycetota; class Actinomycetes; order Kitasatosporales; family Streptomycetaceae; genus Streptomyces; species Streptomyces sp. NPDC002076. The sequence continues at coordinate 289,510 of NZ_JBSFDI010000010.1, forward strand.
AGCACGTTCCAGGCGGACATCGTGCCCAGGTCGTCGTTGCCGGTGATGCCGCCGGGACCGTCGGTGAAGAGGGTCAGGGCGGCGTGCACCACGTCGGTGGTCTTCCACGGCTGACCCGTGGCCAGGTAGGTGTACGGCGCGATGAGGTCGGGCTCGTTCATCGGGTTGTACTTGTCGGCGTTGTAGTACGCGTACGCGTCGCCGTGCACCCACACCTGGCGGGCCGTGCTCGCGGGGTCGGCCAGCAACCGGTCGTAGGCGAAGAAGGAGTCCAGCCGGCCGTTGGCCGCGCGCTCGCCGCCGATGAGCCGCACCATGCCGGGCACGTCCTGCGGCACGAGCCACTGGTACTGCCAGGCGGTCCCCTCGTGGAAGCCGGTGCCGCGGGCCGGGTCGGCCGAGCCGGTGAAGGCGCCGGAGGCGTCGCGGGCGCGGAAGAAGCGGGTCGCGGGGTCGAAGATGTTCCGGTAGTTCCGCGCCCGTGCCGCGTAGCGGGCGGCGTCGGCCTGGTGGCCGAGGCCCCGCGCCATCTGGGCCAGCATGGCGTCGGCGAGCGCGTACTCCAGGGTGACGGAGGCGCCGTGGTGGTAGTCGGAGTCGCCCATCTTGGCGTACGGCCGGTCCTTGACGTACGGGGCGAAGCCGTGCGCGAGGTACTCGGCGTTGGCCTCCCGGCCGATGCCCGGGTACTCGGCCGGGGGGACGCCGTCGGCGTTCTTCCTCAGCGCGCGGTAGACCCGTTCCTCGAAGCCCTTGAGCAGGCCGGTCTGATAGGCCGTCGTCAGGAACGGGGTGACGGGGTCGCCGCTCATGACGTTCGTCTCGACCGGGCCGTACCCCCACTTGGGCAGCCAGCCGCCGTCCTCGTCGACCGCGACGAGCGAGCGGGCCATGTCCCGTGTCTCGCGCGGCGCGAGGAGCGCGAGGAGCTGGGCCTGGGTGCGGTAGGTGTCCCACAGCGACCAGTTCTGGTAGTACGTGAAGCCCTGGGCGCGGTGGACACGGCGGTCCCAGCCGAAGTAGCGGCCGTCGGTGTCGCTGCCGACGTTCGGCGCGAGGAAGGACCGGTACAGCGAGGAGTAGAAGGTCCGGCGCAGCGTGCCGGTACCGCCCTGGACGCGGACGGCAGCGAGCCGCCTCTCCCACGCCTCGCGGGCCCGTTCGCGCACGGCGTCGAAGGACCGGCCGCCCTCGGTGGCCAGGTTGCCGGCCGCGCCGCCCGCGTCGACGTATGACAGGGCGGTGGTCGCCTCGACCGTCCGGTTCTTGGTGGTGTCGAAGCGGACGTAGGCGCCGCCGGTTCCGCTGCGGGAGCCCGGGGCGAGCGTCTCGCCGTCCCAGGTGCCGTACGCGGTGAACGGCCGGCTGAACCGGGTGATCGTGTAGACGGTGTAGGGGCCGGTGTCCCGGCAGAAGCCGTGCCCGGTGATCTCGGTGCGCACGGTGTGGTCGTCGAGGATCTGGACGCTGCTGGAGACCGCCCTGTGCAGCGACTGGGCCGCGTTCAGCAGGACGTTGGCCTTCCCGGTGGCGGGGAAGGTGTAGCGCTGCACGCCGGTGCGCTCGGTCGCGGTCAGCTCGGCCCGGATGCCGGAGGAGAGGCCGACCCGGTAGTAGCCGGGGCTCGCCGTCTCGTCCTGGTGCGAGAAGCCGGCCGCGTACCGGGTGTAGTCCGTCTGCGTGACGTCGCCGGTGGTGGGCAGCACGGGCAGGTCGCCGCCGATGCGGCAGCCGACGCCCGAGAGATGGATCAGGGAGAAACCGCGGATACGGCTCTGCGTGTAGTCGTAGCCCGTGCTGTGCCCGGTGTCCGGGGAGAGCTGCACCATGCCGAAGGGCACGGCCGCGCCGGGGAAGGTGTTGCCCTCGTCCTGGCTCCCGATGAACGGGTTGACCAGATCGGCGAGGTGGCCGTCGGTCCGCTCGGCGGCCCGTGCGGCGGGGGTGGCGATCAGCGCCGACGCTGCCATCACCCCGGCCAGGCACAGCCGTGTGCGCCGGGTCCCTCTCATGTCGCATGACCTCCGCAGGTTCGACATCGATGTCTGAATCCTGAAGGTCGAACGACTCAGATCCGGGCAAGGTACGGTTATCGGGCGAACGCGTCGCGCCAGGCAGGGCCCGGACGGTGACGGAACGTCAGAGCGCCGGGCCGAAGCCCTCGTGACTGCGGTGAGCCGGACGAGTGCGCGGCCTCGCGCGCCTGCCCCCGGCCGGGGAGCGTCCCGAAGGGGCGCGGGGAACGGCGCGATCAGCCGCAACGGACCCGCGAACGAGAGACGACCCGGCACCGGACTTCCTGCGACGCGCTGACACGGTTCAGGGCACCCGCTGCCCCTTGCCCAGAGCGATCACCCCGCCCTTGGACACCGTGTACAGCTCCGCGTCCCGCTCCGGGTTGACGCCGATCGTCGCGCCCGGCGGGACCTCGACGTTCTTGTCCAGGACGGCGCCGCGCACCACCGCACCCCGGCCGATGCGGACGTTGTCGTGCAGCACCGAGCCCTGCACCACCGCGCCCGGGTCGACCCGTACGCCCGGGGAGAGCACCGACCGGGTGACCTGACCGCGGATCAGGCAGCCCGCGCTGATGATGGACTCGCTTGCGATGCCGCCCGCGTTGAAGCGGGCCGGGGAGAGCTGGCCCGAGTGGGTGTAGATGGGCCACTGGCGGTTGTAGAGGTTGAACGCCGGCCGCTCGGCGATGAGGTCCATGTGCGCCTCGTAGTAGGCGTCCAGGGTGCCCACGTCCCGCCAGTAGCCCTGGTCGCGGGTGGTCTCGCCGGGCACGTGGTTCTCGGCGAAGTCGTACAGCTGGGCATCGCCGCGCCCGGTGAGCTGGGGCAGGATCGAGCCGCCCATGTCGTGCACCGACTGCTCGTCCTCGGCGTCCCGCTGCAGCGCCTCGATCAGGGCCTTGGTGGTGAAGATGTAGTTGCCCATCGAGGCGAAGACGGTCTCCGGGTCGTCCCGCAGGCCCGGTGGATCAGCGGGCTTCTCCAGGAAGCGCTCGACGACCTGGCCGTCCCGCCCCGGCGTGATCACCCCGAAGGAGGAGGACTCCGCGCGCGGCACCCGGATGCCGGCCACCGTCACGCCGGCCCCGCCCTCGATGTGCTGGGCGAGCATCTGCCGGGGGTCCATGCGGTAGACGTGGTCCGCGCCGAACACGGCCACGTACTCCGGCTGTTCGTCGTGGATCAGGTTCAGCGACTGCAGGATCGCGTCGGCGCTGCCCAGGTACCAGCGCGGACCGAGCCGCTGCTGCGCCGGGACCGGTGTGACGTAGTTGCCGAGCAGGCTGGACATCCGCCAGGTGGTGGTGATGTGCCGGTCCAGCGAGTGCGACTTGTACTGGGTCAGCACACAGATCCGCAGCACGTCGGCGTTGACGAGGTTGGACAGGACGAAGTCGACGAGACGATAGGTGCCGCCGAAGGTGACGGCTGGTTTGGCGCGGTCGGCGGTCAGCGGCATCAGACGCTTTCCCTCACCGCCCGCCAGTACGATCCCGAGTACGGAAGGCCCTCCACGACGCATGGCCGCTCCCCTCACCCTGGTTGAACCATGGCTGCCCCGAGCAGACGGGACTAAGCCTGCTTGAGGATCTCCTCGTACAGCGCGGCCGTGCGCCGGGCCACCGCGTCCCAGCCGAACTCGCCGACCGCGCGCGCCCGTCCGGCCTCCCCCATCCGCCGGGCCGCCTCCGGGTCGCCGAGGACGGTGTCCAGCGCCCGGGCGAGACCCGCCTCGAACTCGTCGTCCACATCGACCAGGAGGCCCGTACGGCCGTCGTCCACGACCTCCGGGATCCCGCCGACCCGGGAGGCCACGACCGGGGTGCCGCAGGCCATCGCCTCCAGGTTGACGATGCCGAGGGGTTCGTACACCGAGGGGCACGCGAACACGGCCGCGCGCGTGAGGAGTTGGATCACTTCCGGACGCGGCAGCATCTGCGGGATCCAGAACACACCCGCGCGGACCCGGCTCAGCTCCTCGAACAGCTCCCGGAACTCCCGGTCTATCTCCGGGGTGTCGGGGGCACCCGCGCACAGCACGACCTGGACGCCCGGGTCGATGTCCCGTACGGCGCGCAGCAGATGGGGCACGCCCTTCTGGCGGGTGATCCGGCCGACGAACAGGACGTAGGGGCGGGCGGGGTCGATGCCGTGGCGGGTGAGGGCGTCGGTGCCGTGGTCGGGCCGGTAGAGGTGGGTGTCGATGCCGTTGTGCACGATGTGCACGGTGGCCGGGTCGAGCGCCGGGTAGCAGGCGAGGATGTCCTCGCGCATGGCGCCGGAGACGGCGATCACCGCGTCGGCGGCCTCGACCGCGGTGCGCTCGGCCCAGCTCGACAGGGCGTATCCGCCACCCAGTTGCTCGGCCTTCCAGGGCCGCAGCGGCTCCAGCGAATGCGCGGTGACCACGTGCGGGACGCCGTACAGGAGCTTGGCGAAGTGGCCGGCCAGGTTCGCGTACCAGGTGTGGGAGTGGACGAGTTCGCGGCCTTCGAGGGCGGCGGCGATGGACAGGTCCACGGAGAAGGTGCGCAGCGCGTCGTTGGCCCCGTCCAGCACGGACCAGGGGCGGTGGCGTACGACACCGACGCCGCGTCCCTCGCCCCAGCAGTGCACCTCCAGGTCCACCAGGGAGCTCAACTCCCGGGACAGGAACTCCACATGGACGCCCGCGCCGCCGTACACGTCCGGGGGATACTCCCGGGTCAGCAGTCCCACTCGCACCGGACAACCCCCTGGCATCGGCGGCAGGTTCCTTTCATGGTCACCCAGAAGCGGCCCCTGGGGAAGAGCGCGGCGGCCGGGTGAAGCAGCAGTCGCCGCATACCCCGCCGCCGGGCACCCGGTAGTAGAGGCAGCAGCTGCGGCGGCGGAAGGCGGTGCCGGTGCGGATTCCGGTGGCACGGAGCAGGGGGTGGGCGAAGAGTTCGTCCGTCAGGGCGCGGGTCCGGTCGGTCAGATCGGTACGGCCGTGCGCGCGGGCCCAGCGGTCCAGTTCGCGGGCCGCTCCGGCGAGCGCGGAGCCCGCGTTGCCCCACAGCAGTCCGGATGCGCTGCCGTAGCCGACGCTCAGGGCGTCCGCCAGGGGTTGCAGGTGTCCGTGGAGGACGGCTGCGGCGAGGCCGGCGGCGTCGCCGGGCCGCGGGCGCAGCTCGGTCAGGTACAGGTCGTCGGGGGCGGCGGCGAGCGGGTCCCAGCGCAGCAGCCGCGGGTCGAGGTCGGGCAGCCGGCCGTACCGGACGGCACAGCCGAGGGCCGCCGACCACAGCCGGGCGGCCAGCCCCTGCTGGGCGATGGAGGCGGCCACGCGTGGCTCGGGGGTGCGGAGCCGGTCCCCGACCACGGCCACCCGCACCGCCAACGCGTCGGGCGCCACCCGTGCGTAGGTCTCGGCGAGGGTCGGCAGTTGCCGGGGATCCGGTCCGCCGGTGGCCGCGTCCGGAACCGGGACCGTACGCAGGACGAAGAAGCCGCCGAGCGGGCGGAGGGCGGCGAGATCGGGGTCGAGGTCCACGACGAGTACTGCTACCAGGTGAGTTCCCCGGTCCTCGCACGGGGTCTCCGCCTCGCGTCACCCGTCGCGAGGATGATCGCGCGGTCGGTGTACTCCATCGGCAGTAGGAGGCATTGCGTGCTCAGGGACGACGACGGGAAGAGCACGGCCGGGCAGAGTGTTGGCCATGGAAGCCGACCGTACGTCGTGCCGGGCCCAGAGCCCCCACCGCCCGCAGAGGAGACGCAGATGAGCGCCCTCGCGCTGTCCGTGCTCCTGTCGTTCGCGTCCGCCCTCGCCTACGCGGCCGGCGCGATCGTGCAGGAGCAGGTGGCGGTCTCCTCCCCCGGCAGCGCGTACCTTCCGCTGCGGCGGCCCGGCTGGTGGGGGTCGCTGGCCCTCAACGGCCTCGGCGGCGTGCTCCATGTGGTGGCGTTGGCCTACGGCCCGCTCAGCCTGGTCCAGCCGCTCGGCGCGCTGACCATCGTCTTCGCCCTGCCCATGGCGGCGCTCTTCGTCGGCCGCCGGGCCGGTGCGACCGCCTGGCGCGGCGCGGTCATGGCCACCGTGGGCCTCGCCGGTCTGCTGGCCCTGGTCGGTTCCTCCGACGGCCACTCCCTGGACACTGCCCAGCGGGTGGCGGTCGCGCTGGTCAGCGGCGGCGCGGTCGTGGCGCTGATGTGCGCCGGCCGGGCCGCGCACCGGCACCCGGCGGTGCGCAGCGTGCTGCTCGCCACCGCCTCCGGCATAGCATTCGGCATGTCGTCGGTGTTCACCAAGACCGTGGCCGTCGACTGGACGCACGGCATCGACCTGGACGACCTGCCGTCCCTCGCCGTGATCGCCCTGTTCGCCGTCGCCGGTGTCCTGGTGTCCCAGGCGTCCTACCGGGGCGGCGGCCTCGCCGCGCCGCTGGCCACGCTCACCGTGGTCAATCCGGTGCTGGCGGCCGCCGTCGGCATCCTGATGTTCGGCGAGACGTTCCGCCATGGCGGCGCGGGCAGCGCGCTGGCCGTGACCTGCGGGGTGGTGGCGGCGGGCGGCCTGATCATGCTGACGACCGAGCGGATCGAGCGCGCCGGGACGCCGGCCCTGCCGGACGGCGGCCCGGAGCCGGTCGCCGCCGCGGAGGCGTTCCCCACCGTGCCCCCGCAGCGAGGGGCCGCGGGGGCCGAGCCGGGGCGGGGAGGGCTTCCCGAGGCCGACGGCACGCCCGACGCGCCGGTGCTGCGGGACCTGCTCGTGCCCGGCCCGGGCGGCAGCCGTGTTCCGGGCGCCCGCGGGGAGGGCACCGACGGCGGCGGACCGCCGGACGTCCGGCCGCTCCCCGCGTCGTACCTCGCGCTGCCCGCGGGCGTCGGGGTACCGCTGCCGGTCCTGGACGGGCGGGGTACGTGCGTCAGACCCTGACGCCGCCGGCCCGCAGATAGGCGAGCGGGTCGATGTCCGTACCGAAGTCCGGTCCGGTCCGCACCTCGAAGTGCAGATGCGGGCCGGTGACGTTCCCGGTGGCTCCGGAACGGCCGATGCGCTGGCCCGTGGTCACGTTCTGCCCGATCCGCACCGAGATGGCCGACAGGTGGCCGTACTGGGTGTAGCGGCCGTCGGCGTGCCGGATCACCACCTGGTAGCCGTAGGAGCCGCCCCACCCCGCGGCCACCACCTGCCCGGCCTCGGCGGCCCGCACGGAGGTGCCGGTCGGCACCAGGAAGTCGACGCCGGTGTGGTAGCCCTTCGACCAGTGCGAGCCGGACACGCGGTAACCGGTGCCGATGGGCGCGTCGACCGGGGCGACGAGGGTCCGGCCGGTGCTCTTGGTCCGGTGCGGTGCGGTCCGGTGCTCCGAAGGATCCTTCTTCTTCGGGGACTTGGTGTCGGTGGCGGCCCCGCCGCGCAGGCTGAGCCGCTGGCCCGGCAGGATCAGGTCGGGATCGGCGCCGATCGTCCCCCGGTTGCCGGCGTAGAGCGCGTGCCAGCCGCCGCGGACGTGGTGCTCGTCGGCGATGCCGGACAGGGTGTCGCCGTGCACCACCGTGTACATCTCGGCCCGGCCCGCGCGCGACTGCGGGGTGGTGTGCGCCTGTACGTCCTTCAGCGCGGCGCTCTTCGCGGGGTGCCTGGTGGTGCTGTCGGTGTGCACTCCGGGCTCGGCGTCCCCGCGGGTCAGCCCGGCCCGCACCGAGCAGACCGGCCAGGCGCCCGGGCCCTGCCCGTCGAGTACCTTCTCGGCGACGGCGATCTGCTGGTCCCTGGTGGCGAGGTCGGCGCGCGGGGCGTACCGGGCGCCGCCGTAGGCCTCCCAGGTGGACTGGGTGAACTGCAGCCCGCCGTAGTAGCCGTTGCCCGTGTTGATGCTCCAGTTCCCACTGGACTCGCAGGCGGCGACCTTGTTCCAGGTGGAGGCGTCGGCCGCGTCGGCCGTGCCGGCGGCGACCAGCGGGATCGCGAGGCCGGCGCCGCCCGCCGTGACGGTGAGTGAGGCGCGGTTGATCCTGTTCGGCTGGTACCGGCGATGCCGGCCGCGTACGGCCATGTCCGAATTCCCCTCGGCATGCGTCAGGAGGGGGCAAAAGTAAGCGCCGCGAACAGGCCATGACAAGACGGAAAACCGGCCTCCCGCACCGCCCAAGTGGCCGGGAACGGCCCCCGCTTGGTCCGGATCACCGGAGACTGAGGCCGAGGGCGGCGTGCGTGCGTACACAGGCATGGCGGGTCGGATGTGCGCTCGCCGTGGCGGCACGTAAGGATGGGCGAGGACCCGTACTGACGGAGCCGTAGTCACGAGGCAGCTAGGGAGCAGGCGGTATGAGCACTTCAGCGCAGATCGGTGTCACGGGCCTCGCGGTCATGGGCCGCAATCTCGCCCGTAACTTCGCCCGCAACGGCTACACGGTCGCGGTGCACAACCGTACGGCGTCGCGGATGAAGGCGCTGGTGGAGGAGTTCGGGCAGGAGGGCGACTTCATCGGGGCCGAGACCGCCGAGGAGTTCGTGGCGGCGCTGGAGCGCCCGCGCCGCCTGATGATCATGGTGAAGGCGGGCGAGCCGACGGACGCGGTGATCCAGGAGTTCGCGCCGCTCCTGGAACCCGGCGACATGATCATCGACGGCGGCAACGCGCACTTCGCGGACACCCGGCGCCGGGAGCGGGAGCTGCGCGAGCGCGGCATTCACTTCGTCGGCACGGGCATCTCCGGCGGCGAGGAGGGCGCGCTGCACGGGCCGAGCATCATGCCGGGCGGTTCGGTGGAGTCGTACGCGTCGCTGGGCCCGATGCTGGAGAAGATCTCCGCGAAGGCGAAGGACGGCGCGCCCTGCGTGACGCACTGCGGCCCCGACGGCGCCGGGCACTTCGTGAAGATGGTCCACAACGGCATCGAGTACGCCGACATGCAGCTGATCGGCGAGGCGTACCAGCTGCTGCGCGATGTCGCCGGGTACTCCCCGGCCGAGATCGCGGAGATCTTCCGCACGTGGAACACCGGCCGTCTCGACTCGTACCTGATCGAGATCACGGCGGAGGTGCTGTCGCACGTGGACGCGGCGACGGGCAAGCCGTTCGTGGACGTGGTGGTGGACCAGGCCGAGCAGAAGGGCACCGGCCGCTGGACCGTCCAGATCGCGCTGGACCTGGGCGTTCCGGTGTCCGGCATCGCCGAGGCCGTCTTCGCCCGCTCGCTGTCCGGTCACGCGAAGCTCCGCGAGGCCTCGCAGGGGCTGGCGGGCCCGCAGGCGGCGCCGCTGAGCAAGGCGGAGGCGGCCGCCTTCGCGGACCGGGTGGAGCAGGCGCTGTACGCGTCCAAGATCGTGTCGTACACGCAGGGTTTCCACGAGATCACCGCGGGCAGCGAGGAGTACGGCTGGGACATCGACCTCGGCGCGGTGGCCTCGATCTGGCGGGGCGGCTGCATCATCCGGGCCGCGTTCCTGGACCGGATCCGCGCCGCGTACGACGCCCGCGCCGACCTGCCGAGCCTGCTGTCGGACGAGACCTTCGCGCGCGAGATCGCCGACGCGCAGGACGACTGGCGTGAGGTGCTGATCGCGGCGACTCGGCAGGGCGTGCCGACGCCGGGGTTCGCGGCGGCGCTGGCGTACTACGACGCGCTGCGGGCGCGGCGCCTGCCGGCGGCTCTGACGCAGGGGCAGCGGGACTTCTTCGGGGCGCACACGTATCGGCGGGTGGACCGGGAGGGTTCGTTCCACACGTTGTGGGGCGGGGATCGGTCGGAGGTTTCGGCCTGAGGTCTGCTCGGGCGGGGAACGCGCGGCCTGCGGCATGTGCGGGTGCGCCGTGGCTGGTCGCGCAGTTCCCCGCGCCCCTGAGGAACCGGCGCTGCACGCCTGGTTCTTCAGGTCAGTGGTGGACCGGGTTCGGGGTTCGGTACCGGCTCCGGGCCCGGCGGGATGGGGGACGGTGAGGGCTCCGGGGGACCGGGGGCCGGGGGGCCCGGGGGCGGCGTCGGGGCGGGGCCCGGCGGAGGTGGTGTGGGCTCGGGGCCCGGTGGGGGTGGTGTCGGCTGGGGGCCCGGCTCGGGTGGCGGGACGGGGCTCGGGTAGGGGTCCGGTGTGGTGGGACCCGGACCCGGTGCCGGCCACGGGGGGACCGGCTCGAGAAGTGGGTTCGTCATGGCGTCCTCCGGGCAGTCGCTGAACGTCGCCTCTGGACTACTCCCCCGCCTACCCGACCCCCGTGCGGCCACTCACCCGACAGGCCGAGCCGCCGCCCGCTCAGGGCCCGGGGTCAGGCCCGCACGGCCTGCGGGCTGCGCTGCTGGTCGGAGCCGGGTACCGGCTCGGACGGGTCGCCGCCGAGGGAGACGATCCGGTTGCCCGCGTCGACATGCACGACCCGAGGCTTCAGCTCCCGCGCCTCGGCGTCGGGGACCTGTGCGTAGCTGATGATGATCACCAGGTCTCCGGGATGCACGAGATGGGCGGCCGCCCCGTTGATCCCGATCACCCCGGACCCGCGCTCGCCCTCGATGACGTAGGTCTCCAGCCGGGCGCCGTTGGTGATGTCGACGATGTGCACCAGCTCGCCCGGCAACAGATCGGCGGCGTCGAGCAGCTCGGCGTCGATGGTCACCGATCCCACGTAGTGCAGGTCGGCCTGGGTGACGGTGGCGCGGTGGATCTTGGACTTGAACATGGTGCGCAGCACTTCGGACTCCTGGAAGACGGCTCCCTGCCTGCTTTGTGCAGGTCAAGGGCGGTCTTCACTGTACATCGGCATGCCTTCGGCTCGAAGACCTTGAGGAAAATCGCGCGTTACTGTGACCAGCCTTCTCACCCGCGCATTTCTGCGCCAGTGAGCTGTCGTGAAGCCGCCGACCAGGCGCACGCGCGAGGACAGTGCTTGCTGTGATTGATGGCCAGGTCAGGGACTGCGTCCGCGGCATTTGTAGTGGCTGGTGCGGGCTTGGTGTTGTCGTCGTCGGCGCCAGGTGGACCAGTTCAGGATGTGGTCGGCGGGCGTGGGTCGGCGGTTGGTGAGGCAGGTGATCAACCGTCGTATTTCGGCGAGGCTGAGGTGGATGAGCTGGGAGGATCTGCGTTCCCGGCATCCAACTCGCGGGCTCGCAGCACGGTCAGGCAGGCGTGGGCGGCCATGGCGAGGGTCATGTGTCGATGCCGGCCGGGGTAGCGGCGGACCTGGTAGTCGTCCAGGCCGCATTCCTGTTTCGCGCTCTGGAAGCATTCCCCGATGGCTCATCGCCTGCCCGCGATGCGGATCGGGTCATCCGGCGTGGTCTCGGCGGGGCAGTAGGCGATGTAGTAGGAGATCTCTTTCGGGCGGGCGACGCTGCGGCGGGCGATCACCCAGTGTCGGCGGTCGGGTTGGTGGCAGGGCCGCACCTCGACGCGGGCCCAGTCGTAGATCCGCAGGCCGTGAGCCCCGTTGACGCAGGAACGGCGCTTCCAGTGCACCGTTTCAGCAGGTCGGAGCCGCGGGAGTCGGCACTTGCCTATATGCGGGGCCTGATCGCTCCGCTGCAGAGGAAGAACGGCTGGACCCGGGCGGAGGAAGCCGGCCATGCGGGACCGGACCGCATCCAGCGGATGCTGAACCGGATCGAGTGGACGCCGATGAGGTGCTCGACGACGTGCGTCAGTACGTGGTCGACAACCTCGGTGACCGGGACGCCGTCCTGGTCGTGCACGACACGGGCTTCCTGAAGAAGGGGACGCGGTCAGCAGGGGTGTAGCGGCAGTACTCCGGCACCGCTGGGTCGACGGAGAACTGCCAGGTCGGCGTGTTCCTCGCCGATGCAACCGGCCGTGGGCGGACACTGATCGACCGGCGCCTGTATCTGCCCACCTCCTGGACCGATGACCGCGAAAGGTGCCGCCGGGCCGGTATCGACGACGAGGTCGGCTTCGAGACCAAGGTGGCCATGTCGAAGGCGATGGTCCGCCGTGCCATCGCGGACAAGATCCCGTTTCGGTGAGTGACTGCGGATGCCGCCTACGGCTTCTCCAGGGGCGGGCGGTCCGAGCTGGAACGGGCGGACGTTTTCCACGTCATGGCCACCACCCGGCACGACACCGTGGTCACCCGCTGGGCGATCGACCATCCCGTCCACGACCTGTTCAACGGTCTTGCCCGGCAGAAATGGAAACGCACCATCCCCGGCCGGCGGTCGACACAGCGTGAGCAAGGCACCCCGGTGATCTCAAGAGTCAGACCCCGCCGCAGGACAGCACCTGCCGATTTTTCCCAGACTCAGAGCTCCCCGACCCGAGCCCGCACAACATGCTCAATCCCAGCTCTGGAACACCCTGAAGTCGACTCGGGCCGACCGCAACGGACCGCGAAGCTCGACATCACGTTCGACCTCGATACTTCAGCGGCCGTGAGCGCATGGACCCGCGGCGGTCGCTGTGGCTGCGGATGCCCTCCTGTCCTGGGGCCGGGGCAGGAGGCAGATGAGACGGTTACCGACGTGAGCGCCAGTACGTTTCCGGCGTCGGGCCGTGTCGAGCGCTCGTTGGATCACACAGGCAGTGGATCACCCTGTCCCACTCTCCGGGTACCGTCAGGGTATGAGTCATCCGCACCCCGAACTGAAGGCCGCACCGCCCCTTCCCGAAGGAGGGCTGCGGGTCATCGCCCTGGGCGGCCTGGGTGAGATCGGCCGCAACATGACCGTCTTCGAGCACGCGGGCAAGCTGCTCATCGTCGACTGCGGCGTGCTGTTCCCCGAGGAGACCCAGCCCGGTGTGGACGTGATCCTGCCGGACTTCACCTCGATCCGGGACCGGCTGGACGACATCGTGGCCGTGGTCCTCACCCACGGCCACGAGGACCACATCGGCGGCGTGCCGTACCTGCTGCGCGAGCGGTCCGACATTCCCGTCGTCGGCTCCAAGCTGACGCTGGCGTTCCTGGAGGCCAAGCTCAAGGAACACGGCATCCGGCCGCGCACGGTGCGGGTGCGGGAGGGCGACCGGCGTGGCTTCGGGCCCTTCGACTGCGAGTTCGTGGCGGTCAACCACTCCATCCCCGACAGCCTCGCGGTCGCGATCCGCACCCGGGCCGGGATGGTGCTGCACACCGGCGACTTCAAGATGGACCAGTTCCCTCTCGACGACCGCATCACGGATCTGCGCGCCTTCGCCCGCCTCGGCGAGGAGGGCGTGGACCTGTTCCTCACCGACTCCACCAACGCCGAAGTACCCGGCTTCACCACCTCCGAGCGAGAGCTGAACCCGGCGATCGAGCAGGTGATGCGCACCGCGCCGCGCCGGGTCATCGTCTCCAGCTTCGCCAGCCACGTGCACCGCATCCAGCAGGTCCTGGACGCCGCCCACCAGCACGGCCGCAAGGTCGCCTTCGTCGGCCGGTCGATGGTCCGCAACATGGGCATCGCCCGTGACCTGGGCTATCTGAAGGTCCCCTCCGGTCTGGTCGTGACCACGAAGGAGCTGGAGAAGCTCCCCGACCACAAGATCACTCTGGTGTGCACCGGCTCCCAGGGCGAACCGATGGCCGCGCTGTCACGGATGGCCAACCGCGACCACATGATCCGCATCGGCGAGGGCGACACCGTCCTGCTCGCCAGCTCCCTCATCCCTGGCAACGAGAACGCCATCTACCGGGTGATCAACGGACTCACCCGGTGGGGCGCCCACGTGGTCCACAAGGGCAACGCCAAGGTGCACGTCTCCGGGCACGCCAGCGCCGGCGAACTCGTCTACTGCTACAACATCGTCAAGCCCCGCAACGTCATGCCCGTGCACGGCGAATGGCGCCACCTGCGGGCCAACGCCGACCTCGCCGTCCGTACCGGTGTCGACCCCGACCGGGTCGTCATCGCCGAGGACGGCGTCGTCGTCGACCTGGTCGACGGGCGCGCGTCCATCACCGGCAAGGTCCCCGCCGGCAACGTCTACGTGGACGGCATGGAAGTCGGCGGCGCCACCGAAGCGTCCCTCAAGGACCGCCTCACCCTCGCCGCCGAAGGCGTGGTCACGGTGGTGGCGATCGTCGACGCGGACACCGGCGCCCTCGCCGAGGCCCCCGACTTCCTGGCCCGGGGCTTCGTCCACGACGACGCCACCTTCGAGCCGGTCATCCCCGTCATCGAGAAGACCCTGGCCACTGCGGCCGAGGAAGGCGTCGGGGACGCGCGCCAACTCGAACAACTCATCGCCCGCGCCGTGGCGAACTGGGCGTTCCGCACCTATCGCCGCAAGCCCCTCATCATCCCCGTCATCATCGACGCCTGAGCCATAGCCCGGCAGCACGGTCCCCGTTCCGGCCGCGGCCCTCGTCACCCACTACATGCATCACGCCCGCTCGCGGTTCTCTCTTCCGTGGAGTCCGGTTGACGCGGTGAGCCCGCCTGAGCTACGGAACGGCGGTGCGGTCCCTCGGCGGCCTCATCCGCCGGCAGTGCATCGGTTGCCTCGGGTTCGGGCGTTCTGATCAGGTTGATGTCTTCGGCTGCGGTTTGCCGCCCTCGGCGCGCAGTTGCTCGTTGATGCGCTGCGCCTCTTCGAGCTGGTCTTCGAGGATGACAATGCGGCAGGCGGCCTCTATGGCGGTGCCTTGGTCGACGAGTTCGCGGGCGCGGGCTGCGATGCGCAGCTGGTACCGGGAGTAGCGGCGATGGCCGCCGTCGGAGCGCAGCGGGGTGATCAGGCGGTGTTCACCGAGGGCACGGAGGAAGGCAGGGGTGGTGCCGAGCATCTCGGCGGCCCGGCCCATGGTGTAGGCGGGGTAGTCGTCATCGTCGAGAGGGCCAACAGGACGGGAACCGGCAGGCGGCATAGACCTCTTCTTTCGGGGACGCGTCGGGGGGCCCGGGTGCCAGTACGGCACCCGGGCCCCGAGCTTTCAACACCATCTACCGGCGCGCTGCGCCGGCCTTCGTTTTCCGCAGGTGCCGCCTGGGAGGGCGGGATTGCGGGGATCGCGAATGCGTGACCGGGGACCACCTTCCAATCCGGGGCCTTGCGGTACCCGGGCGGACTGCTTCCTCGCCCGGGCGATCCTGATGGCGTTCTGCTCCTTACCTTTCGATTACGCGGATACCGCGGGTGCTGCTCACAGCCCCGCTGGGGCCGTGTCCTTCTGGTCTACCTGCACAGCAGTTCGTGCCTGCTGTGCCCACTTCGACTTTTGGGTACGGAGACAACGCTAACCCTGCTGCGACGGAATGTCTACTGTCGCCATGAGAGTTTTTCTCCATGGAAGGTGCGGCTGCTTCTACCGCAGGTACATCAGGAAGAGTGCTCACTCGAATGGCGGTCCCCGCTTCCCGTACAGCAGTCCTCGGTGAGACCGGCCCGGTGCTCGCCCACGCTGAACGGCGTGCCAAGCCGCGTACGCCCACCGCCACAACCCCGCGCCGAGGTCCAGATCAGGACCGGTCTCCGACTGGAGATCCTGCGAGACGTGGCCGCGCACGAGCCACGTTCAGAGTGTCCTTCGGCTGGCACCGGGGACGGGCTCAGACATCCAGGAGGATCCGGGCCGTGATGCGTTTGCCGACCGCTTCCCGATCGACCGTGAGTTCCTGTGCGATGGCCTCACGATCTCCAGACAGTGCCGACCCACCCGTTGCGGGTCTGCTCGCCAGGCTGCCAGCAGCAGGGGATCAACGTCCCAGAGCGTGCCCCTTGCCTCCCCGCCGACCAAGCACAGCTGCACAAGGACGGGGCCGGGCACGTACTTGATTGGTGACCAGCTCGCTGATCACCAGCTGGGTCAGGCCCACGATCAGCTCAGAGACCCCAGCCGGGTGGCCGCGGGTGGGGAAAGCTGCGGCTCGGTGGCGGGCTTCGGCGATGCTGGCTCCGTCATCAGCCAAGGCGATCGTCATCTCCATTGCGGTGCATCACCAGCACCACGCGCAGGCGGCTTTCCGTCCGGAAGCGCAAGGATGCCGACGTCGGTGACGGTTGTTGAGGAGAACGTGGAAGGCATCGACGGGCCGCCAGAAGGCAACCGCTTGTCGATCACGCGCGCCTGCTTCGAGGGCCTCAGCGTAGCGAGGTCTGCGGCGAAATCGACCGGGACCGTGCTCCTCAGCTTCTCGATGCCGCAGCTGCTCACGGCGCCGCCTCGTACCGGACGGTGCTGGACCTCGACGGCGTCACGATCATGGACTCCAGCGGCGTCAACACTCTCCTCACCACCCACCGAACCGCGCGAAGCGCCGGGGGCCGACTACGACTGGCAGCACCCAGTGCCTCCGTCGCACGCCTCTTCCAGATCGTCGGCCTCGGGTGAGGGAGAGGCCGCCGGTGCAGGCGATCCCCTCGCCAGGGCAGAGACGACGGCACACACGGAGCGCGCCATGCAGGCGAAGCCGGTGCCCTGCGAACCGGCACACCGCGTCATTCCGAAGGAATGCGAAACTCGAATTCGGGACGGTCCCACAGGACAGCGGGCGGGTTCGCGAGGGCGGTCCCGATCCGTACTGCACCGACGCGGTGGTAGAAGTCCTCGGCGGGAAGGTGCGACACGACCATGACACGGTCGAGCCCGGCGGCACGGGCCTCGGATTGCATGTGCGCGATGAGCAGTCGTCCAATACCCCGTCCTTGCGCTTCGTCGGCGACGAACAGCAGGTCGAGCTCCGGTGGCGCGAGGACGAGCGAGTAGAACCCGAGGATCCGGCCTCCATGCTCGTCGGAGCCGACGGCTACGTAGGCGCGGTGGGCCTCGATGTAATCAGGACCGACCCGGTAGCCCGCGACTGCGGCTGCGTACTTACCCTCGTAGGCGCCTGAGCCACGCACGAGCCGTGTGAGCCTTTTGGCATCCCGCGCGACGGCCCTCCGTATGGTGATCGGCTGACTGATCGGGGAAGTGCGTGAACTCATCGGGAGAGTATTTCGCACCGGGGGGTACCTTCGTTCGGAGGGGTCTGCCGCGCGGGCAGGCGTTCCTGCACCGCTCCGGGAACCACTCGTCCAGGCCCCGCCCTGCTCCTGTCCGGTACCGTCGGCAGCGCGCTCAGACAGGGAGCCGGAGCGCTCATCAAGGCGTTGCGCGAGCGGCGCCAGTCCGTCCGTGCCCTCGCCGGCTGCTCCCGTCCGGCCGACCCCCTGGAGGCAGAGCCAGATCTGGAAACCCTCAGCTTCTACCCGCAGCTTCTCGCCTGGGACCTGGCCCAACTCATGGCCGACAACAGCGCGCTACCCGTGACCCTGCTGGACACCTTCGAGGACACCGGCGGCCGCACCCACCCGAACGCCCGCTGCAGCGCATCGTATGGCTCTACGCTTGACCGAGTGCCCTTTCATCCGACGTGGCGAGCGATATCGGCCGCCGGGTCGGTCCGGTCGTCGACAACGCCCGCCGGTTCGGCCGCCAGCGCGAGGTCGCCGAGGCCATGCAGCGCAATCTTCTTCCCCCGCTGCCCGAGCACGGCCGGGTCCAGCTGGCCGCCCGGTACCAGCCCGCTCCGTCCGGATCGCAGGTCGGTGGCGACTGGTACGACGCGTTCGCGCTGAGGGACGGCACGCTCGCCCTCGTCATCGGCGACGTCGTGGGCCACGATCTGACCGCCGCGGCCGGCATGGCTCAGCTGCAGGGCATCCTGCGCTCCCCCGCCTGGGACCACACCGGGCCGACCGGTGCCGTCGTGGACCGCCTCGACGACGCCATGCACGCCATCACGACCATGCCGATGGCCACCCTCGTCCTCGCCCGGCGGGAAGGTCGGGACTCGGGGCCCTGGACGCTTCGCTGGACCAGTGCCGGGCACCGGCCCCTGCTGCTGGCCCCGGCGGGAACACGCAGTACCTCGAAGCCGGGGAGGGACTGATTCTCGGAACCACCTGGGCGTCGGCAGTCATCGTCCGAGTGCCGCTCGCGCCCTGCCGCCGGGGTCCGCGCTCCTGCTGTACACCGACGGCCTGATCGAGGCTCCGGGCAGTGACCTGGACAGCGGGCTCGGCCGACTGCGCCGCCATGCCCTCGCCCTCGCGCACGAACCGCTGCACACCCTGTGCGACCAGCTGTCCGCCCGGATGCCACCCGGCAACACCGACGACATCGCCCTCCTCGCCCGGCGCCTGCCCGAGCGCTACCGGGGCGGGCCCCGATCGATGACGGCGCTGCTCACTCCCCCGCAGTCAGCACCAGCACGCGGCACGAGCCGGGCGGTCCGGCCGTGCGGGTGTCGTCTCCGGCGCTCCGCCACCCCCACGACCTCAACGTCTCAACCATCCCGACGTCCCAGGCTTCCACCAACGTGACTCCGAGCGCGGCGCCGTGGTCGGCGAGCAGTCGCCGCTGCAAGCGCCGGGCGAGGTTCCAGGCACGGCCCTGGTTCTCCCGGCGCACGCGGGACGGGACGACGATCCCGGAGACGACGAAGAGCCGCCCGGGGGCGACGCGGCGGAGCAGGCTCTCCCGAACGTCTCCGTCGAAGCCCGCCCACCACGGACCGGCGCCGCCCACGGGAAAGCCGTAGGCGCATCCGGTCAGGACCGTGGTCTCCGCGATCAGCAGGGAGAACCCCGGTCGTCGTGCGTCGCCTGCGAGGTGTCGCAGAAAGGTGGCACGCGCCTCGTTCCACGCCCAGGGGCCGCCGCCGGAGACCTCCGCGTACAGGTCACCCAGCTCCTGCAGGCGGTCCTCGACCTGGCCGCGCGTCAGCGGGCGGAGGCGTTCTCCCTCGTCGGGCGAGGATCCCTGCTCCCGCATCGGTCGGCCCGGCCTGCGCGTGTGCGACCTGCCCGATGCCGGCTGGGCGCGGGAAGGTTCGAGGTCGTCGGGAGGAGCATGTGCGCGCTCATGGGTCGAACCCTGCCCCGGGCGCGGACCAGGCCCACCCGGCGTCGCCGATCACCGAGAGCGGCACCGGTGCCGGAGCCGGTGCGCGGCATGCCCTCGGGGTGTGTCCACCGTACTCCCGGCCGGGCCCGCCATGGTGGCGCGGCGGCGGCCGACGACTGCGACAGCCCGTTCCGGGAGAGCACCGGTCTTCCGCGAGGGGTCGGTCCTGGCACGCACGCTCCCTTTCCCGGCATACCCTTCAAAAAAAGGGGGGTGGCCGTGGTGACGGGCCGCAGCCCGCACCGACGACGGGCGTCGGGCAGCGACCTCGGTCGAGGTTGCACCCTCACCTGCCAGGAGGTCCGTATGAAGCACGAGCCCTTTCCCTCCGAATGTCAGGCCGAGGTCCGCATCGTGGCCGCGACGCCGGAAGCCGCCCGGCGCGTCGCCGAAGCGCTCCGGCGCTGCTTCGCCTCGCCCGAGCAGCGCAGCTATCCCGCGGGCCGCGCAGGAGGGACCCGGCTCCACATCACCCTCGACACCGCACAAGCGGCGGAACCCGCACAGTCCTGGCTCACGACCAGCACCTCGACAGAGCAGACACAGACACACGCCGACGAGGTGTGGCGCGGATCCGAGCGGCCCGAGGATCCGCCGTCGCCTCGTCCCCGCGCGGCCGTCAAACCGGAGAACGACAGCCATGACGAAACTCCGCGAACGCAAGAACAACCGGAAGGCGGTCCTGCGATCCCTGTACGGGGCCGTCGAGCGCAACCGCCCCGAGGTCAATGGATCGGCGCTGCGCGCCGAGCTGGCCATACCCGACGAGGACCTCTCCGCCGCCTGCGCCTATCTGACCGACGAGGGTCTGATCAGCGTGGACTGGACATCACACCACACCCCCGCCACCGTCTCGCTGACGCACGAGGGCATCCGTCTGATGGAGGAACTGGAGGAGGAAGAGGAGGAACAGGAGGACCGGGTGAAGCCAGAGGAGGCACAGCCGGACGACTGACCCGCCCTCTTCTCCTGGTCCAGAGGTAGCCTGACCGCACCGAGAGCTTTTCGCGCAGCGCGACCGGCGGTGCCGTTCCCGGCGAGTGACGAAACGGGCAGTCGTCCGATGGCTCCCGGGACGGGACCGCACGATGGAACCCGGCGGAACGCCGGCCGAAGGCGCGTCCTCGGCCGACGCGCACACGTACCGCATGCCCACGCCTCGCCTGGCCCTCACCCCGGACGTCAGCCACGGCCCGCTGGACGGGGCCTGGTGGCCGCACTGCGATGCGCTGGAGCTCGAACTTCCCTCGCTCGTCGGCTCGTTGGGGCCGGACCCGGACACGACGGTTCGGGTCACCGTGGACCCCGCCGAATGGTCCGACACCCCGCGCACCGTCATGGCGCCCGGCCGGGTGATCGCCGTGGAGTCGTCCAGCCCCTCCCTGCCTGCTTTCTGCAGGTCAAGGGCGATGTTCGGCTGACTTGCCTGACGGCGCGCCAGTCCATGGGCAGACGTGTGAAGCTCGTCGTCAGCGACAGTCAGCGCCCCGCTGCCCCGTCTGCGGGAGCCATCCACGTTGTGCGGCGATGGCGGATCCGCCCGCCGACCTAGCCGATCACGTCAGCCGCAATGCCCTGCTCCGTCCAGATGATCTTGCCGGTCTTCGTGTAACGAGTGCCCCACCGGCGGGCCATCTGGGCGACGATCAGCAGGCCCCGTCCCCCCTCGTCGGTGGTCCGCGCGTGACGCAGCCGTGGCGCGGTGCTGCTGGCGTCGGAGACCTCGCAGATCAGGCCGCGATCCCGGATCAAGCGCAGGCAGACCGGTCCGGCCGCATGGCGGATCGCGTTGGTCACCAGTTCGCTGACGATGAGTTCCGTGGTGAACGTGAGATCGGGGATGCCCCACTCCGTCAGCTTCTGAGCCGCGAGGTCGCGGGCATGCGCGACGGCAGCCGGATCGCTGGGCAGGTCCCAGGAGGCGACGCGGTCCGGAGCCAGGACACGGGTACGGGCGAGGAGCAGGGCCGCGTCGTCGGCAGGCGGACCCGTCAGCAGGCTGTCGATCACTCGTCGGCCGGTCTCCGCCAGGGTCGGCAGGGGGGCCGCGAGGGCATCGCCCAGCCGGGAGAGCCCGACGTCGATGTCCCGGTCGACGGACTCGATGAGGCCGTCGGTGTAGAGGGCGATGAGGCTGCCGTCTTCCAGCTCGGTCTCGATGGACTCGAACGGGAGGTAGCCGAGGCCGAGTGGCGGTCCGGCGGGCAGGTCCAGAATGCTGGCGGCGCCGTCGGGAGCGACGATCATCGGCGGGAGGTGACCGGCCCGGGCCATGGTGCACAGCCTGCTGACCGGGTCGTAGACGGCGTACAGGCAGGTGGCGCCCAGGAACGCGGTGCCCGTCGCCTCGCCCTCGGCCGCCAACGGAACATCGATGTCGTGCGCCCCCATGAGGCCGATGACCAGATCGTCCAGATGGGCCAGCAGTTCGTCCGGAGACAGGTCGAGGTTGGCGAGCGTGCGCACCGCGACGCGCAGGCGCCCCATGGTCGCCGCCGCGTTGATGCCGTGCCCGGCCACGTCCCCGACGACCAGGGCGACCCGTGCTCCGGAGAGCGGGATCACGTCGAACCAGTCGCCGCCCACACCGCTGGGGGCATCCGCCGGGAGATACCACGAGGCCACGGCGAGAGCGGACCCTCCCGTCAGGTCCTGCGGCAACAGGTAGCGCTGCATGGACCGGGCCGCCGTGCGCTCACGGGTGAAACGGCGTGCGTTGTCGATGCACACCGCCGCACGGGAGACGAGTTCCTCGGCGAGGCGGACGTCGTCGTCCTCGAAGGGGCCCAGCCGCCCGGACCGGGCGAACGTCGCCACCCCCAGGGTGACGCCGCGCGCCCGCACGGGGACCACCATCACCGAGCGGAAGTCGTAGTCCAGGAACGAGGCGCCCAGCGTCTCGTCCACGGTCACCCACGGACTGTTGGTGCGGTCAAGGACCCGTTCGACCAGGGTCCTGCTCTCCAGCAGACAGCGGGTCACGGGCGACGCGGGCGCACGTCGGACTGTTTCCCCCACGGCAAGGGACGCCTCCGGGCATCCCGCACGGACCGACCGCTGGGCCGCACGGCGGATGACGGGTGACATACCGACCGGCCCGGGGGCCGGCTCCTCACCCCTCGTGACCGAGTCCAGCAGGTCGACGGCGACGAAGTCCGCGACGGCCGGCACCGCGTCGTCGGCCAGTTCCTGCGCAGTCCGCGTCACGTCCAGGGTGCTCCCGATGCGCGCAGCGGCGTCATTGAGCAGGGCCAGGCGCTCCTGCGCCCGCCACCGCTCAGTGACATCGATGATCATGTACCAGACACCGACATTCCGGTCGTGACGGTCCTTCATCGCGAAGAAGGAGGCAGAGATCGCGCGGCCTCGGTCGTGCACCGTGTGGCCGGCGCCGCGGTACTCGAAGTCCATCACCGGCGCACCTGTCCGAAGAACCTCGCGCATCTTCTCCTCGAAGGCGTCGGCCTCGGCCTGCGGCAACACCTCCGCCATCCGCCGCCCCAGCCGCCGCTTCAGCGAGATCTGGCGGTCCAGCGGCTCGTTCACCCAGACGTACCGCAGATCCGTGTCGAGAACGGCGATGCCGACCGGCGCGTGGCTGAGGAAGGGGGTGAGCATCAGCTGGCTCACCCCGCCGCCTGGCATCCGCCAGAAGGCCCGTTTCGGAGGCCGGCCGACGAACCTGCCGAAGATCAGGGCCGCGACCGTGGCGACCACGACGCCCGGAATGATCTCGTAGATACCCGACCAGAAGGGGCCGTGCAGCGGCTTGACCACACGCCACAGGAGCACCGTGACTGCGCCGGACACGATCCCGGCCATGGCCCCCGCCCAGGTCATGCGCGGCCAGTACAGCGAGAGCAGGACCACCGGGCCGAAAGCGGCCCCGAAGCCCGCCCAGGCGTAGCCCACGATCCCCAGCAGCTCGCCGCCTCTCAGCGCGATCACGGAGGCCACGAGGGTCACGGCGACGACGGCGGAGCGACCCACCCACACCAGTACCTCGTCCGAGACGCGCCGCTTGAGGAACGCGTGGTAGAAGTCCTCCGTGAGTGCGACGGACGACACGAGGAGCTGGCTGTCCGCGGTCGAGATGATCGCGGCGAGCACCGCGATCAGCATCACACCGGCGCCCCACGGACTGAACAGGGTCCGGCTCAGAGCGATGTACACCGTCTGCGGGTCATGGAGCGGTGTGCCGAACTGCGCGATGCCCAGCAGGCCGACCACTGTGGCACCGGCCAGCACCACGACCACCCACCCGGTCTCGATACGACGGGCCGCGGGTACGGCACTGGTGCTGCGGATGCCCATGAAGCGGGCCAGGATGTGCGGCTGCCCGAAATAGCCGAGGCCCCACGAGAGCAACGAGATGATCGAGACGGCGCCGAGCGACCCGCCGCCTCCCGACCACCGGCCGTCCGTGAAGCCGACTTTGGCACCCATGTCCAGCAGGCTGGGCGTCTTGCTGTCGAGGGAGTCACGAAGCGCACCGAAGCCGCCGAGCGTCGCGATACCTACGACGGGGAGGACGAGCAGGGCGAGGAACATCAGCGTGGCCTGCATGACGTGGGTCAGGCTCACGGCCAGGAAGCCGCCAAGGCATGAGTAGACGACGATCACCAGGGCGGTCAGGGCCACCCCGAGCCGGAAACCGGCGCCGAAGATGTGCCCGAACAGCAGCCCGCCGGCCACCAGTCCACTGGCCACGTACACGGTGAAGAACACAAGGGTCACCGCCGCCGAGACCATCCGGAGCATCCGTGTGCGGTCCTCGAACCGTTCCTCCAGGTAGGCCGAAAGGCTCACCGCGTTCCCTGCGCGCTCGGTGTAGGTGCGCAGCCTCGGCGCGACGAACAACCAGTTGAGGTACGTACCGAGCACCAGGCCGACCGCGATCCAGCTGGCGCCGACACCGGCCGCGTACACCGCTCCGGGGAAGGCGAGGAACAGCCAGCCGGACATGTCGCTGGCCCCTGCGGACAGGGCGGCGACGAACGCGGGGAGCCTGCGGCCGCCCAGGGCGAAGTCGGCGAAGGTGTGCGTACGGCGGTAGGCCCAGACACCTGTTCCGATCATGACGGCCACATACACGAGGAACGTGGCCACGATCGGTGCACTCAAGTCGGACATACTGCCTCGCCTGCGAGGTTCATGCACGGGCCTACAACCGCACGACTTACAGTCGTGATCCCTACTGCAAATGTACAGATTCCGGTCGCCGTCGGCGGCCGGTGGCGCCCGCGCCGGTGCGGGCACGGGGACTCCGTCACGCCGAGGTCGAAGAGGACCGCCATCACAGCGATCAGGTACGAAAGTCTTCTCCCTCAGGCATGGGCAGCCCGATCAGGAGCAGTGTCACGTCATCGTCATGTGTGGCCGTGTCTGGCAGGAGGGTCATGATCAGCAGGTCGGCGGTCTTGTCGAGGCTCTCCTGATCCGCGGGGTACTCCTTTCAGCGCCAAGTCGAGCGTGCGGGCGAGGGTGTCGATCTGCGGTGCAGCAGGCTACGAGGATCCCCCTCACCGCCCGGAACGGCCCGGGACAGGGGCAGCAGCCCGAGGCGGTGCACAGCCCTCGGCCATGAACGGTCGCCCACGCCGCCGCAGCCGTCCCCGACGCCCGCCCGCCAGTTTCCCTCGGCATCACGTTACCGGTGCTCGGGGTTCTCGTAGTCGCGGCGGCAGCCGGCGTCCCAGGCGGTGCGCTGGTTGCCGTAGGCGGGGATGCCGCCGAGGTCCTTCAGCGCCCGGGCCAGGTGCAGCAGGTTCCAGGTCATGAAGGTGGTGTTGCGGTTGGTGAAGTCGTTCTCCGGTCCGCCCGAGCCCGGATCGAGGTACGAGGGGCCCGGGCCCGCTTCGCCGATCCAGCCGGCGTCCGCCTGGGGCGGGATGGTGTAGCCCAGGTGCTGGAGGCTGTAGAGGACGTTCATGGCGCAGTGCTTGACGCCGTCCTCGTTGCCGGTGATCAGGCAGCCGCCGACGCGGCCGTAGTAGGCGTACTGGCCTGCTTCGTTGAGCAGGCTGGAGCAGGCGTATAGGCGTTCGATCACCTGCTTCGTCACGGAGCTGTTGTCGCCGAGCCAGATGGGTCCGGCCAGGACGAGGATGTCGGCCGCCAGGACCTGCTGGTAGATATCCGGCCAGGCGTCCGTCTTCCAGCCGTGCTCCCGCATGTCGGGCCACACCCCGGTGGCGATGTCGTGGTCCACTGCCCGCACGACATCGACGCGCACTCCCTGCGCGTCCATGATGGCGGTGCTGCGGTCGATCAGTCCCTGGGTGTTGCTCTTCTCCGGTGAGCGTTTGAGGGTGCAGTTGATCACCAGCGCACGCAGGTCGTCGTACCGGGCCGGCGGTGCGTCGGTGTCGGGCGACGAAGGGGTCACACGGTCCTCCCGGAGTTCCGCCGCCGCTCTGTGCATGGCGGTTCGTTGTCACTTCGCCAGCGTGCGGTCCGACCGCGGCAGCCGCCACCACAACGCCTCCAAATAGCCACAGCGGTCCGCGCCCGGTCGGCGGCGGACGAGTGGCCCGGGCAGCCAGGTGTACCTACGTTCGCCTCATGAGCACCGAAGGCGCGACCAAGTCGCGGACCACGGCAGCAGCGGACGACGTCGCACACCTGCTGGTTCGCTGTCTGCGAGCCGAAGGCGTCGAGTACGTCTTCGGGATCCCCGGCGAGGAGAACATCCGCTTCGTCGACGCCCTGAGTGGCTCCGGGATCCGGTACATCCTTGTGCGCCACGAGCAGGCCGCCTCGTTCATGGCCGAGATCTACGGACGGCTGACCGGCCGGGCCGGGGTGTGTTCGGCGACTCTGGGCCCCGGCGCGATCAACCTGCTGCTCGGCACCGCCGATGCCATGACCAACAGCGCACCGATGGTGGCCCTTGCCGCCCAGGGCTCGCTGCGCCGCACCCACAAGGAGTCGCATCAAGTCATCGATCTGGTATCGATGTTCGCCCCCGTCACTCAGTGGGCAGCCCGCGTGGACTGCCCTGACGCGGTGCCGGAGATGACACGCAAGGCTTTCAAGATCGCGCAGAGCGAGCGCCCCGGTGCCGTGTTCCTGGCCGTGCCCGAGGACATCGAGGCGGAGCGGCCCGCCGAGCATGTGGCGCCCCTGCAGATCGACACAGTGCACGCCGACGCGCCGTCACTCACGCAGATCGCGCGGGCGGTCGAGGTGCTCACCACGGCACGGCGTCCTGTCGTGCTGGCAGGCCACGGCGCCGCGAGAGCTCGGGCCTCGGACGCTCTCGTGCGGTTCGCCGAACGACTGAACATCCCGGTCGCGACCACCTTCCACGGCAAAGGCGTCTTCCCCGACGACCATCCGAACGCCCTCGGCGCGGTCGGCTTCATGCGCCACGACTACAGCAACTTCGGCTTCGACGCCGCCGACGTGGTGATCTGCGTCGGCTACGAGATCCAGGAATTCGACCCCACCAAGATCAACCCGAACGGCGACAAGCGCATCGTGCACGTACACCGCTTCCCCTCCGAGGTGGACGCACATTACCCGGTCGCAGTGGGCATCGAGGGCGACCTGTCGCAGGCGCTGGACGCACTCGCTTCGGCACTGCCCGAACGGTTCACCTACGACTCGGAAAGCAGCGTGAAGATCCGTACGCTGCTCGACGACGAACTCGCGTACGGGCGTGACAACGATGCGTTCCCGCTGGTGCCCCAGCGTGTGGTGAGCGATGTCCGGACCGCCCTGGACCGCCACGACATCGTGCTCGCCGACACCGGCGCCGGGAAGATGTGGATGTCCCGCCTCTACCCCACCTACGAACCGGACACCTGCCTGGTCTCCAACGGCTTGTCCACCATGGGCTTCGCACTGCCGGGCGCCATCGCCGCCAAACTGGCCCGACCCGACCGGCGCGTCCTGGCCATGATGGGCGACGGCTCCTTCCTGATGAACTCCCAGGAACTCGAGACCGCCGTCCGCGAACACATCCCCCTGATCGTCCTCGTCCTGGTGGACGAGGAATACGGGCTGATCACCTGGAAGATGGAACTCGAACTCGGCCGCCACAGCCACACCCGCTTCACCAACCCGGACCTGGTCGCCTACGCCGAAAGCTTCGGCGCACACGGCTACCAGGTCGAGTCCGCCGACCAGCTGCTGCCCGCCCTGCGCCGCGCCCTCGACGACGAAGGCGTCTCCGTGATCGCCTGCCCCGTCGACTACACCGAGAACCTGCGCCTGACCGACCGACTCGGCAGCCTCAGCGGACCGTTCTGACCCACGACCCAGGTCCTCGGCACTGGAGCCGTCCACCTGCTGGAAGCACGAGAGGCCACAGCAGGCAGGTGACAACGGCTGGCGCAATGAGGCGGATGAACGCTGATCGCCGTGTCTGAGGCGGGAGTTGAGCATCCGGTTTGATGCGTCGTCGCCGTGGATGCGTCATGAGCCGTGGGACAGCCTCGAGCCGCTGCTGGCGCAGCGTGAGCGGCGCTTTCGCTACTCGAACACGACCTTCGTAACAGGGCGCCGGGCGGCGCAGCAGGCCCCTGCCACGGGTGCAGGTCAGCAAGCCGGACACCGTCCGACCCGGTGCTGACCCTTTGCTGACCCATAGGCGGCGATCAGAACCCTGACCTGCGGAAACACCCAACCGCTAGATCGGTGTTCGAGGACTCACACTGACCCGTTGCTGACTCAAACGGAGATCCACAGGCCCCTCCTCCACCCGCCCAAGCCATCCCCTGCCGGAACGCAGCTCAGCGCGCTCGTCGCAGCGGTGCTGCTTCCTCACGGGGATGGCCGCTCTGCCCTTCCGCGGTCATGCCGTTACCGGTCCCATTCGTCCGGCCTCCGAATTCTGCGAACCAGTTCAGCATGTGGCCATCGGTAACGGCGCCGGAACCGGTGACGTCGCACACGCGCGCGCCCTGCAGAATCCGTTTGACCGGCACCTCGAGCTTCTTCCCGGTCAGCGTGCGGGGCAGCACGGGCACCCGTACGATCACGTCGGGCACATGGCGCGGGGACAACTGCTGTTTGATGGCCGCCGTGATCCGCTCCATCAGACGGACGTCGGTTTCCTCGCCATCCTCCGTCACGACGAACATGGGCATGAAGTAGCCGCCGTCGGCCTGTTCCACACCCACGACCAGGCTGTCCCGGATACCGGGCAGTTGCTCCACCACCGCATAGATGTCGGCCGAACCCATCCGCACCCCCAGGCGATTGAGCGTGGAGTCGGAGCGGCCGGACACGACGACCGACAGGTCCGTCTCCATGGTCACCCAGTCGCCGTGCCGCCACACGCCCGGATAGGTGTCGAAGTAGGTGGCGTGGTAGCGCACCTCACCTGGGTCGTCGACGAAGCGCAGTGGCATGGACGGCAGCGGAGCGGTCACGACCAGCTCTCCCTGCTCGCTGGTCAGAGGCCGTCCCGTCTCGTCCCACGCGGCCAGCGCCACGCCCAGCGCAGGGCACTGAATGCGGTCTGCCCGCACTGGGAGTAGAGGGGAACCGCCCGCGAGCACGGAGCAGAGGTCGGTTCCACCGCAGATCGACTGCAGCCATACACCGGGGGTGAGCCGGTCGTGGACCCACCGCCAGGTGCTCGGCGCCATGGCCGACCCTGTCTGCAGCACCGAGCGCACGGCGCCGAGCTCAAGCTCGGCGGCCGGATGCAGACCCGACTTCTCCACGGCCGCGAGATAGGCCGCACCCACCCCGACCATCGTCGCCCCGGTCCGTTCGGCGACACGCCAGGCGCCGGCGGCGTCGGGAAACGTGGGGCTGCCGTCGTAGAGGACGATCGTGCTGCCGTGCAACAGGCCGGCGACCAGGAAGTTCCACACCATCCAGCTCGTGGAGGTGACGAACATGTACCGGTCCTCAGGGCGCAGGTCCGCACCGAGCCCCAGAGCCTTCAGCAGTTCCACGACGATGCCGCCATGGCCCTGCACGATCCCTTTGGGGACACCGGTGGTGCCCGACGACCAGAGAATCCACAGCGGGTGGTCGAAAGGTACGTCGGCGAATTCCGGTGCCCGGTCGGTGGGCGGCAGTGCGGACCAGGCGTGCACGGTGACGCCTGACCGTACGAACCATGTGTCCGTCTGCGGTGGGAAGAGGTTGGAGACGGCCAGGACGTGGCGGACGGTCGGCAGCCCGTCCAGGAGTTCGGTGACCGTGGAGCGTCGGTCATGTCCCCGGCCTCCGTGGCGGTAGCCGTCCGCGGCGACGAGGACCGTCGGCCGGGCCTGCCTCAGCCGGGCGAGCACGCTGGGGGTGCCGAAGTCGGGTGAGCAGGCCGTCCACACGGCGCCGATCGCCGCGGAGGCCAGGAGTGCCACCACCGCCTGCGGCAGGTTGGTGAGGTACCCGGCTACGCAGTCGCCGGGCTTCACGCCCATGCGCCGGAGGGCGGCCGACACGTCGGCGACCTGCCGCCGCAGCTCGGCCCACGACGTCTCGACGGGTTCCCCGCCCTCGGTCACGCTCACCAGAGCCGGACGCGCGTCGGTGGCCTGGGCCAGGCACCGTTCGGCGAAGTTCAGCCGGGCGCCGGTGAACCAGCGGGCACCCGGCATGGTGGCATCACCCAGCACCTCGTCGTACCCGGTGACGGCGTCCAGTCCGTAGTACTCCCACACCGCCGACCAGAAGCCGGTCAGATCGGTGGAGCTCCACCGCCACAGCTCGGCGTAGTCGGCGAAGCTCAGACCGCGGGTCTCCTCCAGCCATTCCATGAACACCGCGACATTGGAGTCGTCCAGCTCCCGGCGTCCCGGTGTCCACAGCAGTTCGGCGTCCGGGCTCATGGGTGTCCTCCGGTGGGTGTCGCCGCGACCGGTGCGCTTCCGGTGCCGGACTCCAGCGTGCGGATCAGGTCCTCCGCCTGCGGCCACTCGCCGTATCCCGAGGCCGGGTTGAGGTGGCCGACCGCGCCCAGCTCCAGGAGGCGGCTGCCCCAGCTGCGGGCCAGTTCGGCGACGCGCTCCGGAGCACCGAGCGGGTCGTCGGCGCTGGCGGCGACGATGCTGGGGAAGGGCAGCGGCGCGCGGGGCACCGGGGTCCAGCCGTGGTCCGCCAGTTCGGCGGGGGTGGGGTAGCCGTCCGGCAGCGGTGTTTCGAGGTCCGCCGGCGTGGCGAGCAGCGCGCCGCGTACGTCGGCTCGGTGGCGGCGGGCCCAGTGCACCGTGGTGATGACTCCGGCGCTGTGGGCGACCAGCAGGACCGGTCCGTCCAGGCTCGTCAGCGTCGCGGCCAGGTTGCCGACTTGGGCGTCCAGACTGAGTCGGTTCCCCTCCACCGGGGGAACGGCGCGGACGGCGCGGCCGGCCTCGGCGAGGCGTCCGGCGAGCACGGTCTGCCAGTGGTCCGTGACGTGGTCGCGCAGTCCGGGGACGATGACCACGGTGGGTTCCGCGGTGGCGGTCATGAGGGAATCTCCGAGGGCTGCTTGGGTTCGGCCTTCGTGGTGAGGTCGGCGAGGCGGATCAGGTCGCGTTCGTACCAGTGCCTGCCGACCAGGAAGGCCAGCGTGGCCGCGACCGCGACGAGGGGCACGATGCGCAGGGCGCCCAGCAGGCCGAAGCGGTCCGCGAGCGCGCCCGTGACCGCGGGGCCGGGGGCCAGTCCGAGCAGGCTGTTGGCCAGGGTGAGGGTGGCGAACGCGGTGGCCGCGATGGAGGCAGGGGTCAGGTTGGCCACCATGGCCGCCGCGGGCCCGGCGGAGCCGGCCGACAGCAGGCAGCCGATGGCCAGAGCAAGCAACTGGGCCGGGCCGGTGGCAAGTTGGAAGGCGAGGGTGAGCAGGAGGAGCGCGCCGACGCTGCAGCCGGCCGCGACGGCCCATTTGCGGATGGGGGCGGTGGAGCTGATGCGGTCGGAGGCCACACCCCCGAAAATCATCCCCACTCCGATGATCATGGCGAAGGCGCCGGCAGCGCCGCCCGCCTTGGCCGGTGCCATGTGGTAATAGCGGTTGAAGAAGCTCGGCAGCCAGGACAACAGCGCGCCGGCGATGAACAGTTGCAGGCCACTGCCGACATAGGCGCTGATGACGGAGACGGACGAGAAGAGGCGGGGCAGGTGAGTGCGCAGCCGCCCGCGTGCTTCGGCGCCGTTCTCGCCGCCGGAGGGGCGTCCATGTGGCGCCAGTCTGCTCTCCTTGACCACGACCGCGTACACGGTGGCGAGCGCCAGGCCGAAGATCCCCATCGCGGCGAACGCCCAGCGCCAGCCGGCCGCCTGGGCCACGGCGCCGCCGACGGCGACGCCGAGCACCGAGCCGAAGGCGCCGCCGGCGATGAATGCGCCGGAGAGGGTGGCCCGCAGGGTGACCGGGAAGATGCTGAGGACCACGGCGATGCCCACACTGCCGTACGCCGCCTCGCCGATGCCGACGAAGAGACGGCCGACGAACATCTCGCCGTAGCTCGCCGATACGGCGCAGCCCAGGGTGGCCAGGCTCCACAGGGTGGCGGCGACCAGCAGACTGCGGACCCTTCCCCACCGGTCGGCCATGAGGGACATGGGGAAGGTGAGCACGCCGACCGCCAGGGCGACGATGCCGCTGAGCGAGCCCAGGGCGGCGTCGGACAGCAGCCATTCGGCCTTCAGCATCGGGAAGACGGCGTTGAGGACCTGGCGGGACATGTAGTCGGACAGCAGCAGGCCGAAGCCAAGTGCGAAGACCGTCCAGGCATAGCCTTTGGACACCGGCCAGGCCGACGCGGACGCGGCCCCGGCCGTGGACTGCGCAGTGGTGTGAAACTCCATTGTCATCACCTCGACTGCTTGGAAGGGAAGGTCAGAACGGTCTGTCGCCGACGATTCCGGCGCGCTCCATCTTGCGGACGGCGGGCCAGTAGTCCTGGACGGCGTAGTGCTGGGTGGAGCGGTTGTCCCAGATGGCCACGCTGCCCGGGCTCCAGCGCCAGCGCACCTGGTACTCGGGGATCGCGGCCTGGCTGATCAGGTAGGTGAGCAGCTGACTCGCGCCCGGAGCGAAGTCCTGGCCGAAACGCACGTTCTCGGGCGTGTGGTAGTTGACGAAGTGCGTCGTGAACGCGTTGACGAAGAGGATCTGCTCGCCCGTCTCGGGGTGGGTGCGCACGACCGGGTGCTCGGCGTCCGGGAACCGCTCCTTCAGCGCGTGACGCTGTTCCTCGGGCATGACGGCACCGAAGGTGGCCTCGATGCTGTGCCGGGCGCGCAACCCCGGGATCCGCGTCTTGATGTGGTCGGGCAGCCGACGGTAAGCCTCGACCATGTTGACCCAGATGGTGTCGCCGCCGACCGGGGGCGATTCGACGCAGCGCAGCACGGCGCCCATCGAAGGGTTCACCCGCCAGGTGCCGTCCGTGTGCAGGGCGTTCTCGTAGTGCTCCGGGGGGCTGTCCAGGTCCTTGTAGATCCGGACCAGTCCGGGGTGGTCGGGGTCGCTGCCGGCGACCGGGTGATCCTCCAACGGGCCGAAGCGCGAGGCGAACGCGACGTGGTCGGCACGGGAGAGGTCCTGGTCCCGCAGGAACAAGACCTTGTACTCCAGCAGCAGGCTCTTGATCTCGGCGAACAGATCGTCGTCACGGGCCGCGTCGGCGAGGCTCACGCCACGGAGCTCGGCTCCGATGGTGCAGGTCAGCGGCTCGGCCGTGACGGAGGTGCGGCGTGCGCTCGGGCGGACCAGGGCCGGGGCCCGCCGCGAGGACGAGAAGGTGTCTGGCATGAGTGCTCACTCCCTGGGGTGGAACGGGGTGCGCCTTGTCACAGGACGAAGACGGAGGACCCGGTGGTCCGGCCGGCTTCCAGGTCGCGGTGTGCCTGCTCCGCGTCCTCGAGGGCGTAGCGCTGATTGATTTCGATCTCGATGCGCCCGGCGGCGACGTGCTCGAACAGCTCGCCGGCCAGCGCGGCGCGCTCGGCGGGGTCCGCGATGTAGTCGGCCAGGGCAGGACGGGTAACGAACACCGAGCCCCGCAAGGCGAGTTGCATCGCGTCGATCGGCGGCACGGGGCCCGAGGCGGTGCCGAAGCACACGAGCAGCCCCCGGCGGGCCAGTGAGGCCAGAGAGCCCGCGAAGGTGTCCTTGCCGACGCTGTCGAACACGACCGGGACGCCCGCGCCGTCGGTCAGCTCGCGGACCCGGTCGGACACGTCCTCGTTGCGGTAGCGGATGACGTGCCCGCATCCGTGTGCCCGGGCGATGTCAGCCTTCGCCTCACTGGACACCGTTCCGATCACACGGATGCCGAGCAGCGCGGCCCACTGGCACACGATCAGGCCGACCCCGCCCGCCGCGGCGTGCAGCAGCACGGTGTCGCCGCGCTTCAGGGGGTGGATCCTGCGCAGCAGATAGGCCGCGGTCAGGCCGCGCATGGTCATCGCGGCCGCCGTCTCGCAGCTGATCTCGGGGGGCAGCTTGATCAGGTGGGAGGCGGGCATGACCCGCTCCGTGCTGTAGGCACCGAGCGGACTTCCGGTGTAAGTGACCCGGTCGCCCTCGGCGATGTCGGTGACGCCTTCGCCCAGCGCCTCCACCACGCCGGCGGCCTCGACGCCGATGCCGTCGGGCAGCCGGACCGGGTAGAGCCCGCTGCGGAAGTAGGTGTCGGCGAAGTTGAGTCCGACGGCTTCGTGCCGGATGCGTACCTCGCCGGGGCCGGGGTCGCCGACGGTGACCTCCTCCCACTTCAGGACGTCGGGGCCACCGGTTTCGTAGAAGCGGACGGCGTGTGCCACAGAGTGCTCCGAAGGATTCGCGCGGGTGGGTGTGGCCTGCGTGCGGGACCGGCCCTGCACGCCGGACGTGGATCAGGCCGGGGCGTCGCGCAGCATGAAGCCGCGCTGTCCCGGGCGGCGGTTGGGCACCATGCCGAGCCGGGCGAGGGTCTCGTCGGCGTCCGCGTAGTACTCGCCGAGCTGGTAGATCCGCTTGGCGTCCATGCCGGTGGCGATCTCGCGGCCGAGCGCCTCGGAGATCTTCACCATCTGCTCGACCTGGGCCACGGAGGACATCGGCTCGCCCTTGGCGCGCCAGAGGTTGTCCTCGTTGCCGACGCGCACGTGCTGGCCGAGGGCGATGGCGACGGCGTTCATGGGGGCCACGGCGCGCATGGAGCTCTCGATGGTCAGGACGGCGCCGTCCGGCACGCGGCGGATGAACTCGATCAGGTCGGCGGGGTGCCGGCCGGCGAAGCCACCACCGATGGCCACGTAGTTGAGGATCAGCGGTCCGGTGTAGACGCCCGCGCGGATCAGCCGCTCAACGGTCTCCAACTGGGCCAGGTGAGCGAGCTGGAAGTGGGGCTGAATGCCGTTCGCGTGCAGGCGCTTGAGGTGCTCGAGGTAGAACTCCGGACCGGCCTCGACGACCATGTCGCGGTAGGCCCGGTAGTAGTCCGGCTTCGCGATCGACGTGCCCTGGAGGTCGTCGTCGTTCATGATCTCGACGATGTTCATCTGGCTGGTGTTGATCGCGATCGTCACCTGGTCCGGCGCCGGGGTGAGTTCGGCCAGCAGGTGGCGGGTGTCGTAGGCGAGCCACTTGGCGTCGCCGCCCTCGCCCTCGGGGGCGAAGGAGATCGACCCGCCGATCTGGAGCACCATGTCCGGCACGGCCTCACGCAGCCGCCCGAGCAGTTCGTTGAACATGGACATCCGCTTGGAGCCCTTGCCGTCGAGCTCGCGGACGTGGATGTGGAGCACCGTCGCGCCGGCGTTGTAGCAGTCGACGGCCGCCTGGACGTGCTCGTCCATGGTCAGGGGCAGGTCGTCCGCGTCCCCGGGAAGCCACTCGGGGCCGTACGGCGCTGCCTGGATCACCAGCTTCTCCTGGTTCTCCGGGAAGAGTGAGTCGTCGTGGAAATGCACGGGGCTTCTCCTTGGCGTAGGGAAGATCGCGTTGCGGAGCAGACAGTGGACGCGACAACAGGGCCAGTGGCAGCGGACGTCCGGGCCGGCCACAACTCACCCAGTGGTTGCGGGCCGGTCCGGAGGGAGTGCCCTCAGGGGAGCTGCAGAGCGCTCCCTCCGGAGGCCGACCGTCTGCGCGGTGGTGCCAAGGTAGGGCGGGCGGCACACAGCCGCTTTGCCTGTGGTGACAGGTGACTTGCCAATCGGGGACACACGGCCGGGACCACCCCGTGCCACTGACCGCGTGCGCCCCGCGGGCTCAGCTTCCGCCGGGCAATGCCGGACCGCCCCGGCTCTTGCGCCACTCCCGCGGACCGGTGCCGAAGTGCTCGTGGAACCAGCGGGAGAACGCACTCAGCGACGAGAACCCCAGCAGCGTGGAGACCTCGGTCAGGGAACGGTTGGGGTTGGCGACGAACTGCTCCGCGAGTGCCGTGCGGGTCGAATGGACCAGCGAGGAGAACGTCTCGCCGGAGCGGGCCAGATGACGGTGAACAGTGCGCCGGTCGACGCCGAGGCTGCGGGCAATCTGCTCGATGGAGCAGCGCCCGGTCGGCAGCAGCGCCTCGATGAGGTCGCGCACCCGGTCCGCCTCGGTTGCTTCCCTGGGGACCGCGATGGGCTCGAAGTACTGCCGGGTGTAGCTGCGCAACTGGGCGTCGGCCATGGCGTTGGGGGCGTTCAGGTCCTCGGCGTAGAAGACGATGCCGTTGAAGTCGCGGTCGAACTCCACCGAGGGCCCGAACAGACGACGATGGCTTGCGGTGTCGCGCGGCGCCGGGTGGGAGAAGCAGACCGACGAGGGGCGCCAGTGCGGGCCGAGGAAGCCGCTCAGCACGCGGTGGAAGGCGCCCACGGCGAGTTCCGTGCCCTGCCGGGCCGGCCGCGGCTCGCCGAGCCGGAGATCCACCTTCAGCGTGGCCACCCCGTTGCCTTCCGTGAGCCGGGCGTGCAGAACCTCGTTGTAGGTGTGCTGGTGGCGGATCAGCAGAGCCAACGCACTGCGGACGTCGGGCTCTTCACGAACGAGCAGGCTGATGGGTCCGAGGTTGGAGAAGCGTCGCCGCTCGGTCAGCAGCAGACCGAAGTCCTCGCGCCCGGACGCGGCGGCCGACAGCTCCAGCAGTCCCACCACCGCCGTGCCGGAGATCCACCGGTCCTGCACGGCCAGGTCCGCGGTGTCCAGGCCGACGCCCTTCATCAGCGCACGGGGGTCGAGGCCCAGGGATCGGCTCAGCTCGACGTAGCCGTTCAGCGCGGCGGTGCGGGCAAGGGGCCTCATGGGCACGCTCCAGGGGCAGCGGGTCCCCAGAAGTTAAGTTTCCCGTCCCCACACGTCAAGCATGGTGAGCGTGTGATTCGTAGCATCCCCGTGCAACGCGGCCCATCCGGCGGCGTGACGGCCGTCGCCCAGCCACGGGACCGCCGGAAAAGACCGCCCGACTCACCAGGACCTTGCGGAGGCGACCATGGCCGAAACCCCGGATGCGGCGACGGCGCCGGCCGAACCGTTCATGGGCCCCGCCCTGTGGTACGGACCCGATCTGGCGGGCAGCGACGACTGGGTCCTGACTCTGTCCGCCGAGACCCGTGAGGAACTGCGTACAGCGCTGGACACCGCCCGCGCTCGCGCCGCCACCCTGCTGCGGATGACCGTCGCCGACTTCCCGCTGTCCACGCTCGCCGCCGAGTTGGAGCGGGCCGCGAGAACGCTGTCCGAGGGGCGGGGCTTCCTTCTGGTCAAGGGCATCCCGGCGGATCTGCTCGGGGAGGCGGAGGCGAGCACCGTGCTGCGCGGCATCGGCCAGTACCTGGGCAGGCCCGTCCCACAGACCGCCGACGGCCGTACGCTCTGCCACATCGGGGACGCCTGCCCGACGCCGGACGGCCCGGCGCCGCCCGCGTACCTGACCCGGGCAGCGTTGCCGTTCCACACTGCCGAGGCGGACGTGCTCGGCCTGCTGTGCCTGCGGCCGGCTCGCTCGGGTGGCCGTACGCTGCTCGCCAGTGCAGCTGCCGTACACAACGCCGTGCTCGGCACCCGCCCGGATCTCGCCGGGCGCCTGTACCGCAACCACCTCTTCGACCGTCAGGAGGAACGGACATCCGACGAGGGGGCTTACCTGACCTCCCCGCTCGTCACCCGGCACGGCGACCGGCCCAGCATGCGCTACGACCGCGCCCGCCTGGACAACGCCGCACGCACGGCCCGCGACGGTGATCCGGACGGTACCCCGGCTGCTGACAGGGAGCTGTACGACCTCGTCGAGACGACGGCCGCTTCGCCCGCCGTCCGCCTCGAACTGGATCTCCAACCCGGTGACCTGCTGCTCATCGACAACCACGTGGTGCTGCACGCTCGCTCCGCGTACGAGGACTTCGAAGCCCCGGAGCGCAAACGCCACCTGCTGCGCCTGTGGCTGGCCCGCCATGACGACACCGACCTGGCCGGACGTGCTGCCGGCCGGCACTCCCGCCCCGATACACGCACCGGGGTCACCCCACGCGACGTCATCCGTCCCCGCACCCTGCGCAGGGCATACCGCGGCTGCGACTGTACGCCGTTGCGCACCCACTGAGACGATTCGAGGACACCACGGTCATGACCATTCTCGCCACGCGCTGGTGAACTCCGCCGCCGTGCGCGGACAGCACGTTGCCGTACGCCACGACGACACCACCCTGACGTACGAGCAGCTCGACGAGGCGAGTGCCCCTCTCGCCGCCGTCCTTCGCGACCGGGGTGTCCGGCCGGGCGACACGGTCACCATGATCATGCCCAACGTGCCGCTCTTCCCTGTCGTGTACTACGGCATCCTGCGGGCCGGCGGCGTGGTGGTGCCGGTGAATCCGCTGCTCAAGGCCGGAGAGGCGGCCTTCGTGCTGCGCGACTCGGGGCCCGGATGACGCTGGTCCATCCGGTGTGCGCGGGCGAGGTCGCGAAGGCGGCCGCCGAGACCGGAGCGGAGTGTCTGGTCACGGATCCCGACGCCGTCCAGACGCTGCTCCTCGATGCCAGGCCCATGGCAGGCGTCGTCGAGCGAGCCGACGACGACACCGCCCTGATCCTTTACACCTCGGGCACCACCGGCACTCCCAGGGGGGCCGAGCTGACCCACCGCAACCTGCTGACCAACACGGCCACCACCGCGGAGACCCTGCTTCTGCTCGGCCCGGAGGACGTCCTGTTCGGCGGACTGCCGCTGTTCCACGCCTTCGGGCAGACCTGCGCCATGAATGCCTCCGTGGCCGCAGGCGCGACACTGACCCTGCTGCCCCGGTTCGATGCGGGGAGGGCCCTGGAGGTCATGCACCGGGACCGAGTCACCGTCTTCCTCGGCGTGCCGACGATGTACTCCGCGCTCCTGCACGCCGAGCGGCCGGACGGATGCAAGACGCCCCGGCTCCGGCTCGCGGTCTCGGGTGGTGCCGCCCTGCCGGTCGAGGTGCTGCACGGCTTCGAGCGGACCTTCGGAGCGACCGTCCTGGAAGGCTACGGTCTGTCGGAGACCTCTCCGGTGACCGCCTTCAACCATCCTGACCGCCCGCGTAAGGCCGGCTCGATCGGCACACCCGTGCGGGGAGTCGAGATGAAACTCGTGGCGGACGACGGGACCACCGTGGAGCCCGGCACGGTCGGCGAGAGCGCCGTCCGCGGTGAGAACGTGATGAAGGGGTACTTCAACAACCCCGACGCCGGCGCCCACGCCCTCCGGGGCGGCTGGTTCCACACCGGCGACCTGGCACGCGTCGACGCGGACGGCTGCTACTGCATCGTCGACCGGAAGAACGACCTGATCATCCGGGGCGGCTACAACGTGTACCCGCGGGAGATCGAGGAGGTCCTGCACCCCGCGATCGCCGAGGCCGCGGTCGTGGGAGTTCCGGACCCGGTGCACGGCGAGGAAGTCGCTGCGGTCGTAGTGCTGAGGGCCGGCGAGGAGGCGACGCCGAAGGGATCCGCGACTACGTCAGGGAACGCGTTGCGGCCTACAAGTATCCGCGCGTCGTCACCCGCACTCCGACTGGAACGTGGGGGAAGAGGTCACCTCCAACACCGAACTCATCGTCACCGAACCGGTCACCAACGCGGTCCGCCACGGCAGCCCCCCACTGGAGTTGCGCCAGATTCTGGATCGCGTGCTGACGTGCGAAGTGAGCGACTCGAGCGCCACGGCACCGCACCTCCAGCATGCCCGCGCCACCGACGAGAGGGGGCGCGGACTCTTCATCGTCGCGCAGTTGGCGCAGACCTGAGGAGCCCGCTGTTCGGGCGACGGCAAGACCATCTGGACCGAGCAAACGCTCGAAGGAGCGCCTCGCTGACACCTCGCCCAGCCGAGACCCCGTGCCGTGAGTGCCGGGGTCGAGCTGATGCCGGCGAAGTCCGGCCGGCTTCGTCAGCCCATCTGCCCAACAGTCCGTAAGTCAACTGTGCGTCACACATGTCGGAGCCCATCGGAGACGTGCCCGTTCGTCGTCCTGCCACCAACGGTGACTGAGCAGTTGATCTTAACCTCCCGGGCACCCGCACCCGCTGCGGCGGGCACGGGCGAGGCAGGCACCGCCGTCCGGTCGGGCCCTATGGGTGGGCGGGCCTCTCGCCGGCGACCGCCCGGCGGGCCACCGTGACCAGTTCCGACGCCGGTCCCACCAGACGTCGCCCTGTCGGCCAGACCGCGCGCAGGTCGCGCGTCAGGTCGACTCCCGCGACGTCGACGCCGATCAGTCGGCCCTCGGCGATGTCCCCGCGGACGGCCAGCTCGCTCAGGACGGACGGCCCGGTGCCTGCGATCACCGCGCCGCGCACGGCGGCCGTCGAGCCGAGCTCCACCAGGGGCCGGACGCGTTCACAGCCGGCCAGGTGCAGGGCGCGGTCCAGGGTCTGCCGCGTACCCGAACCGCTCTCCCGCAGAACCAGCGGCGCACGGGACAGTTCCCGCGCCGACAGCGGCTCCCGTCGCCGCGCCCACGGGTGGGCGGGGTCGACCACGACGACGAGCCGGTCCTCGGCCACCTGCCGCGTGGACATCACACGGGACAGGCGTGGGCCCTCGATGAACCCGATGTCGGCCTCGCCCGCCTCGACCAGCTCGGGTACATGCTCGCTGTTGGTCACCTGCAGCCCGATGTACAGCTCCGGCCGGCGGCCGCGCAGCTCGCTGATCCAGGCCGGCAACAGGTACTCCGCGATGGTCAGACTCGCCGCAACGCGCAGCTCGGCCTCTCGCCGGTCGCGCAGCCGGCCGGCACCGGCAAGGAGTTCGTCCAGCTCGTCCAGGACCCGCCGGGCGTGTTGGGCGACGGCCTGCCCGGACGCCGTCAGCCGGGAGCCGCGGCGGGTCCGGTCAACGAGCACCAGTCCCAGCCCGCGTTCCAGCGTGGACAGCCGGCGGCTGGCGGACGGCTGGGAGATACCCAGCCGCTCGGCCGCCCGGCCCAGGCTGCCCAGGTCGGCCACGAGGACGAGGAGCCGCAGCGACTCCAGGTCGGGCGTGCGCAAGGGGAGGGAAACGGTTCGGGGATCCGGCACGGAGGGCTCTGTCACAGCGTCAGCGTATGAGGTCGTCATACGCCTGGGCTATGACCTCCTGCTCGATCAGGGGCTACAGGGCGAGCGCGGGGCTGACCAAAGTGGTGATCATGAAGGACGCCAGCCTCTCCCGGCCAGGGACCACCCACCAGACCCGCCTCGACACCGCCCGAAGGCCCGGCGCCGCTCTCGCAGCCCGGTTTCCCGGCGTCGCCTCCCGACTGCCAGGGCTCGCCGTCGCCGTCGGTGTCGCCCTGGTCGCGACCCTGCTCGGCCGGCTGGTCCCCGTCGTCGGCGCCCCGGTGAGCGGAATCGTGCTCGGCGTGCTGGTGGCGGTCGCGGTGCGGCCTGGGGAGCGGTTGCGACACGGCATCGCCTTCGCCGGGCGCGGAGTGCTCCAGGCAGCGGTGGTCGTACTGGGCGCCCAACTGTCACTGGGCCAGGTGCTGCGGGTCGGTGTCGGCTCGCTGCCGGTGATGATCGTGACCCTCACCGTCTGCCTGGCGGCGGCATACGGGATCGGCCGCCGCCTGGGTGTCGTCCGCGACCTGCGCACCCTGATCGGTGTGGGCACCGGCATCTGCGGCGCCTCCGCGATCGCCGCGGTCACGCCCGTCATCGGCGCGGCGGAGGCGGAGGTGGCCTACGCGGTCTCCACGATCTTCGTCTTCAACATCGCCGCGGTACTGACCTTCCCCGCCCTCGGCCATCTGCTGGGCATGGGCCAGCACACCTTCGGCCTGTTCGCCGGCACCGCGGTCAACGACATGTCGTCCGTGGTCGCCGCCGCCACCACCTACGGCGGCCCCGCGGCCGACTACGCGGTGGTGGTCAAGCTCGCCCGCACACTGCTCATCATCCCGATCTGCCTGGGCCTCGCCGCCCTCGCCCGCCGCCGCGCACGGACGGCGGACGCGCCGGCCGACGCCACCGAGGCAGGTTCCGGACGAAACGTTCCCGACCCGGTGCGCATCGGCCGGCTGGTGCCGTGGTTCCTCACCGGCTTCCTCGCGCTGGCGGCCATGAACACCGTCGGCCTCGTCCCAGCCGCCGCCCACGGCCCCCTCAGCGCACTCGCCGTCTTTCTGATCACGGTCGCCCTGTCCGCGATCGGCCTGTCCACCGAACCCTCCCGGCTGCGCCGAACCGGCCCCGCACCCCTGCTGCTCGGCGGCTGCCTGTGGCTCGTGGTGTCCGCCACCAGCCTCGGCGTCCAGTTCCTGACCCGGTACCTGTGACCGTCGGACCGAGCGAGCAGAGGAGCTCGCCCGACCACCGCCGTACACCGCCGTTCCCGGCCAGGGCAGCAGCATCGGCATGCCGGCGTCTGTTGCGGACGGCTTCTCTCCGCAGGCTTCCGCGTCGGTCCGAGTGATCGGTATCGCGTTCCCGAGTGCGTTCGAGGCGACGTAGTGCCGGAAGCTGTACATGCCAACACCGTCCTCCGCTGGCAGGTCCCTGAAGAGCCTCTGCACACGGCGGCGTTCCATCGGCTCCGTGCAGGAGCCGCTCGGACCGCGGAACCTCCCGGAACTCCCCCGCCCTGCGATGCTTCGGCTTCGCCCACCTATGCATGTTGGAGTGGATCTGCTCGTGCACCAGGTAAGGGACGGGATGACCACCCTTTCGCGGACGTTGGGAGCACGAATGCCCACGTAGGCGCGCAACCATCTCTCACCGCAGAATGGATATGAGCCGCTCCCGCTCCCCACGGAGACGATACCGGCGATTCGGAGGCACAGGCGATGTCCACCAGCCCGAGCCGATGGATGACGATCGGCGACTTCCTGCTTCGGCGTCTGGAGGAGGCCGGCGTCGGCCACCTCTTCGGCGTCCCTGGTGACTTCAACCTCGAACTGCTGCAGCAGTTGCAGGACGCGGGCACTCTGAAATGGGTCGGCAACTGCAGTGAGCTGAACGCGTCCTATGCAGCGGACGGCTATGCCCGGCTGAACGGCATGGGCGCGCTGCTCGTGACGAACGCTGTGGGCGCCCTGAGCGCGATCAACGGGGTCGCCGGCTCCTACAGCGAGCAC
Organism: Streptomyces sp. NPDC002076; assembly: GCF_053593835.1. NCBI lineage: Bacteria > Bacillati > Actinomycetota > Actinomycetes > Kitasatosporales > Streptomycetaceae > Streptomyces > Streptomyces sp. NPDC002076. The sequence goes on from NZ_JBSFDI010000010.1 coordinate 331,784, forward strand.
GTGCCGGTGGTCTGTATCTGCGGGTCGATACCGCTCAAGTCCATCGATCGCGGCCTGGGGATGCACCACACGATGGCCGACGGCACCTGGGACCGCTTCCTCGGCGCCTACGCGCAGGTGACCGCCGCGCAGGCGCGACTGACCCCGCACAACGCGGTCACCGAGATCGACCGGCTGATCCTCACCGCGTGGCGGGAAAAGCTCCCGGTGTACATGGAGTTGCCTTCCGACATCGCCTATCTCGACATCGAGGTTCCCGAGGCCCCGCTGGTGCTCGCGCAACCGCCCAGCGACCCGGAACGGCTGCGGTCGTGCGTCACCGCGATCGCAGCCCACCTGTCTGCCGCCACGTCACCGGCGGTCCTGGTGGATCTGGACGCGGACCGGTTCGGCGTGGCAGCCGACCTCATGGGGCTGGCCGAGAAGATGCAACTCCCCGTGGCAGTGATCAGCACGGCCAAGGCGGTCATCGACGAGACGTTCCCCTATTACGTCGGCATCTACAACGGCCGGGCGAGCGAGCCGCACGTGCGCGCGGCGATCGAGACGAGCGACTGCCTGCTCTCCATCGGCTACCGGCCGATCGAGGTGACCACGGGCGACTTCACCGCTTCGCTGCCCGCCGACACGATCCGCGCCCGCAGCCACTCGGTGGACATCGGCGATGACAACTACCAGGCGGTGACGCTCAAGGAAGTCATCCGCGGCGTACTGGACGCCGTCCCGCACGTCACGAGCCGCGCTGCACCACAGCGGGGGGCTACGGCGGCGGAGACCCACGCAGTCGGCTCCACCAACCTGACGCAGGCCGCGTACTGGCAGGCGATCCAGGGCTACCTCCGGGCCGGGGACGTGCTCCTCCTCGACAACGGCACGTCGTACGCCCTCCTCGGCCTGCGACTGCCACCGGACTGCACCTTCGTCGGATCGATCAACTGGGGCTCGATCGGCTACTCGGTCGCAGCCCTGCTCGGCACGCTGACCGCAGCACCACACCGTCGCCACCTGCTGTTCCTGGGCGACGGCTCGTTCCAGCTGACCGCGCAGGAGCTGTCGACCATCCTGCGGCACGACCACAAACCCGTGATCTTCCTGATCAACAACGGCGGATACACCATCGAACGCGGTTACCTCGGCAAGACCGAGCAGTACAACGACATCGCGACCTGGGCCTACGCGGATCTACCGAAGGTGCTCCGCCCGGACACCACGGCGCGATCGTTCGTCGTCAAGACCACTGCGGACCTGACGGAGGCCCTCAGCGCCCCCAACGACACGCTGATCTTCATCGACGCGGTCATGGATCCCTACGATGCTCCCGCCGCGGTCATGACCAGCAGCAACACCGGCGCGGACATCGACTACGGGCCTCGCGGCCCGCAGCACCGCGACAACGTACAGCTCAGGCCGGCCTGACTCCCCGCCAACGCGAAACAGCGGCGCGGCCAGGAGACGCAGCTGGACTGGTTCCCCCAGCCCCTGCGGCGGTGCTCAGGCCGTGAAGCCCTCGATCGCCACGGGAAGGTGGCTGGGGCCGCGCAGTACGGCGTTGGCGCGGTACGGCGGCGGGTCCTCGAGCAGCCCGTCCGTTGACCGGTGACGACCCGCGGGATCGCACGGACGACACGCGAAGCCACAGCGTTACGAAACCCACGGGACGCGCCTGAGCACGCTGATGCGAAGATCAGCGGTGGCGTGTCATCCGTCCGCCCTGGGTGCCCAGCCGGGCGGCCCGAACAGATACCCGACCCGGTCGCGCCAGCGGTGCGCCGCGCGGACGTCGCGCCAGGCGGCCGCGAACTCGTGGAAGGCCACCCGCACCGGGTTGTAGGTGTCGATGTTCTTCGTCAGGCCGTACACCACCCGCACGCCTTCCGGCTCGAACGTACCGAAGAGCCGGTCCCAGACGATCAGGATGCCGCCGTAGTTGCGGTCCAGGTACTCCCTGTTGGAACCGTGGTGGACGCGGTGGTGGGAGGGCGTGTTGAAGAACCACTCCACCGGCCGCCACAGCTTGTCCACCCGCTCGGTGTGCAGGAAGAACTGGTAGACGAGGCTGAAGGCCTGCTGGAGCAGGATCATCCACGGCGGAATGCCGAGCAGTGCCAGCGGCAGCCAGAAGGGCAGCCCCGTCATCGGCGTCCAGCTCTGGCGCAGTGCGGTCGAGAGGTTGAAACGGACGCTGGAGTGGTGGACCACATGGCTCGCCCACAGCACCCGCACCCGGTGGTGGGCGCGGTGGAACGCGTAGTACGCGAGGTCGTCGCCGAAGAACAGCAGCACCCACGTCCACGCGGAGGACGGCGACAGGTGCCAGGGGGCGACGGCGAAGACAGCCGCGTACAGCACGATCGTCACTGCCTTCCACGGCATCGCGACGACCTGGCTGCCGGCGCCCATGGACATGCTGGTGACGGTGTCCCGCAGCTCGTAGCCGCGTTCGTCGTCGTCCGGGAGGAAGCGGTAGGACAGTGCCTCGACGACGACCAGCAGCACGAACGCCGGTATTGCATAGACCACGGCCGGGATCATGTCAGCGCACCGCCTTCCGCGGCGTCGCGGGCACACTGCGCGACAGCAGATCGCGCGCCAGCCGTTCGGCCGCCTCGGCCTCGCGTGCCGCGATGTGCGCTGCCAGCCGCTGATGTGCTGCGACGTCGAGGAGTTCAGCGGTCCGCAGGTCGTCCGGCACGTCGGCCACCGGGAGTGTGCCGCCCACCAGGCTGTTGAAGGCCAGCAGGTAGGCGACGTTCCCGGAACCCTCCACGATCAGCCGCCACCAGGCGACGTCCGCATCGCCGAGCTCGGTCAGATCGGGCCCGGTGCGCGCGTACCGGCCCGCGGCCTCGACGATCTGCCCGGCGGTGTCCTCGGAGCACCGGATCGCGCACAGCCGGGCCGCGTCGGCGCCGATGCATGCCCGCATCTCCAGGGCGTCGCGGGCGAGGTCCTCCACCGAGGGCCCGGCGTCGGCCGCCGCGATGCCCATGGCGAGGTCGAGGCCGGCGGTATGCCGCCAGTCCAGGACGAGCGTGCGGCCGCCGTGGCTGACCTCGACCAGCCGTGCCTGCTGAAGCCGCTTGACGGCCTCTCGGACGGCATGCCGGTTCACCCCGAACTCGGCTGCCAAATCCCGTTCGGCGGTGAGCGCGGAACCGGCCGGCAGTTCCCCACCGAGGATCCTGTCACGCAACAGGGCGAAGAGCTGGTCGGAGACCGCCTCGCGCCGGATGAGTCCCTGGTTCATGGCGATCAGGGTGAACGCGACCGGGTCTCTGGTCAACTGGTTGGACCAGTATTTCTGCGGCGTTCCGCGCGCACCGGTCGCCACCGGCGGACCGGCCCGTGGCCCCTCGGGTACGGCACCAACTGGCTGTGCGACCTGTTCGCCGGTGGCGGCCACGCCGCACCGACGCGTCTGGCGAGGGAGCCGGGACCGGGCGCGGGCGAGCTGCTGATGCTGCCGTACCTCTCCGGCGAACGCACTGCGATCAGCGCCGGACGCCCGCCGGCGATCGCCGGACGCGCATTCCCACACCCGCGGCGACCTCTACCGGGCCACGCAAAGGCCATCGAATCCGGGGTGCACGCCAACATCACCAGTCGGCCGGAGGAGGTGCGTACGACGACGATCGGCGCCTGACCACCGCCCAACGACGCAACCTCGCAACCTCGCACAGCGACTGCATCCGGCCGACCCCGACCATCCCTGGCACGGGCGCCGGTTCAGCACAGTTGGGGCACCCGCGGTGAGCTGGAGTACCACCCCATCCGCCCGCACCTGGTGGCGGAGTTCCAGGCCGACACCGCCGTCGACGAGGCTAGGTACCGTCATCCTGTCCGCTTCCTGCGGCCGCGCGACGAGCTCGCCGCGCAACAGATCCCGCCCTTCGGCACTGTGACCGCGTCCCGCGCAGCGGTCAAGCGGAGGCCGCGCTCCCCCACCTGCTCACCGCTGCGTTCCAGGGCGGAGCACTGCTGGACCAGGCGGCCGGCGAGTCCATACCCCTGCGTGACGCGCTGTACGGGGCCCTGGCCTAGGTCTAGTCATTCGCCGCAGAACGCTGACCGTACTGCGGAGTGCGGGACCCTCGAGCAAGCAGCGCTCAGGAAGCGTCCATGTGGCCCGGGCTGCTCGTGGCGGGCGTCGGCGCGGGCCTGCTGACGGCGCCTTCGACGGCTGCCGCGGTCAACAGCGTCCCGCCACGAGCGCATGGCGGCAGCAGCGGTGAACATGGCTCGTCGGTTGGGAACGGTGCTCGGCCCCAGTGTGCTCGGAACTGTCGTCACCAGTCGCTTCCCCCGGAACCTCCACGACCGTCTCGTCGAGGCAGGCATCCCCGCGGCGCAGGCGGACAGGATCGTGGAGGGTGCGTCACACGGCGGCAGCGCGACAGACCTTCCCGTATCCCTCGCTCGCGTGGTGGGGACCGCGGTACCGAGGGCTCACCGACGCCGTGCGCTTGGTCAACGTCATAGGCGGAGTTGTACTGATCGTCATGGCCGTGCCTACGGCGCTGTTCGTCCGCCACAAGGTTCACAGTCCCCGGACATCCGCTGGAGAGTAAACGGCACGTCAACGGGGCGGTGTGAGGCGGCCACAGGACCTTCGGCCGGACAACGTCCCCCCGAACAGCCGGTGTTGATCGCTGAGCACACCAGCAACACCGGCACCGCCCGCGAACCGAGACCGGTCAAACAGAGGGCCACGCCCCGGGCAACACCCTGATCAATCGTCGGGCGACTCCAAGCCAGACCCATAGCGCGCGCCTCACGCCCCGCGTCAGCGTGCGCGCGAAGGGAAGACACCGGCATGGCCAAATTCCTGCTCAGCATCCACGTGCTGGCGGCGATCCTGCTGATCGGACCGGTCACCGTTGCGGCGAGCTTGTTCCCGCGTTTTGCACGCCAGGCACTGGCCGACGGGACCGACCAGCAGTCGGCCACGGGATCGGTCCGGCCGCTGCACCGGATCTGCCGGGTCTACGCCGTGGCCGGCACCTCCGTCCCGGCCTTCGGTATCGGCACTGCTGAGGTGATGGGCGTGATGGGCAGCGCCCGGCTCATCGCCTCCATGGCTCTGACGGCGGTGGCCGCCGTCCTGCTGGGCATCGCGGTGCTCGGCACCCAGGACGACGTGGTCAGCGAGCTCGACAAGCCCGACCGGACGTCGACCGCCGCGGAGTCCCTGATCGCCCGGCTGCCCCACCTGTCGATGATCACCGGCCTGTTCGCCCTCACCTGGCTGATCGTGGTGGTCCTGATGATCGTCCGGCCCGGCTCGACGACGGGCGCATAACGGCTCAACCACCGCAGTGAACCCCGCGCTCTGCCGATGGCTGTTGCACGTCATCCGGCGCCGCCGGGACTGCCGCTGCTTCACGTGGCGACACGACCCCGGGGCTGAGTCCCGAGGAGGCGCGGATTCAGGTCCAGCGGGCGTCCAACGCGTCGTCCGACAGATGACGATCAAGACGGACGACTGGTCACTCAGGCCGTTCATCATTCCTGATCGCTCGCCTACCGATCGCGGCGCCACGCCTTACGGCCGCCACAGGACGGGCCCCTCCGACGCGTCCGGGGGCTTTCGTATTCGATTCGGCTTGCGTCGGAAGTCGGCACGGGAGCAGAAAGGTCGCCCCTTCTCTCACGTCTGTTATGCGGGGTGTTCTGCGTGTTTCATAGAGATGTGGTCTGCGATGCGCGACCATACGGACGCTCGACACCAGCAAAGCCGACGACGTCAAGAGCGGCAGCCGGCAGAAGGAACACCGAGACAGAAAGAAGGACGGGCATGTCCGGCAGTGAAAGCGAGAACCCGGCAATCCCTTCGCCGACGCCCACACCGACTCGGCGGCCCAGGACGAACCGGGACTGGTGGCCGAATCAGCTGGACCTTCAGGTTCTCCACCAGCACTCTCCCCGAGCCAACCCGATGGACGAGGACTTCGACTACGCGAAAGAGTTCGCGACCCTCGACGTCGACGCACTGAAGCGTGACGTCTTCGATGTGATGACGGCATCCCAGGACTGGTGGCCTGCCGACTACGGTCACTATGGGCCGCTCTTCATCCGGATGAGCTGGCATGCCGCGGGAACGTACCGCATCGAGGACGGCCGCGGCGGTGGCGGCAGCGGCGCACAGCGCTTCGCCCCCCTCAACAGCTGGCCCGACAACGCGAGCCTGGACAAGGCGCGCCGTCTGCTTTGGCCGGTCAAACAGAAGTACGGCCGGAAAATCTCCTGGGCCGATCTTCTGATCTTCGCCGGAAACTGTGCCATGGAATCCATGGGATTCAAGACGTTCGGGTTCGGTTTCGGACGAGAGGACATTTGGGAACCCGAGGAGATCTTCTGGGGGCCCGAGGACACATGGCTCGGAGATGAGCGCTACAGCGGCGACAGGGAACTCGCCGGTCCTTTCGCCGCCGTACAGATGGGACTGATCTACGTCAATCCGGAGGGACCCAACGGAAACCCGGACCCGATGGCTGCCGCCCGGGACGTTCGGGAGACGTTCGGGCGCATGGCGATGAATGACGAGGAGACGGTCGCACTCATTGTCGGCGGCCACACCTTCGGCAAGTGTCATGGCGCGGTCGAGGCCAGCTATATCGGCCCGGAGCCCGAGGCGGCCCCCATTGAGCAGCAGGGCCTCGGCTGGCGGAACACATACAACAGCGGCACGGGCCCCCACACGCTCACCAGTGGTCTGGAGGGCGCTTGGACCACCGAGCCGACCAAGTGGGACAACGGCTACCTGGACAATCTTTACGGGTACGAGTGGGAGCTGACGAGCAGCCCCGCCGGCGCTCACCAGTGGACTCCCTCGGACCCCTCGGCCAGGAACACCGTACGCGACGCCCATGATCCGTCGAAGCGGCACGCCCCCATGATGCTGACGACGGACCTCGCGCTGAAGGTGGACCCGATCTACGGCCCGATCACGAAGAGGTTTCACGAGAACCCGGACGAACTCGCGGTGGCCTTCGCCAAGGCCTGGTACAAGCTGCTGCACCGCGACATGGGACCCGTCTCGCGTTACCTCGGCCCGTGGATTCCCGAGCCGCAGCTGTGGCAGGACCCCGTTCCCGACGTCGATCACGAACTGGTCGGGGACGAGGACATCGCTGCCCTCAAGGGCAGGATCCTCGCCTCGGGCCTTTCCGTCTCCCAGCTGGTCACCACCGCCTGGGCGTCGGCAGCGAGCTTCCGCGGCACCGACAAGCGCGGCGGGGCGAACGGAGCGCGCATCCGGCTCGCGCCACAGAAGGACTGGGAACTCAACAACCTCCCCGAGGTGACCGAGGTACTGGGCACGCTCGAGAGGATCCAGCAGGACTTCAACCTCTCGCAGACCGGCGGAATGCGGGTCTCCCTCGCCGACCTGATCGTCCTCGGCGGGTGCGCGGCCGTCGAGCAGGCCGCGAGGAACGCCGGGTACGACGTCACGGTTCCGTTCGCACCGGGGCGTACGGACGCCTCGCAGGAGCAGACCGACGCGGCGTCGTTCGCCGTGCTGGAGCCCAAGGCGGATGCCTTCCGCAACTACCTTCCGGCGGGCGAGAAGCTGTCGCCGGAGACCCTCATGCTGGACCGCGCCAACCTGCTGACGCTGACCGCTCCCGAGATGACGGTGCTGATCGGCGGCATGCGGGCCCTGAACACCGGCTTCAAGGGGGCCACCCACGGTGTCTTCACCCACCGGCCAGGAATCTTGACCAACGACTTCTTCGTCAACCTGCTCGACATGGGCACGGAGTGGAAGGCGTCGGCTACGGACGAGAACGTGTTCGAAGGCCGGGATCGCGCCACCGGCGAGGTCAAGTGGACCGCCACCGCCGTCGACCTGATCTTCGGTGCGCACTCCCAGCTCCGAGCCCTCTCGGAGGTCTATGCGTCCCAGGATGCGGGAGAGAAGTTCGTACGTGACTTCGTGGCAGCGTGGAACAAGGTGATGAATCTCGACCGATTCGACCTCGCCTGAGCCCGACGTTCCGGGCGGCCCTCATCGGCCGACCGGGACGTGGCGAAGTGCGGCACTCTGCGGTCCTCAGCCATATGCCTGCGCGAGCGGGTCGGCTCCACGTCGCTGTCTGCTCCTGTGCCCTGGGGGCCGGGAGTGGCCGCGAGCGCGAACGATGCCGACCTCCAGGCGACCGTCGGGGAGAGCAGCGACGCTGTCGATGGACCTCCAGCACCTGCAGCGCCCCGCGCGTGGTCCCGGCCAGGCTCTCCTCGCGGATGCCCGCGGCTTCTATCGCGCGTCGGCGGGTCGCATGCCAGGTCGCTCCCGACGCGGTGACCACGGTGACGAGGGCGCAGAGCGCGACGGTCCCCAGGACCTGCGCCCACGGGACCACCGTCGGCGTGCCGGTCACCAGTTTGCTCAGCGAGACGTGCTGGGTCACCGCGGCGAGTCCGGTCGCCACGGCGGCGAGCGCGGTGCCGACGACCACCGCCACGGCGGCCTCGGCGGCGGCGACCTTCACGATCTGACTGCGCACCGCGCCGACCAGGCCAAGCAGGGCGAACTCCTGCCGCCGCCCGGCCATTGCCATGATCAGCGTGTTGGCGACCGCGATCAGCGTGCGGCGCTGGCCGGCCGGCTCCGGCGCCCACCACCCGGTAGCGGCCGGCGCCGTCGGAGGTGACGGCCTCGGCTTCATGCCCGATGAGCGACTTGGCGCCACCGGCAACGACGATCTCGTCCGGGGCCTTCGGCGCACGCCCGGCCACCAGGTGGTAACCCGCGAAGCCGGCCGAGGTCCAGGGGTGGCCGGTCGTCTTCCCAAGGCCGGGATTCAGCCGTACCGGGAAGCTGCGGTCGGCCGTGGCCTTCCCGGCCTCGGTCACCTTGGTCACGACGTCGGCGGGCAGCCCCGCGGGGGCCTTCATCGGTCGCCCCTCGAAGGCCTGGGGCGCGATGACGGTCGAGGCTTCCCTGAACCGTTGCGGCCCCGGATGCGGCGTGCCGAAGGTGGCCGCCAGGGTCAGCGTCATCATGCCGATCATCGTCGTGCCGAGGGCGAGGGCGAGGAAGGCGCCCACGAAGCCCATCGGACGGTGCCGGAGGGTGGCTGCGGCGATACTCAGCACGGCTTCGTCCCGCTCGCGCCGGGCTCCAGCGCGGCCATCCGCAGGGCCACGGACTCGGCCGTCGGCTCGGCCGGCTCGCCGGTCACCCGGCCGTCGGCGAGGAAGACCACGCGCTGCGAGTACGAGGCGGGCACCGGGTCGTGCGTGACCATGATCACCGTCTGTCCGTGCTGCTCGACGACGCCACGCAGCAGCGCCAGGACTTCACGCGCGGTACGCGAGTCCAGCGCACCGGTCGGATCGTCCGCGAAAACCACCTTGGGCCTGGTCACCAGCGCCCGCGCGATCGCGACGCGCTGCTGCTGACCACCCGACGGTTCGGCAGGCCGGTGCTCGCCCCGCTCGGCGAGGCCGACCTCGGCCAGCCCCTTGTCGATCGCCGCCGGATCGATGGGGCGCCCGGCCAACCGGAGTGGCAGTTCGACGTTCTGCCGGGCCGTCAGTGCCCGCATCAGGTTGAAGGACTGGAAGATGAAGCCCATGTCCTCGCGGCGCAACTCGGTCAGCGCCCGCTCGGAGAGCCGGTGCAACGGCGCACCATCCAACAGGATCTCGCCCGTGTCGACCCGGTCCAGGCCCGCCGCGCACTGCAGCAGCGTCGACCTGCCCGAGCCCGAGGGTCCCATGATGGCCGTGAAGGTACCCGCCGCGAAGTCGACGTCCACCCCATCGAGCGCCCGCACCCGGTTGTCGCCGCGGCCGTACGTCTTGTGCACGGCGGTCAGGCAGGCAATGTGGCCCAGCCTCTCAGCACCGACGAAGGCCGGACTCGAAGCCTGTGCCGGTAAAGCCTTGCTCCGGAACACTCGCTCGCCTTTCCATAGGGGCATCGGTCACCCGCTGCACCGACGCTAGGGCCGTTCGTGGCATCCACGCCTCCGGACTGTCCCTGATCTCGCCCCTGAGGAACCCCTGACCCGAGTTGGCAGCGGGCTGCCCCGGAGCCAAGAGCTGAGGCGTTCATCGGTCGCTGGGAGTAGGTCCTGCGCCCCAGGCGCGCTTCGCGCCTGCCTGGCTAGTGCCGCATCAAGCAACGTTCGCCTCTTGGGACGTCGACTGGTAGTTGGCCAGATGCCCGCACCCGGTCGTAGGAAATGACTGTGATGGCCA
>NZ_JBSFDI010000011.1:0-335998 GCF_053593835.1 Streptomyces sp. NPDC002076
ACCGCGGCCAACTCCCCACCCATCACACCCGGTCAACGGCACACCCGATCAAACGGACACGCCACCGGCGAGTGAACCTGACCAAGCCCTACTAGCCGCTCGGCCCCAGATCGTGGCGTTGTCGTCATCCAGTGCTCGCGTCATACGAAAACCGTAGAGGCGATCACTGACAATTGGCCTGACCTGCGAAGAGGGTCGCATGACAGAGGAGTTGACCGTGCCGCGCCCCGTGGGATGACGCCGGCGCGCGGCACGGATGAAGGGTACGGGACCGGCGGGCCCGCCTGCGCCTACTGGCCGACCAGGCCCGGCTGGAGCGTCTGGGTGAACAGCACGGTGCCGTCGTATTCGCGCAGCCGTACCGTCAGTTCGCCGCTGTCGCCGTCGATGTCCACCTCGCCGAAGAACTGGTAGCCCTGAGCCGGCGACACGTTGGAGGCGGTGGGCGCCTTGACGAACACCCGGTCCGGGCCGAACGTGCCGTCCAGCGCGTTGGCCGGGAACGCACCGGCGTTGAGCGGGCCGGAGACGAACTCCCAGAACGGCTCGAAGTCCTTGAACGCGGCCCGCGAGGGGTCGTAGTGCTGGGCGGAGGTGTGGTGCACGTCGGCCGTCAGCCACACCGTGCCGGTGATCCGCCGGTGCTTGATGAACCGAAGCAGCTCGGCGATCTGCAGTTCACGGCCGAGCGGAGCGCCCGGGTCGCCCTGCGCGACGGCCTCGAAGTTCGGCTTGCCCTCGACCGGGTCGGGCACGACAAGGCCGAGCGGCATGTCGTTGGCGATCACCTTCCACACCGCGCGGGACTTCGTCAGCTCCCGCTTCAGCCACTCCAACTGCTCCCGGCCGAGGATGCCCACCGGGTCCGTGGTCTGGTTGTCGGGGGAGTTCGCGTTGCGGTAGGTGCGCATGTCGAGCACGAACACGTCGAGCAGCGGGCCGTGGTGGACGACCCGGTAGATCCGGCCGTCGGGGCGCTCGCTGATGGTCGAGATCGGGAAGTACTCGGAGAACGCCTGCCGGGAGCGCAGCGCCAGGTCGTCGAGCCTGGTGCCGGCCGGGTAGGGGGTGCCGGCGCCGATGACCTCGCCCGGGTACCAGTTGTTGCGGACCTCGTGGTCGTCCCACTGGATGATGTTGGGCACCTGGGCATTGAACCGGCGCAGTGCCGAGTCCAGCAGGTTGTAGCGGAAGTTGCCCCGGTAGTCGGCCAGGGTGGTCGCGACGTGCGACTTCTCCTCGGTCGTGACGTTCCGGTAGACGCTGCCGTCGGGCAGGGTCGCGGTCGCCGCGATCGGGCCGTCGGCGTAGATGTTGTCGCCGCTGCACAGGAAGAAGTCGGGGTCGACCTTCGCCATCGCGTCGAAGATGCGGTAGCCGCCGATGGACTCGTTGATGCCCCAGCCCTGTCCGGCCAGGTCGCCGGACCAGACGAACCGCACGCCCTGGCGGCGGCGGGCGGGCGCGGTACGGAAGGTGCCGGTGACCGGCTCGCTCGTGCGGCGCGGGTCGTCCGGGTCGGCGAGCAGCACGCGGTAGTGGATCTGCTCGCCCGAGGGCAGGCCGTGCAGCCGGGTGGTGCCGGTGAAGTCCGTGCCGGAGCCCAGCAGCGGACCCTGCAATCTGTGCGGGTTGCGGAACGACTCGGTGGCCGAGGTCTCCACGATCATCCGGGCCGGCCGGTCCGAACGCACCCACACCAGGCCGGAGTCGGTGGTCACATCGCCCGCCTGCACACCCCAGCTCGCCTGGGGGCGCCCTGAGCGGGCGAACGCCGGGGCCGCGCCGAGGCCGACGGGCAGGGTGAGGGCCGCCGACGCGGCCAGGGAGCCGCGCAGAACACTGCGGCGGCCGGGGAACGGACGGTCTGACATGGCTGCGCCTCCAGGCAAGGGATCCGGCCAGTGTGCAGAGCCACACCTACTGGCACGCTGCGGCGCGTGCGGAAACCCGGAGTGAACAACGAGACCTGGTCGCTCCGTACGACCGCACCCACGCGCACGTGAGTGTGCCCGGAACCGGAACCGGAGCCGGAGCCGACGGTCGCCGGGCCCGGCAGGCGAGGGCACGTTGCGGTCGGCATGGCGCCCGTACTGCACACGGCTCGCCTGCGCAGGCTGGCCCGGCCCATGCGGAACGGTTCGATGCCGGCGGCCACTGTCGGTCCCACAGTGCGGCTGCCCCACCGGCGCCCGGAACCGGCCCCCTTCGGCGAGCCCGGTCCCGCCCGCCGCCGGGGGATCGCCGCCGGCCGCCCGTTCAGCGGCTGCCGTCCAGAATCACCCGGGCGACCAGCGCCGGGTCGTCGTTCATCGGGCAGTGGCCGCAGCCGGGCAGCCGTATCAGCCGGGCGTGCGGGATCAGCTGCTTGGCGCGCACGCCCTGGCGGCGGACGAGGAGCCGGTCCCGGGTGCCCCAGGCCACCGTGACCGGCAGACCGGGCAGGGCGTCGGTGAACCGGACGGTGGTGCCCGCCCGCAGCGTCGCGTCGAACCCGGTGGCCCCCACCAGTGCGAGCGTCTCGGCGACCACGGCCTCGGGGGCGCGGCGCGCGGGCCGCGCGTAGATGGTGCTCGTCAGCGCGGTACGGCCGGCCGCCGTGCGCGACAGCCGCTCCACCAGCGGCAGCGGGAGCCGCTGGGCTATGCCCCGCATGGCGAGCAGCACCGAGAAGGCGTACCGGCGCTCGGCCTCCGTCCAGAACCCTGCCGGTGAGAGGGCGGTGACGGACCGTACGAGCTTGTCCCGGCCGAGTTCCAGGGCGAGCAGGCCGCCCAGCGAGTTGCCGGCGATGTGCGGCCGGTCCAGCTCCAGCGCCTCGAACAGGGCGCCGAGCACCGAGTTGGTGGTGGGCAGGTCGTAGGCGAGGCCGTCCGGCAGGCCCGGGGACGCGCCGAAACCCGGCAGATCGACGGCGATCACGTCGCGCTCGGTGGCGAGGATGTCCACGACCGGGTCCCAGGCCTGCCGGTGATGCCCGATGCCGTGCAGCAGGACCAGCGGTTCGCCGCGTCCCACGCGCGCGTAGGACACGGTCACGTCCTTCGGGCCGTGCTCGGTGGGGACCTGGAAGGAGGCGGTGGCGGACATGGGGGTGCTCCTCGTCTGGGTGCTGCGGACGCCGTAGACAGCTTGTCAGCAATTGCTACCGGCCGGTAGCCCCCGGTGGGCGTACGTCCGCGCTCGGTGGAGGTCAACCCGCCCGGCGCACCTCGATGTTGAAGTCGGCGGTCCCCAACTGCCGCATCATGGTGAGCCACAGCGGCAGATACATCTCCGTCGCCCTCGCCGCCTGGATCCCGCCCAGGTCCAGCACCCGCTCGGCCGGCCAGCCGAACTCTCCGAGCAGCGCCTTCACTTGCTCCTTGGCCCCGGCGTCCTCACCGCACACGAACAGGTGGTGCGCGCCCGGCACGCGGCCCGGATCCACCATCACCTGACAGTTCACCGTGTTCAGCGTCTTCACCACGCGCGCGTGCGGAAAGGCCCGCTGGATCTGTTCGCCCACGCTGTCCGACTCCACCGGGTCCAGCCGCGGCTGGCCGTCCTCGAAGGCCAGCGGATTGGAGACGTCCACCACCACCTTGCCGTCGAGGTGCTCCGCGCCAGCCGCACGCAGGGCGTCGAGCGCCACCCGGCCGCCCACCGCGTTGATGACCATCTCGGCCGAGCCGGCCGCCTCCGCGAATGTGCCGGCGCGAGCCCGCTCGGCGCAGGCCGTGGCCCACTCCAGCGCCACCGGGTTGTCCTTCACGCGCGATCCCAGGGTCACCTCGTGCCCCAGCTCCAGCAGCCTGCCGCCCAGTGTGCGGCCCACCTCGCCCGTGCCCAGCACCGCGTACCGCATCGGCCACCTCCCGTTGTCGGCCGCCGACTTCCGGCGGCTCATGGTCATTGTGATCCCGCACCGGCGCCGGACGGTTCGATTCCGGGTGGACAGCCCCGGCGCGTGTCGGATGGGATGGAGCGGTGACCACACAGACCGCGACCGATGTCTTCGAAGAGCACCGCCCGTTGCTCGTGGGCGTCGCCTATCGCATGCTCGGCCGTGTGGCCGACGCCGAGGACGTGGTCCAGGACGCCTGGCTGCGCTGGTCCCGCGCCGAGCGCGCGGAGGTCCGCGAACCGCGCGCCTACCTGGTGCGCATCACCACCCGACTGGCCATCGACCGGCTGCGCCAGGTGCAGACGCGCGGCGAGGCGTACGTCGGGCCGTGGCTGCCGGAGCCGTATCTCACCGAGTTCGGCGACGCGGCCCCGGACGCGGCGGAGCACGCCGTGCTCGCCGACAGCGTCTCCCTCGCCCTGCTGGTCGTCCTGGAGTCGCTGTCGCCCCTGGAGCGGGCCGTCTTCGTGCTCAGGGAGGCGTTCGGCTACCCGTACGCCGAGATCGCCGCCCTGCTCGACCGCGGCGAGCCGGCGGTACGGCAACTGGCCGCGCGGGCGCGCCGGCACGTCGACGAACGGCGGCCACGCTACGACGTCGACCCCGCCCAGCGACGCGAGCTGACCGAACGTTTCCTCGCCGCCGCGGCCGACGGCGACCTCGACGGGCTCATGTCCCTGCTCGCCCCGGACGTCCGCCTGGTCGGCGACAGCGGCGGCAAGGCCAAGGCGCCCCTGCGAATCCTGCACACCGCCGACAAGGTCGGCCGGTTCCTCGTCGCCGTCGCGCAGCAGTCCGCGGCGGCCCTGTCCTACCGCTTCCTGGAGGCCAACGGCGGCCCGGCGCTGCTGGTCGTGTCGGCCGGAGAGCCCGAGAGCCTGGTCCAGGTGGACGTCGTCGACGGCCGCGTCACGACCGTGTACATCGTCCGCAACCCGGACAAGCTACGGCACCTCGCCGACGGCTGAGCCGTACTCCGCCGCACCACACGCGCCACGCCGGCCCCCGTCCTGTGGCGGGGGCTTTGCCGCGATGTCACACGGACCGCGGCTCACGAACGCCTCATGAACACGTTGCGGCAGGCCGGGCGTGTGTCGCGCAGGGGATCGAGGATTGGTCTTGACCAAGGGTGCAGGCCGCCCTATGGTCGCAGAGAAGTGCAACAACCTTTAATAAACAAGGGCGCTAAAAACCGCCGGACCACGGCTCTTGCGGAGGACAGGGTGGGGACCACGCAGCTGGAATCGGTGCCGGAACCGAAGTACTGGCACCTCAAGACCGTGCTCAGCGAGGCATTGGACTCCGAGTTCTCGGTCGGGGAGATCCTGCCCAACGAGCGTGACCTCGCCGCCCGCTTCGGCGTGGCCCGCGCCACGCTCCGCCAGGCCCTCGAACAGCTCGAGCTGGAGGGCCGGCTGCAGCGCCGCCGCGGCGTCGGTACGACCGTCGCGCCCCCGCGGGTCGGCGTCGCCGTGGGCACCGAGCAGCACGTCTGGCCGGGCGCCGCCTCGGACGCCTGGCAGCCCGTCGACTCCGAGCAGGCGCTGCCGCCGGCCGCCGTCGCCACGGCCCTGGAGACCGGCGCGGACGAGCCCGTGCACATCGTGCGCCGCTCCCGGATGTCCCACGCTCAGCGGGTCGCCACCGAGCTCCTCTACATCCCGGTGACCTCCGTCCCCGACCTCACCGCGATCGACGCCCCGTCCGGCCCGGCACGCGCGCGTGCGGTGCTCCGCGAGCTCCAGCACCTCACGCTCGAGGGCCAGGACCGCGCCGTCGAGCTGGGCTCCGCCCGCGCCGACGACGCCAAGGACCTCGACCGGCTGCCCGGCTCCCCGGTCCTCGTCGTCACCACCCGCTTCTTCGCCGGGGGCCGCACCGCCGCCCTGTCCGTCGCCACCTACCGTGCCGACACCTGCCGGCTGACCTTCGGCGACTCCCCGGACATCGAGATACACCACGACCCGGAACGCCAGGCTTCCTGAGTACCGGACACCTCTTGACCGCCGGGCGGGGCAGCCGACCTCAGGGGCGCGGGGAACTGCGCGACCGGCCACGAGGGCGCCGCAGCGGCGCGACGACCGCGCCCGGCATGGCGAACGCCCAGGGTCGCGTCACCGCACGGCGAACGCCCGGGGTCGCGTCACCGCACGGCGAAGGCTCAGCGCCGAGTCGCTGAGCCGTCCACCGCGAACAACTGCTCCTCGACGTGGTCCAAGGCCAAGCGCAGCGCCCCCGTGGCCACGGCCGCCTCGCCCAGCAGGGACAGCGCCACCTGGGGCGGACGCAGGCAGTAGCGGGCCAGTTCGCGGCGCAGCGGTTCCAGGACACCGTCCAGGCCCGCCGCCCACCCGCCGATCACCACCAGCTCGGGATCCAACGCCAGCACCAGCGCGGCCACATCGTGCACCAGCCGCTGGATGAACCGCTCGACCGCCGCCCGCGCGCGCTGGTCACCTTCCCGGGCCAGCGCGAACACCTCGGCGACCGCCTGCTCGTCCAGCGGGTGCAGCGGCTCGTCGGTGGTGGACAGCAGCGTCTCCGGAGTCGCCTCCCGGCCCAGCAGATGCAGCGCACCGATCTCCCCGGCCGCCCCGCCGTAGCCGCGGTGCAGCCGCCCGCCGATCAGCGAGCCCGCGCCCGGACTCAGCCCGGCCAGCACGAACACCACGTCGTCCGACTCGGTCGCCGCGCCCTTCCAGTGCTCGGCGACGGCCGCCGCGTTGGCGTCGTTCTCCACCAGCACCGGGCACTTGAAGGAGCGGCTGAGCCGCTCACCCAGGTTCAGGCCCGTCCACTGCGGCAGCGCCGTGCTCAGCCGTACCGTGCCGTCGGCCTCCACGATCCCCGGCGTGCCCACGCCCACGGCCCGCAGCGAGCTGCGGGCGACCCCGGCACGGCGCAGCAGTTCGGCGACCGCGCCGCGCAGCCTCTCCAGCCGCTCGTCCGCCGGCGCGGTCTCGTCGACCTCCTTGGCCTGGGCCCCCAGCACCCGCCCGTCCAGGTCGGCCAGCAGCGCGGCGACCCGGTGCGGCCCGATCTCCAGGCCCAGCAGATGCCCCGCCTCGGCCCGGAACCGGAACCGGCGCGCGGGCCGCCCCTGGCGGCGCGCCGTGCCCTCGTCGGCCGCGGTCTCCACGACGAGCCCGCCCTCGATGAGCCCTTCGACGACACCCTCGACGGTCGGCCGGGACAGTCCGGTGACCCGGGTGATCTCGGTGAGCGTCGCGCAGTCCGTGGTACGCAGGGCGTGCAGCACCACCGCGGAATTGATCCTCCGCAGCAGTGAGGGATCGCCGCCGGTCAGCTGCGCCACCGTCCGTCCTTCCAGCTCGCGGGCGTGTTGGGCGGATCGTACTCGGCCCGGCGCACCCCCGGCGAGTGCCGGGTTCCGCTTGGCCGGCCCGGCTCACCCCGCCTCGACGAACCCCGACTCGTACCCCGCGATCACCGCCTGGGTGCGGTCGCGCGCGCCGAGCTTGGCCGGTACGGCGCTCACATGCGACTTGACCGTCTCCGTGCCCACGAGCAGCCGGGCGGCGATCTCGGCGTTCGGCGGCCCAACCACCGTTCGCAGCACCACGCGCGCTCTGGACCGCCCGGGCGTCTGACAGCCCGCCAATTGTCAGTGGTGCCCGCTTTACTGGATCACATGGACATCGCGATTCACCTCGCTGTGATCGACCGGTTGTGCGGCCGGGAGTTCCCGGCGGAGCAGGGCCGGTCCGAGTCGGGCACGGCAGGACCCGGTTACGCCACCGTGGTGTTAGCGACGAGCCACGGGGTGCGAGTGGGCCATGCCTCGGTGCGGGAGCGGACCGCCGCCGAATTCCAGGCGTACCGGGAGGCCGTAGCGGAGCGGCTGCACGACCGCTGGGGCCGTCAGCCGCCGTGGGGCCAGCTCACGGTGCGCCTGCGCCTGAGCCGGGGCGAGGAGATACCGGAACCTTGGGCCACCCTCAGCCTGCTCACCGACGAGCTGGACGTGTGGCAGTTGGCGGAGGCCGGCCGCTGGGTCGCCGTCGGCGTCGCCGACCGGGACCGTGCGGACGAGATACGGCTCCTGGCCGCCGTCACGGAGATACCTCCGCCGTGACCACCGGCCTTGACGTACTCCTCGGCGGTCAGCTCGTCGGACCGTTCCGAGGTGGACGGCTGCCCTGCTCTGCCCTCCCGGGAAGAGGGCAGTCGCATCCCCTGGTGCCTCAGCTGCCGGCAACCTCGGAACATCCGGTCCGGAGTGCTACTTCGGGGTGTTCTTGTCCGTGGCAGGCAGCTTGACCGTCTCTGTGGAGTCGGTCCAGTTGTACAACCACTCCTTGCGAACCTGCACGCTGCTCGCCCAGGGGAACAGGCTCTCGGACAAGCCGATGATGCGGTCCGCCATGGTGTCCAGGGCCTTCTGCACATCGGTGCCCCGGATGTTGACCCCCTTCAGAGCGCGCGGCACCTCGAACTCGAAGCTCAGGCGCAGGGTGCGCGGCGTTCCTTCGTGCTCTGACGTATTCCCTCCCTCGTGGCAACTGCCATCTCCCGGGAGGGTACGGGAATCTGACGAGACTTCATCGGGCCTACGAGAGAAGGGTACTTTGATGAAAGGTGGACTCCGTGAACAGCGCCAGATCCGCGCGTGCGATCAGCCGGTGCAGCCGGGGACGGACCCGGGTCACGGTGGAGTGGTCCAGCGTCAGCGCGGTGCCGGAGTCCATGAAAACGCCGCCCCCATTGTTGGCGCCAGTGCCGTTGGTGATGGTCAAGCGGGTCAGTTGTACCTGGGCCGTTCCGAAGATCGTCACGACGCTGCCGGTGTGGTTGCCGTCGAGTGTCGCACCGCGGCCCGTGAGAGTCAGGCTTTTGGTGATGACGAAGTTGCCGGTGCAGGTGCCGCTCACCTGCAGCATTGATCCGGCACTGGCGTTGTTGATCGCGGCCTGGAGATCCTGGGCCGGGCACCGCACCCGGATCACCGGCGCCGCCTGGGCCGGGACCACGCCGACCAGGCCGGCCGCTGCCGTCATTGCCGCGACGGTGGCTGCGGTCAGCACCCGTCGGCTCCGCGCCACTCGGGCTGTACGCAGAGACATCGTGATCCTTGTGCGCTCATCGGGCCCTTTTGGACCCGCCTACCGCGCAACGTAAATGGGTGAAGATCAGCCCGGTCGGCCGCCACATCGCCCCGGCCCCCGGGACGGCCTGAGCCAACGACCGGGATGGTCCAGCCGGCCGCTGCCCCGGGCCAGTCCCGCTGGTGTGTCGATTCTCCGGGCGGGTGGTCACTCGGCGGGGATGTGGCCCCCGGGTAGTTGGTGGTGCTGCTCCTTGCCGGGGCCCTGAGTGGCGGTGACGTGGTCAGCCGGGGTCGCCGTCTCCTCCGCCAGGCGGGCGGCGTCCACGGGAAGATCAGCCAGCCACGGGACGGCCCGAGCCAGCGAGGGGAATGGCCCAGAAGGCCCTCCACGGCCCGCTGTCCGACTCGCGCGATGTGGTGCCCGGTGGTCACGCCCCGTCGATGTGGGGCCGGACCTGCACCGTGAAGGCGGCGTCTTCGGGGCCGGCGCCTTCCTGGCCCTCCCAGACGGTCACGCGCACGTGCTGCTGGCCGGTGCCGCTCACGGTCCACTCGGTCACCAGGTCGGTGACGACGAGGGCGGCGACGTACTCGGCGTTCTCGGCCGGGTCGTCGGTGGTGATGGTCCCCCGCCACCGGTCGGGGTGGTCACCGTAGGGCCGCCAGCCGGCGGAGCCGTGCGGCTCGTCCACCCGGTACACCCAGTCCGTCTCGGTGCTCATGTCACCGATCCTGCCACTACTCCCAGGACTGGATCCCCTGCCACGGGCACGGGGATATCCCTGCCATGGCCACCTAGGTCTGGGCAGCGACCCGGAGCCGCGCGAACTCCTCCGCCATCGTCGCCGCCGTCCAGTGTGCGTTCAGCCCGCTGGGATTGGGCAGCACCCACACACGCGTCTCCCCGATGACCCGCTCCTGCGGTCCCACCTGGGCCTTGCGGTCGCCGAACGCGGCCCGGTACGCGGTCACCCCGACCACGGCGAGCCACCGCGGCCGCAGCCGCGTCACCTTCTCGGTCAGCAGCCGCCCGCCCTCGACGTACTCCTCGGCGGTCAGCTCGTCGGCCCGCGCGGTCGCCCGCGCCACGACGTTCGTGATGCCCAGTCCGAACGACAGCAGCTCCTGCTGCTCGGCAGGCTTCAGCAGCCTCGGGGTGAAACCCGACAGGTGCAGCACCGGCCAGAAGCGGTTGCCGGGGCGGGCGAAGTGGTGGCCTGTGGCCGCCGTCATCAGACCGGGGTTGATTCCGCAGAACAGTACCTGCAGACCGCCCACGACCACGTCCGGTACGAGACGGTCGCGGGCGGCCTCCAGTTGGGCTGGGGTGAAGCGGGTCAGAGGATCGCTCCGGGGGTGTAGCCGGCGGCCTCCGGGTGCTGCTTGACGAGCTCCTCGATCCGGCCGACGACGACCCCGACCTGGTCGGCGGCGGCGCCGGTGAAGGACAGCTTGTCGGCCATCAGGGCAGCCAGCTGATCGCGGTCGAGGGGCAGCCGTTCGTCGGTGGCGAGCTTGTCGAGCAGGTCGTTGCGCTCGGCGCCCTGCTCGCGCATCGCCAGCGCGGTGGCGACGGCGTTCTCCTTGATCGCCTCGTGCGCGACCTCGCGGCCCACACCGGCCCGCACCGCGCCCATGAGCACCTTGGTGGTGGCCAGGAACGGCAGGTAGCGGTCCAGCTCGCGGGCGATGACCGCCGGGAAGGCGCCGAACTCGTCCAGGACCGTCAGGAAAGTCTCCAGCAGACCGTCCAGTGCGAAGAACGCGTCCGGCAGCGCGACCCGGCGCACCACCGAGCAGGACACGTCGCCCTCGTTCCACTGGTCGCCCGCCAGCTCGCCGGTCATGGAGGCGTAGCCGCGCAGGATGACCATGAGGCCGTTGACGCGCTCGCAGGAGCGGGTGTTCATTTTGTGCGGCATGGCGGAGGAGCCGACCTGGCCCGGCTTGAAGCCCTCGGTGACCAGCTCGTGCCCGGCCATCAGCCGGATCGTCTTGGCCAGGGAGGACGGGGCTGCGGCCAGCTGGACGAGTGCGGTGACGACCTCGTAGTCCAGCGAGCGCGGGTAGACCTGGCCGACCGAGGTGAAGGCCTGGGAGAAGCCGAGGTGCCCGGCGATCCGGTTCTCCAGGTCCGCCAGCTTCGCAGCGTCCCCGCCCAGCAGGTCCAGCATGTCCTGCGCCGTGCCGACCGGGCCCTTGATGCCGCGCAGCGGGTAGCGGGCGAGGAGCTCCTCGACCCTGCCGTACGCCACGAGCAGCTCGTCGGCGGCCGTCGCGAAACGCTTGCCCAGCGTCGTGGCCTGCGCGGCCACGTTGTGCGAGCGGCCGGCCATGACCAGCTCGGCGTACTCGCCGGCCAGCTTGCCCAGACGCGCCAGCACGGCCACCGTACGGTCGCGCATCAGCTCCAGCGAGAGCCGGATCTGCAGCTGCTCGACGTTCTCGGTGAGGTCGCGGGAGGTCATGCCCTTGTGCACGTGCTCGTGCCCGGCGAGGTCGTTGAACTCCTCGATCCGCGCCTTCACATCGTGCCGGGTGACCTTCTCGCGCTCGGCGATCGAGGCCAGGTCGACTGTGTCGAGGACACGCTCGTAGTCGGCGATCGCCTCGTCCGGCACCTCGATGCCGAGGTCCTTCTGGGCCCGCAGCACGGCGAGCCAGAGCTGCCGCTCCAGCTTCACCTTCTGCTCGGGGGACCAGAGCGTGGCGAGCTCGGCGGAGGCGTAGCGTCCGGCGAGGACGTTCGGGATGCGGGGCTTGGCGGGCGCGGCGGAAGTCACGTGTCCAGATTCTACTGGTGGTTTGTGCAGGCCAACGCCATGGCCCTGTTCGGCGGAAGCTACGAGAGGCCCGTCACGTGGTCATGACCGCGACGCTACGCCTGAGCCTCGTACGGCAGCAGTTCCGGGCGCTTCGGCGGGCGGCCGTCCCCGGAGGAGCGGCCGGTCAGACGCCGGCCTATCCACGGCAGCAGATGCTCCCGGGCGAACTGCACGTCCGCGATCCGGCGTGTCACCCAGTCCGGCGGCGCCGTGGCCGGCATCGGCACATGCCACTCGGTGTCCTCCGGCTCGTGTCCGAGCGTCTGCCAGACGGCCTCGGCGACCCGGCGATGCCCCTCCGCCGTCAGATGGAGCCGGTCCACGTCCCACAGCCGGGGGTCGCCCAGCGCGGGCGCCCCGTACAGGTCGACGACGACCGCGCCGTGCCTGTCGGCCAGCTCCTCCACGCAGGCGAACAGCTCCTCCATGCGTGGCCGGAACCGCTCCAGCACCGGGCCCTGGCGGCCGGGGCTGCGCATCAGCACGAGTTGCTTGCAGGACGGTGCGAGGCGTTCCACGGCCTCGGTCAGCAGGCCCTTGATCCGGCCCATGTCGCACTTGGGTCGCAGGGTGTCGTTGAGCCCGCCGACCAGTGTGATCACGTCGGCGTTCATGGCCGCCGCCACGTCCACCTGCTCGTCGACGATCTGTCCGATGAGCTTCCCGCGCACGGCCAGGTTGGCGTACCGGAAGCCCTGCGTGCGCTCGGCCATCCGCGCGGCGAGCAGGTCGGCCCAGCCCCGGTAGGAGCCGTCGGGCAGCAGGTCCGACATGCCCTCGGTGAAGGAGTCACCGACCGCGACCAGGCTGCTGTAAGGGGGAGGTGTGGGATTCGTCTGCATGGCGTGAGCGATGGTATCCCGGCTCCATACCCGCCGGTCGGTCACCCCGGGAACACCCGGGACCGGCCCTCGGGTTCGGCCGGTCGCCCGGGATTCCCGGATCATCACGGCGGCCGAGGTCGGCACGTGGGGCGAGGAGGACGTGCTGACGGCCCGGGCGGCCGACGTCACGGACGCGGAGGCGGTCCCGCGGCCGGACACGGCCCCCGCCGGATCCGCCGAATCCGCCGGAGGCTCACGCAGGCTGTCCGAACAGCTCTCGCAGCACGTCCTCCATGGTCACCAGGCCGGCCAGCCGGCCGTCGTCGCCGAGGACCGCCGCGAGATGGGTGCGGCTGCCGCGCATCGCGGTGAGCACGTCGTCCAGCGGGGTCCGCTCCCGTACGCGCGCGATGGGCCGCATGTCCCGCAGCCGGAACGGCACGTCCCGCGGCGAGGCGTCCAGCGCGTCCTTGACGTGCAGATACCCCACGATCCGGCGGCCCACGTCGACCACCGGGAACCGCGAGAAGCCCGAGTCGGCCGACAGCCGCTCCAGCTGCTCCGGGGTGACGCCCATGTGCGCGTACACCACCCGTTTCAGCGGTACCACGACATCCCGCACCGGCCGGCTGCCCAGCTCCAGGGCATCGTGCAGCCGCTCCTGCGCCCGGTCGTCGATCAGTCCCGCCTGGCTGGCGTCCTTGACGATCTCGGCGAGTTCGGCGTCCGTGAAGGTGGCCGCGACCTCGTCCTTCGCCTCGACCCTGAGCAGCTTCAGCAGGCCGTTCGCGAAGGCGTTGACCGTGAAGATCACCGGGCGCAGTGCCCGGGACAGCGTGACCAGCGGCGGGCCGAGCAGCAGCGCGCTGCGCACCGGTTCGGCGAGCGCGATGTTCTTCGGGACCATTTCGCCCATCAGCATGTGCAGATACGTCGCCAGGGTCAGCGCGATCACGAAGGACACCGCGTGACCCGCGCTGACGGGCACGCCGAGGGCGTGGAACACCGGCTCCAGCAGATGCGCGATCGCCGGCTCGGCGACCACACCCAGGACCAGCGTGCACAGCGTGATGCCGAGCTGGGCGGCGGCAAGGAGCGCGGAGACGTGTTCCAGGCCCCACAGCACGCTCCTCGCGCGCCGGTCGCCCTCCTGGGCGAGCGGCTCGACCTGCGAGCGGCGCACGGAGATCAGCGCGAACTCGGCGCCGACGAAGAAGGCGTTGACGACGAGGGTCGCCAGACCGATCAGCAGCTGTACGGCGGTCATCGCGCCCCCTCCGCGGTCTCGTGGGCCTGCTCGTCGTCCAGCGGCGCGTGCAGCAGCACCCGCGCCGCCCGGCGGCCCGTGGCGTCCACCACGTCCAGCCGCCAGCCCGCGACCTGGACCGTGTCCCCGGTCACCGGTATCCGGCCCAGCAGGGTCGCGACCAGGCCCGCCAGGGTCTCGTACGGCCCCTCGGGCATCCGCAGCCCCACGCGTGCGAGCTGGTCGGTGCGGGCATAGCCGTCGGCCGAGTACAGGGCGCGGCCCTGCTCGTCCGCGCCGGCGGGGGCGAGGTCGGGCGTCTCGTGCGGGTCGTGCTCGTCCCGCACCTCGCCGACGACCTCCTCGACGATGTCCTCCAGGGTCGCCACGCCGGCCGTACCGCCGTACTCGTCGATGACGACGGCCATGGTGCGTTTGCCGCCGAGCCGGTCCAGCAGCCGGTCGACGGTCAGGGACTCGGGGACCATCAGTGGTTCGCGCATCACCTGGGAGACGCGGCGGTGGCGGCGCTGCTCGGCCGGCACGGCCAGGACGTCCTTGATGTGGGCGACGCCGACGACCGAGTCCAGGCTGCCCCGGTACACCGGGAACCGGGACAGTCCGGTGGCCCGGGTCGCGTTCGCCACGTCCGCGCAGGTCGCCTGGGCTTCGAGGGCGATGACCTGGACGCGCGGGGTCATCACGTTCTCCGCCGTCAGGTCGGCCAGGTTCAGCGTCCGCACGAACAGTTCGGCGGTGTCCGGCTCCAGTGCGCCCTGCTTGGCGGAGTGCCGGGCGAGTGCCGCCAGCTCCTGCGGGCCGCGCGCCGAGGCCAGTTCCTCGGCGGGCTCGATGCCGAACCGGCGCACCACACGGTTGGCCGTGTTGTTCAGGTGCGTGATGAAGGGCCGGAAGACCGCACTGAACCAGCGCTGCGGGTTGCCGACCCGCTTGGCCATGGTCAGCGGGGCTGAGATCGCCCAGTTCTTCGGCACCAGCTCGCCGACGACCATCAGGAACACCGTCGACAGGGCCGTACCGAGCACCAGCGCCGCCGAACTCGCCGTACCGGCGGAGAGGCCCATCGCCCGGAACGGGCCGGCCAGCAGTTTGGCGATCGACGGCTCGGCGAGCATACCGACGACCAGGTTGGTGACGGTGATGCCGAGCTGGGCGCCGGACAGCTGGAAGGTCAGGTTCCGTGCGGCCTTCAGGGCACCCGAGGCGCCGCGCTCGCCGCGCGCGGCGGCCCGCTCCAGCTCGCCGCGCTCCACCGTGGTCAGCGAGAACTCCGCCGCCACGAAGGCGCCGCAGGCCAGCGAGAGCAGGATGGCCACAAGAAGGAGCAGCACTTCGGTCATCGGGTCACCCCCGTCCCAGGATCGGACAGGGCGCGACGGGATGCGCGGTGGCGCGGACCGGGAGGCTCGCCCATGGGCGGACGCTCACTACCTTTCATAGAGGCCGAGTGCTCCCTCCATGGTAAAGGATGGGCAAAGAGAGCTCGGTGTCTCAGTCGGTGAGCGGCTTCACCCAGCGCCGCCAGTGCTCCTGCGGGCCGTAACCGGCGGCGCCCCAGGCGTGGTGCGCGGTCTCGTTGCGGACCAGCACCATCGCGTCCGCGCGCCGCCCGCCGAGCCGGACGAACCGCTCCTCGGCGGCGCCCAGCAGCGCCGAGGCGATGCCCTGCCGGCGCCGCTCCGGATGCACCGCGAGCCGGTACAGATGGCAGCGCCAGCCGTCGAAGCCGGCGATCACCGTGCCCACCAGCTCGCCGCCCAGCTCGGCGAGGATCAGCGCCTCGGGGTCACGGGCCATCAGCCGCTCCACCCCGTCCCGGTCGTCGCTGATGCTGGTGCCCTCGGCGGCCGTCTTCCAGAAGGCGAGCACGGCGTCGAGATCGTCATGAAGAGCAGGACGTATCCGCAGGTCGGTCATGTGCTGATCGCATCACCGGAGATGGGTCCGGCGCGGGGATTTCCATCATGCGGACTCCTCGCGCAGCCGTGCCATCACCGGCGCGAAGGCCTCCATGTACGGCTCCAGCACGGTCAGATAGGAGAAGCCGAACCGCTCGCGCTGCGCCCGCACCCGCGCCACGAGTTCCTCCAGCGAGCCGGCCAGCACGATGGGCAGGGCCAGCGCGGCGTCCAGGGTCAGCTGCGGCTGCCGTTCCAGCAGCGGCTTCAGCACGGGCTCCGGATCGTCGGTGACCGCCACGAGCTGGATGAGCAGATTCAGTTCCGCCGGTTCCGCCCGGCCCGCCGCAAGCCCCTGGTAGCGCGCCACCCGCTCGTCCAGCTCTTCGGCGGTGAGCGGTTCCAGCGATCCCGGGGCGGAGCCCGGCCGGGCTCCGGTGAAGGCCGCGATGTCCGCGTGCTCGGCGGTCAGCCGCAGCATCCGGTCGCCGTTGGCACCGATCAGCAGCGGCAC
This sequence comes from Streptomyces sp. NPDC002076, assembly GCF_053593835.1. Taxonomy (NCBI): domain Bacteria; kingdom Bacillati; phylum Actinomycetota; class Actinomycetes; order Kitasatosporales; family Streptomycetaceae; genus Streptomyces; species Streptomyces sp. NPDC002076. Next base: position 16,283 of record NZ_JBSFDI010000011.1, read on the forward strand.
CCGGGACCGGGGGAGTTCGCCGGACGCCGGCAGCCGGCCGAGTTCCGCCACCGTGTGCCGGAGATGGTCGACCCGCTCGCCCGGTGAGCCGTACGGCAGCCCCGCCGTCTCGTGCTCGGCCGGCACATACCCGGTGCCCAGTCCGAGTTCGAGGCGCCCGCCGGTGAGCGCGTCCGTGGTCGCCACCTCGCGGGCCAGCAGGGCCGGGTTGTAGAACCCCGCGTTGAGCACGAACGTGCCGAGCCGGGGCCTGCGCGTCGCCTCGGCCGCCGCGACCAGTGCCGGGAACGGAGCGGGCATCCCGAGGTGATCGGGGACGAGGATCACGTCGTAGCCCAGCTCCTCGGCGCGCCGGCACTTCGCGCGCCACTCGGCGGCGGGCGCGGGCGTGAGCAGATTGACCCCGAAGCGGAACGGATGTGACATCAACTCTCCCCGTTGGCAGGCGCTTTGGGCTACGCCCGCGATTCCATCACTCGTGGGCGATCGCCGCCAGCACGTTCAATCGCGACGCGCGCAGCGCAGGCAGCAGGGCCGCCACCACGCCCACCACCGCCGAGCCGATCACGACGGCGACGATCGTGCTCCAGGGGAACGCCAGCGCCGTCAGCCCGCGCAGGGCCAGCACCTGCTGCATGCACACGCCCCACACGAGCCCCAGCGCCAGCCCGAGGACCGCGCCGAACACCGCGATCACCACCGACTCCAGCCGGATCATCCGGCGCAACTGCCGCCGCCCCAGCCCGATCGCCCGCAACAGCCCGATCTCCCGGGTACGCTCCACCACCGACAGGGCGAGGGTGTTGACCACACCGAGCACGGCGATGACGATCGCCAGCCCGAGCAGCGCGTACACCAGATAGAGCAGGACGGCGATCTGATCGTGGACGAGCTGCTTGTAGTCGGTCTGGTTGCGCACCTGGACCTGCGGGAACGGCCTCAGCGCCCGTTCCAGCCGGGGGCGCAGGTCCTGGGGTTCGGTGCCCTTGGCCGCGTTGACGTAGAGCGCGGAGTCCTGCGCGTCCGGCGCGTACCTCTCCAGGGTGGCGAGGCCGAAGTAGAGGCCGCCCTGGGCGCCGAAACCCTCGGCCGTCTCCTGTTTGGTGAGTGCGGAGACGGTCAGCCCGGTGTGCCGCCCGCCAGGGAAGTCGACCGGGAGGACGCTGCCGACGCGCACCCCGTGGTCCCGGGCGAAGGCGGCGTCCATGGCGAGGTGCCCGTCCGCCAGGGCGGCCCGTGAACCGCCCTGTGCGTAGGTGATGTGCACGACGTCGTCGAGCCGGGAGTCGTACGCGGCGGCGGCCGTCGTGACCCGGTCGCCGTTCGGCAGCCGTACGGCGACCTGGGTGAGCCGCTGCTGCACGACGAGCCCGACGCCGCGGGTGTGGGCCACGGTGTCCCGCACCTGCTTGGTGAACGGGGTGAAGTTGGAGTTCTGGACGATGAAGTCGGCGCCGAGCGTCTTGTCGATCTGCCGGTCGAAGGAAGCGGACATCGAGGCGCTCGCCACCGACATCCCGCCGACCAGGGCCAGGCCCACCATGAGCGCCGCGGCGGTGGCGCCCGTACGACGCGGGTTGCGCAGGGCGTTGCGCTGGCTCATCAGGCCGACCGGGCCGAACAGCGCGGGGAAGGCCGCGCCCAGCACCCGGATCACCGGCCGCACCAGCAGCGGACCGGCGACCACGGTCGCGATCAGGGTCAGGGCCACGCCGAGACCGAGCAGCGAGGCCGCCTGCGCGGTCTTCGTGGCCACCGCGCACCCGGCCAGCGCCGCCGCGCCGACCGCCCCGATCACCGCACCGACGACCGCCCGGGTCCGCAACGGCTTGCCGACACCGGCGACTTCGGCGTCCACAAGGGCCGCCATCGGTGAGACGGCCGCCGCACGCCGCGCGGGCAGATAGGCGGCCACGAACGTGACGCCGAGACCGACGACGTACGCCGCGACGGGCGTGCCCCAGCCGATGACCATCTCCGTGGCCTTCAGGTTCATCCCGAACGCGCTCATCAGCCGGATCAGCGCCAGCGCCAGTCCGATCCCGGCCGCGAGGCCGAGCGTGGAACCGACCAGCCCGAGCAGCAGCGCCTCCGTGAGCACCGAGCGCCGCACCTGGCGCCGGTCCGCGCCGAGGGCCCGCAGCAGGCCCAGTTCGCGGGTGCGCTGGGCGATCAGCATGGAGAAGGTGTTGACGATGAGGAACACGCCGACGAGCAGGGCGACACCGGCGAAGCCCAGCATCACGTACTTGATCACGTCCAGGAACGTGCCGAGGCTGGCCGCCGCCGACTTGGCCTGCTCGTTCGCGGTCTTGAGGTCGTACGTGCCGGTGCCGATCGCCCGCCCGACCCGCTGCTTGAGCTCCGGGTCGGACACCCCCTTGGCCGCGTCCACCGCGATGCTGGTCGCCCGGGCGGGGGAACCGAGCAGTTCGCGGCCCGCCACCGCCGGATCCAGGAAGACCAGGGCCGCGCCGGGGTTGGTGGTGGTGAACGTGGCGATGCCGACGACCCGCACCCGGAACATGCCCGGCTGTGCCTGCACGGTCAGCGTGTCGTCGATGCCCACGTGCTTCTTGCGCGCCGTGTCGGCGTCCAGCAGCGCCTCACCCGCCCCGTGCGGGGCATGGCCGGAGGTGAGCTTCACGGGACTGCGTTGGGTGACGTACCAGGCCATCGCGATGGTCGGGGCGCCGGTGGTCGGGCCGACGGACTTGTTGTGGCTGTCGACCACGACGGCGTTCTGCACCGACACCTCGGCGCGTGCCGCCGCGACCCCGTCGACCCGCGCCACGCGGTCCCGCAGCGCCGCAGGCAGCGTCTGCACCGAACCGCTCACCCGGGCCGACCTGAGGTCCAGCTGTTTCGGCTGGACCGTCACATCGGCGGCGGTGGAGGCGAACAGCCGGTCGAACGTACGCGTGACGGTGTCGGAGAAGATCAGACTGCCCGCGACGAACGCCACGGACAGGATCACGGCCAGCGCGGACAGCGCGAGCCGTCCCTTGTGCGCGAGGAAACTCCTCAGGGTCGCCTTGAGCACCCGGTCAGTCCTCTCCGACGGTGCCGGCGCCGCCGTCGCCGAGCCGCTCCCGGACCACGTCGAAACGCTTCATGCGTTCCAGTACGGCGTCCGCCGTCGGCCGTTCCATGTCGTCCACAATGCGCCCGTCGGCCAGGAACAGCACCAGGTCGGAGTGGGCGGCGGCGCCGGGGTCGTGGGTGACCATGACGACCGTCTGCCCGAGATCGTCCACGGCGCCGCGCAGAAAGCCCAGCACCTCGAGGCCGGCCCGCGAGTCGAGGTTGCCGGTCGGCTCGTCGGCGAAGATCAGCTCCGGCCGGGAGGCCAGCGCCCGCGCACACGCGACCCGCTGCTGCTGACCGCCGGAGAGCTGGGCGGGCCGGTGCGTGAGGCGGTCGCGCAGACCGAGTGTGTCGATGACCTGGTCCAGCCACCGCGGATCGGGCCTGCGGCCCGCGATGTCCATGGGCAGGGTGATGTTCTCGGCGGCGGTCAGCGTCGGAATGAGGTTGAACGACTGGAACATGAACCCGATCCGGTCCCGCCTGAGCTGGGTCAGCTCCCGGTCCCGCAGCCCGGTGATCTCGGTGCCGCCCAGCCACACCTGACCCGCCGACACCGTGTCGAGCCCCGCCAGACAGTGCATCAGCGTGGACTTCCCGGACCCCGATGGCCCCATCACGGCGGTGAAACGGCCGCGCGCGATGTCCACGTCCACCGAGTCCAGGGCGATGACGGCCGTCTCGCCGGAGCCGTACGCCTTGGTCAGCCCGCGGGCGCGGGCCGCGACGGCGCCGTCCGGCGCGTGCTGCGCAGCAGCTGTGGGTGTGGACAAGACCGCCTCCCGGTCGCCTGAACCGCCCGTCCCGGGCGAGCGTAGGCGACAAGCCGACCCGGCGCACCGGTTCCGCACGCCCTTGCTTTGCTAGCACCTCGGCGCTAGCGTCGAAGCATGGCGAAGACCCAGCTGAACGTGCGCGTGGACGAGGGCACCGCCCGCGCGGCCCGCGAACGCGCCCTGGCCCGCGGTATCAGCGTCAACCGCTACATCGAAGAGCTGGTCAGACAGGACACCGGGGAGGCCGGCCGTACGTTCGTCGAGGCCGCCGCCGACTTCATGAAGCAGTACGAGTCCGTGTTCGCCGAGGAGTTCACCGAGACCCGCGGCACCGGTGTCGGGGACGGCCGCTGATCCCTTGAACGAGCTCAGCATCGACCTCGCCTGGCTGCTCATGCTCGCCGAACAGCGCACCCCCGGGGACCCGCAGGTCACCGACTGGGGCGCGCTCATCGCCGCCGTCGCGCGGCACCGCGCCGACATATTCGGCGTGCCCGTCTACGACGACCCGCACGCCCGTGCCGCCTCCCTGCTCCAGCTGCTGATCCATGTGCCGGCGCTGGAGCGCTCCAACGCGCTGTTCGCCTCGGCGGTCGCCTATGCGTACCTGGTCGCCAGCGGGGTGAAGGTGGTCACCACGGCCGAGCAGGTGCGGGACCTCGCCCGGCTGGTGAAGGAGGGCGCGGCCGGCGTCGACGACATCGCGCGCGAGCTGCGCGGCTGGAGCCTGTGATGCCGGTCAGCGCATATCGGGCTCGTCCGGCCGCCAGGCGACGCCGAGCGCGCAGTACGAGGACGGCAGTGCCGGACCCTTCTCCGGCATCATCACCCGACGCTGCGGGCCGAGCGTGAACCCGGCCTCGCGCAGCGCGGCCACCGGCCGCCGGGACAGATGGCAGCCGCCGGTCAGCGCCGGCCACAGCGTCCGGTCCAGCGTGCGCTGGCTCAGTCGCATCACCCGGCCGCCGCCCTGGCCGTGCTCGAAGAACCGGACCTGGCCGCCCGGTTTGAGCACGCGCCGTACCTCGCTCAGCGCCCGTGGCACGTCCCGCACGCTGCACAGGACCAGCGACAGCACGGCCGCGTCGAAGGCTTCGCTCTTGACCGGCAGCGCCTCCGCCGCGCCCGGCACCACGTCGACCGGAATCTCGGCACGCAGGGCCGATTCCAGTGCCAACTGCCTGAGAAGCGGCTCCGGTTCGATCGCGACGACCTCGGCGACGGTACCGGGGTAGTGCGCGAAGTTCAGTCCATTGCCCGCGCCGATCTCGATCACCCGCCCGGACAGCCCGGCGAGCAGCCGCTCCCGTATCCCGGCCATGCCCAGCCGGGTCTCGGCGCTCACGCTGAAGCGGGCGTAGTAACGGGCGAACAGGGGATGGTGGACGGGACTCCGCGTCAGGGTGTCGGAGCCGGAGGACAGCAGCCGCATGGCGACCTCCCGGAACTGGACGACCTAGGAGGAGCTTCCCCCGTACGACGCCTGTCGCACCCTCGGCGACAGCCCCCACACCCACGAGGCTCCGCCCCGAACCCCACCAGGGGCTCCACCCCTGGACCCCACCTCGCCCACCCAGACTGCGGCGCTTCCCGGACCCGGGCCCACCCCTGAACGTCAGTCCGGCTGCGGCGCTTTCCAGACCTGGGCCCACCTCTGAACGTCAGCCCGGCCGCGGCGCTTTCCAGACCCGGGCACCCCTGAGCGTCAGTCCGGCTGCGGTGTCTCCCGGACCTTGGCCCTCCCCTGGACATCAGCCAGCCGCCGCGGTGCCACCCGGGCCCCGCCCCTGTAGATGAGCCCGGCTGCGGCGTTTCCCGGACCTGGGCGCACCCCTGAGCGTCAGTCCGGCTGCGGTGTCTCCCGGACCTTGGCCCTCCCCTGGACATCAGCCAGCCGCCGCGGTGCCACCCAGGCCCCGCCCCTGTAGATGAGCCCGGCTGCGGCGTTTCCCGGACCTGGGCCCACCCCTGAGCGTCAGTCCGGCTGCGGCGCTTTCCAGACCTGGGCCCACCCCCGTGGATCAGCCCGGCTGCGGCGCTTGACGGACGCGGGCGCACCCCTGAATGTCACCCCGGCTGCGGTGCCTCCCAGCCCCGGGTCGACCGCCGAACATCACCCCGGCTGCGGTGCCTCCCGGACCCGGAACGCCTCCGTGTCCCAGGTCCCGTCCAGGCGGGGTGCCAGCCAGGTCGGTGCCGTCGTGCGGAAGTCGGCCGGTGGCAGGGCGCCCGCCCCGGAGGGGATTGCGCCGAGGAGGGGGGCTTTCGCGACCTCCGGGAGGTCGGCCACGTTGCAGCGGGACGCGAGGTCGGGGGAGTCGGGCCAGCTGCCGATCACCACGCCGGCCAACTCCAGGTCTCGGCGCCGTAGTTCGAGCGCCGTCAGCTCGGTGGTGTTGAGGGTGCCCAGACCCGCGTGGGCGACCACCAGCACCGGTGCGCCGAGCAACCCGGCCGCGTCGGCCAGGGTGCCGCCGGCCGCGTCGAAGCGGACGAGCAGTCCGCCCGCCCCCTCGAGCAGCACCAGATCGTGCTCGGCGGCCAGCTTGGCCGCCCGGTCGGCCACCTCGTGCGGGTGGACGGGGGCCATGCCCGCCCGTCGGGCCGCCGTGCCCGGCGCCAACGGCTCGGGGTAGCGGGCCAGTTCGGCGGTCGTGACCGGGCCCGCCAGCCGCGCGACCTCGTCGGCGTCCCCGCGCTCGTCCGGCCGTACACCCGTCTGCGCGGCCTTCAGCACGGCCACCGAGCGCCCGGCCGCGAGCGCCGTGGCGGCGACGGCGGCGGTGGTGACGGTCTTGCCGACCTCCGTGCCCGTGCCCGTGATCACCAGTACCGGCATGTCATCCCTCCCGCGCCGCGGCGCACACCGCGCGCGCGATCCTCGCCACGTCCTCGTTCGAGGTGATGTACGGCGGCATCGTGTAGATCAGGTCGCGGAAGGGGCGCAGCCAGACCCCCTCCCGGACGGCGGCCGCGGTCGCCGCGGCCATGTCCACCTCGTGGTCGAGCTGGACGACGCCGATCGCCCCGAGGACCCGGACATCGTGGACGCCCGGCAGCTCACGAGCGGGCGTGAGGCCTTCCCACAGGCCCGCCTCGATCCGTTTGACCTCCGCCCGCCAGTCCTGTGCCAGGAGCAGTTCGATGGAGGCGCAGGCCACGGCCGCGGCCAGCGGGTTGCCCATGAACGTCGGGCCGTGCGCCAGCACGGGCACCTCGCCCCGCGAGATGCCGTCGGCGATCCGCGCGGTGCACAGCGTGGCCGCCAGCGTCAGATAGCCGCCGGTCAGCGCCTTGCCCACGCACATGACATCCGGGGTGACGCCCGCGTGCTCCGCCGCGAACAGCGCGCCGGTACGGCCGAAGCCGGTGGCGATCTCGTCGAACACCAGCAGGACGTCGTGTGCGTCGCACGCCTCGCGCAGCACCCGCAGATAGGCAGGGGAGTGGAAGCGCATGCCGCCCGCGCCCTGCACGACCGGCTCCACGATCACCGCGGCCAGCTCGTCCGCGTGTCGGGCGATCAGTTCGCGCAGATGGACGGCGTACGACTCCTCGTACTCCGTCGGCGGTGCGTCCGCGAAGATCTGGCGCGGCAGCACACCCGACCAGAGCGCGTGCATCCCGCCCTCCGGGTCGCACACCGACATCGGGTTCCAGGTGTCGCCGTGGTAGCCGCCCCGCCAGGTCAGCAGCCGCTGCTTGCCGGGCCGGCCGAGCGAGCGCCAGTACTGCAGGCACATCTTCACCGCGACCTCGACCGACACCGAGCCGGAGTCGGCGAGGAAGACGTGTTCCAGGCCATTGGGTGACATGTCGACAAGGTGCTTCGCCAGCCGTACCGCCGGCTCGTGCGTCAGCCCGCCGAACATCACATGGCTCATCCGGCCGAGCTGGTCGTGCGCCGCCTCGTTGAGGACCGGGTGGTTGTAGCCGTGGATCGCCGACCACCACGACGACATGCCGTCCACCAACTCGCCCGAGCCGTCGGCCAGCCGCAGCCGGACCCCGCTCGCCGACTCCACGACGAGCGGTTCGACACGGCCGGGCATCGGACCGTACGGATGCCACACATGCCGTCGGTCCAGCTCCAGCAGCTCGGGCACGGTCAGGTCGGGCAGGTCGGGCAGATCAGGCATTGGGCGCGAGGTCCGTTCCGGCGCCCCGGCGGCGGACGGCGACGAGGTCGGTGCGCGCCTCCTGTGCGGTCGGCGCGGCCGCCGTACCGCAGGCCTCGCCGCTCTCGTGCGAGCCGCAGCCCTCGTGCGAGCCGCACACCGAGCCGCAGCCGGACCCGGCCTCGACCCGGTGTTCCGGCAGTGTCACCTCGCCGGCGCCCTCCACCTCGAAACCGGCGTCCGCGATCATCTCCAGGTCGGCCTTGCCGGCCTGGCCCTCGCTGGTCAGGTAGTCGCCGAGGAAGATGGAGTTGGCCAGGTGCAGCGCGAGCGGCTGCATCGAGCGCAGATGGACCTCGCGGCCGCCCGCGATCCGGACCTCCACGTCCGGGCAGACGAACCGGACCATCGCGAGGATCCGCAGACAGCGCTGCGGGGTGAGGTTCCACTCCTTGGCCAGCGGGGTGCCCTCGAACGGGATGAGGAAGTTCACCGGCACCGAGTCCGGATCCAGTTCGCGCAGCGAGAAGACCACGTCGACCAGGTCGTCGTCGCTCTCGCCCATGCCCGCGATCAGACCGGAGCAGGCGGACAGACCGGCCGCGTGCGCCTTCTGCACCGTGTCCACCCGGTCGGCGTACGTGTGCGTGGTCGTGATGTCCGCGTACGTCCCCTCGGACGTGTTGAGGTTGTGGTTGTAGGCGTCCGCGCCCGCCTCGCGCAGCCGCTCGGCCTGGCCGTCGGAGAGCAGACCGAGGCAGGCGCACACCTCGACGTGCTCGTTCTGCTCCTTGATGGTCCGGATGGTCTCCGAGACCCGGTCCACGTCACGGTCCGTCGGGCCGCGCCCGCTGGCCACCAGACAGACCCGCTTGGCGCCTCCCGCGAGGCCCGCGGCGGCCGCCTGGGAGGCCTCGTCGGGCTTGAGCCAGGTGTACTTCAGGATGTCGGCCTTGGAGCCGAGCCGCTGGGAGCAGTAGGAGCAGTCCTCCGGACACAGGCCCGACTTGAGGTTCACCAGATAGTTCAGTTTCACCCGTCGCCCGAACCAGTGGCGGCGCACCTTTCCGGCCGCGGCCACCACATCGAGTACGTCGTCGTCGGAGGTGGCCAGAACGGCGAGCGCTTCCTCGCGGGTCGGCAGCTCGCGCCGAAGCCCCTTGTCCACCAGCGTGTTCAGCAGGTCCATGAGGCCTGATCCTGTCCTACGGGACCGCCTGGGGCCAAGGAGAGTTTGCACAACGGAGACGGTTCACCGTGTGGGTATTGCCACACCCTGGGCGGCTGCTCGTGCCGCTAGGGTCTGTCCGCTACCTACAAAAGCCCCGGAGGACCCATGGCGTTCGGCTGGATCGACGAGCAGGCCGAGGCGCGCCGCCGCGCCGGACTCGTCCGCACCCTGCGTCCGCGCCCCGCCGACTCGCCCCTGCTGGACCTGGCGAGCAACGACTACCTCGGCCTCGCCCATCACCCCGAGGTCACCGAAGGGGCCGCCCGGGCGGCCCGGACCTGGGGCGGCGGGTCCACCGGCTCCCGGCTCGTCACCGGCACCACCGAGCTGCACACCGAGCTGGAGCGCGAGCTGGCCGAATTCTGCGGTTTCGAGGCGGCGCTGGTCTTCTCCTCCGGGTACGCCGCCAACCTGGCCGCGGTCACCGCGCTCGGGCCGCACGGCTCGCTGATCGTCTCCGACGCCGGCAACCACGCCTCCCTCATCGACGGCTGCCGGCTCGCCCGGGGCGAGCGGCAGGTCGTCGGACACGCCGACCCCGAGGCGGTGCGCAAGGCGCTGGCCACTCATCAGGGGCCGGCGATCGTCGTGTCCGACACCGTGTTCTCGGTGGACGGCGACCGGGCGCCGCTGGCCGAGCTGGCGGAGGCGTGCCGGGAGCACGGCGCGGGACTGGTCGTGGACGACGCGCACGGGCTCGGGGTGCTGGGCAACGGCGGCCGGGGCGCGCCGTACGCGGCCGGTCTCGCGGGCGCCGCGGACGTGGTGGTCACGGCCACCCTGTCCAAGTCGCTGGGCAGCCAGGGCGGAGTGGTGCTCGGCCCGGATCGGGTGATCGACCATCTGGTCAACGCCGCCCGGACCTTCATCTTCGACACGGGCCTTGCCCCGGCGGCGGCCGGCGCGGCGCTCGCCGCACTGCGGCTGCTCGTCCGCGAACCGGAGCGTGCGGCGCGCGCCCGTGCGGTGGCCGCGGAACTACACGCACGGCTGACCGCCGCGGGTCTGGAAGCGGTGCGTCCGGACGCCGCGGTGGTCTCCGTGCGGGCTCCGTCCCCGGAGCAGGCGGTGCGCTGGGCGGCCGACTGCCGTACCGCGGGGCTGGCCGTGGGCTGCTTCCGTCCTCCTTCCGTGCCCGACGGCATCTCGCGGCTGCGGCTGACCGCACGCGCGGACCTGTCCGGGGCCGAGATCGAACGCGCTGTACGGGTGATCGGCGAAACGCGACCATGAGTCGGCGTGACACGGCCGTGCTTCGCGCGAGTCGTCCTCGCGGGGGGCGTCTACGGATCGGGTTCGTCTACGGGTCGGGTTCGTCTACGGGTCGGGTTCGTCTTCGGGTCAGAGGGCGGTGAGGAAGCCGGCCCAGCTCTCGGCGAAGAAGAGCAGCGCGGGTCCGGCCGGGTCCTTGGAGTCGCGCACGGCGAGCAGTCCGGCCCCGGGGCCGGAGCGCGGCCGGGCCGTCTCCACGCAGTTGTTGGCTCCCGTGCTGTAGCTGCTGCGCAGCCAGCGCACGTCGTGCAGGTCGGTACTGGCAGGGACGTTCCGAGGCATGGCTGACATGGTGCCTCCTTACGCGCCGTCACCTATCCCGGCGATGTAATCCAACGTGTCCTCAGGTGAAAGGGCGTGCATCCGAAGGGTGTCGAAGGCCTCCGCATAGGCCATGAGGTCTTCTTTCCGCTCCAGGTAGAGGCTACTCGTCAACTGGTCGAGAACAACCACGTCCAGATCAGAAGTGCTCGGAAATGAGAAAATAACGAAAGCTCCGTTGACGCCGACATGCGCTCCGGCGCCGAACGGCAGTACCTGGAGCCGGACTTGAGGCAACCGGGCCGCCTGCATCAGCCGCCGAAGCTGCCGGGCCATCACCTCGGGGCCGCCGACCTCGCGCCGCAGCACCGATTCGTCCAGCACCGCGCTCAGCTCCAGCGGCGGGTCGGCGCGGAGCACGTCCTGCCTGGCCAGCCGCACCTCCACCAGCGCGTCCAGGCCTTCCTCGTCCAGGTCCGTGACGGCCGCCCGGGTCACCGCGCGGGCGTACTCGGGCGTCTGCAGCAGGCCGGGTACGACCGTGGTCTCCAGGGTGCGCATCGTGCTCGCCTGCGACTCCAGGCTGATGAAGTCCCGGTACGCGGGCGGCAGCACCCCGCGGTAGGCGTGCCACCAGCGGTGCCGGTCGCCCGTGTCCTCGGAGCCCGCCAGCATCAGCAGCAGCTCGCGCAGTTGCCCGTCCCGCACCTCGTAGGCGTCGAGCAGTAGCCGCACATCGGCTGGTTTCACACCGCTGGCACCGGTCTCGATACGGCTGACCTTCGACTGGTGCCAGCCGACCAGCCGGGCCGCCTCACCGCTCGTGAGCCCAGCACCGGCGCGCAGCGTGCGCAGTTCGGCGCCCAGTTTGCGGCGGCGCACTGCCGGCCCGTTCTGCATGGGCTCCTCCTTACTCCTTCCGGGCCGCCCAAATACGGTTTCGCGTCGTAGAGTTCACCGCTTCGAGCGACAGATATATGCACATCTTGGTGGATGGCTCCCCGTGACCGGCCCCGTGATGGCAGGCTGACGAGCAAGCACCAGTCCGGGACCGTACTCGAACCATCCGGCTCCGTGTCGGACTGCGGTCCCGTGGGAAAGGGACGACGTCGCCATGGCAGACCATCTGGAAGCATCCGTCACTCTGCCGAGCGATCCCGCTTCGGTCTCCGCCGCCCGCACGTATGTCGTGGGCACGCTCGCGGAGTGGGGCCTGCCGTCGGACACCGACGTAGCTGACACCGTGCGGCTCATCGTCTCCGAACTCGCCACAAATGCCGTACAGCACACCTTCGGTCAATCACCCACCTTCACGGTTGACATCGCCCTGGACCGCGACGAACACCTTCGCATCGGTGTCACCGACAGTCATCCGCGCTTTCCGAAGAGGCTGCCCGCCGCCGTCCAGCAGGACAACGGCCGCGGCATGGTCATCATCCGCTGGCTCACCGCGGAGTGCGGCGGCAAACTCCGCGTCCGCCCCACCCGAGAGGGCGGCAAGACGGTCTCCATCGAACTCCCCTGGATCGTCCCGGCCGAGCCGGTCCCGGCGGCCCCACAGGAGCCGTAGCCCCCCGGGCGGGGGTGCTGTGCGGGGGGAACATGGGTGACGAGGGGTGCGGGGCGATGAGAGTTTGGGAACGTTCTCAGGACGCGGAGGGCGTCCGCGGCCGGTGTGGATGCCGTGCGGGCCACCATCTCGGGGACGACGGCCACGCCATGCCCGGCGCCGACGAGGAGGCAGACCACGGCGTATCCGGGTGTCGAGACCGGCACGGCTGGTGTGGCGCAGGGCCCCGAGGCGGACCGCCGTGGCACATCACTGCGCCGGCCCCGGGCCGCCCGTGGGCTCCAGGCGAGCACCGGGATGGCGCTGACGGGGCTGGGAGCGGCCCTGCTGCTGGAGCCGCTCCAGCCCTGACGGCGGGTCAGCTGACCCGGCCGTACCAGACGCTCTTGGTCCAGAGCTTCTGGAGCCGTACCACGTCCCCCGTCCTCGGCGCGTGCCAGATCTTGCCGTGCCCGGCGTAGATGCCGACGTGGTAGACGTAGGAACCATAGTGGAAGAACACCAGGTCACCGGCCTGGCGGCGGCCGGCGGAGATGTGGTGCGTCTTGTTGTACTGCTGGGCGGCGGTACGCGGCAGGGTCTTGCCCGCCTTCTTGAACGCATAGAGCGTCAGCCCCGAGCAGTCGAACCTGCGCGGTCCGGTGGCCCCGTACTGGTATGGGGCCCCCTGCTTGGAGGCCGCGACCTGCAGTGCTTTTGCCGCGAGAGTCGCGGCCGAGGCATCGGGGGCGAGGCCGGGGACCGCGATCGAGCCGCCGACGGCGGCGAGGGTGAGGGCCGAGGCCGTACCGGCCCGGGCCATGAGCGACGGGACACGATTGAGCGCAGTCATGCGCAACCCTTCGTCAGCCGCCTGTGAAGGATGACCTGTCGGATTCGGGCTGGCGAAGTTGCCCGGCCGCGTTGCCGCGGCTTCACCCCAAGGGCTGCTCGGAACCTCAGACCGTCTGCGACGAGCAGACGAACATCCGTACCGGCGACCCGTCTTGCTTGGGTCCTCCACTCCTGCCGATCCACTCCTGTCGACCGGTCGTCCGGGCGGCGGCAGGACTCGGCGTCCGCCCGGACCGCCCCGCCGCGGTGGCGGGGGCTTGTCGTCGGACGGGATCTTCGCTCACACCGGTCCGAAAATCCCAATGCATCCGTGGATTTGTGGCGTTACTCACCACTCACCCGTTCGGGTGTCGCGTGGGATGTTCGAGACATCGTCAGATCCCGTGCGTAGCGCCCGACCTGGGGCTATGCGCTTTTCCGCGAACGACGAACCGGCGTGGAACGCAAGTCGGGAGGCCCGGAGAACGATTCGGATATACACCGGTCGGCGGTACGCCGTTCGGCCCGTTTCAAGTCCCGTACGGACGGCGCCGGTCGACGACCGCATCCCGTCCGGCTGGTCCGGCGTCCGGATCAGCCGACGCCGTCGGGCGGGAGCGCGACGCGCGCGGTACGGCGTTCACCGTCCAGCACCCGCAAAGCCCGTGCCAGCGTGTCCCCGTGCAGCTCCGCCTCGCCCCGCCGGTGCATCAACGCGAGGGCGTCGCGCAGCTCTGCGGCCTTGCGCACCAGGGCCTGAGCGGCGCGCAGCCCGCGATAGGTGTCCCCGCCGTGCGCCGGGTTGACGCGGCCCAGCAGGTCGGCGGCTTCCAGGTAACGGTCGATCAGCTCTCCCTCGGCCCGCGTCAGTCCGGGCAGCGGCGGCAGGTCCGGCAGCATCGGCGGCTCACCTCGCGTCCGGTGCGCCGGGGGTGCTCCGCCGACTGGGCACGACGGCGTCCACCAGCCCGTAGGTCACCGCCGCGGGGGCGTCCAGGACCAGGTCCCGCTCCAGGTCGCGGTGCACCTCTTCGGCCGTGCGCCCGGTGTGCCGTACCAGGATCTCCTCCGTCAGCGCGCGGACCCGGGTCAACTCCTCGGCCTGGATGAGCAGGTCGCTGGGCCGGCCCTGCACCGGTTCGGCGAGCTGGGGCTGGGAGAGGACCATGCGGGCGCCGGGCAGGGTGAACCGCTTGCCCGGCGTGCCGGCTGCGAGCAGCAGCGCGGCGTGGGAGGCGGCCTGGCCCAGGCAGTACGTGGCCACGTCACAGCTGACGTAGCGCATCGTGTCGTAGACCGCCGTCAGCGCACTGAACGAACCGCCGGGCGAGTTGACGTACAGCGTGATGTCGCGGTCCGGGGCCGCGTGTTCGAGGTGCATGAACTGCGCCATCACGTCATTCGCGGCCGCGTCGTCCAGCGCGGTCCCGAGGAAGACGATCCGGTCCTCGAACAGCTTGCCGTAGGGATCGAGCGTGCGGGCGCCGTTGCTGGTGCGCTCGGTGAACTCGGGCAGGACATGACGGGCGAACGCTCGGGACATGGGACACCCCTTCTCGTCGCACGGGCCTCCGACGGCCTCGGCTTCTGTAAAAAATGTACAGGACGTACGTGACGTAAGGTTGGGGTATGGCGTACGAGATTCCGGTGACGCAAGCCAGGGCTGAGCTCGCCGACCTGATCAACCGCGTGGTGTACGGCGGTGAGCGCGTCGTCGTGACGCGGCACGGCAAGCCGCTGGTCGCGCTGGTGTCGGCCGCCGATCTGGAACGGCTGGACGCCCTGGAGGAGCCGGCCGAGGAGCAGATCGTCCGCTCGGTCTCGGGTGTCCGCGAGGCCGGTTCCGCCGCGCGCGAACAGCAGCGGTTCGGGATCGCCGCCGAACATCGTGGCCCCGGCATGGCCGCCGAGCATCGCGGCCCGGGCGGGTCCTGACCCGGGCGGGTATCGGGGGTCCCATCGGGCGGTCAGCTGTGGATCAAAGTCTGGTTAACGTCGCTGAAACTCCGGCGTTCTAGCCTGCCGATCCACGCCATCAGGGGTTTTTCTGCCTGGATTGAGGACGATCCGGGGATTTGTCTGCGTGTTACATCTATCCCCGTCGCGATGGCTGCGGAAACCGGACCCCGCACGGTCCGGAGCAAGGACTGTGAGGTGGGACGTGCAACTGACCCCGCACGAGCAAGAGAGGCTGCTGATCCATGTGGCAGCCGATGTGGCCGAGAAGCGCAGGGCCCGCGGGCTCAAGCTCAACCACCCGGAAGCGGTCGCCCTCATCACGTCGCACATCCTCGAAGGCGCGCGTGACGGCCGTACGGTCGCCGAACTCATGTCCTCCGGTCGCAAGCTCCTCACCAGGGACGACGTCATGGTGGGGGTCCCCGAGATGATCCACGACGTCCAGGTCGAGGCCACCTTCCCGGACGGCACCAAGCTCGTCACCGTCCACGACCCGATCATCTGAAGGGGCCCGCGATGATTCCCGGAGAGATCCTGTTCGCGGACGACCCGGTCGTCTTCAACGAGGGCCGTGAGGTCACCCGGCTCACCGTCCTCAACGCCGCCGACCGGCCGGTCCAGGTCGGCTCCCACTACCACTTCGCCGAGGCCAACCCCGGCCTGGAGTTCGACCGAGCCGCCGCCCGCGGCAAACGCCTGAACGTCGCCGCCGGCACCGCCGTGCGCTTCGAGCCCGGCATCCCCGTCGACGTCGAGCTCGTCGCCCTCGCCGGCGCCCGGATCGTGCCGGGGCTGCGCGGGGAGACCGGAGGTCCCCTCGATGCCTGAGATCTCGCGCGGCGCCTACGCCGACCTGTTCGGCCCCACCGCCGGTGACCGCATCCGGCTCGCCGACACCGATCTGCTGATCGAGATCGAGGAGGACCGCTCCGGCGGACCCGGCGGCTCCGGCGACGAGGCGGTGTTCGGCGGCGGCAAGGTCATCCGCGAGTCCATGGGCCAGTCCCGTGCCACCCGCGCCGACGGCACCCCCGACACCGTGATCACCGGTGCCGTCATCGTCGACCACTGGGGCATCGTCAAGGCCGACGTCGGCATCCGCGACGGCCGCATCACTGCGATCGGCAAGGCCGGCAACCCGGACACCATGGACGGCGTCCACCCCGACCTGGTCGTCGGTCCCGAGACCGAGATCATCGCGGGCAACGGGCGGATCCTCACCGCCGGTGCCATCGACGCGCACGTCCACTTCATCTGCCCCCAGATCGCCGACGAGGCGCTGGCCTCCGGCATCACCACCCTGGTCGGCGGAGGCACCGGACCCGCCGAGGGCTCCAAGGCCACCACCGTCACGCCCGGACCCTGGCACCTCGCCCGGATGTTCGAGGCGATGGAGGCCTACCCGGTCAACATCGGCTTCCTCGGCAAGGGCAACACCGTCTCGCACGAGGCGATGCTCTCCCAGATCCGGGGCGGCGCGGCCGGCCTGAAGCTGCACGAGGACTGGGGCTCGACCCCGGCCGTCATCGACGCCGCGCTGACCGTGGCGGACCGGACCGGCATCCAGGTCGCCATCCACACGGACACTCTGAACGAGGCCGGTTTCGTGGGCGACACCCTCGCCGCGATCGGGGGCCGGGGCATCCACTCGTACCACACCGAGGGCGCCGGCGGCGGGCACGCGCCCGACATCATGACCGTGGTCTCACAGCCCAACGTGCTGCCCAGCTCCACCAACCCGACCCGGCCGTACACCGTCAACACCGCCGAGGAACACCTCGACATGCTGATGGTGTGCCACCACCTCAACCCCGCCGTCCCCGAGGACCTGGCGTTCGCCGAGTCCCGCATCCGGCCGTCCACCATCGGCGCGGAGGACGTCCTGCACGACCTCGGCGCGATCTCGATCATCTCCTCCGACTCCCAGGCCATGGGGCGGGTCGGCGAGGTCGTTCTGCGGACCTGGCAGACCGCCCATGTGATGAAGCGCAGGCGCGGGGCACTGCCCGGTGACGGCCGCGCGGACAACCACCGCGTACGTCGATATGTCGCCAAGTACACGATCAACCCCGCGCTCGCCCAGGGCCTCGCCACCGAGATCGGCTCCGTCGAGTCCGGCAAGCTCGCCGACCTCGTGCTGTGGGAGCCGGCGTTCTTCGGGGTCAAGCCGCAGCTCGTGCTCAAGGGCGGGCAGATCGCCTACGCGCAGATGGGTGACGCCAACGCGTCCATCCCCACCCCACAGCCGATCCTGCCCCGCCCGATGTACGGCGCGATCGGCCGGGCTCCGGCCGCCAACTCGGTCAACTTCGTGGCCCCGTTGGCGATCGAGGACGGGCTGCCGGAGCGGCTCGGGCTCGGCAAGCGGTTCGTGGCGATCGCGTCCACGCGTGCGGTGACCAAGGCCGACATGCGCGAGAACGACGCCCGGCCCGATGTCCGGATCGACCCCGACAGCTTCGCCGTGCACATCGACGGCGAACTGGTGGAGGCCACCCCGGCGGCCGAACTGCCCATGGCCCAGCGCTACTTCCTCTTCTGATGGTGTCGTGATGTCACGGGCAGCACTTCTCGTCCTGGCCGACGGCCGCTTCCCCGCCGGAGGGCACGCGCACTCCGGCGGGGCGGAGGCCGCCGTCAAGGCGGGCCGGATCACCTCCGCCGCGGGCCTGGAGGACTTCTGCCGGGGCCGGCTGCACACCGCCGGGCTGGTCGCCGGTGCGCTTGCGGCCGCCGCCGTGCTCGGCGTGGATCCCGGGGAGCTGGACGCGGCGGCGGACGCCCGGACACCGTCGCCCGCCCTGCGGACCGCCGCGCGAAGGCTCGGGCGGCAGCTGATGCGGGCGGCACGGGCCAGCTGGCCGTCGGCCGAACTCGACGCGCTGGCCGGGCGGTTCCCGAAGGGCGCGCACCAGCCGGTGGTCCTCGGCGTTGCCGCGCGGTCGGCCGGGCTGGGGCCTGACGACGCGGCGTACTGCGCGGCGTACGAGAGCGTGAGCGGGCCGGCGACGGCCACGGTACGGCTCTTGAGTCTCGACCCGTTCGATGCGACCGGTGTGCTGGCCCGGCTCGCGCCGGAACTGGACCGCGTCGCGGATGCGGCGGTGGAGGCGGCGCGGAAGGTGCTCGACGAGGGCGCCGACGCGTTGCCGGCCGCGTCGGGGCCCTTGCTGGAGGTCGGTGCGGAGTGGCATGCGGCCTGGCCGGTTCGGCTGTTCGCCTCCTGAGCCAGGCGCCGGACCCCACACAACGTGTCAGACATTGGAGCCGTACATGCACCTCGACCACACCCACTCCGGCGGCGCCGCCCTCAGCGCGGACGCGCGCCGTCCCGACGGTTCGCGCCGTGCCCTGCGCATCGGCCTCGGCGGGCCCGTCGGGTCCGGGAAGACCGCGACCGTCGCCGCGCTCTGCCGGGCCCTGCGCGACGAGCTGTCGCTGGCCGTCGTCACCAACGACATCTACACCCGTGAGGACGCCGAGTTCCTGCTCCGGGAGGCCGTGCTGCCGCCCGAGCGGATCACGGCCGTGGAGACCGGCGCCTGCCCGCACACCGCGATCCGCGACGACATCTCCGCCAACCTCGAAGCGGTGGAGGACCTGGAGGACGCGGTCGGCCCGCTGGACCTGATCCTCGTCGAGTCCGGCGGCGACAACCTCACCGCGACCTTCTCCAAGGGACTCGTGGACGCGCAGATCTTCGTGATCGACGTGGCCGGCGGCGACGACATCCCGCGCAAGGGCGGCCCCGGTGTCACCACCGCGGACCTGCTCGTCGTCAACAAGACCGACCTCGCCCCGCATGTCGGCTCCGACCTCGCCCGGATGGCCGCCGACGCCAAGACCCAGCGGGGCGAACTCCCCGTGGTCTTCCAGTCGTTGCGCGCCGATCGAGGCGTCGCGGAGGTGGCCGCCTGGGTGCGCGAGCGGCTCGCCGCGTGGACGGCATGACGGCCACCGGGGTCCGGGCGGACGCGCGGATCGTGGCCCGCGCCGACGGCCGCGGCGGCACGGCGCTGCCCGTACTGGACAGCGACGGCCCGCTGGCCCTGCGCCGCACCCGGTCCAGCGGCCGCGAGGCGAGGGTCATGGTCGTCGGCGCGATGAGCGGCCCGCTCGGCGGCGACCGCTTCTCGCTCACGGCGAGCGTGGCGGAGGGCGCCCGGCTGCACGTCGGCTCGGCCGCCGCCACCCTCGCCCTCCCCGGCCAGGCCAAGGGCGAGGCCCGCTACGACGTACGGCTCGACGTGGCCGACGACGCCGAACTGCACTGGCTCCCCGAGCAGTTGATCTCGGCCCGCGGCAGCGACCTGCACATCACCACCCGCGCCGAACTCGCCGCCGGCGCCCGGCTCGTGCTGCGCGAGGAGCAGGTGCTCGGGCGGACGGGAGAGGAACCCGGGCGGCTCACCAGCAGGCTCACCGTGCGGATCGCGGGCCGTGTGGTGCTGGACCAGGAGCTGTCCTGCGGACCCGGCGCGCCCGGCGGCTGGGACGGACCGGCGGTACTGGCGGGGCATCGCGTCGTGGGTCAACTTGTCGTCGTACGGCCGGAGTTCAACCGGCAGCCAGCCGAGCCGCGGATGCTGGACGAGTGTGCGGCCCTGATACCCCTGGCCGGTCCGGCAGCACTGGTCAGTGCCCTGGCACCGGACGCACTGCGGCTGCGGCGGGTCCTGGACGAGGCGCTGACCTACCTCGGCTGAAGTACGCGCCCCCCAACCGAACATGACCATCCGTTTATCGGATTGGTAAAGATGGCAGGCGCCCCCTGTTCTCAGACGGCTCACAGCCGAGAGGATCCCCCGAACTGACCACTCGCAGCGATCCTGATGTAGGGGGAGGGGCCCACTTGAGGGACAACAGACCGAAGAGCCGCCTGCTGGCACTCGGTTCGGCGGGAGCGCTCGTCACCGCCACCCTGATCGCCGGTGCCGTCTCGGCGCCCGCGGCCAGCGCCGCCGGTCGGCCCGGCCCGGACCGGGAGGCCAAGGGCGCCGAGATTGCCGCCGCCCGCGCCGCCAAGGCCGGCATCGACTGGCAGGACTGCCCGGCGGACTGGGGGCTGGAGAAGCCCATCCAGTGCGGCTGGGTGAGCGTGCCGCTCGACTACGCGCACCCGTACGGCAAGCAGATCAAGCTCGCCGTCGACCACATCGGCAACACGGGGACCAAAGAGGAGCGCCAGGGCGCCCTCGTCTACAACCCGGGCGGTCCCGGTGGCTCCGGCCTGCGCTTCCCGCGCCGGGTCACCACCAAGAACCCCGTCTGGGCGAACGTCGCCAAGGCCTACGACTTCGTCGGCTTCGACCCGCGCGGCGTCGGCCACTCCGCGCCCATCTCCTGCGAGGACCCGCAGGAGTTCGTGAAGGCGCCGAAGATGGACCCGGTGCCGGACACCGAGGCGGACGAGACCGCGCAGCGCAAACTGGCCCATGAGTACGCGGACGGCTGCCTGGAGCGCACCGGCCGGGCGATGCTCCAGCAGATGACCACGCCGAACACCGCCCGCGACCTGGACGTGATCCGCGCCGCCCTGGGCGAGAAGAAGCTCAACTACCTCGGCGTCTCCTACGGCACCTACCTCGGCGCCGTCTACGGCACCCTCTTCCCGGGCCACCTGCGCCGCATGATCGTCGACAGTGTGGTCAACCCAGCCCGCGAGAACATCTGGTACCAGGCCAACCTGAACCAGGACATCGCCTTCGAGGGCCGCTGGCGGGACTGGGAGGACTGGGTCGCCGCGAACGACGCCGCCTTCCACCTCGGCACCACCCGCGACGCCGTCCAGGCCAAGTGGCTCCAACTGCGCGCCACCGCCAAGAAGAACCCCATCGGCGGGGTCGTCGGCCCGGCCGAGCTGATCTCCTTCTTCCAGAGCGCGCCGTACTACGACTCCTCGTGGGTGCCGGTCGCCACGGTGTTCAGCAAGTACGTCGCCGGCGACACCCAGGCACTGGTCGCCGCCGCCGCCCCCGACATGTCGAACACGGCCGGCAACATCTCCGCCGAGAACGGCAACGCCGTCTACACGGCCGTCGAGTGCACCGACGCCAAGTGGCCCACCAGCTGGCAGAAGTGGGACCGGGACAACACCGAGCTCAACAAGAGCTACCCGTTCATGACCTGGGCCAACGCCTGGATGAACCTGCCCTGCGCCACCTGGCCGGTCAAGCAGCAGACCCCGGTCGACGTGCGGACCCACAAGGATCTGCCACAGGTGCTGATCGTGCAGTCCACGCGGGACGCGGCCACCCCTTACGAGGGTGCCGTCGAACTGCACAAGCGGTTCCAGGGCTCGCGGCTGATCACCGAGAAGGACGCGGGCTCCCACGGTGTGACCGGCCTGGTCAACCCCTGCATCAACCAGCGCGTCGACGCCTACCTGGTCGACGGCAAGCTGGACGGCGCGGACGTGACCTGCAACCCGCACGCCACGCCCAAGCCGTGATCCGGATCGCACGGTGACGAGGGGCGGCCGGGCTCTCCGGCCGCCCCCTGTCAGCTGAGCGGCGCCCGCGGGAACCTGCGCTCCCTGGCGCCCTGCTCCGCGGCCGACCGTTCCTTGACGACGGCCGCGTACTCGTCGACGTACTCCTGCTCGGACAGCGCCAGGATGGCGTACATGATCTCGTCGGTGACGGCCCGCAGGATCGCCTTCTGCTGCTCCATGCCGGCATAGCGGGAGAAGTCGAGCGGCCTGCCGAAGCGGATGGTGACCGGGTGGACGTTCGGGATGACCTTCCCGGGCGGCTGGGCCTCGAACGTGCCGATCATCGCGCACGGTACGACCGGCACGCCGGCCTTCAGCGCCATCACGGCGACGCCGACCTTGCCCTTGTAGAGCCTGCCGTCGTGCGAACGGGTGCCCTCCGGATAGATCCCCAGCAGCTCGCCTCGGCGCAGCACCTTCAGGCCCTCGCGGATCGCCGCCTGCCCCGCCTCCTTGCCCGAGCGGTCCACCGGGATCTGCCCGGCGCTGCGGAAGAAGAACGCGGTCAGCCGGCCCTTGAGCCCCGGGCCGGTGAAGTACTCCGCCTTGGCGAGGAAGGTGATCCGGCGCCGCAGCATCGCCGGCATCAGGAAGTGGTCGGAGAAGGACAGATGGTTCCCGGCGACGATCGCGGGACCGGAGTCCGGCACGTTCTCCAGGCCCTCGATCCGGGGCCGGAAGACCAGTCTCAGCAGGGGGCCCAGCAGCACGTACTTGAGCAGGTAGTAGAACAACGGCTCGCCCCTTACCTCGTCCAGCCCACGCCGCGTGCGCCTGTCGTCATCTGTAACCGCAACCGGCCATGCCCATGCCGTTCGTCGAGCCCCTCGGCGGTGACGCGGGCCCCGACAGCCTGACGGTAGTGCGGACAGGCGGTGATGTCCTCGTGGGCGCAGCCGAGCGCGCACTCGATCAGGTCCAGCGAGGCCTGCGCCGCCGCGATCCGCCGGCGCAGCGCCTCGGCCTCGCCCTCCAGCAGGTTCCGCCTGGCCGCAGGATCCGCCGTCGCGGTGAGCGAGCGGATGGCGTCCAGGGACAGGCCGGCCTCCTTCGCCCGCAGGATCAGGGCGACGCGCGTGACATCGGCGGTGCCGTACCGCCGCCGTCCCGCCGGGTCGCGCGCGGGCGCGAGGAGGCCCATCGCCTCCCAGTGCCGCGGCACATGCGGGGCCAGTGCGAAACGCTCCGCCAGCGCGCCGATGCTCAGGGGCGGTGAGCCGCCGGTTGACCTCATGCCGACATTAAGTCGCACTCTGGCCGGCATGACCAGGCCGACAGAGCAACAGCCGCGCTCCGGCGCGGAACTCGCCGCCGTACTCGACTCCTTGGAACGGCGCCCCGCCGCCGAGCAACTCCGCCGGCACTCCTACGACCTGCTGCGCCTGCGCCCCGGCGCGCCGGTCGTGGACGTCGGCTGCGGCACCGGCCGGGCCGTGGCGGAACTGGCCGCGCGCGGTGCGCGGGCCGTCGGGATCGACCCCGCCGAGCCCATGCTCGCGATCGCCCGCCGACGGTGGCCCGACGCGGATCTGCGGAAGGCGGACGCCTATGCGCTGCCGCTGGCCGACGGCTCGATGTGCGGATACCGCGCGGACAAGGTGTTCCATGAACTGGCCGAGCCCGAGCGGGCGTTGGGGGAGGCGCGCCGGGTGCTCTGCCCGGGCGGCCGGATCGTGCTCCTCGGCCAGGACTGGGACACGGTCGTCATCGACTCCGACGACCCCGCGCTGACCCGCACCCTCGTCCAGGCCCGCGCCGAGCGGGTCACCGCGCCCCGGTCCGCGCGCCGCTACCGCTCGCTCCTGCTGGACGCCGGGTTCACCGACGTGGCGGTCGAGGTCCGCACCGCCGTCTTCACCGATGAGCTCGGCCTCACTGTGCCGGCCGGGCTGGTGGCGGGCGCCGGGGCGCCGGGGGAGAGCCCGGTGACCCCGGACCGGGCGGAGGCGTGGTTCGCCGAACAACGGACCCGCGCCGTCCGCGACCGCCTCTTCGTGGCCCTGCCGGTGTTCGTGGCCTCGGCCTCGGCGCCGGACCGTCCATGACGCCCCTGTCCGGCCATGGGTCACAGCCGCACGATGACCAGCGCCGTGTCGTCGGTGGCGCCGCCGGGAGGCAGCAGTTCCAGCAGGACGGCGTCCGCGAGGCTCTCGGGGTCCTCATCGCGATGGCGTGCGAGGGAGTCGGCGAGGCGGGCCAGACCGGTGTCGATGTCCTCCCGGCGGCGCTCCACCAGGCCGTCGGTGTAGAGGACGAGGGTGGCGCCCGCGTCGTAGGCCGTGCTCGCCTCGGGCCTCGGGATCGGGGTGGGGCGGGCGTCGAGCGGCGGGTCGGTGGCCTGGTCGAGGAACTCCGTACGGCCGTCGGGGTGGACGAGGACCGGCGGCGGGTGCCCGGCGCTGCTGTAGGTGATCGTGTGGTGGTCGCAGTCGATGAACGTCGTGACGGCGGTGGCCGATTCGGCGCCGTCGACGACGTTGGCGTACCGGCCCAGGATGTTCAGGGCTTCCGCCGGACCCGCGGCGACCCGGGAGGCGGCGCTCAGCGCGCTGCGCAGCTGGCCCATCACCCCGGCCGCCTCCAGGCCGTGCCCGACCACGTCACCCACGGCCACGCCGAAGCGGTTGCCGTCCACCAGGTCGACGAGGTCGTACCAGTCCCCGCACACGTTCAGCGCGCCGACCGCGGGCCGGTAGCGCACCGCGGCGTGATGGTGGCCGACCTGCCAACGGGCCGGCAGCATCGCCCTCTGCAGGGCGAGGGCCACCTCGCGTTCGCGGGCGTGGGCCTGGCGCAACCGTTCGTTCAGCTCCTGCAGTTCGCGGGCGCGCGTGTACAGCTCCGCCTCGAGAACGCGGGCCCGGCCGCCGCTGGGGCCGCCGCGGGCCCGGATCAGCTCGGTCACCTCCTCGACCCGGTGCACCAGCAGCACCACCTTGCCGTCCCTACCGAACACCGGCGCGTTGACCGGGCTCCAGTAGCGCTCCTCCCACTCCCCGGGCCGGTCGGGGTTCTCGACGTCGTACCGCTGCAGGGCCATGGTGTCGCGCTCGCCGGTGGCCACGACCCGCGTCAGGGAGGCGGCCAGGTTGCGCATGCCCGAGGCGCCGGGGTCGTTGGGGTTCTCCGGGAAGACGTCGAAGAGGTAGCGCCCCACCACCTGCTCGCGGGTGCGCCCGGACTGCCGCAGAAACGCCTCGTTGGCGTCCGCGAAGAGCAGGTCGGGCGTCAGCAGCGCCACCATGCCCGGCAGCGCCTGGAACACCCCCGCGTAGTCGATGGCCCCATCGTTCATGGCTACCGCCCATCCGCCGAAGTGACGCCATTTCCCCACGTCACGCGATGTGTGCGTGGTCCGTGTAGGTCAGTCCGGCAGGCCCGTCGTGGACTGCTCGGCCCAGATGATCTTCCCGCCGGGGACGAAGCGGGTTCCCCACCGCTCGGCGAACTGGGAGACCAGCAGCAGTCCGCGGCCGCCCTCGTCCGTGGTGCGCGGATGGCGCAGATGGGGCGCGGTGGCACTGCCGTCGGAGACCTCGCAGATCAGGGCGGACCGGTCTCTGATCAGCCGGAGCCGAACGGGGCCCTCCGCGTGCCGGATGGCGTTGGTGACCAGCTCGCTCACGACCAGTTCGGCGGTGAACGCCAGCTCATCCAGCCCCCACTCGCCCAGCTGCCGGGTGGTCTCCTTGCGGGCCTCGGCGACCACGGCCGGGTCGGCGGGCAGATCCCAGTCGGCGACCTGGTCGGCGCCGAGCAGCCTGGTGCGGGCCATCAGCAGGGCCACGTCGTCGTACGGCCGGGCGGGCACCAGCGCGTCGACCACGGACCGGCAGCTCATGTCGAGCGTGGGTGCGCACTGTTCCAGCGCGCGGCGCAGCCGGTCGCGGTCCGCGGCGACGATCCCGCCGTCGTCCCGGTCGCCCCCGTCGCCGTCACCGTGGACCAGCAGGCCGTCGGTGTGCAGGGCCAGCGTGCTGCCCTCGGCCAGGGTCAGCTCCACCGCCTCGAAGGGCGGACCGCCCGCCCCGAGCGGCGGCCCCTGCGGCAGGTCGACGAAGCTGACGGCGCCGTCGGGCAGGACCACGGCGGGCGCGGGATGGCCCGCGGCGGCCATCGTGCACTGCCCCTTGACCGGGTCGTAGACGACGTACACGCACCCCGACCCCACCGCCTGGATACCGGTGGCCTCCGGGTCCTCGGGCCGGACGCCCTCCTCCCGGGCCATCCGCGCCACCAGGTCGTCGAGGTGCGCGAGGACCTCCTCGGGCGGCAGATCGAGCGCCGCCAGGGTGTGTACGGCGGTGCGCAGCCGTCCCATGGCCGCCGCGGCGTCGATCCCGTGTCCCGGCACCTCGCCCACGACCAGGGCCACGCGTGCGGCGGACAGTGGGATGATGTCGTACCAGTCGCCGCCCAGGCCGGTCAGCTCGTCGGCCGGCCGGTAGCAGGCGGCCACCTCCACCGCGTCCTGCTCGGGCAGCCGGCGCGGCAGCAGACTGCGCTGCAGGACCAGGGCCGCTTCCCGCTCGCGGGTGTAGCGGCGGGCGTTGTCCACGCAGACCGCCGCCCGGGACACCAGGTCCTCGGCGAGACTCAGGTCGTCCTCGTCGAACGGCTCCTGACGGCGGCGCCGGAAGAAGGTGGTGACGCCCATCGTGACGCCCCGCGCACGGATGGGCACGATCATCACGCTGTGCACACCGAGCTCCAGGAAGGTCGCCATCCGGCCGCCCGGGATGTCCGTCGCCCATTCCTTGGCCAGCGGGTCCAGCCGTGCCGCATGCCAGGACCGACCCGTGGTCAGACTGCGGATCGGGGGCGATCCGGCGAGATAGGTGGCCACCGCGCCGATCTCGACGACGGCCTCCGGGACCCCGGGGTTCACCGACTGGTGCCCGGCCCGCCGCAGCGGCACCTGGTCCATCTCGCTCGGCGGCTCGGGCTCCGCACCCCGCAGCACGGAATCCAGTAGGTCCACGCTGACGAAGTCGGCGAAGTCCTGCACGGCCACGTCGGCCAGTTCCTGTGCCGTCCGCACGATGTCCAGAGTGCGGCCGATCTGTTCGCCGCCCCGGTCGAGCAGGGCCAGTCGCTGCCGGGCACGGTGCCGGTCGGTGATGTCGACGACCGTGTAGTACACGCCCATCGGGTGACCCCGGTCGTCGTCGAGACGGGTGAACGACATCATGTGCGCCGTCTCCCGGTGCGGCGCGGACCGCACATGGCCGACATGCTCGTACCCGACCACCGGCAGGCCGGTCTCCAGCACACGCCGCATCTGCGTCTCGATGTCGGCGGTGTCGATGCCCGGCTGGATCTCCGCCAGCCGCCGGCCCAGCCGCTCGCCCGGGGAGCCGCCGCCGAACCGCTCCAGGGCCTCGTTCGACCACACGCACCGCAGATCGGTGTCCACGATCGCCATCCCGACGGCGGAGTCGGTCACCATCTGCTCCAGCACCCCACGGCTCATGTCCCAGCCGCGTTCCCCCGCCACGTCGGAGACCAGAACCAGCCAGTGCGGTGCTCCGCCGGGTTCCATCGCCGGGGTGATCCGCACCATCACCCGTATCGGCTGCCCGTCCTTGCGCCGTGCGGTCAGCAGTCCCGCCCAGCCGCCGTCCCTGCGGCACCGCTCGGCCAGTTCGGGCACCCGCGCGGCGTCCTCGGCGGACAGCAGGCCGGTCACCCTGGTGCCCACCACCTCGGCGGCCGTGTACTCCAGCAGGCTCTGGGCGCCCTGCGTCCAGCTCGTCACCACGCCCCGCGCGTCGAGCAGCAGGGGCGCGGCGTCGGCCACGTCGAACCGCCGCCCGGCGACGTCCTGCTCCTCGTGAGTGCTCACGGCCGACCTCTCTGTAGCTGAGAGTGGTCTACCCCCTCCTGGCTCAATCTTCACCCTTCAGGCAGACGAGCGAAGGATGTGGGACGGCCTCGGCCGCCCCACACCGACGTCACGAACCCAGCACCTTCTCCAGTGCCGCCAGCGCGGACCGCAGCTCCTCCGCCGTGATGGTCAGCGGCGGTGCCAGCCGGATCGTGGAACCGTGGGTGTCCTTCACCAGGATCCCCTCCCGCATCAGCCGCTCGCTGACCTCGCGGCCGGTGCCGATCGCCGGGTCGATGTCGACGCCCGCCCACAGGCCACGCGAGCGGAAGCCGACCACACCCCGGCCGACCAGCTCGGTCAGCCCGTCCCGCAGGAGCACGCCCAGCTCGGTGGCCCGGCGCTGGAACTCGCCCGTGCGAAGCAGCTCGACCACGGCCGAGCCGACCGCCGCCGCGAGCGGGTTGCCGCCGAACGTGGAGCCGTGCTCGCCCGGGTGCAGCACACCCAGCACCTCGCGCCGGGCCACCACCGCCGACACCGGCACGATCCCGCCGCCCAGCGCCTTGCCGAGCAGCAGCATGTCCGGCACGACGTCCTCGTGCTCGACGGCGAAGGTGCGGCCGGTGCGGCCGAGGCCCGACTGGATCTCGTCCGCGATGAACAGGCAGCCCTTGCGGCGGGTCAGCTCCCGCACCCCGGCGAGATAGCCCTCGCTCGGGATGACCACGCCCGCCTCGCCCTGGATGGGCTCGATCAGCACGGCCGCCGTGGTCTCGTCGACGGCCTCCTCCAGCGCGGCCAGGTCGTCGAACGGCACGATCCTGAAACCGGGCGTGAAGGGGCCGAAGCCGGCCCGGGCCGTCTCGTCGGTGGAGAAGCTGACGATGGTTGTCGTACGGCCGTGGAAGTTCTCCGCCGCGACCACGATCGTCGCCCGGTCGGCGGGGACGCCCTTCACGTCGTACGCCCACTTGCGGGCCACCTTGATGCCGCTCTCCACCGCCTCGGCGCCGGTGTTCATCGGCAGCACCATGTCGAGGCCGGTCAGCTCCGCGAGCTGCTCCGCGAAGTGGGCGAGCCGGTCGTTGTGGAAGGCGCGGGAGGTCAGCGTCAGCTGGTCGAGCTGGCGGTGCGCGGCCTCGATCAGCGCCGGGTGCCGATGGCCGAAGTTCAGCGCCGAGTACCCGGCGAGCATGTCCAGGTAGCGGTTGCCCTCGACGTCCTCCACCCATGTGCCCTCGGCGCGGGCGACCACCACCGGGAGCGGGTGGTAGTTGTGCGCGAGGACCGGCTCCTCCGCTCGGATCAGGTCGTCGGACGTACGCGTGCGCGCGGGTGCGGTCATCAGCGGATCTCCTGGGTGCAGCACTTGATGCCGCCGCCGGCCTTGTGGAACTCGGACAGGTCGACGGGGACGGGGGCGAAACCGTGGTCGGCCAGGCGCTCGGCGAGCGCCTCGGCCTGGGGGGCGATGAAGACGTTCCGGCCGTCGGAGACGGAGTTCAGGCCGAACGCCATCGCGTCCTCGCGGGTGGCGAGCACCGCGTCCGGGTACAGCCGGCGGAGCACCTCGCGGCTGCCCGCAGAGAACGCCTCGGGGTAGTAGCAGATGTTGTCGTCGTCGAGGACGAACAACGCCGTGTCCAGGTGGTAGAAGTACGGGTCCACCAGGGTCAGGCCGATCACTGGGTGGCCGAGGAACTCCTGCGCCTCCCGGTGCGCCTCACGGGTGGTGCGGAACCCGGTGCCGGCGAGCACGTACCGGCCCGTCCACACCAGGTCGCCCTCGCCCTCGGTCACCGACTCCGGGCGGTACACGTCGTAGCCCGCGGCCTTGAACCAGGTGTCGTAGTGCAGCGACTCCGGGCGCCGTTCCGGCGCGTGGAACAGGGAGCCGAAGACCCGGCCGCCGACCACGAACGCCGCGTTGGCGGCGAAGACCATGTCGGGCAGGCCGGGGACGGGCTCGACCGACTCGACGGTGTGACCGTGGGCGCGGTAGGCGCGGATGAGCGTCTGCCACTGCTCCCGGGCGAGGTCCACGTCGACCGGCTTGTCGGGGTGCATCCAGGGATTGATCGCGTACTGCACGGCGAAGTGTCTGGGTTCGCAGACGAGGAAGCGCCGAGGACGCTGTACACGGCTTTCGGACACAGAGGGTTTCCTCCGCTTTGCTGTGTGTCACTTGGGGGTGCACACCACGGTAGAAAGGGAGGCAGACGGCCGACAAGAATGGAAAGCTGCTTAGATGCGCAGCATCGCTGCGTTGTTCAAGGTCGATGCGCATGATTGCTGCGCATGTTCCGCCTCATTCCGGTGCGGCGTGGGTCGCGCCCGCTTCCGGGCTTTCCGGGAGCAGGTGGGACAGCACCATCACACTGATCGTCTTCCGGATGAACGGCTCGACCCGGATCCGCTCCAGCACCTCCTCGAAGTGCTCCACGTCCCGGGCCCGCACGTGCAGCAGCGCGTCGGCGCCGCCGGTGACCGTCATGGCCGCGGTGATCTCGGGGTGGTTGCGCACGACCTCGGCCAGCCGCCGGGGCGGGGCCGCGCCCTCGCAGTACACCTCGACGTACGCCTCGGTGCGCCAGCCGAGCGCCGAGGGCTTGACCGTCGCCGTGAACCCGGTGATCACCCCGGTCTCCCGGAGCCGGTCCACGCGCCGTTTGACCGCGGTCGCGGACAGCCCGATGCCCGCGCCGATCTCGGCGAAGCTGGTCCGGGCGTTCGCCATCAGCGCGGTGATGATCTTGCGGTCGAGGTCGTCGAACGAGAGCGTCCTGCTGTTCATGCGGGCACTGTAAGTCAGCCCCGCCGGACAGCTCGCCTCACGACTGGGTGACGATCATGGCGAGCGTCAGCAGCCCCAGCACCACCCATCCGAACCACAGCCAGCCGTTGCTGCCGAGCGCGACCGTGTAGGCGGTCACCGCGACGAGCCCGCCGACCGTGAGAGCCCCCATCGCCTTGGTGGAACCGTTCGTGGAACCGGGCATCGCGACACCCTCCTCTTGGTCCGTCCATGACCATGGTGCCCCGGTTCCCGCCCGGACGGGACGGCTCCGACCCGGCTCTCGCGTGCGGCTCAGCTCTCGCGCGCGTTCAGCGAGGCCAGATAGGCGTTGTACGCCTCCAACTCCTTGTCGCCGTCCCGGTCCGCGGCCCGGTCCTTGCGCCTGGCCTGCCGCTGCTCGGAGCCGTACCACTGGAACAGCAGCGCGATCAGCACCAGCACGGACGGGATCTCGCTGAACGCCCAGGCGATGCCGCCGGCCGCGTTCTGGTCGGACAGCGCGTCGATGCCGAGCGAGGCCGACGGGTGCTTGAAGGTGTCCACCATCGGCGCCGTGGCCATCATCAGCGCGATGCCGAAGAACGCGTGGAACGGCATGCCCGCGAACAGCTCCAGCATCCGCATCACGTATCCGGGTCGGTACGGACCCGGGTCGACGCCCATGATCGGCCAGAAGAACACCATGCCGACGGCGAAGAAGTGCACCATCATCGCGATGTGCCCGGCCTTCGACCCCATCAGGAAGTCGAATAGCGGGGTGAAGTACAGGACGTACAGGCTCGCGATGAACATCGGGATCGTGAACGCCGGGTGCGTGACGATCCGCGTGTAGCGGCTGTGCAACAGCGCCAGCAGCAGCTCGCGCGGGCCCTTGCGGCCCCGGCCGGCGGTCGGCAGCGCGCGCAGCGCCAGCGTGACCGGGGCGCCGAGCAGGATCAGGATCGGCGACAGCATGCTGATCACCATGTGCTGCACCATGTGCACGCTGAACATCACCATGCCGTAGTCGTTCAGCTTGGTGCACATCACCAGGGCGACGGTCAGCACACCCACGACGTACGCCACGGTACGGCCGGCCGGCCAGGCGTCCCCGCGCCGCCGCAGCCGTACGACACCCCAGCCGTACAGGGCGAGCCCGAGCAGGCAGGCGACGAGGAAGAACGGGTCAGTGGACCACTCCAGCCCCCGCCCCAGCGTGAACGGCGGCAGATCCATCATCATGCCGTGCCCGCTGTGATCCATCCGGCGGCTCCTGATTCGTGGGGGTTGTGCGAGTTGTCCGCCCCAAGAGTAGAACCGCCCCCGGTCATGGTCGTGACCGGGGGCGGTTTGTTCGCCGCCGAACTACAGCACGCACTCCGCCTCGTCGTACCGCTCCACCGGAACGGTCTTCAGGGTCTCGACGGCCTCCGCGAGGGAGACCATCACGATGTCGGTCCCGCGCAGAGCCGTCATCCGCCCGAACTCACCGCGGTGCACGGCCTCCACCGCGTGCCAGCCGAAACGGGTCGCCAGCACCCGGTCGTACGCCGTCGGCGTGCCACCCCGCTGCACATGGCCCAGGATCACCGGCCGCGCCTCCTTGCCGAGCCGCTGCTCCAGCTCGACCGACAGCTGCCGGGCGATCCCGGCGAAGCGCTCGTGGCCGTAGATGTCCTTGCCGCCCTCGTCGAAGTCCATGGTGCCGGCCTTCGGCTTGGCGCCCTCGGCCGCGACGACGATGGCGAACCGCTTGCCCGCCTCGAACCGCTCGCCGACCTGCCTGGTCAACTCCTCGATGTCGAAGGGCCGTTCCGGGACGACAATGGCGTGGGCGCCGGCCGCCATGCCGGAGTGCAGGGCGATCCAGCCGGTGTGCCGGCCCATGACCTCCACGATCAGCACGCGCTGGTGGGACTCGGCGGTGGTCTTCAGCCGGTCCAGGGCCTCCGTCGCCACGGTGACGGCCGTGTCGAAGCCGAAGGTGACGTCCGTGACAGCGATGTCGTTGTCGATGGTCTTGGGCACGCCCACGATCGGCAGCCCGTTGTCCGACAGCAGCCGGGCCGCCTTCAGGGTGCCCTCACCGCCGATCGGGATGATC
Source organism: Streptomyces sp. NPDC002076 (assembly GCF_053593835.1). Classification (NCBI taxonomy): domain Bacteria; kingdom Bacillati; phylum Actinomycetota; class Actinomycetes; order Kitasatosporales; family Streptomycetaceae; genus Streptomyces; species Streptomyces sp. NPDC002076. The sequence goes on from NZ_JBSFDI010000011.1 coordinate 48,573, forward strand.
GCGTCGAGGCCGAGCTCCGCGACATGCCCCCTGGCCCGCTCGACACCGTCCCGCAGATGCTCCGGGCGGACCCGGGAGGAGCCGAGGATGGTGCCGCCGCGTGCCAGGATGCCGCCCACGGCATCGAGGTCGAGCTTGAGGTAGTCGCACTCCAGGAGGCCCTTCCAGCCGTCCCGGAAACCGATGACCTCGTCGCCGTGGTCGGCGACGGCACGGTGCACGACGGACCGGATGACGGCGTTCAGGCCGGGGCAGTCGCCGCCGGACGTGAGGACACCAATGCGCATAGCCCGAAATACCTTCTCAACGTGGGCCGGGTAACCGGACCACGTTGTCCGGCGGATTCCCGGCCACCCTACCGGCGTGAGGGGGTGGCTCCGTAGCGGGCGTCCGCCTGCTGGACGCGCCCGCACATGTGAGCGGACGGGCCGTCAGGCGGGCCCGCTACGAGGCTGCCGGACCGCGCTGAGATGTTGCTGAAGTCTTGCTGTCGCGCCGCTTACGCGCGCTGCTGAGCAGCGGTGTTCACGCGGGCTGCGGTGCAGCTGTGGTCACGCGGACTGCTGCGCGGCTGTGTTCACGCAGGCTGCTGCGCAGCCGCGATGCGCTCGTTGCGGAGCGCCTCGTACCAGCGGTCGTCGGTCGGCGGCAGTGCGTTGACGTCGAGTGCCAGCTTCAGCAGCAGGTCGGCGATCAGCGGGTTGCGGGCGAGGACCGGGCCGTGCATGTACGTGCCGAAGACGGTCCCGTTGTACGCGCCCTCCGTGCCGTCCCCGGTGCCGTTGCCGTTGCCGATCTTCACCCGCGCGAAGGGGCGGGCGGTGGGGCCGAGGTGAGTGACGCCCTGGTGGTTCTCGAAGCCGGTCAGCTGCGGCAGGCCCAGTTGCGGGTCGATGTCGCCGAGCACGTCACCGACGCACCGCTCGCCCTCGCCGCGCACGGACACCACGTCGAGCAGGCCGAGACCCGGCTCGCGCTGGCCGAGGTCGTTGATGAACTCGTGGCCGAGGATCTGGTAGCCGGCGCAGACGGAGAAGACGATCGCGCCGTTCTCCACCGCCCGGTGCAGATGCCCGTCCCGGCGCAGCCGCTCGGCCGCGAGCCGCTGCGGACGGTCCTCGCCGCCGCCGATCAGGTAGATGTCGCCGGAGGTCGGGATCGGCTGGTCGCTGCGCACGTCGAGCCGGGCCACGTCCAGGCCGCGCTGCCGGGCCCGGCGCTCCACGACGAGGGCGTTGCCCTGGTCGCCGTAGGTGCTCAGCAGATCCGGGTAGATCCACACCAGCCGCAGTTGGTTGTCGCTCATGAGGTGATCGCCCTTCGAAGATCAGTTGCCGACGCGGCGGCGCAGGTCCTGGAACGCGGTGTAGTTCGCGATGACCTCGATCCGGCCCGGCGGGCACATCTGCACGGCCTGGTCGAGGTTCTCGCAGACCTGGAAGTGCTGGTTCGCGACCTCCAGGCGGACGGCGAGGTCCAGCTTCCGGTCGCCGATGACAAAGATCGGGTGGCCGGTCAGCCGGGTGTAGTCGACGTCCCACAGCCAGGAGGTGTCGGTGCCGTCGGCGCCGCGTGCGTTCACGGACAGGATCACCGGGGTGGGCGGCGGGTCGATCAGGGAGAACGTCTCCAGCCAGCCGGCGGGGTTCTTGGCCAGCAGCAGCCGCAGATCGCGGTTCTGGAACTGCACGACGTCATAGCGGCCCGCGACGGCCTGCACCTGGTACATCCGCTCCAGGGCAACCTGCGGCGGCACACCGAAGACGGCGGCGACGGCCGCGGAGGAGGCGGCGTTCGCCTTGTTGGCACGGCCCGGCAGCTGCAGATGGATGGGCCAGGCGGACCCGTGCGGATCCAGTACGTGGTCCCCGGACAGCGCCCAGGTCGGCGTCGGCCGCCGGAACCCGCACTCGCCGCAGAACCAGTCGTCGCCGGGGCGCTGCATCACGCCACCGCAGGACGGGCAGGACCAGGCGTCGTCCTTCCACATCTGCCCGGCCGCGACCCAGATCACATTCGGGGACGAGGAGGCGGCCCACACCACCAGCGGGTCGTCGCAGTTGGCGACGACCACGGCCTTGGACCCGGCCAGGCCCTCGCGCCAGTTCTCGGCGAGCATCCGGGTCTCGGCGGCACGGTCGAGCTGGTCGCGGGAGAGGTTGAGCAGGGCGATGCACTTCGGGTCGGTGTCCCGGGCCACCCCGGCCAGGTACTTCTCGTCGACCTCTATGACACCGAACTTCGCGTCCGAGCCGCCCGCGAGCGCGGAGGTGATACCGGCCGGCATGTTGGCGCCCAGCGCGTTCGACACGACCGGGCCCGCGGCGCGCAGCGCCTCGGCGATCAGCCGGGTGGTGGTCGTCTTGCCGTTGGTGGCGGAGACCAGGACGACGTCCAGGTTCTGCGCGAGCCGTGCGAGCAGGTCGGGGTCGAGTTTCAGCGCGACCCGGCCACCGATCACCGATCCGCTGCCGCGCCCCGCGGCGCGCGATGCCGCAGCGACCGCCTTGCCCGCGGTCACGGCCAGCTTGGCCCGCGGCGTGAGCGGGTCCGAGTTGCCTGCCATCAGTTCTCGATCCTCCTTGCGTACGCGCCGCGCCTGGGGCCATCCGGCAGCGTGGTGTGACCTCAGCCTATCGAGATCCGTATCCACACCCGAATCCCGGCCCACGCCTTGAGCGGCGGGCATGGGCGATACGAACCGTACCCTTGCCGCCATGCGACACGGTTCCATTCCGGGCGCCCACGGGCGCGTCCGGCCTCTCACCCTGCTCGGCGACGCCGCTTTGCGCGAACAATGCCGGGAAGTCACCGAATTCGGCCCCGAACTGGCGGCCCTCGTGGAGGACCTGTTCGCCACGATGTACGCGGCGCAGGGGGTCGGTCTGGCGGCGAATCAGGTGGGGGTGCCGCTGCGGGTGTTCGTGTACGACTGCCCGGACGACGACGATGTCCGGCATCTGGGACATGTGGTGAACCCGCGTCTGGTGGAGACCGACGGGGTGGTGATCCGGGGACCCGAGGGGTGCCTGTCCCTGCCGGGTCTGGAGGCGGGGACGGAGCGGTACGACCATGCGGTGGTCGAGGGTTTCACGGTGACGGGGGAGCCGGTGACCGTGCATGGCACGGGGTTCTTCGCGCGGTGTCTGCAGCACGAGTGCGACCATCTGCAGGGCCGGGTGTACGCGGATCACCTCACGGGTTGGCGCAAGCGCAGATGGGCGAGGCAGATCAGGCGAGCGTCATGGCACCGGTGAGGGTATCTGCCTGACGGGGCGCGGGGAACTGCGCGCTCAGCCCCCGCGCAGCCGCACACGGGGCACGACCGTCAGAACCCCGGACCTCCTATTCTGTCTCCCGCCGCCGCAAGGCGACCCCACAGCAGATCGGCCAGAGACCGCACCAACTCGGTCCGGGAACAGGGGCGTTCACCCAGCCACCAGTCCCCGGCCGCATGCATCATCCCGACGATCCCATGCCCCCACACCCGGGCGAGCTGCTGACTCTCCGGCCCGAGATCCACCCGCTCCTCGATGACCTGTGCGAGCTCCTCGCCCATCCTGCGGAGCAACGGCGCCGAATGCTTACCGACGTCGAAGCCCTGCTCGGCACCCGCGCTCCCCTCCGCCGGATGCATCAGAAACCGGTACACCTGAGGCCGTGCCTCAATGGCGGCGAGATACGTGTCCAGTGTCGACTCCACCCGCTCCCGCCGCTCGGCCGGAGCGTCCAGCGCCGCCCGGAGCGAATCGAGCAGGGCATCCGTGTGCCGCTTGGCCAAGGCGGCGTAAAGGCCCCCCTTGTCGCCGAAGTGGCGGTAAAGGATCGGCTTCGTGATGCCGGCTTCCGCGGCGATCGCGTTCATCGACGCCTGTGGGCCGTCGCGCAGCACCACCCGGTCGGCGGCCTCCAGCAGCTCGCGCCGTCGGCGGTCGGCGGACCGCTGCTGATCGGTCCGCTGTGTGGTGTCCATGAGCTCTCCCCACCCGTGCTGATTCGGTGACGCCTGCGCAAACTAACACTGACTGTGCCCCTGACATCGAACGGGATGCCGAGACGTCATCACTGGTTGACTTTTCCTACCCGTCGGTAACAGACTCGGGTTACCGCTAGTAACATCGCACCGCCGCCGCTGGAGGGGACATGGCCGAGTTCACCATGGAGCTCAACGACGAACAGAAGGAAGTCCGGGACTGGCTCCATGGCTTCGCCGCCGACGTGATCCGCCCCGCGGCCGCCGAGTGGGACGAGCGCGAGGAGACTCCCTGGCCGGTCATCCAGGAGGCGGCGAAGGTCGGCATCTACTCCCTCGACTTCTACGCGCAGCAGTACTTCGACCCCACCGGCCTCGGCATCCCGATGGCCATGGAGGAGCTGTTCTGGGGCGACGCGGGCATCGCCCTGTCCATTGTGGGCACCGGCCTGGCCGCCGTGGGCGTTCTCGCCAACGGAACCGAGGAACAGATCGGCACCTGGATCCCGCAGATGTACGGCGACGTCCACGACGTCAAGGTGGCCGCGTTCTGCTCCTCGGAGCCCGACGCCGGCTCCGACGTCGCCTCCATGCGCACGCGCGCCGTGTACGACGAGGCCAAGGACGAGTGGGTGATCAACGGCACGAAGACCTGGGCGACCAACGGCGGCATCGCCAACGTCCACGTCGTCGTCGCCAGCGTCGACCCGGAACTGGGTTCCAAGGGCCACGCCTCCTTCATCGTCCCGCCGGGCACGCCGGGCCTGGCCCAGGGCCAGAAGTTCAAGAAGCACGGCATCCGCGCCTCGCACACCGCCGAGGTCGTCCTCGACAACGTCCGCGTCCCCGGCTCCTGCCTGCTCGGCGGCAAGGAGAAGCTGGACGAGCGGCTCGCCCGGGCGCGGGAGAAGGCCGCGAAGGGCGGGGAGCGCGTCAAGAACGCGGCGATGGCCACGTTCGAGGCGTCCCGCCCGGCGGTCGGCGCCATGGCGGTCGGCACCGCCCGGGCCGCGTACGAGGTCGCCCTCGACTACGCCACGACCCGGGAGCAGTTCGGCCGGCCGATCATCGACAACCAGGGCGTGGCTTTCCAGCTGGCGGACATGCGCACGCAGATCGACGCGGCGCGGTTGCTGGTCTGGCGTGCGTCCTGGATGGCGGTCAACGGCAAACCGTTCACCGCGGCCGAGGGCTCCATGTCCAAGCTGTTCGCCAGCGAGACGGCGAAGAAGGTCACCGCCCAGGCGATCCAGATCCTCGGCGGCAACGGCTACACCAGGGAGTACCCCGTGGAGCGCATGCACCGGGACAGCGCCATCTACACGATCTTCGAGGGCACGAGCGAGATCCAGCGGCTGGTGATCGCCCGCACCCTCTCCGGCATGCCCATCCGCTAGCGATGCCTGAGCGGCGTCAGCTGCTCGATGTCGTACTTGGCCCGCAGGGCCTCGATCGCCTCCTGGTCCGGCGGCCCCCCGTTCCCCAGGATCTCCAGCAGCTCCTCGAAGTAGCGCTCGTGATCCGGTGGGGGAGCGGCCTGGAAGAACATCTTCGCCGGGGTGTCCGTCGGATTGGCGAACGCGTGCGGGCACCCCGGCGGTACGACGATGACCGTGCCCGGAGTCGCCCGCACCACGCGGCTGCCCGAACTCGACTCCCACCTCTGCCAGTTGTCGGCGGTGCGGATGCGCGGCTCGAAGGCGAGGACGTCCAGTTCGCCCTCCAGGACGTAGAACAGCTCCTCGCTGCGCGTGTGCACATGCGCGCCCACGTCGAAGCCCGGCGGGACCTCCACCTCGAAGGTGGAGGCCATCCGCGAGTGCATGCCGGTGACCTTGAACGTCACCCGCTGGGCCGGTGTCTCGACGACACGGCCGTGGCCCGGCGGTACGTACAGTCCCTCGGTCTCCGTCATCGCCCACTCACCAGGTCACCGGAAGGGCCTCGGGGCCCCGGATCAGCGCGCCCTTCTTGAAGGGCACCTTCTCCGGCGCCACGGCCAGCCGCAGGCCCGGGATCCGGTCAAGCAGGGCGTCCACCATGAGTTCCTCCTCCAGCCGGGCCAGCATGTTGCCGGGGCAGAAATGCGGGCCGAAGCCGAACGAGACGTGCGGGTTCGGGCTGCGGGAGAAGTCGATGGTGTCCGGGTCGGGGAACACCTCCGGGTCGCGGTTGGCGGCCAGGTAGGAGTTGTACACCGCGTCGCCCGCGCGGATCCGCACACCCCGGATCTCCACGTCCTCCAGGGCGATCCGGGACAGGCCGACCGCGTTGCGGTGCGGAATCCAGCGCAGGAGCTCGTCGATCGCCCTGGGGCGGATCTCCGGCTGCGCGCGCAGCCGTTCCACCAGGTCGGGGCGGGTCAGCAGCAGATAGAACATCTGCCCGCTGTTGTTGGTGACCGCCTCGCCGCCGATCTGGAGGAGACCGGCCAGTCCGACGGCCTCCTCCAGGGTGACCTCGCCCCGGCCCACCGCCGCGCCGAGCAGTGAGGCGACGTCCTCGGCCGTGCTGTTCTCGCGCAGCCCGATCAGGTCCGAGAAGTAGGCGGCCATCTCCCGTTTGGCCTTCTCGCTGACCTCCTTGCCGTTGGAGGAGGACAGGATGAGCTGGGTCCAGGTGTGCATGGTGTGCCGGTCGGCGGCCGGGACGCCCATCATTTCGCAGATCACCGCGATCGGGAACGGGCTGAGGATCGTCGCCGTGAGGTCGGCGGGCGGGCCGTCCTGGAGGAGTTCGTCGACCAGTTCGTCCAGCATGGCGCGGGCCTTCTCCCGTACCCGCTCCACGCCCTTCGCGGTGAAGGCGGCCGCCACCGAGCGGCGCAGCCGGGTGTGGTCGGGCGGGTCCAGGAAGCCGACCGCGCCCGGGTCGGGGATGAAGTGCGGGGCCAGCCGGGTGACCGGCTTCTTCATGACCTCCTCGCGGCTGAAGCGGGGGTCGTTGGTCACCATGCGCACGTCGTCCATCCGGGTCACCAGCCAGGCCCAGCCCTCGCCGTTGGGCAGCTGGATGCGGGTGACCGGTCCTTCGCGCATGAGCTCTCTCAGCACCGGGTCGAAGTCCGTCCCGGTCAGGTCGAGCGCCGGCCAGTGCCGGATCGGGGGCAGGGTCTCGGTGAGCGTCTCTTCGGTCATGCCGTACTCAAGCCGTCTCTCGGTCTTCAGCTGCGCCAGCGGCCCAGCGTCATTTCCGCGGTGATGCCGGGTCCGAACCCGGCGAGGAGCCCGCGCGCCCGGTGCTCGGCGCCGCCCTCGTCGAACATCCGGCGCAGCGCGTCCAGCACGACGCCGGAGGCGATGTTGCCGTACTCGGTGAGGGTGGCCCGGCTGAACCGGAAGGCGTGCGGGTCGACCTGGAGGAACTTGCTGAGGTCGTCGAGGATGCGCGGCCCGCCGGCGTGGACGATGTAGAAGTCCAGGTCGGACGCGTCCCAGCCGTGCATGGCCGCGAGGTCCTGCAGCGCCGGGGCCAGCGGCTCCATGGTGGCCGGCACCCGTTTGTCGAGCAGGAAGTGGAATCCGGTCGCCCGGACGTCGTACATGATCCACTCTTCGGTCTTCGGGATCAGGTACGAGCCGTTGCGTTCCAGCTCGACACCGGTGCCGCCCTTGCCGCGGACCACGGCGGCGGCTATGCCGTCACCGAACAGACCGTTGGAGAGCAGCGAGCCCACGCCCAGGTCGGTGGGCTGGTAGCACAGCGAGCAGAACTCGCAGGCCACTATCAGCGCGTTGGCGTCGGGGTAGGCCGTGCAGAAGTCGTGCGCGCGGTTGATCGCCGCGCCGCCGGCCGCACAGCCCAGCTGGGCTATGGGGAGCTGTCGGGTGGTCGAGTCGAAGTCCATCTCGTTGATCAGCCACGCCGTGAGCGAGGGCATCATGAAGCCCGTGCACGAGACGTAGACGATCACGTCGATGTCGGAGGTCAGGAGTTCCGCGTCGTCGAGTGCGCGCTGGATCACCGCGGGGACCCGGGCCTTGGCCTCGGCCTCGTAGAGCTTGTTGCGCTCCTCGAACCCGGGGTGCTTGAGGGTCTCCTCGATGGGCTGCACTATGTGCCGCGTCTTCACACCCGTGTTCTCGATCAACCGCAGTGCGAGCGGCAGTTGGGGGTGGTCCGAGTGACGCGACCGCGCCAGTTCCAGCGTCTCCTCCATCGTGATCACGTGCTCCGGCACCGACACCGTTGGTCTGCACAAAGTCGCCATGAACCGTGCCTGCTTTCAGCCTTCCGGAAGGCCTGCGCCCGCCGGTCAGAGGGTCGTTCACCTCAGGAGGTGGTCCACCCACGATCACTCGACCCGGCGACGATCTCGCGCCGAACTACTCCAGACCGGGGACACCCGAGTCAGGGTCGGGTAGGAAACCGCACGTCCGCGGGACGGAGCCCACCATGACGGCATAGGCCGGGGATCTGCTGGAGACGACCACCAGGACATTCGCCCGCCTGGCCCTGGAACAGCGGTGGGTGATCCCCGCCGACCGCCGCTCCTTCGCGCATCCGGCCCAGCGCGCCGACCCGCCTCGGGGGCCTTCTTCACCACGCTCGCGACGGGCAAGGAACGGGCCGCACAGCACCTGACCGCCTTCGCCCCGGACCCGCGGCGTCACCGAGGACCGCTCCGGACGTACGTCCCCCTGGCGGGCTGCCAGGCCTACCCCGCCCACGTCTCCTGGCCGGCCCTCAACGCCTCCCGGCGGACGCCGTTCTGGCCCTCATGGCGACCTTCTCCGCCCTCGGCGGCTACCGCGCCCGCATCGCGGCGGGCCCGCGCACGCACTACGGTTTCTTCGGACGAGTGCCTTTAGCAGACGTCCGTAGGTGTGTGAGCTGTTCGTGTCCAGGGTGCCCGTGCCCAGGGCCGCCTGCTTACGAGGGAATGCTCGGGACTTCGCCGGCCTAAGGCGCTCCACTGCTGTGCGCGATGCACGCCACGTCAATGCGATCGGCCAGCTTGGCCAGCTCAATGGTCAGCGCAGCAACCGTGTCCTCGTCCAGCCCCGGCTCCCCCGCCTCGACGAGCCGCAGCCACCGCCCGCCCACGGTCCGCAGCAACTTACTCACGTCGGCCGCAGACACCTGCAAGGTACCGCGGTCGTCGACGATCAGAGGCAGGGTCACTTCGCGGGTCACAAAAGGGGATGGTAGCCGCGCAGCGCTCACGCACCCTGCCAAACCGTGGTGATGTTGCAGAACTCGCGGATTCCGTGCCCGGACAGCTCACGCCCGTACCCGGACCGCTTGACCCCGCCGAACGGGAACGCCGGATGGGAGGCCGTCATCCCGTTGACGTACACCGAACCGGCCTCCAGGTCGCGTGTGAACCGCTCCACCTCGCCCTCGTCCCGTGTCCATACATTGGAACTCAGCCCGAACAGCGAGTCGTTGGCGATGAGCAGCGCCTCGTCCAGGTCGCCGGCCCGGTACAGCGTGGCGACCGGTCCGAACGCCTCCTCCCGGTGGATGCGCATCTCGCGGGTGATCCCGGCCAGCACGGTCGGCGGGTAGTACCAGCCCGGCCCGTCCGGCCGCTCGCCGCCGCACAGCACCTCGGCCCCGGTGCGCCTGGCGTCGTCGACCAGCTCCTCCAGATCCTTCCGCCCCTGCTCGCTGGCGAGCGGCCCGACCTCGGTGTCCTCCTCCAGCGGGTCGCCGACCTTGAGCGCCTTCATGCCCGCGACGAACTTCTCGGCGAAGGCGTCGTAGACGTCCGTGTGGACGATGAACCGCTTGGCGGCGATGCAGGACTGCCCGTTGTTCTGCACGCGAGCGGTGACCGCCACCTCGGCCGCCCGGTCCAGGTCGGCGGAGGGCATGACGACGTACGGGTCGCTGCCGCCCAGCTCCAGCACCGTCTTCTTGATCATCTCCCCGCAGGTGGCGGCCACCGCCCGGCCCGCCGGCTCGCTGCCGGTGAGCGTCGCGGCCTTCACCCGCTCGTCCCGGAGGATGTCGTCGACCGCCCCCGAGCCGATCAGCAGCGTCTGGAAACAGCCCTCCGTGAAGCCGGCCCGGTGGAACAGGTCCTCCAGGTACAGCGCCGTCTGGGGGACGTTGGAGGCGTGCTTGAGCAGACCCACGTTGCCCGCCATGAGCGCGGGCGCGGCGAACCGGATCACCTGCCAGAGCGGGAAGTTCCAGGGCATCACCGCGAGGACGGGCCCCATCGGCCGGTACCGCACCCGGACCCGGGAGGCGCCGGAGTCCTTCACGTCCGACTCGGCGGGCTCCTCGTCGGCCAGCAGTCCCTCGGCGCGTTCGGCGTACCAGCGCATCGCCTTGGCGCACTTCGCGGCCTCCGCGCGGGCCTGCCTGATCGGCTTGCCCATCTCGGTGGTCATCACCCTGGCGACCTCCTGCTGATCCTCGTCCAGCAGATCGGCGGCCTTCAGCAGCAGCCGGCCACGGTCGACGAACGACATCGTCCGGTAGGTGCGGAACGTGGCCTCGGCGAGCTGGAGCCGGCGTTCCAGCTCTTCCTCACCCATGGGCTCGTACGTCTTGAGCGTCTCGCCGTTCGCCGGGTTCACCGTCGCGATGGGCATGGCTGACCTCCCTGGGAGCGGGCTTGCTTAGACCTTCGCGCGCAGTACGGCCGTACGCAACGCGTGGCGTCCCTTCAGGCCGAGTGCTCCGCCAGCCGGTCGAGAAACGCGGTCTGCGCCGTGATGATCAGCTCCCGGGCCCGGTCCACACCGAGCCACGCCACGCGGTCCAGTTCCGGGAATTCCTGCTCCCGGCCGGAGCGCGGCGGCCACTCCATGGTGAAGGTGCCGGGGCTGAAGCCGCTCAGGTCCGGGTCCGCCTCGACGGCCCAGGCCGTGACGACCTTGCCGTTGCGCTGCGCCACCTCGCCCAGCGGTACGGCCTTCCCGTCGGGCGGCGCCACTCCCAGCTCCTCCTGGAACTCGCGCCGAGCGGCCTCCCAGGCGGGCTCGTCGGGGTCGTACTCGCCCTTGGGGACGGTCCACGCACCGGCGTCCTTCTTCGCCCAGAGCGGACCACCCATATGGCCCAGCAATACCTCCAGTCCCTCATCGGTATGCCGGAACAACAGCAGTCCCGCACTGCGCTTCGTCGCACGCACCGTCACGGCTTGACCTCCGGGTGGGCCGCCAGCAGGGCCTCCACGGTATCGGCCTCCTCGGGGCGTTTGTCCTCGCGGTAGCGGACCACGCGGGCGAAGCGCAGGGTGACGCCGGCCGGGTAGCGGGAGGAGCGCTGGAGGCCGTCGTAGGCGATCTCCACGACGAGTTCGGGGCGGACCTCGACCACCCAGCCGTTGTCCTCGACGGCGAGCTGCTGCAGCCGCTCGGTCTGCCAGGCGAGCATCGCGTCGGTCATGCCCTTGAAGGTCTTGCCGAGCATGGCGAAGCCGCCGTCGGGCGTGCGCGCGCCCAGGTGGAGGTTGGACAGCTTGCCTGTGCGCCGGCCGTGGCCCCACTCGGCGGCCAGCACCACCAGGTCGAGGGTGTGCACCGGCTTGACCTTCAGCCAGGCGGCGCCGCGCCGGCCCGCGCTGTACGGCGCGTCCAGCGCCTTCACCACCACGCCCTCGTGGCCGCGGGCCAGGGTATCGGCGAGGAAGCGTTCCGCCTCCGCGATGTCCCCCGGCCCGGAGGCGACCGTCCGGCGCACCCGCATCGGCTCGGGCACCAGCCGGGCAAGTTCCGCGTGCCGCTCGGCGAAGGGCAGGTCCAGCAGATCGGTGCCGTCGACCGACAGGACGTCGAAGAAGACGGGGGAGACCGGGGTCTCCCCGGCCGCCCTCGTCACGTCCGTCCGGGAGCCGACCCGGCCCGCCGTCTCCTGGAAGGACCGGGGCCGTCCGGCCGCGTCGAAGGAGATCACCTCGCCGTCCAGGATGAACCGCTCGCCTGGCAACTCCCGTGCGGCGGCGGTCACTTCGGGCAGCCGGTCGGTGATGTCGTCCAGGGTGCGGGTGTGAACCCGGACCAGGTCGCCGTCCCGGTGGACCTGCACCCGGATGCCGTCCAGCTTCTCCTCCACCGCGCAGGCGCCGAGCTTCTCCACGGCCTCGGCCACCGAGGACGCGCTGTGCGCCAGCATCGGCAGCACCGGGCGGCCCACGGTGAGCCGGAACCTCTCCAGTGCCCCGGGCCCCTCGGCGAGCAGGGCCTGGGCGACCGTCTGGAGCGACCCGGCGAGCATCACCGCGCGGCGTACGGCGGCCGGGTCGGCGCCCGTCGCCTGCGCGAGGCCTTCCACGGCGACCGCGTCCAGCGCGCCCTGCCGCACCTCGCCGGTGAGCAGACCGAGCAGGAAACGCTGCTCCTCCTCGGTTGCCGCGCCCATCAGCTCGCCGACGAGCCGGACCCGCTGTGCCTGCGAGCCCGGTCCCGACACCTTGCCCAGCTCGCTGAGCAGGGCGTCGACCTCGCGCACCGTGAGACCGGGCTGGTCGGCCGGCGGCACGGGCCGGCTCAGCACCTTCCAGCCGACGCCGAGCCGGCCCTGCGGCAGCCGTCCGGCCAGGTACGGGATGACGATCGGCACGTCGTCCGCCTCCGCCTCCCGGAACAACTCGGCGAGCAGCGCCGTCTTGCGGGACCGGGCCGCCGTCGCGGCGACCTCCCGGGACACCTGGGCGAGCCGGGTCAGCAGCATGCAGTCATCGTGCACCGGGGAAGCGGCGGCTACACCCGGACGGAGTCGAGGTCGGCCATCAGCAGCTCCCCGTTGATCGCGGCCCCCGCCCGGTACCCCCGGCTCGCCGCGTTGATCACCTGCTCGGCGAAGCCGCTCGCGTTGCCCGCCGCCCACAGGCCGGGCACGGTCGTCAGGCCCCGCTCGTCGATCACCGGGTAGGCGCCGAACGGCGTCTCGCGCAGCTCGGCGCCCAGCCGCACCAGCAGGTGGTTGTTCGGTACGGCGCGCGGGGCGGCGTACAGGACCTCTCGGTCGTGGACCGTGCCGTTCTCCAGCCGGACCCCGGCGAGCCGGTCCTCGGCGACGACGAGTCCCGCGACCCTCCCGGGTACGACTGTGACCCCGGCGGCGGCCAGCCGGCGCAGGTCGTCGTCCGTCAGCTCCGACTCGCTCATCTCGTGCAGGAAGAACCGCACGTCCTTCGACCACTGGGTGACCATCAGCGCCTGGTGCACGCTCAGCGGCGAGGCCGCGAGCACCCCGGTCGGCAGGTCGCGGGCCTCCCAGCCGTGGCAGTAGGGGCAGTGCACCACGTCCCGGCCGAACCGCTCGGCCAGCCCGGGGACGTCCGGCAGCTCGTCCTTCAGGCCCGTGGCGATCACCAGCTGCCGGGCCCGGACCGTCCCTCCGCTCGCGAGGACGACGGTGAAGTCCTCGTCCCTGGCCGCGTCCACGACCCGGTCCCGCACCAGCTCCACCCCGTACCGGGCGATCTCCTCGCGGCCGGTCGCCAGGAACTCGGCCGGGGACATGCCGTCCCGGGAGAGATAGCCCTGCATGTGCGCGGACGGCGTGTTGCGCGGCTCGCCCGCGTCCACGACCAGCGTGCGGCGCCGGGCGCGGCCGAGGACCAGCGCGGCGGACAGCCCGGCGGCCCCACCACCGACGACGACTGCTTCGTACCTGTTGTTCTCGGTGTTCTGGGTCATGCCGCGACGGTCGCTCGGCCGCTGCGGCATTGACAAACATATTTGCCGTTCCTGCAATGGTCGTCATGACCACAGACGACGTACTGGCCGAAGTGGGCGCCCGGCTGCGCCGCATCCGCAAGGAGCGGGAGGTGACCCTGGCCGCGCTCTCCGAGGCCACCGGCATCTCGGTCAGCACCCTCTCCCGGCTGGAGTCCGGCCTGCGCAAGCCCAGTCTCGAACTGCTGCTGCCGATCGCGCAGGCCCACCAGGTGCCGCTGGACGAGTTGGTCGGCGCGCCGCCGGTGGGGGACCCGCGGGTGCGGTCCGAGCCGATCGTGCGGGGCGGGCGCACCCACTGGCCGCTGACCCGCCAGCCCGGCGGCGTGCAGGCCTTCAAGGTGCTCGAACCGCAGCGGAAGCAGGAGCCCGACCCGCGCACCCACGAGGGGTACGAGTGGCTCTACGTGCTCTCGGGGCGACTGCGGCTGGTCCTCGGCGAGCACGACGTGGTGCTCTCGGCGGGGGAGGCCGCCGAGTTCGACACGCGCGTGCCGCACTGGTTCGGGTCGACGGGGGAGGGGCCGGTGGAGTTCCTCAGTCTGTTCGGGCCGCAGGGCGAGCGGATGCACGTACGGGCACGGCCCAGGCGGAAGTGATACGGCCGACTGTTCCCTGATTGGCAAGCGACCGCTTAGTATGCGATCGGACCCGGTCAGACGAAGCAGTCCCGTGGAGGCCCCGCATGCAGGCATGGCAAGTGCACGAGAACGGCGAGCCGAGCGAGGTGATGCGCCTGGCGGAGGTGGAGCGGCCCGTGCCCGCGGACGGCCAGGTGCTGCTGCGCGTGCGCGCCGCCAACATCAACTTTCCGGACGCGCTGCTGTGCCGGGGCCAGTACCAGGTGCGCCCGCCGCTGCCGTTCACGCCCGGCGTGGAGATCTGCGGCGACACCGAGGACGGCCGCCGGGTGATCGCCAACCCCGCGCTGCCGTACGGCGGTTTCGCCGAGTACGCCCTCGCCGACGCCCGTGCCCTGCTGCCGGCCCCCGCCGCGCTGGACGACGCCGAGGCCGCCGCACTGCACATCGGCTACCAGACCGGCTGGTTCGGCCTGCACCGCCGGGCTCACCTGGAGGCGGGCGAGACCCTGCTGGTGCACGCCGCCGCCGGCGGTGTCGGCAGCGCGGCCGTCCAGCTCGGCAAGGCGGCCGGGGCCACCGTGATCGGTGTCGTCGGCGGCGCGGACAAGGCCGCCGTGGCCCGCGAGCTGGGCTGTGACGTGGTGGTCGACCGCCGCTCCGAGGACGTGATCGCGGCGGTGAAGGAGGCCACCGGCGGCCGGGGCGCGGACGTGATCTACGACCCGGTGGGCGGCGAGGCCTACGCCCAGTCCGCCAAGCTCGTCGCCTTCGAGGGCCGGATCGTCGTGGTCGGCTTCGCGAGCGGCACCATCCCCAGCCCGGCCCTCAACCACGCGCTGGTGAAGAACTACTCGATCCTCGGCCTGCACTGGGGCCTGTACGCCACCAAGAACCCGAAGCTCATCCTGCGCTGCCACGAGGAGCTGACCGAGCTGGCCGCCCGGGGCGCGATCAAGCCGCTGGTGAGCGAGCGGGTGCCGCTGAGCGGGGCGGCCGCGGCCGTGCAGAAGGTGGCGGACGGCCGGTCCACCGGCCGGATCGCCGTGGTGATGGAGGGAGCAGCATGACCGACGCCGAAGAACTGCGCCGCCGCACACGGGAGTTGCTGACCCAGCATCCCCCGGCGAGCACCGACCGCCTCGACTTCCTCAGGGCCCGCTTCGACGCCGGCCTCGCCTGGGTGCACTACCCGGAGGGCCTCGGCGGACTGGGCGCGCCCCGCCACCTGCAGGCCGTCGTGGACGCCGAGCTGGAGGCCGCGGGCGCCCCCGACAACGACTCACGCCGCAACGGCATCGGGCTCGGCATGGCCGCGCCGACCATCCTGAAGTACGGCAGGGAGGCGCAGAAGCAGCGCTATCTGCGCCCGCTGTGGACGGGGGAGGAGGTCTGGTGCCAGCTGTTCAGCGAGCCCGGCGCCGGCTCCGACCTGGCCGCCCTCGGCACCCGGGCCGTGCGGGAAGGCGACACCTGGGTCGTCAACGGGCAGAAGGTGTGGACGTCCGGCGCGCACAACGCCCGCTGGGCCATCCTCATCGCCCGCACCGACCCGAGCGTGCCCAAGCACGCCGGCATCACCTACTTCCTCTGCGACATGACCGACCCCGGCGTCGAGGTCCGGCCGCTGCGCCAGATCACCGGCGAGGCCGAGTTCAACGAGGTCTTCCTCACCGACGTCCGCATCCCCGACTCCCGTCGCCTCGGCGAGGTCGGCAACGGCTGGCGGGTCGCCCAGACCACGCTCAACAACGAACGCGTGGCCATCGGTGGCATGCGGCTGCCCCGCGAGGGCGGCATGATCGGCCCGGTCGCCAGGACCTGGCGCGAACGCCCCGAGCTGCGCACCCACGACCTGCACCAGCGCCTGCTGAAGCTGTGGGTCGAGGCCGAGGTCTCCCGCCTCACCGCCGAACGCCTGCGCCAGCAGCTCGTCGCCGGCCAGCCCGGCTACGAGGGCTCCGGCATGAAGCTCGCCTTCGCCCGCCTCAACCAGGAGATCAGCGGTCTGGAGGTCGAACTCCGCGGCGACGAAGGCCTGTTGTACGACGACTGGACCATGCGCCGCCCCGAGCTGGTCGACTTCACCGGCCGCGACGCCGGCTACCGCTATCTGCGTTCCAAGGGCAACAGCATCGAGGGCGGGACCAGCGAGGTCCTGCTGAACATCGTCGCCGAGCGGGTCCTCGGCCTGCCCGCCGAGCCGCGCACCGACAAGGACGTCGCCTGGAAGGACCTGGCCCGATGACAAAAGCGCCGGACCTGCTGTACTCCGAGGAGGAAGAGGCGCTGCGCGCCGCCGTCCGCGACCTCCTCACGGACCACTGCCCGCCCGCGGACGTCATCGCCCGCGTCGAGTCGGACACGCCGCACGACCTCGCCCTGTGGAAGTCCCTCGCCGAGGGCATGGGCCTGGCCGGGCTCCTGGTGCCCGAGGAGCAGGGCGGGCAGGGCGCCTCCGCCCGCGAAGTCGCCGTCGTCCTGGAGGAGTTGGGGCGGGCGGTCGCTCCCGTCCCGTACCTCACCAGCGCCGTCGTCGCCACCGAGGCCCTGCTGGCCTGCGGTGACGAGGAACTGCTGGGGCGGCTGGCCTCCGGGCGCACCATCGGCGCCCTCGCGGTCGGCCTGCACTCGGCTCCGGGCGCCGACTTCAAGGCCGTACGACTGGAGAACGGCACTCTGCACGGGGAGTTGACCGGCATCGCCGACGCGGTCGTGGCCGACGTCCTGCTCGTCCCGGCCGAGGACGGCGGCCTGTACGCCGTGACCGCGGACGCCGCGACCGTCACCTCGCAGATCTCCCTCGACCTGACCCGGCCGCTGGCGACGGTACGGCTGGACGGCGCGCCCGGCCGGCGTATCGGCGCCGCCGAACCCGCCGTACGCCGCGCCCTGCGCGCCGCCGCCGGACTGCTCGCCTCCGAGCAACTCGGTGTCGCCGACTGGGCGTTGACCGAGACCGTGCGCTATCTCAAGGAGCGCAAGCAGTTCAACCGGCCGGTCGGTGGCTTCCAGGCGCTCAAGCACCGGCTCGCGCAGCTGTGGCTGGAGGTCGTCAACCTGCGGGCGGCCGCGCGTGCGGCGGCCGACGCGCTGGCCTCCGGCGCGGACACGGATGTCTCGGTCGCCGTTGCCCAGGCCTACGCCGCCCCGGTCGCCGTCCACGCCGCCGAGGAGGCGCTGCAGCTGCACGGCGGCATCGGGATGACCTGGGAACACCCGATCCACCTGTATCTGAAGCGGGCCAAGGCGGACTCGATCGCCTACGGCACGGCCGGTGCCCACCGCGAGGCGCTGGCCGGACTGGTGGACCTCCAGGCACCCTGACCCACCCCGAGTGAAGCCCGCCCCACCTGGGGCGGGCCATTCCGTGCGCATGCTCCGCGGAAGTGAACAATGCGCCAACTCCCCGCGAGAGAAGGTCTCTTCGGTGGTGAGGCCACGCATACTCCCTTCGGTCCCATCCGGCACCTCAAGGGAGGCAGAGCATGGCCCTCACCACCCGTCGCAGAGCCCTCACCACCCTCGGCGCCGCCCTCGCGGGCGCGGTCGCCCTGCCCGCGTCGCGGGCCCGGGCGGGCACCGCACAGCGCGGTCCGCACCCGCTGTGGAACGCCCACGCCCACAACGACTACGAGCATCCCCGCCCGCTGTTCGACGCGCTCGACCACCGCTTCAACAGCGTCGAGGCCGACATCTTCCTCGTCGGTGACCAGCTCCTCATCGGGCACGACAGCTCCGAGCTGGACCCGTCCCGCACCCTCGAATCCCTCTACCTCGACCCGCTCGCCGCCCGGGTCCGGGCCGAGCACGGTTCGGTGTACCGGGGATGGCGCAGGCCGCTGCAGCTCCTGATCGACATCAAGACCGAGGGCTCGTCGACCTACCTCGAACTCGACCGCCATCTCCGCCGCTACCCGCACCTGTTCACCCGGTACGCGCACGGCCGGGTGCACCCCGGGCCGGTCACCGCCGTCATCTCCGGTGACCGCGCCGCCCGTATCCCCATGGAGGCGCAGGACGAGCGGCGCGCCTTCTACGACGGCCGGCTCACCGACCTGGGCAGCACTGCCCCGGCCACCTTCATCTCGCTGATCAGCGACAACTGGACGCAGAACTTCACCTGGTCGGGCGAGGGCGCGTTCCCCGACGCCGAGCGGCTCAAGCTGCGGAGCACCACCGCCGCCGCGCACGCGCGCGGGCAGCAGGTGCGGTTCTGGGCCACCCCGGACGCCGCGGGACCGGCCCGCGACGCCCTGTGGACGGAACTGCTCGCCGCCGGCGTCGACTACCTCAACACCGACGACCTGGCCGGCCTGGAGAACTTCCTCGACGCCCACCCCGCCGCGTAACACCACACGTTCGGGGGACACGTCAGCCGCCCGGACGAACCCTCCGCTACGCCACACTTGCGGCCGAAACGCCACCCAAGGGGCGTGGCGGAGGAGGTTCTGGTGATCATTCCCGTCTCTGCGGTCGTGCTGCTCCTGATCCTGGCCGTGATCTTCATCCGCAACTGCTCGCTGAAGATCTCCCACGCCCTGGTCTGCATGCTGCTCGGCTTCTTCCTGGCCGGCACGAGCATGGCGCCCACCATCCACAGCGGGCTCATGACGACCGCCGACCTGGTGAGCGGTCTGCGGCCCTGAGATCAGCCGGCCGAGAAGACCCCGACGCCGTTCGCGACCGCACGCTCGGCGCCACCGCTCGGATGGTTGCGGACCGTCACGGCGCCGGCCCCGTCGTCGCGGGTGACCAGCTCCGTCGAGCCGCCGCCGTCGAGGTTGAAGGCGGCGGACGCGCCCAGCGAGCGCATGGTGTCGGCCTCCTCCGCGACCGTCATGCCGGTCCGGTACTCGGCGGCTCCGTCGAGCGCCAGGATCAGCAGTTGCCGTCCGCCGCGCTTGAAGCCCACGACCGTGCGCACCGCCGAGGTGTGGTCGTCCAGGCCGGACAGCGCCTTGCCGTGCTCAAGGACCGGGAAGCCGCCGATCGCGAACGCGTACGGCACCCCGGACGAGGCCGCCACCAGCCGGTGCGTCACGCTCACCGCATCCCCGACGGAGAGCTTGCGCAGCCGCTGCGCACCCTCCTCGCGGCCCACCAGGACCGTGGTGCCCGCCGAGATCGGGCCGCTGCCCGGGGTGTCGGAGGCGGAGACCACCCGGCCGCCCCGCACCCTCACCTCGTAGGTGTCGGTGCTGCACGGCGCCGACCGCTGGGCATCGGTGCCGCACACGGCGCGCATCCGGGAGACGCTGCCCCAGCGTGCGGTGAAGGCGCCGACGGAGTTCTCCGGGAGCGCGTACTGGTTCAGGCCCTTCAGCGGGATTGTGCCGTCCGGCGTGTGCACGCTGCCGGAGAGGGAGAGGCGGTCCAGCCGGGCCCGCCGGTCGGTGCCCACACCGAAGACGTCCCGCGTGCTCGTGTCCGGCGGCAGCGCGGGCCCGAAGCGCTGGCCGTTCGGCACCGCCGCCTTGAGCACGTGCCCGTCCGCGATCGCCGGTCCCACGCTCGCGCCGGTGACCGCCACGCCCGGATGCTGGGTCTCGGTGATGTCGAAGAAGTCACCGTTGACCCCCGCGACCGCCCCGGCCGAGTCGGCCATCCGGGAGACGGTGGCCCGGGCCGCCACCGCGCCCGGGTACAGCAGGTCCACGCGGACATGCGGATCGGCCAGGTCGACCGTGAGCAGATGGGCGTGTGCCGGGCCCGCGGCCGCGTCGACGTCGAACTGCCGGTAGGTGATGCCGGGCGCGATCCGCTTGCCGTCCGGGGCGGCGCCGGCCGGTGCCGCTCCCGCCAGGGCCGCACCGGCCAGCACACCGAACGCCGTGACAGCCGTGAGAACCGCTCTGCCCGCTGCCGAACGCCTGTGACGTCTGATCACCATGCCCCCTGATGTCTCGTCAACTGTCCCTGCCGTACGGGTCGTCGTACGGGTCGTACGGGGCAGTGCACCAGAGGGCGGCGAGCGGCGGGCCGACTAGGCGTCGACTACGCGAGAACGAGTGAGAAAACGCACCCCCTCGGGTGCCTCCAGCGAGAAGCCGCTGCCCCGTCCGGGTACCACGTCCACGATCAGCCGGGTGTGGCTCCAGGCCTGGTACTGGCTCCGGGACATCCAGAAGGTCACGGGCTCGGCCACACCGTCCACCGTCAACTCCGCCAGCAGCACGTCCGAGCCTCCGGTGCGGAACTCGCCGTCCGGGTAGCACATGGGCGCGCTGCCGTCGCAGCAGCCGCCGGACTGGTGGAACATCAGCGGACCGTGCTCGGCGTGCAGCCGCCGCACCAGGTCCGCGGCCTCGGGGGTGAGTTCGACGCGCGGGGCTTCCTCAGCCATGGGTCACCCTCCTGAAGGGCCGGTGCGCGGGACGTTCGACCCGGCCCAGTCTCACGGATCGTCACCGGGCCGTCCAGAACGCCTCGTCGACCCGGCCGACCGGGGGCAGCGATGGCTGAGCACGCTCACCACCCGGCCGCCCGGATCCCGCACGAAGACGGGCGCGGTGCGGACCTCGGTCATCAGGCTGAGCTGCACGGCCGGGTTCTCTGCGGAGGCGGGCGTCATGATCCAGCCGTGGTTCATGACCTCCTCCAACCCCAGCGCCCCATAGAACTCGGCGCTCTGCGGCAGCGCGGTCGACTGGAGGACGGGGGATGCGTCGGGGGTTCCCGGCCGGGCGATCCGGCCCATGTCCGCGCCGCGGCAGCGGGGTTGGACACGGTGCACCGCCCGCGCCGCCCGAACCGCAAGCGCCGCAGGCGGCGTTGACGTGCCCGGTGCCGGGCCGCCGGACCCCGCCTGCGATCATCCTCGGATGCGAGAGATCGACGAGCTGGTCCGGGTGGACGATCCCGCGTGGCCGGAACTCCGGCAGGCCCTCGCCACGAGCACCGTACCGGTACGGGTCCTGCCCGCCGACCCCGACGAGGGCCGGCGCTGTCTGCTGCAGCTCCAGGTCACCGCGCGCTCGGTACTTGGAGCGCTGACCCTGCACTGCGGCGGGCTCGTCCTGGACGACGGATGGGTACGGGTGTACGGCGCGGGCTCGGCCGCGAGCGGGCTGCCGAGCCTCGGCCGGGTCAACGCCTTCCCCGAACGGCCCGACCCCGCCTGGTACCCGGCGGACGGGCTCGTGGTCGGCCATGATGTGCTCGGCGGGGTGTTCTGCCTCAACGGCCACGACCCGGCCCGCGCCGGGCGCCCGGGCGCGCCCGGACAGATGACGTACTTCGCGCCCGACACCCTGGAGTGGGAGGCGCTGGACATGGGGCACTCCGCCTGGGTGTGGTGGCTGCTGTCCGGCCGGCTGGAGACCTTCTACGACGGCCTGCGCCGGCCGGGCTGGCGCGAGGAGGCGGCGGCCCTCGACCTCGGGCAGGGCATCACCGTCTTTCCGCCCCTGTGGACCGAGGAGGCGCACCGGGATCTCGCCGCGACCAGCCGGCGGGCCGTGGCGATGCGGGAGGTCCTCGGCGTCGCCGCCGACTCCGCCCGGCAGCTGGGCCCGGCCGACCCCGGCTTCCTCGGCGAGGTGTGAGCCCGCGGGGCGGTGTCTCACCCGGTGACGCGGAGCCTGCGCATCAGCAGCGCGTACATGGCCGAGGACACGATCAGGCCCGTCGGCAGGGCCAGGTCGATGCCGCCCAGGGCGGACGCCACGGGCCCGGTGTAGGCGGTGTCGACGCACACCGCGGAGGCGGCCACGCCCGCTCCGAGTGCCAGCACTCCCGCCCAGTTGAACCCGCCCGTGTACCAGAAGGGCCCGGTGCGGGACTCGTCGCCGAGGGCGAGGCCGTCGTAGCGGTTGCGGCGCAGCAGGGTGTCGGTGGCGTAGACGGCCGTCCTCGGGCCGAGCAGGACCACGGTCAGCTGCAGCACATTGCCGACGGTGTCGAGGAAGTCCGAGACGAGCAGCGCGTACAGGGTCAGGGCGACGGAGACGGTGCCGTCGACGAGCACGCTGCGGGAGCGCCGGATGCGCAGACCGACGGCCTGGAGGGCGAGACCGGCGCTGTAGGCGGTCAGCGCGTTGAGGGCGATGGTGCCGAGGACCGGCGCGAGCAGGAACAGCGGGCGGAACCAGCCGGGGAGCAGCCGCTGGAGCGAGGACTCCGGGTCGTTCATGTCCACGGCGGTCGCGGCGAACGCGCCGATGCCGCAGACCAGGACGCTGGACAGAAAGCCGCCGAAGGCCGTCCAGCCCGCCACCGCCTTGGCGGACACGGTGCGGGGCAGGTACCGGGAGAAGTCCGCGCTGGTGGTGTACGACAGGGGCCCCGAGGCGATGAGGGCGACGCCGGCCAGCAGGGTCGCCCACAGGGCGGTGCCGGTCAGCGGCCGGTCCGGGACGTAACCGAAGTCGGTGTGCCGCACCACCACGAAGCCGACCACGGCGAAGACGGCGGTCAGGGCGAGGGTGATCGGCACATAGAGCCGGATGATCGCGGCATGGCCCCAGACGCTGATGGCGAGGGTGATCGCCGCGATCAGCACCACGACGACGGCCTGCACCGCGGTGTTCACCGGCAGACCGGTCCGGGCGACCAGCGAGAAGGCCGCCGTCGCCGCCGTGGCCAGGTTCAGCGCGAAGTAGCAGACGGAGATCATCCAGCCGGTGACCGCGTTGTTGACCCGGTTGCCGAGTACGCCGTACATGGTCCTGGTGATGACCTCGCTCGGGGCGCCCGCCGCCGGTCCCGGGATCGCCAGCAGCCCGGTGAGCAGCCAGAACAGGTTGCCGACGAGGTTCACCGCGATCGCCTGCCACAGGCTCAGGCCCATCAGCACCAGCGCGCCGCCGACGACCAGGCTGAGGTAGTTCACATTGGCGGCGGCCCACACCGAGAACAGCTCGCGGGGACGTCCGCGCCGCTCGGAGTCGGGGATGTGGTCGATGCCGTGCGCCTCGATGCCACCGGCCCGCTCGCGAGGGGGGCGGTGGGCTGAGTGCCCCGAAAGGGCGGGGGCTGTGTCTCATGTGCGGCTACCGCCGTCCGCGGCGACGTCGTGGCTGGTCGCGCCCGGCGCAGCGCGGCACGCTCAGCCGAGCGCTCAGCGGCGGGTACGCCCTTCGCGGCGGGCGCGGCGGGCCTCGAACAGGAGGGGCAGCATCGACAGGGCGACGACCACGGCGACCAGCGGCAGCAGGTAGTCCTCGAGATGCGGGACCGACGTGCCGAGGCTGTACCCGGCGAGGACGAGCAGTTGCGACCACAGCACCCCGCCCACGGCCTGCCAGAGCGTGAAGGTCCGAACGGGCACCCCGAGGACACCGGCCACCGGGTGCAGCACCGTCCGCAGCAACGGCACGAACCGGCCGATGACCAGCGCCTTCCCGTGGCCGTAGCGGGCCAGCAGCTCCTCGGCCCGGGCGGCCGCCGCCTTCACCCGGCGGCTGGAGGTGCGGGCCAGCAGCGCCCGTCCGCCGTGCCGCCCGATCAGATACCCGACCTGCCCGCCCACCACCGCGCCGACCGCCGCGCACAGCAGCACCTGCCACAACGCCAGCCGGGGCGGCTGCTGCGCACTTCCGGCGCACAGCACACCGGCCGGCAACAGCAGGGTGTCACCGGGCAGGAAGAAGCCGACGACCAGCAGACCGGACTCCGCGAAGATCACCACCAGGACGCCGAGCGCGCCGAAGGCGGCCAGCACCGAGGCGCTGTTCAGCGGATTGACGGCTATCACCTGGCCGCGCCTCCCGGCCTGCTCGCAGGGCTGCTCGCTGCTAAGCATCGCCCGGCCACTGCGAAAACGCCCGCCCCGGCACCGCACCCGGGCGTCCTGCACGTGGGCGCAGCAGTTATCGAGACACGATGTCTGCATGGAAGCGGAATGTATCGATATCGTCGCCGCGTACACTGACGTCGTGCCGAAGCTGTGGAACGAGACGATCGAAGAGCATCGCCGCGCCGTCCGGGAAGCGGTGCTGGAGACCACGGCCGCACTCGTGGCCGAGCAGGGTCTGCGCGGGGTGACGATGTCCCGGATCGCCGAGCAGAGCGGCATCGGCCGGGCCACGCTGTACAAGTACTTCCCGGACGTCGAGTCGATCATGATGGCCTGGCACGAGCGCCAGATCGCCGGGCACCTCGATCAACTCGCTGAACTGCGTGACCGCGCCGGCACGCCTGGCGAACGGCTCGCCGCGGTCCTGGAGGCCTACGCGCTCATTCAGCAACAGCGGCACGGCCATGGAGCGGAGTTCTCTGCGCTCCTGCACCGAGGCGACCATGTGGCGCATGCCGAGCAGCATCT
The DNA here is from genome assembly GCF_053593835.1 of Streptomyces sp. NPDC002076. Classification (NCBI taxonomy): domain Bacteria; kingdom Bacillati; phylum Actinomycetota; class Actinomycetes; order Kitasatosporales; family Streptomycetaceae; genus Streptomyces; species Streptomyces sp. NPDC002076. Next base: position 73,035 of record NZ_JBSFDI010000011.1, read on the forward strand.
CCATCGCTTCGTACGGGGCCTGTTGGCGGAGGCGGCGGAAGCGGGCGAGGTGCGGGGCGACGTCAGTCCGGACGAGCTGGCCGGATTCTGTCTGCACGCCCTCGCAGGGGCCGGTGACCTGCCGTCCAGGGCTGCGGTGCGGCGGCTCGTGGCCGTCACCCTGGCGGGCCTGCGGCCGTAGGCCGACCGGCGCGGGGGACTGCCAGGGCCTGTCCGGCTTCCAGACCGGCCATGCGGACAGGCTCACTGACCGGGGCGGACGTGTGCACGGCTCCTTCGTCCGCCCGGCCGGAGAACACCGAGTGTCTCGGCCGGCGAAGCGACTCGGTCCAGGGCCGCCACTTCGTGCACCCGGCCATTGCCCCGCCGTTCAGCACGTCCATGGGTGGCGGTCAGGTGAACCGCCGTGGACGTCACGTGTGTCGATCCCGGGACGAACCGAGCCGAGGCATGCGGTGGGTCAGGAAGGACCTGCCCCGCCGGATGCCCGCGCGGCCCAGGACGACGTGGCCGCCTATGAAAAGGACCTTCAGCGCGATGAGGGCCAGGACGCCGCCCGCGGCCCAGCCCGTCCACGACGGGACGGTCAGCGCGGCCCCGGCCACGCCGAGGTGCAGGGCGACGACGAGTGCGCCGACTGCCAGGAGGCCGGCCACCCGCGCGGGCCCACGAAGCTGCCGCTTCCCGCCCTCGGCCGGCCGGATCGCACCGGACGCCTCATCGGTGGCGGGCGCCGGGGGAGCCGGCGCGCGCCGCCAGGTGACCGTCAGACCGTCGCGCCGGCCGATCGTTTCGAGGCGCATGGTGATCCCCGTCCGGAGTCGTCGCAGGGCCTGCTCGTCGGCGGCCTCGACGCGCAGTGTCAGCGCGTCGGGTCCCGCTTCCAGATGCCACGCGCCCTCGCCGAAGCGCACGGTTCCGTGGGTGTCGGACCACTGGACGTGGCGAACGTCCGGCATCCGGCCGCCGCCATGCCCGGCCGGTGACTGATGCCGCATCCGGCGCATCATGGCGGTGTGGCGGCAGAGTTGGACGAGGTACCGGCTCGCGCGGTCCGTCGCGATCCGGGCTTCGGCGGTCGGCATGGCATTCCTTGTCTCGGACACCCCGCGGATGTCAGATCCTGGTGAGGGCGGCCAGCCAGGCCCGAACGCCCGTGGGATCGGTGGTGATGTCGATCGTGGCCGGTTCGATCGAGTCGACCCGCCAACCGCCGGCGAACGTGGAGGTGATCTCGTCCCTCGTCACCCGCCGCGGCCCTTGGTCGCCGGGCTGCCGGTCGCTGAAGCAGAGCATGAAGTAGCGGCCACCCGGCCGTACCGCGGTGCCCAGGCTGTCGGCGAAGGCGGTCCGGTCCTCGTCGTCGAAGATGTGGAAGAGCCCGCAGTCGAGCACGGTGTCGAACAACTCCCCGAGATCGCTCAGCCTGCGGGCGTCGTGGTGCAGGAAGCGGGCGGCGAGGCCCCGCCGGCGCGCCTTGTCCTCCGCGGCCCGAAGGGCCCGGGACGCGAGATCGACGCCGGTGGCGTCCAGACCCCGGGCGGCGCACATGAGCACGTGCTCCCCGGTTCCGCAGCCGACGTCCAGCACCCGGCCCCGGATGGCCCCGGCGTCGGCGAGTGCGAGGAACGCGGGCTGAGGCCGGCCGATGTCCCACGGTGGTGCGCTGGCGTACATGTCGTCGGGGCGCGCCCATGGCGTGCCGGAACCGGCATGGGAGTACGGGCTGGACACGTGGCTGTCCTCCGTCGCGGTTGATGGTCCGGGGCGTGCTGCGGTCTCTGCGGAGCAAGCTTTATCGAGACAGAGTGTCTACGTCAAGTCGATGTGTCGCGAAAACAGAACCCGCGGAGCGGATGAACCCAAGGAACGGAAAAGCCGTCAATAGACACGTCGGCAATCCCCTGATCCAGCGAAAGGCTTCCCGTGCCCTGGTACCGAAGACGACGGTCGCGCATGCTCATCGCTCTCGTGACGGCCGTGACCGTCGTCGTGATCGTCGCGGTGACGATCGCCCTGACGGTCACGACGTACGATCACACGTCGCCGCGCGCCGCCCGGGACAAGGCATCGGGAACGGTGGCTGCCGGAGCGGTCGACTGCCGCAAGGCGAAGTGCGTGGCCCTCACCTTCGACGGCGGCCCCAGTCCGACGACGCCCGGGCTGCTGGACATCCTGAAACGGGAGCACCTGCACGCGACGTTCTTCGTGCAGGGCGAGGGGCACATCGGGAAGTACCCCGAGATCCTCCGTCGCATCGCGGCCGAGGGGCACGAAATCGGCAACCACACCTGGAACCACAAGATCCTCACGCAGATCGACACGGCCGATGCCCGTCAGGAACTGACCCGCACGCAGGACGCCATCGAGAAGATCACCGGCACCAGGCCCGTCCTGATGCGTCCGCCGCAGGGCCGCACCAACCGTGACGTGGCCAAGATCTGCAAGGAGTTGGGCCTGGCACAGGTCCTGTGGAGCGTCACGGCCAAGGACTACGAGACGACCGACTCGGCCCTGATCACCAGGCGGGTGCTCGACCAGACTCACCGCGACGGCATCATCCTGCTGCACGACCTGCACAAGGGCACCGTGCCCGCCGTCCCGGGGATCATCAAGGCGCTCGAACAGCGCGGCTACACGATTGTCACGGTGTCGCAGCTCCTCGCCCCGGCCAAGGCCCAACCGGGGATGGTCTACCGGCCCTAGTCAGGCTCGGAAGCCGGCACAGTGCGGTCGCCGGTTCGCGTTCCGCCTCACAAGGAGCTCTGATAATTCACCCGAACGTCGCTGAAAGCTGCCATACCGTGTCGAGCTGCATACGATCTTTCGCATGCCGCAGGAATCGGCCGGCCGCCTGGAGAGGCGTACGCCGGCCCTTGCCCTCCTCGTGGGCCTGGCGCTGATGCTCATGGCCCACGTCGTCTCCTGCGCCCTGCACCATGCCGACGCCCACTCGCATACCGTGGCGGAGAGCATGGCGATGACGAGTGCGGCCCCGAGCGCCGGCGCCCCGCCGCTCGGATCCGACGCCGCGGCCCGTTCCGCGGACCACGACGCCGGTGACCACCCCGGCCACGGCACCGCGTGCTGCGACCCGGCCGACCGGCCGGCCGACCTGCGGGGATCCTCGGCGGCCCTGATCCTGGCGATGCTGCTGCTCGTCCTCATCCGGACCGGCCGCACGGGCGACCTGCTGCTGCCCGGCGCACCGCCGGGAGGGTCGGGCCCGGAACCCCCGCCGGACTCCGGCGGACTGCATCTGCTGCGCCTCGTCTGCGTCAGCCGTACCTGACAGAGCTGCCCCGGCCGTGCCCCGAGGGTGATCCCCGGAAGGGTCACGCCGCCGGGCCCTGCGCATGCTCCGTACGGCACACACGACGGCCCATGGCAACCACGGGCCGCAGAAGGACGACTCCATGAGCACAGCTCTGCGCGGCATCTCCTCGCGCGACATCAGCTCCTTCCTCGCAGCGCACGAACTCCCCGAACCGGCCGGAGCCCCGCGCCGGTCGCCGGCCGGCATGGTCGGCAACACCCCGGTCCTGTGGGTGGGCGAGCCCTTCAATCCGCCCGGGCGTGGCTTCTGGGCCAAGCTGGAGAGCGCCAACCCCGGCGGCCTCAAGGACCGCGCGGCCCTCAACATGGTCGCTGCCGCACGCAAGCGCGGCGATCTCGCACCGGGCGCACCCGTGATCGAGTCCACCAGCGGCACGCTCGGCCTCGGCCTCGCCCTGGCCGGCATCACCTACGGCCACCCGGTCACCCTCGTCACCGACCCCGGCATGGAGCCGCTGATGGTGCACCAGCTGGGCGCACTCGGGGCGCATGTCGAGGCGGTCACCGAGCCGCACCCGGTGGGCGGCTGGCAGGAGGCGCGCCGGCAGCTGGTACGCGCGCTGCTCGCGCGCACCCCTGCGGCCTGGTGCCCCGACCAGTACAACAACCCGGACAACGTTGCCGCGTACGCCGCCCTCGCCCTGGAACTGATCGTCCAGCTCGGCCGGGTCGACGTCCTGGTGGCCGCCGTCGGCACCGGCGGTCACTCGGCGGGCGTCGCCCGTACGCTGCGCACGTTCAACCCGCAGCTGCGCCTCGTCGGCGTCGACTCGGTGCGCTCCACCGTCTTCGGCCAGCCCGCCGGCCCGCGCCTGATGCGCGGCCTGGGCAGCAGCATCCATCCCGGGAACGTCGACCACGCGGCCTTCGACGAGGCGCACTGGGTGAGCCCTGGCGAGGCGGTGTGGACCTGCCGCCGGTTGGCCCGCGGCCACTACGCCAGCGGCGGCTGGAGTGTGGGAGCGGTCGCCCTCGTCGCGAACTGGATCGCCCGTACGCAGCCGGAGCACACCCGCATCGTGGCGATCTTCCCCGACGGTGTGCACCGCTACTGGAACACCGTCTACAGCGACGAGTACTGCCGCGCCCATGACCTGCTGGGGAGCCGGCCGGCGGCCGACCCGGACGAGATCGCGCACAGCGGTGAACGGGTGGTCGAGCGGTGGACCCGGTGCACGAACGTCGCGGTGCCGGAGGGGGTTGTCCGATGAGGCTCCTCGTCACGCAGTTCCGCTCCTTCAACGGGTGCGTCCGGCTGCTGATGGTCCAGCAGTTCACCATCAACACCGGCTTCTACATGCTGATGCCCTACCTGGCCGTGCATCTGGCGGACGGACTGGGCATGGCGGCCTGGGCGGTCGGCCTGGTGCTCGGGGTGCGCAACCTCACCCAGCAGGGCATGTTCCTCGTCGGCGGCACACTCGCCGACCGGCTCGGCTACAAGCCCACGATCATCGCCGGATGCCTGCTGCGCACCGCCGGCTTCGGCCTCCTCGGCTTCGTCGACGCCCTGCCCGCCCTCGTGGTGGCCTCGGCCGCGACCGGATTCGCGGGGGCGCTGTTCAACCCCGCCGTACGGGCCTGTCTCGCCCAGGAAGCAGGGGAGCGGCGGGTGGAAGCGTTCGCTGCCTTCAATGTCTTCTACCAGGCGGGCATGTTCGTCGGCCCCCTCGTCGGGCTGGCGCTGCTGGCCACCGACTTCCGGCTGGTCTGCTCGGTGGCGGCGGCGCTGTTCCTCGCCCTGACGGTCGTCCAGCTGCGCTTCCTGCCCGGCCATGAGGCCACCGGTTCGGACGAACAGGGCGGAGTGCTCGCCGACTGGGGCACCGTCATCCGCAACCGTCCCTTCCTGCTGTTCTCGCTCGCCATGATCGGCTCCTACGTACTGTCCTTCCAGGTCTATCTGGCGCTGCCGCTCCAGGCCCATCGGGTGGCGCCGGGTAGCGGCGACGCGGTGACCACGGCTCTGTTCGCGGTATCTGCCGCCGTGGCCGTGGTCGGACAGCTGAGGATCACCGCATGGGCCCGGGGCCGTCGGCGCCCGCAGCGTGCGATCGTCTACGGCATCGCTCTCATGGGCGCGGCCTTCTTGCCGCTGGCGCTGACGGACCTGGTGGTCGGCAGCAGGTCCGGCCTCCTGGACTGGATCCTGGCACTGCTGCCGCTGTTCACCGCGGTGGCCCTGCTCGGGCTGGGCACGGCCGCGGCGTACCCGTTCGAGATGGACACCGTCGTCTCGCTCGCCGGCGGCCGGCTCGTCGCCACGCACTACGGGCTCTACAACACCGTTTCCGGGCTCGGCATCACCGTGGGGAACCTGACCACGGGTGCGGTGTGGGACGCCGCCCATCGCCTCGGTCACCCGGAGTTGACGTGGTGGGTGCTGGCGTCGACGGGTGCGCTCTGTGCCGGCTGTGTCGCGCTGCTCGCACGATCCGGCCGCCTGAATCCCCGGCCGGAGCCGGAACCGTTGGCGGTGGCCTCGTGACAGGGGAGCACCGGCACCAGGGCTCCTGAGCGGCCGCGATGACCAGCTGAGCGGCGGGGAACGGCAGGCCCGCTCGGCGGGCCATGTCACCGAGGGCGACGACGCCGGGGACGTCGGTCTGCTGGAAGTCGTTGACCTCGACGGAGCCGTCGCCGAAGTGCCGGCGTTGATGGACGCCGACGTGGTGACGGCGGTGAGGTCGCGCGAGCGGCTCGCCGGGGCACCGCGGCACCTGCTGGAGGCCGGCGCGGCCGACGGCACGCTCCGGGCGGACCTACGGGCCGAGGATCTGGTAGCGGCCGTCGTAGCCGGCTTGCGTGCGAGGTCCGGTGCAGGCGCGGCCAGGTACTCGGCATATGTCCGGCGAGGTCAGAGGAAGTCGGCGAGCCCGTCGAGGAGGCGGGCCACGTCGTCGGTGGTGTTGTAGGGGGCGAGGCCCGCGCGCAGGGCGGGGGCTTCGAGCTTGAGCGCGGTGAAAGGTTCGTGGGCGTAGAACGACCCGGCCGGTGCCACCACGCCGCGTGCGGCCAGATGCGCCTGGGCCTCGCGGGCGTCGCGGCCTTCGATGGACATCAGGAGCGTCGGGGTGCGGTCGGCGGCCTTCGAGTGCACGGTGATGGCGTCGCCCAGGGAGTCCAGACCCTCCTGCAGCCGGGCGCGCAGCGTCAGTTCGTGCTCGTGCAGGGACTCGAAAGAGCGGGTGAGGCGCTCCCTGCGCGAGATCCCCGTGCCCGGGTCCAGCTCGGCGAGGAAGTCGACGGCGGCGGTGGCGCCCGCCAGGATCTCGTAGGGCAGTGTGCCGAACTCGAAACGTTCGGGCACCGTGTCGGGGGAGGGCAGGAGCTTGTCCGGGCGCAGGGTTTCGAGGAACTCGGGTGCCGCCGCGAGCACCCCGCAGTGCGGTCCGAGGAACTTGTACGGCGAGCAGACGAACACGTCGACCCCGAGCGCGGGCACGTCCACAAGGTGGTGCGCGGCGTAGTGCACGCCGTCCACGTAGACCAGGGCGCCCACGTCGTGGGCGCGGTCGGCGATCCGGCGGACGGGCGGCTTGGTGCCCAGCACGTTCGAGGCCGCCGTGACCGCGACCAGCCGGGTCCGGGACGTCAGGACCCGCTCGTACGAGTCGAGGTCGAGCTCCGTGGTCTCCGGGGCGATCTCGATCCAGCGGACCGTCACTCCGGCCCGCTCGGCGGCCTGGATCCAGGGGCGGACGTTGGCGTCGTGGTCGAGGCGGCTGAGGACGATCTCGTCGCCCGCGTTCCAGGTCTTGGCCAGGTGCCGGGAGAAGTCGTACGTCAGTTGCGTGGCGCTGCGGCCGTGGACGATGCCGCTCGCGGGCACGTTCAGCAGATCGGCGTAGGCTGCGCGGAAGTCCGCGACGGCGCGCTCGGCGTTGAGCTCGGACGGGCTGGCGGTTCCCCGGTTGGACAGGGGGCCGGTCAGCGTCGCGGCGATGGCGTCGGCAACGGGGCGCGGGGTCTGCGTTCCGCCCGGACCGTCGAAGAAGGCGAGCCCGGTGGCGAGGGAGGGGAAGCGGGCCCGCAGGGCGGTGAGGTCGATGGCCATGGTCTCTGTTCTGTCGGGCGGCGTGCCTGGCGTCGAGGTGCCTCTACTCTGACGGCGCTCCCGGGACACGTAAAGCGATGGATCCCGAAGCGAGAGTTCATGCACCATCTTGTTCAGCCTCGGGCAGGAACTGTTCGGTCATCCACTGGTCGCGGGCGTCGAGGTAGGTGGCGGTGGGTGCCGCGCTGACGAGGGACACATACCGGACCCGGTAGACATGTCGGACGTCGGCGTAGGCGGCCGGACCGCGTCGCTGGGCGCCGGGCAGTTCGGTGCGGTTTCGCGGGCGATCGAGACCGTCGCGGTGCGCAGTCGAGCAGGGCACATCGACCTCGTCGGCCCCGGCCGGCGCCATCCGTGTGGTCTCAGGATCCGTGTCTCGCGTGTCCGAGGTCGAGGCGTTGAGCATCCGCGCGGACTGACGTGCCGTTGCGCCGGTCGTGCAGGGTGAAGTCGGCCCGGACGGCCACTCCGGACTGCAGCAGCTTCTGGTGGACCAGGGGGTCTCGGCCGGGGTGCGAGACGACGACGCTGATGTATCCCTCGGGCAGTCCGGTCACGGCGTACTCGCCGCGCGCGTTGGTCGTGGTGCGCACCAACTGCCGGCCGCCGGTGTCCATGACGGTCACCGCGGCATGGCGGACGGGCTGCTGTTCGCCGTCGTGGACGGTGCCCTCCAGCATCGGCAACGGCTCGCCGAAGTGGTGGGGGTGGACCGGTAGCGCGGTGGGTGTGGGCGTCTCCAGGGAGGGGTCCTCCACCGGCGGTTCGGGAATGTCCTCGGGCTCGTCCTGCGCTCCCCGTCGTACGGCCATGCGGTGGTGGTGCCAGGCGTCGAGGCCCAGCAGCGCCCAACCGGCGGTGATCCACGCGCACAGCACGAGGACCGGCTTCAGCACCCCGGCGCCGTCGAAGTACAGCACTCCTCTCAGGGCGTCGACCGCGTTGCCCAGCGGCATGACGGCGTGCAGGGCCTGGAAGAACCCCGGCAGCAGCTGGACGGGGACCAGGCCGCTGGAGGGAACGCTCAGCACGACGTACAGGCCCAGACCCGCCAGGGGGAAGAAGTGCTTGACGAAGGGCGCCATGCCGAGGGAGAACGTGGCCACGGCCGTGGTGAGCAGGAAGGCGATCGCCAGGGCCGCGGGGTCGTTGGGGAAGAGGCCCAGTCCCGTGCCGACCAGGAAACCCACGGCGCTGAAGAGGCCGGCGACGCCCGCGATCGTGATCAGCTTCGTGCGCCGGTTGAAGGTCACCGCCCGCAGCAGGGTCGTGGCGAGTATGTAGCCGGGGACGTTCCAGGCGATCCCGAAGTAGACCAGGGTCGCGCCGGACCCGTCCTTGCTGACCGTGGGGGCCAAGTCCGCGACGGTGAGCTTCTGGTGGTTGTGCGCCGCGAGCTGGGTGAAGCCCTTGGTCAGCGCCTGCTCGAGAGAGGCGCCGTTGGCCTTGGCCACGTAGAGCACGGCGGCATGTCTGCCCGTGGCGGCGAAGCCTGCCACGGCGTCCCGGTCCAGCACCGCCCGGCGGGCTGCCCGGGCGTCTGGGACGGCGGTGACGTCGAACCCGCCGGGATGCTGCCGCTGCAGGGCGGTGTCGACCTTGCGTTCCACCGCGGGACCGGCGATCACGAGCTTGGCGTGGTGAGGCTGAGGCTGGTGGAAGGCCATGGGGAAGCAGAAGAGCAGGCCGAGGAAGAGTGCTGCCGGGATCGTGAGGGTCTCGACGAGGACTCTGGCCACGGATATGCCCCGGGGACGCTGGTGTTTCACAGGACCACCCCCTGGCCGCCACGGCGGGCCATGCCGCACAGCCCGCGGGGCACACGGCCGACCGGATCCCCGGTCACCCCGTGGCCGCCTCTCCGGTACCGGCGGTCGTTCACTGTTCGCGGTCCAACCAGTTTCACGGCGCCCCTCTCGGCTGCCCCGCGCCTGACCGTCGCCATGGCGCCACTTCATTAACGTACCGATCGGCACATCTACGTCTGCCTGGACCATACGCGTACCGGTCGGTACAGTCAAAGCGTGCCTCGCCCCGTCAACGCCGAGAAGCGCGCCGAGCTGCTGAAGCAGGTGGTGCACCACCTCCAGCGCCACGGCGTCGCCCAGATGTCGCTGAGTCCGCTCGCCGAGTCGATCGGCACCACCAAGCGCATGCTTCTGTACTACTTCGGCAGCCGTGAGAACTTGCTGGCCCAGGCGCTGGCCGCCAGCCGTCCCGACGCGCACGCGATGTTCGACGACGTCCGCGACAGCGCGGGACTGCGCAAGGCGGCTCATACCCTGTGGGAAGCGATGACCGTCGGGGAGCAGTCCGGGCCGGTCCGTATGCTGCTCCAGCTGCTCAGCCTGGCCGCCACCGATCCCGAGCAGTACGGCGACCTCGCGGCCGAGACCGTCGAGGTCATGATCGGCCCCATCGCCGCGGCCTACGTCCGGCTGGGTCACCCGCCACAGCAGGCGCGGACAGCGGCCACGCTCCTCGTCTCCGGCCTGCGCGGTCTGTGCCAGGACCGCTTGGTCACCCATGACGTCGCCCGCACCGACGCGGCCGCCCGCCGCCTCATCAGGGACGCAGTCGCGGCGGCCGACTGAGCTTGAACCCTGCTGCCGGCTACACGCAGAACGCCTCGCCGGCCGACGTCGACTGGCCCTCCGAGACTCCCGAGTCAGTGACCATCCGGCGCAAGGTCACAGCCAGCCGCGCTGGGCGGCGGTCAGCCCGGCCTGGAACCGGGTGTTCACCCCGAGTTGACTCATCAGGCGGTGGATACGGCGCTGGGCGGTGCGTTCGCTCCAGCCCTGGGCGCGGGCGATCGCGGCGTCGGTGAGCCCTGCCGCGAGCAGCGACACCAGTGAGCGGGTCTCCTGGTCGGGTTCGCCGGTGCCGCTCTCCAGGCTCCCCTCGGCAGCTGTGCGGCTCGTCAGGGGCAGTGGCACCGCCCGCTCCCACTCCACCTCGAAGAGCGCCTCCAGGGCCACCAGCATCGGTGAGCTCTTCACCAGATACGCCGCCAACTGACCGCCCGGCGCCGAACTGATGGGGATGATCGCGACCCGGCTGTCGCAGATCACGAGTTTGAGCGGCAGCTCGGTACGGACACGCGCCTGTTCGCCGGCCCGGACGCTGGGCAGGATGTCGTCCGCGAGGCGGCCCGGCCAGGCGACGGCGGCGCGGTCGTAGATCACGCGGTGGGCGACGCCCCGGCGCTGCCGCTTGATCTGCTCGTCGAGGTTGCTGCCAGGCCGGTCGACGTAGGGGGGCCGGTCGAAGGCCCGTATCTCGCGCTGTGCCTGGGTGGTCATGCACTGCACCGCGGTACTGACGTCGGCGCGTTCGGTGAGGAGTTCCACCGCGAGGTCCGGGCTGCTGATCCGGGACGCCTCCCGGTGTGCCTCCATCAGCCGGTGCACCTGCGACCGGGCCTCATCGAGTTGCTTCTCACGGCGGCGGATCAGCGCGGTGACAGCGATGTCGGGGGCCACCGCGGTGAACCGGGGCGGTCGACCGGTGGCCCGCGTCGCCAGGCCCTCCTTGACCAGATCGGCCAGCTGCCGCGTGGTGGAGGGAACGGAGAGTTCACAGGCGCCGGCGAGCTCCGAAGCCGTGGCCTGGGGCGTATGGACCAGCACGGCGTAGACGCGCTCAGTCTCCTGTGTCAGTCCCAGCACGTTGAATGTCATGGCCTTTTCCGCCTTCATGTCGCCTGCCCGCCGGCCGGCGGATGTCGGCCACCTTTGTTCCTGCGCCACAGCTGTCCCGTCGACATTTTCCATGTCGTCAAGGAGGGCCTGGTCCGGGGGGCCAGGGGTCATGGCCGGTTACCGCAAGGCCGCGGGTCCGCGGGCGCTGTGGCGCCCGCGGACCCGGGTGTCGAGCAAGCGGATCGGATCAGTAGGAGAACTGCTGGATCTGGCTTCCGTCGCCTGCGTACGTCCAGCCCGTCCGGGTCGCCGGGTCGAGCTGCATGACGCGCTCGCGGTGTGTTTCGAGCCGGCCGTTCCAGGAGCCGTACAGGGGGTACTCGACGCCGGTCACCGTACCCACCGTGTTGCCTGTCTTCAGGTCGACGACGGCGATACGTCCGGTGGCGTTGTTGTCGGTGAAGCCGTACTGCTGGAAGCCGCCCATGGGCTTCAGGTCCGGGAACCGGAAGGCGAGCAACGCCAGCTGGTGCTCCCCGTCGACGGCGAGCGCGAGGGGCGTCTGAGCCGTTCCGACGTTCACCGGGTCACCGCCGCCGAGCTGCCCGAGGTATCCGGTGCCGGCGAAGTTGACGCTGTAGGAGTGGTACCACGTTTCGTAGAGGTTGCCCTTCTGGTCGGCGGCGAGGTCCCCGGCGCAGGGGATACCGCCTTGGCTCTGGGTGACCGTCCCGGTGTCCAGGTTGACCGCTGCCATCGTGCCGGAGCCGATCGATGCCACGCAGTTGATGGTGGTGCCGGTCTTCTGCGCGGAAAAGAGGCCGGTCGACTCGTCCACGTCCAGCAGGCCGTACGACGTTCTCCCGTCCGGAGTGGGGTCGAGCTGGAGCGGGGTGCCCATTGCGCCGGTTGCCGTGTCCACGGGCAGGACGAAGCCCGCCCGGTCGCTCGAACGGTGGGCGAGCACCGCTGCGCGGTGGCGCTTGGCGTCCACCCGCCCGCCCGTCACGACGTACTGGTCATCGACCCGGACGGGGCTGCCGACCGCGTCGCCGGTGCCCGTGTCGTACGTCTCGAGCCACTGCTCGCCGGTGGTCGTCTGCTTGTGCAGGACCAACGCGTGCTGGGCGGAGTCGACGCCGAACACCTCGTAGATGGAGCCGTACGTGGGGTCGCTCGTCAGCTCGCGGCCATAGGTTCCGGTGGCGGCGTCGTAGTCGTACACCGAGCCTTCGCCGGTGGGGCTTTCGACCGCCGCGACGGACGTGCCGCCGGGGACGATCGCGAAGTCGGTCAGGTTCGTGCCGTCGGGGGCCATTCCGTCGTCGTAGGCCAGCAGGGACGTCGGCGAGGCCTGCCCGACTGTTCTGCCGTGCTGGTCGACTGCGAACACCCGCAGGTCGTAGGCGATCGAGGAAGGGAGCTTGAGCGCGAGGGCGTCGAGGTCCGCCGTGCCTCGCGTGCCCGCGAGCGAGCGGTCGAGCGTGGCCGGGCTGTCCACCCCGTTGTGGTCACGGATGGTGCCGTTCTGGTTGCTGACCATGTTGTAGGAGTTGTACATGTTCGGTCCGGGTGCGGAGAACTCCAGCAGCGTGCCGGTGGCACCCTTGACCCGCGACACGTCGTAGTGCACCGAGAATCGCGGCGCAGCCCGGTTCACCTCCAGCAGGTGACCGAACTCCTCGGATCCCTTCGCAGCCAGGGTCGGCGCCGTCGGGCGTTGCGACGGGTCACCGCCGTCGACCCGGACCGAGGCGAACTCGCCGTACACCGGGCCGCGCTTGGCGCCGCCCGCGGGGTTCTGGAGGACACCGATGCCGTAGATGCCGCCGCCGGCGGAGAAGGCGTCGGCCGGGACGGTGACGGTGCCGCGCAGTCCCGTCAGCGGGGCGGTGTGGACGGCGGAGAAGATGGGCGCCGACGCGGGGTTCCAGTGGCCGACCCGCGACACGACCAGTTGGGGCGAGCTGACGTTCCGCACGCCGGTCAGGTCGTAGCGCACCTGTACGGAGTGCCCCGCCTCGACCACGGGCTGGACCACCGGGGCGAGTGCTTCGGCGTAGCCGCCGTCGGTGGGGCCGAAGGTCAGCTGGTGAGTGGTGGAGGTCAGCACCTCGTTGCCGTGGCGCACCTCGAAAGTGAGCGGGACCTGACGGTCCGTCGCGGAGACGACCGGAAGTCCGGCGGCGGCCAGCAGCTGCGTGGGGGTGAGCCGGATCGCCGGCACAGCGGAGGTGAACTCATGGTTCTTGATGCGCAGCGCGTAGCTCACGCCGTCCCGGTCGCTCAGGCCGGTGACATCGGCGCCGATGGTCACCGGTCCCACCAGGCCCTCACCGGTGGCGCCGGCGCCCGTGCCCGGTCCGGCCAGGTCGATGTACCCGGGGTCGGTGGCCTCCAGGTAGGAGCCACCGAGCCCGCCGATGGTCTGGCGATGCGCCACGGAGAGCCGGACGATCCGGGGCGTGCCCGTCACATGGCTGCCGTGCGCCTTGGCCAGGACCGCCTGCACCGCGGCGGTGACGTCGAGCTGCGGACCGACGTGCAGCGGCTGGTCGATCTGCGGCGCGGTCGGTACGGCCCGGCCGGTGCGCTCCAGCAGCGAACGGACGTCCTGGGGCGACGGGTGCTGCCCGGTCAGCCGGGAGGCCTGCAGCACGACCGCCACGGCGGCCGCGATCTCGGGTGCGGAGGCCGAAGTGCCTCCGCTGAGGACCTCCGCCACCGACTGCGCGGTCTGGCCTCGGTGCTCGAAGGCGGGGATGCCGTCACTGGGCGCCGAGACGTCGATCCGGGTGCCGAATCCCGAGGAAAAGATCCCGGAGCCGTTGAGCCTGGTGGTCGCCCAGGTCCCGTTGCCCGACGCGGCTGCGCCGTTCTGCGGGGGCACGGCCAGTGTGTCGTCGGTCGTGGTGCCGCCCGCGGCGATCGCGCCGGAGTCCAGGACCTTGCTGGGTGTGGTTGACAGCTGGTCGTCGTCGATCCTGGTGGTGTCGGCAGCCTTGCGCGTCACGTCGGTCGGGGTGCTGCCGCCGTCGGGGCCGACGGCCGCGTTGGTGAACAGCCGGGTCCCGTCGTTCGACGAGACCACCATGGTGATGCCGTACTGCTGCACGATCGACGCGATCACGGACTGCTGGACCGGGTCGTCCTCCAGGTAGCGTCCGGCGACCCCGAAAGCGTCGGTGCCGTAGCCCAGGCTGGCGGTGATCACATCGGGCCGCGGCTGTTGCCGGGCGGCAGCCAGCAGAGCCACCGCGATCTGACTGAACGTCGGCTGCTGCGGGACGACGAGCCGGTAGTCGGCCCCCGGGGCGATGCCCAGCAGGTCCGAGTTCCCGCTGCCCTGCATGCCCGGACGCTGCAGGTCGTGCGGAAGCGGCGCCATCACGGAGAAGTCCAGCAGCACCTCACCCAGCGCTGAGTCCTGCCCCCGGGTCGAGCCGGTCGGGTCGAGCGCGCCGGTCGCGTCCGCGGTGTAGGTGGGGATCAGGGGCATCGTGGGGATGTCCAGGTATCGCCGGCCGTTCTGGACGACGGTCGTCGGCCCCGCGGGGCCGAGGTCCGGCGTCGACGCGTCTGTGAGGTCGCCCACCGAGACGTTGGTGATGGTCTCACCGGCGCCGGGCAGTTGCTGGAACTGCTGCTTCAGCAGGCTGTAGGCGCCTGTCGCGTCGACGCCGCCGGCGTTGAGGAAGCTCTGCAGCGAGGTGCCGAGAGCCGCGTTGCCGGGCACACCGTCGGTGCCGGTCGCACCGCTGTCCTGCTCCCTCGCCGACGAGTCGGCCTTCCCCGCGGTGGCGCCGACTGAGGAGGGCAGCGGCACGGCGCCGGTGTTCATGGGGGAGACGGTCCGGTCGGGCTCGGCGTAGACGACCCCGGGTGCGGCGGCCAGCGCGTGGGCGGCAGCCGAGGCGTCGCCGCCGGCCAGCTGGACGACCTGGACCTTGGACAGGTCGATCGCAGCGGATCCCAGCTTCGCCCGGGCGGCTGAGTGCAGTTGCCGGGCCTGGGCGGCGGTGAGACCCGGCACCAGCGGCCGCATGGAGACGGCGTGAGACCGGTGGAGTGCGGAGTTGACCGCGGTGTCCGAGGTCAGCGGGGTGCGGACCTGCAAACTGCGGTTCTTGCCCAGCGACTTGCCGGTCACGTGAGTGGCCGAGCCGAGCACCACAAGAACCTGGTGCGGGCCGTTCTTCGCCGCCTGCGCGGGCATGGGCTGCTGGAACGAGCGCCACGGACCGAGCGCCGAGGACCCGGGTATGCCGGGCAACGCGCTCCCCGAAGCCGTACCTTTCGCACCGGAATCGACCGCAGAGGTCTGCGCTCCGGTGGCCGACGCGTACTGCTCGGGTGCGGCGAGCAGTACGGCCGCACTGGCTATGGCGAGGCCGCGAGCCAACGCTCGTCTCCGCCGTTTCATGGGCACTCCACTTCTTGCAAGCGAACTCGGGGAAAGCAAAGACAAGGCGCTGCCCCCGAACAGCGCCCACGCTGCGGGGAATCTTTCAACCTGGAAAAGCCGCCACAAGATGAGCAGGGTGGCGGACTTCTGCCAACCGGCAGGAAGTCGCCACCACCATGGCGCCGACAAGGGCGGAGACCGCGGGGCCGACCACATGTCCCACCGGAGCCGCTGCGGCAGCCGTCAGAGTGATCACCGCAGTCGATGCGACGTGGAGGCGGCCCTCGCCGTTACGACGTCCACCGGTGAGCAGCACCCGCCATCAGGACGGCCGCAATGGCTCCAGCGGTGACCCCCAGCGACCAGGCGGCGGCGACAGCCACGGCCAACGCAGTGCCCACGCCCAGGAACTGTTGCTGCCCCGGTAACCACAAGGCGATGAGCCGCCATGTGAGCACCGCCGCGGTCAGGGTCTTCACGCCACGGCGCAGGACGTACTCACCCCTGAGCGCGCACCGCGCCGACGGCCCGGGTGTCATCGGCGTTCAGCGTGCCGGGTCGGGATCGGCGGCGGCGAGCGACTGCTCCGTGGCTCGCTCGAGCACGTCCGGGACGTCCGACGGGGGCAGCAGGGCGCAGGCCCAGCTCCACCGGGAAATGTCGGCTGTACCGCCGTTCCCCACCGTGAAGCCGTCTTTCGACGGCGTAGCGGCCGTTGTCGATCTGCAGCCGGATCGTGCGCCGCCCGGGCGCCGCGAGCTGCGCGCCGAGGGCCGCCGGCAGGGCGTACCCGACGGAGGCCCACAGCGGCCGGCCGATGAACGTCGCCCCGGCCGCTAGCCGCATCACCTGCGCTCCGAAGAGCGAGGTGCCCAGCTCGACGACCGCTGTCTCGCCCGGCCTCGGGAAGCTCTGGATCGCCGGCCAGAGCGTCGCGTGGCGCAGAGCTTCCGCACCGCCGAGGGACTCCAGGCCGCGGCCCGAATGCACAACCTCGCCCTCTTGATCACGGCCTTGTGCGTAACACCCCTTCAGGGCGAGCCAGGAAGGGGTGCCTGCCAGGCATCTGCCCTGGTCAGGCGCCCATTTCCTGCGTCTAGAAGAAGCCCAGCTTCTTCGGTGAGTACGACACCAGCAGGTTCTTCGTCTGCTGATAGTGCTCCAGCATCATCTTGTGCGTCTCCCGGCCGATACCGGACTGCTTGTAGCCGCCGAACGCAGCGTGCGCGGGGTAGGCGTGGTAGCAGTTGGTCCACACCCGGCCCGCCTGGATCGCGCGCCCTGCGCGGTAGGCGGTGTTGGCGTCCCGGGTCCACACACCCGCGCCGAGGCCGTACAGCGTGTCGTTGGCGGTCTTGATGGCGTCGTCGAAGTCGTCGAAGGAGGCCACCGAGACCACCGGGCCGAAGATCTCCTCCTGGAAGATCCGCATGCGGTTGTCGCCCTCGAAGATCGTCGGCTGGACGTAGTAGCCGCCCTTCAGCTCGCCGTCGTACTCGATGCGCTCACCGCCGGTGAGGACCTTCGCGCCCTCCTGCCGGCCGATGTCCAGATAGGAGAGGATCTTCTCCAGCTGGTCGTTGGAGGCCTGGGCGCCGATCATCGTGTCGGTGTCGAGCGGGTGGCCCGGCTTGATCTGCCGGGTGCGTTCGACCGCCGCCTGGAGGAACTCCGTGTAGTGACCGCGCTGGATCAGCGCCCGGGACGGGCACGTGCAGACCTCGCCCTGGTTGAGCGCGAACATGGTGAAACCCTCGAGCGCCTTGTCGCGGAAGTCGTCGTCGTGGGCCCACACGTCGTCGAAGAAGATGTTGGGTGACTTGCCGCCGAGCTCCAGGGTGACGGGCTTGATGTTCTCCGAGGCGTACTGCATGATCAGCCGCCCGGTCGTGGTCTCCCCGGTGAACGCCACCTTCGCCACGCGCGGGCTGGACGCCAGCGGCTTGCCCGCCTCCACCCCGAAGCCGTTGACGATGTTCAGCACACCCGGCGGCAGCAGGTCCGCGATCAGGCTGACCCAGTAGTGGATCGAGGCCGGGGTCTGCTCGGCCGGCTTGAGGACGACCGCGTTGCCCGCGGCGAGCGCCGGCGCGAGCTTCCACGCCGCCATGAGAATCGGGAAGTTCCACGGGATGATCTGCGCGACGACCCCGAGCGGCTCATGGAAGTGGTACGCCACCGTGTCGTCGTCGATCTCGCCCAGCGACCCCTCCTGCGCCCGGATCGCGCCCGCGAAGTATCGGAAGTGGTCGATCGCCAGCGGGATGTCGGCCGCCAGCGTCTCGCGGACCGGCTTGCCGTTCTCCCAGCTCTCCGCCACCGCGAGGGCTTCGAGGTTCGCCGCCATGCGGTCGGCGATCTTCAGCAGGATGTCGCTGCGCTCCGCCACCGGCGTACGGCCCCACGCCGGCGCGGCCTCGTGCGCCGCGTCCAGCGCCCGCTCGACGTCCTCCGCGGTGCCGCGCGCTATCTCGGTGAACGGCTGTCCGTTGACCGGCGACGGGTTCTCGAAGTACTGCCCGCGCAGCGGCGGCACGTATTCCCCGCCGATGAAGTGGTCGTAGCGCGCCTGGTAGGAGACGATCGCGCCTTCGGTGCCCGGCGCCGCGTAACGAGTCATGCTGGTCTGCCTCCCGGTGCAGCGCTGCCCGCCGTTGGGCAGCTCTCGGGCGCGAGGCTAGGCGGGCGGACGTTGCAACCACGTTGCGCCGCGGGCCTGCCCCCGCGTCCGGCCGGCCGGTGCCGTCAGCTCGGCCTCCAGCGCGGCGAGCCGCGATCGCACCGGCGCGCTGGGCCGCACCGCGGCCAGCGCCCGCCACACCTCCAGGTCGTCCTCGCCCCAGGGCGCGTGCACCCAGTCCGCCAGCAGGTCCGGGTCGCGGTGCGCGACGAGTGCCGTCCGCAGCTCAGCGGCGAGGCGGTCCCGCAGCCGTACGATCGCCGGCGCCTGCGAACCGGGCAGCAACGGACCGCTGTACGCCTCCGCCGCCGCCGTGACCGTGCCCGCCCTGAGCCGCCGCTCCACCACGGTGACGTCCGACTCGACCGTGGCCGTCAGCCGGTACGGCCGCGAGGCGAGCAGACCCGAACCCAACAGCCTGCGCAGCCGGGCCAGTTCGGCACGCAGGGTCACCGGCGTCACCGACTCGTCCGCGTACAGCGCGCACAGCAGCTCGTCACCGCTCAGCCCCTCGGGATGCCGGGCCAGCAGCACGAGGATCTCGCTGTGCCGACGGCTGAGCCGGATCCGGCTGCCGTCCAGCACGAACTCCGCCTCGTCCCGGCCCAGCGCGCCGAGCAACGGCGTGTCCACCGCGCTCCCCGGTGGTTCCAGTAGCGCGAGCTGCGCCTCCGCTGCCCGCGCCACCGCCTGCACGAACCCGAGACTGTGCGGATGCGCCAGCCCGTCCCCGCCGGTGATGTCCACGGCGCCCAGGACCCGCCCGGTACGCGGATCGTGCACCGGTGCCGCCGCGCACGTCCACGGCTGGACGCGCCGTATGAAGTGCTCCGCGGCGAACACCTGCACCGGCCGGTCCACGGCGACCGCGGTCCCCGGGGCGTTGGTGCCGACCGCGCTCTCCGACCAGCGTGCCCCCGGCACGAAGTTCATGCCGTCCGCCCGGCGCCGGGTCGCCGGGTGCCCCTCCACCCACAGCAGCCTGCCGTGCGCGTCGCACACCGCCAGCAGATGCTCGCCGTCGGCGGCGAACGTGCCGAGCAGCTCCCGGAACAGCGGCATCACCCTCGCCAGCGGGTGCTCCGCCCGGTATGCGCCGAGGTCGCCGTCGGTCAGCTCCACGCTGGCGGTGCCGTCCGGCCCGACACCGGCCCGAGCGCTGCGCCGCCACGACTCCGCCACCACCGAGCGCACCGGACGCGGCACCGTGCCCGCCGTGGTGAACGTCTCGTGCGCCCGGCGCAGCACACGGACCCGCTCGGCGGGGTCGGCCCCCGGCTCCAGGGCCACCCACGGATCGGTCAACCCGGCCTCCCCGGACGGTGAAACAGTGACATCGGTCCCGCGACCATCGTCTTCCGGCTAGGCGAAGTTGACCAGCCTCAGGTAGCGCACCCAGTCCCAGTACGGACCCGGATCGGTGTGGTCGGTGCCGGGCACCTGGTAGTGGCCGATGATGTGCTCCCTGTCCTTCGGGATGCCGTACTTGTCGCAGATCGCCGCCGTGAGCCGCGCCGACTGCTCATAGAGGGCGTTGGTGAAGTAGGCCGGCTGGTCCACCCAGCCTTCGTGCTCGATGCCGATGCTGCGCATGTTGTAGTCCCAGTTGCCCGCGTGCCAGGCGATGTCGGCCTCGTGCACGCACTGGGCGACGTGCCCGTCCGCCGAGCGGACCAGATAGTGCGCGGACACTTTCTTCTGCGGGTTGGCGAAGATCGCCAGGGTGTTGGAGTACGTCTCCTGCGTGACATGGATGATCACGCGATCGATCGGGTAGCTGCCGGGGCGGTCGGACGCGGTGTAGTTGGAGGGGCTCGCCGACTGCCACTCGGCGGGCGGGTAGTCGACGGTCTCGGACTGCGCACCGGCGCGTGGGTCGGGGAGCAGCGCATAGGGGACGGCGGCGAGCGCCGCACCCTTCAGCAGGAGTCGTCTGCTCAGGCGGGGCCTGGCCTGGCTCGCCGGGTGCAGCGGTTCTCTTCGCCGGGTAGGTCCGGCCAGGTCCATGTCCATGTCCATCGGCGGGTGCCTTTCGGGGTGTGGGGGGTTTCCGGAGTTGTGGGGGAGTGGGGGCGCCGCAAGCCGGGGGCGCGCCTTCGGGGACGTGGTCGCTGTCAGCCGCGCAGGGTCCGCGCGGTTTCTCGCAGGCGCGCGTGCACGCCCCGGTATGTCTCGCGGGCCGGCAGCCATTCCTTGCGGAGCTTGGCCACGCACGTGTAGTTCGTGTCGCACACGTTGGCCAACGGGGATTCGACCGCCTGGGTTGCGAATTGGTACGCGTCCGGCTCACTGAACCCGTAGTCACGGGCCAGCCACTGCACCAGGTCCAGCTGCGATATCCGGAACGCGTCCTCCAGCGGGCGGGCCGAGCCGGTCGAGATGATGTGGGTGTCCGACTCCAGCCGGGGCCACGGCGTGGCGACATCCTTGAGAAGTTCGACGACCACCACGGTGTTCATCGCGCACTCCACGGCCACGCCGCAGGTCTCGCCCTCGCCCTGCCGGGCGTGCCCGTCGCCGAGGCTGAGCAGGGCACCCTCGACGTTGACGCCCAGGTAGCAGGTGACGCCTGCCCGCATCTCAGGTGTGTCCATGTTCCCGCCGTGCGCGTCCGGCACCAGGGCCGAGCGCACCTCGAGATTGGCGGGGGCCACGCCCACCGTGCCGTGCATGGGGTCCATGGGCAGCGCCACCTCGATGTCGCTGTCCTGCGCCTGGAAGAGGGCGGTGCGCCGCGCCCGGTCCAGCTGCCAGATCCAGACGCGTTCCGGCAGTGGGGGCTGCAGGGTTGCAGTGGTGTGCGTGGAGGTGAGCGCGCCGAAGAGCGGGACCGTCGTCGACGCCGCCCAGTCGCGGGCCGGTTCGATCGACACGAAGTGCACGGCCACCGTGTCGCCGGGCTCGGCGCCCTCGATATGGAAGGGGCCGGTCTGCGGATTCAGGAACGGGAACTCGCAGACCTCGGAGACGAGATCCTTCTCGGAGCGCACCCGGCCGGCGAAGCAGTCCTCCGTGTACAGGTCGAGAACCGTGCCGGGCGCGATCCGCGCCACGGGCGGTGCGCCGCCGAACGTCCAGGGTAGTCGTCCGGTTCCGGGCGCACGGTGAGGATCCGGGGGTCGGCCATCGTGGAGGTGGTCCCTTCTGACGGGAGCGTTCGTGGGGAAGGGGGCTTGCGCAGGCCGACGGGGTGGCTCTGCGTACGGCACCGGCGGGTCAGCGGGGTACGGTCCCGTTCTGCCGGGGACCGGCCGTGTCGTACGTGTCGAGGTGCACCCGAGCGGTCTCGGCTATGCGCTCTGGGTGCCGCCGTATCAGCAGGAGCAGCACCACCACTCCGGCCACCATCCAGACGCCGACGATCGGGCCGGCGTAGGACACCGGGGCCGTCAGTTCGGTGACGAAGTCGAAGACCGGGAGGCCTGCGGCCGTCAGCAGCGCGGGGACGAAGGCCGTGATGCCGAGCACCGGGAACAGCAGATGCCGTACCGGCTTGAGAGCGGCCCGGCCGGCCCGCAGGAAGTAGCCGGTGCAGGAGAGGTTCACGACGATGTACACACCGACGACGACCGTGACGATCACTGTGGCGAGCAACAGGAACGCGGTCACGGGGTCGTAGCCGAAACCGAGTCCCAGGACCGCCCCGACCGCCACGAGGGCCTGCAGTGCGATCCCGGCCACGGGGGAGCGGCGCCGGGGGTGGAGCGTGGCGAGCAGACGGGGCAGGACCCGGATACGGGCCAGGGCGAACGCCGTACGGGTCGACACGTTGGCGCACGCGTTGGCGTTGGCGATCGTGGAGTTGATCACCGCCAGGAAGACCAGCACCCAGAAGAGGCCGAAGGAGGCCCGGGCGACACCGTCCCAGGAGGCCGCGCCGGAGGCGCCGAACTTCGCGAAGCGGTCCGGGCCGAAGTAGACGGTCATCGCATAGGTCGTGATCACATAGAACAGGCCGATGCCCAGGGCCGCTCCGAGGACCGCGCGGTGCATCGTCCGCCGGGGATCGCGTGTCTCCTCGGCGAGCGGCGCCGCCGCCTCGAACCCCGCGAACGCCAGCACCGTGTACACGGACCCGGCGAACACCCCACTGATCCCCGCGTAACCGTCGGCGGTGTGCGAAGTGCCGAACACCGACAGGGTGTTGGCGTCGCCCGCCTTGCCGATGAGCAGGACCGCGAACACCAGGAAGACGAGGATCTCGAAGACGCCGAGGGCGGTGCCGAAGCGGGCCGAGGCCCGGACGCCCAGGTAACCGGCGACGGCGATGATGCCGGCGCCCGCCAGGGACCACGGCCACCACAGGTCCGCCGGATACGAGGACCATTCCTCGTGCAGCGTGCCCGCCGCCGTGAAGCCCAGTTGGAGCAGCAGCAGCGTGGGCACCAGCATCTCCACGAAGACGTAACCCCAGCCGACGAGAAACCCGACCGCGGGGTGCAGCCCCCGCGCCGCATAGGTGGACACCGAGCCCGCGGCCGGCAGCTCCCGGGCGAGCTCGGCCACGCACGACGCGGTGAACAGACAGGCCACCAGGGCGATCAGCACCGCCAGCGGCAGGCTGCCGCCCGCGAAGGCGGCACCGGCCGGGATCGACGCGGCGACGGCGGCCGCCGGCGCCATCGCCGTGACGCTCTGGAACAGCACCTCGCGCAGCCCGACGGCGTCGCGCCGCAGCGCCCCGGTCCTCTCCTCGTGCATGTGTGTCCCCCGATGCCTGTCAGCCCACTGTCACCCGAACGTGTGTGAAATACCGTGAACCGTTCGGCACGCCGACGACCTGACGAGCCGTCGGCTGTGCCTCGCGTGAATCACGGTACGGCGCGGGCGGGTTGGGCAGAAGAGCGCACACCACATCCGTGGAGAGGCCTCCACTTGTGGAAAACCCCGCCACCCGAGCGAGTGAACACCGGCAGCCGCGACGCCCCGATTCCGGGCGGCGTGGGAGCCCCCGGCGTCGGTCCGGGCCGTCAGAGACGTTCCGCGACCACCGCCGGATCGTCCAGCACAGCCCGGACGACCGAGTGCGCCGCCCCCAGCAGGGGGCCCTCGGGGCCCAGCCGGGAGACCGCCACCGGGCAGGGCGGGCCTGCCGTGCGGCTCGTCAGCTCCGTCTCCAGGGACGGCAGCAGCCAGGGGGAGAGGCCGGCCAGAGCACCGCCCAGGACCACCGTCTCGGGGTCGAGGAGGTTGACCGCCCCGGTGAGGGCGATACCGAGCGCCGTACCGGCCTCCCGCAGGGCCGCCCGTACGCCGGCGTCGCCCTGCTCGGCGCGCCCCGCGAGCAGGCCCACCAGGTCCTCGCGCGGCTCCAGCCCCGCAGCGCGCCGCACCGCCTCCTCGCCCGCGTACTGCTCCAGGCAGCCCCGGCCGCCGCACGGACAGGGCGGCCCGTCCGGCCGTACCGGTACATGACCCAGCTCGCCCGCGAAGCCGCGGGTGCCGCGCAGCAGTCCGCCGTCCACGACGACCGCGGCGCCGATGCCGATCTCGGCCGACACGTGCAGGAAGTCACGCGGGGTGCCGTCGCCGAGCCACAACTCGGCGAGCGCACCGAAGTTGGCCTCGTTGTCCACGGCCAGCGGCCATATCTCGGGCAGCAGGGCGCCGAGGTCGGCGTCGTGCCAGTCGAGGTTCGGGGCACGTACGACGGTACGGCCGTCCCGTGCCACGAGTCCGGGTACGGCGACCGCGAGCCCGGCGGGCCAGAGGGCCTCCCGTTCCGCCTCGGCGATGACCCGGTGCACCAACTCGGTCAGTTCCTCGACCACCGGTCCGGGCGCCCGGCCCCGGTTCGCGCCGTGCCGCAGGGCCCGCGCCCGGACCGCCCCGCGCAGATCGACCGCGCACACCGCGAGGTGATCGACGCCGATCTCGGCCCCGATCCCGGCCGGACCGCGGCCGCTCACCGCGAGCGCCGACCCGGGCCGGCCCACCCGGCCCGGCCGCTCCGGACCCAGTTCCTCCAGCAGACCCCACCGGATCAGCTCGTCCACCAGCGTCGACACGGCCGCCCGCGTCAGCCCGATGCGCGAGGCGACCGCGGCCCGCGACAGCGAACCCTCCGCACTGACGGCGTGCATCACACGGGCCAGGTTGCGCCGGCGCATGCCCTGCTGGGTGTCCGGCAGGACGCGGCCGGCGCCCGGCGGACGGGCCTCGTGCAGGGGTGCGGTCATGCCTGAACTCAGTCCTCGGTGTCTGCCGCCCGGCTCATGCCTGCGGCGTGGTCTTGGTCCCCCGCTCCAGCAGCGGGGCCGCGTCGGAGAGTACCCCGGTGATCCGCTCCAGCGTCTCCTGGTCCCGCTCCACGGCGTCCAGCACCGGTCCTGCGGCCGTGTTCCAACGGCGGGCCACGGCGCCAGGGTCCTCGCCGGTCAGCAGGCCGGCGGCCTGTGCCGCGGCCCCGAGGGCGACCAGTTCCCGGGCCTCGGGGACCTGGACCGGCCGCCCGGACAGTCGCCGTACCGTCTGCTGCCAGGCCCGCCCGCGTGCACCGCCACCGATCAGCAGCAGCGGGGTGCTGCGGTCCGCGTCCTCGTCCAGGACCAGGTCGAGCGCCCCGAGCAGCGCGTGCACGGCGCCGTCGTACGCGGCCTGCAGCAGCTGCCCGGCGGTCGTGTCGTGGCGCAGGCCGTGCAGCAGGCCGGAGGCGTTCGGCAGGTTGGGGGTGCGCTCGCCGTCCAGGTACGGCAGCAGGGTCACGGCGCCGCCGGGCGCCACGGCCTCGCGGTCCAGGCCTAGCAGCGTCGCGACGCGGTCCACGGCGAGCGTGCAGTTCAGGGTGCAGGCCAGGGGCAGCCAGTCCCCGTGCGCGTCGGCGAACCCCGCCACCGTGCCGGTCGGATCGGCCGGACGGTGCCGGGAGACGGCGTACACCGTGCCGGACGTGCCGAGGCTGAGCACCGGGGTACCGGGCCGCAGGCCGAGACCGAGCGCCGCAGCCGCGTTGTCGCCGGTTCCCGGGGCGACCAGCGTGCCCTTGGAGAACGGCAGGTCATGGCTGTCCCGTACGGTGCCGGCGACCTCGCCCGGCCGCACCACCCGGGGCAGCAGCGCCGGGTCGAGACCGACGTGCGCCAGGGTCTCCGCGTCGTACGCCTCCGTGCCGGACGCCCACCAGCCGGTGCCGGACGCGTCGCCGCGGTCAGTGGTGCCCTGCCCGGTCAGGCGCTCGGTGAGGTAGTCGTGGGGGAGCCGCACTGCCCTGGTCGCGCGGACCGACTCCGGCTCGTGCTCGGCCAGCCATGCCCACTTGGTGACCGTGAAGGACGCCCCGGGCACGCTGCCCGTGCGTTCCGCCCAGGCCTTCGGACCGCCCAGTTCCTCCACCAGCCGGCGGGCCTGCGGCGCCGAGCGGACGTCGTTCCACAGCAGCGCCGGACGCACCGGCTCGCCCCGCTCGTCCAGGGTGACCAGGCCGTGCTGCTGGCCGCCGATGGACACTGCGGCCGCCTCGTGCGCCGCGTCACCGCACTGGCGCAATGCCTCGCACAGCGCATCCCACCACTGACGCGGGTCGCTCTCGCGGCCCGCGCCGGCGGACACGGTGTGCGGTGCCTGGCCGCTCGCCACCACCTGGCCGGTGGCCGCGTCGACGACCAGTGCCTTCGTGGACTGGGTGGATGTGTCCACGCCGACGACGAGCGGACCCTCGGCTGCTGACATCGGGCTCTCCCTTTTCCGCGACGTTCCGCGATTTCCGTGACTTTCCGCGACTCTGCGGGACAAAGACATCTTGTCTCTTCCCAGAGGCGCGAGCGCATACTAATTTGTAAACGGCCATGACGAAATAGTCGCAACGCAGCAAGGAGCCGCGGCATGAGCTACCAGCCCACCCCCGAGGACAGGTTCACCTTCGGCCTGTGGACCGTCGGCTGGCAGGGAAGGGATCCGTTCGGCGACGCCACCCGCCGCGCCCTGGACCCGGTCGAGACGGTGCAGCGCCTGGCCGAGCTGGGTGCTTACGGGGTGACCTTCCACGACGACGACCTGATCCCGTTCGGGTCGTCGGAGACCGAGCGCGAGTCGCACATCAAACGGTTCCGCCAGGCCCTGGACGCCTCAGGCATGACCGTGCCGATGGCCACCACCAACCTGTTCACGCACCCCGTGTTCAAGGACGGCGCGTTCACCGCCAACGACCGCGACGTGCGCCGCTACGCACTGCGCAAGACCATCCGCAACATCGACCTCGCCGTCGAGCTCGGTGCGAAGACGTACGTCGCCTGGGGCGGCCGCGAGGGAGCCGAATCGGGCGCCGCCAAGGACGTGCGCGCAGCGCTGGACCGGATGAAGGAGGCCTTCGATCTGCTCGGCGAGTACGTCACCGCGCAGGGTTACGACCTGAAGTTCGCGATCGAGCCGAAGCCGAACGAGCCGCGCGGCGACATCCTGCTTCCCACCGTCGGCCACGCGCTCGCCTTCATCGAGCGCCTGGAGCGCCCCGAACTGTACGGCGTCAACCCCGAGGTGGGCCATGAGCAGATGGCGGGCCTGAACTTCCCGCACGGCATCGCGCAGGCGTTGTGGGCGGGCAAGCTGTTCCACATCGACCTCAACGGCCAGTCCGGCATCAAGTACGACCAGGACCTGCGGTTCGGTGCCGGTGACCTGCGGGCGGCGTTCTGGCTGGTCGACCTGCTGGAGAGCGCCGGCTACGACGGCCCGCGGCACTTCGACTTCAAGCCCCCGCGGACCGAGGACCTCGACGGGGTGTGGGCCTCGGCGGCCGGCTGCATGCGCAACTACCTCATCCTCAAGGAGCGCGCCGCGGCCTTCCGCGCCGACCCGGAGGTCCAGGAGGCGCTGCGTGCCTCGCGGCTGGACCAGCTGGCCCAGCCGACCGCGGCCGACGGCCTGGAGGCGCTGCTCGCGGACAGTTCGGCCTTCGAGGACTTCGACGTCGAGGCCGCTGCCGCGCGCGGCATGGCGTTCGAGCGGCTCGACCAGCTCGCGATGGACCACCTGCTGGGCGCGCGAGGCTGAACGCGCGAAAGGCCGGGGTGCGGTACGTGCCGCACCCCGGCCCGCCGTCAGTCCACTTTCCGGACTGTCCGGTCGGGGAACCTCACAGTGTCTCGGGCAGCCGGACGTACACGACGCTCGTCTTGATCCCGCTGTCGACCAGTCGGCCTTGCGCGTCGAAAGCGCCTGGGCCGTCGGTCATCCCGAAGTCGTTGTCGTTGATCAGGGCGAGCGTGTCGTGGTCCACGCGCGCGATGCCCTCGATCTTCCGCTGCACGCCGTCGACCTTGTTCAGGTCGACCACGAGCCGCTTGTCCAGCACCGGCACACCCTCAGCCGCCGGATCGCCCAGCTGCTCCAGTGACGGCGAGGTCGTGTCGGCGTCCCAGGGTCCGCCGAGAATGCTCGACTTGCGCCCCAGCCGGACGAGTTGCAGCCGGGCCGCCTTGTCCGTGCGCTCCTCGATGATCAGCCGGTCACCGCCCACGGCGACTATGGAGGAGATCTTCAGTTCGGAGGTGTCGTCCTCGCTCGGGTCGAGCACGTTCACCGGGTCGAACCGGTAGGCGTACTCGGCGGTGACGGCCTTCTCGCGCGGCGAGAAGCGCAACAGCCGCGTGGTGCGCGAGGCGTCCCCGGCGTCCGCGTCCGGCAGCGACAGCGGGCTCTGCAGGGCCATTACCAGATCACCGTCGGGAAGCTGCGCCAGCCCCTCGAACCCCCGGTTGATCTTGCGGTGCAGGAAGATCGACGGCAGCGCCTCCACCACCGGGTAGTCGGCGCCCGTCAGGCCGAGCCCCTTGGGTACGTACCGGGTGAGCACCTCCCCGCGCGCGGAGACGTGGATCAGCGAGGGGCCGTACTCGTCGACGAGCCAGAACGTCCCGTCGGGGGCGCGCACGATGCCCTCGGTGTCGAGCCCGTTCGGGTTGTACGAGAGCGGCGTCTTCGCGTCGTAGGTGTACGGCGCCTCGTCGCGGCCCTGCTGATCGGGCAGCCCGGTGACGGCCTTCCCGGATGAGGTGGTCAGCGGGATCGCGTCCACGACCTGGACCGTGTCTCCGCAGACCCGGATCTTCACGATCGCGGGGTCGAATCCCGGCACCGGGAAGGTGCGGCGCTTCTTGCCGTCCACCTTGATCTGCCCGTTGGGCCCGCGGTCGGTCACCGTCCAGTACTCGCCCTTGCGCCCCGCCGGATAGATGTCACTGCCGATGCCGCCGAGCTTCACCCCGTGATCGTCGTCGACGCTGCCGGGAAGCAGTGCGTTGCTGAACGCGCCGAGCGGGATCTCGCCGAGCGTCGCGGTGCGGATGACGCGGGCGTCGCGGGACGGCGCAGCCGTGGCCGTTCCCGCGGCCACGAGAGCGGCCGTCAGGGCCAGGGGCAGGCCCATGGCGACAGAACGGTGGACGCGGCGTCGGCCGGCATCATGCGAGGACATCGGGCCTCCTGGGAACAACTTCATTGACAGCGGCCAGAGTTGGGCCCCATGAGGAACGCCGTACGACCGCGGAGTGAACGGCCGGCGTCGGCCGCTCATCGGAACACGGTGGTTTGTGATGACGGTGTGTCAGGAAGCGTATGAATCCTCCGATTCGGCGCCGAGCCGTGCCGCCGCCAGTGCCGTCGCCGGATCACCGTCCGGCCCGCCCGCAGGAACCCACTGACCGGCTTCGTCGCGACACGGCCACCAGCGGCCGTCCCGGCCGAGGCGTAGCCGGACCCCTTCGCCCGGAACCGTCCGCCGATTGCCGTGTGCGTCGAACGCCGGCCGCTCGTCCTCCTCCCCGGCAGCTTCGAGCGACGCACACGCGCGTGCGAGCAACACGACCTCCACCTGCCACTCCTCGTCGAGCACGGTCAGCGCCGCCACACCCCCGGCACGCCAGGCGCGGACAGCCGTCGCCAGCCCCTCGCGACCGCGGCCCGACCTCTCCGCGAGCCGCTCGGTGACGGCCCCGGAGGGCGCTTCGCACGCGAGCCGCACGGCGTCCTCGCCGGACGTCAGAGCAGTGCCGTCCCAAGGATCCGAGCGGAGGACCTCCGCCATGAGCCGGTAGGCCTCCACCGCGGTGCGGCCCTCGAGGTTCTCCAGCGCCAGCGAGTCGACGCCGGGCGCCGGTGCCGTCCCGGCGGCGAGGGACGGCGGCGTCCCGGCGTCTGCGGGAGACCCGGCAGCTCGGGCAACGGAGGCAGGATGTCGCCGGCCGCCCACGCCTCCGCCGTACAGCACGCCGAAGGACGCCCCGGCATACTGGCGTGATGATCCGGGCCACTTCACAATCTGTTCGAGCGGTGGCCGGCGATCGTGGCACTCACGGGCACGACATGCTGGGAACTCCTCCGCTCAGGAGCACGATGGGGCAGGGAGTGCTGTCACGGTCCTGTCCGGTGCGCGCGAGGCCGCGCATCGGTTCACGACGGCGGCGAACCTCATCCACTAGGGGTGGGGCTCAGGGATGTCTCAGGGGCGAGTTCTGGAACCGCGGCGAGCGGGGGGCCGTTTTCAGAGCAGAGAGCGGCAGTGGCCGCGAAGGAGGCGACGCTCATGTCCAACAACGCGAAGATCGCCGTCGGGGGTGTGGCGGTCGGTCTGATCCTGCTGATCTGGCTGCCCTGGTGGGTGGCGTTCCTGATCGTGGTCGGGGTGCCGGTGGCCGCGTATCTGGCGCTGGACCCGTCACAGCGGCGCAGGCTCCGCAGGGTCACACGCAAGGAACTCGGCCGCTGACGGGACCGCCCGCTCCGCGGACAGAGCCGGTTGCTGGAATGCCTGAGCCGCCGGCTTCCCGCCCACGGAGGCCGTCAGGAGGCGAGCAGAGCTGACTGCGGGAGCCGGACGGCCTCGGGGCGCGCCCGGCCCCCGGGGCAGCGCTGGGTACGTGCCCGGGGGCTCGCAGCGCGCGGCCACCAGGGTTCAGCACTGGCCGCACGGCCGTCGCGGAACACGGCGGGGTGGGCGGCGTTCTCGGCCGCCTCAGGTCCGCGCGTCGGCTTGGCCATGCGCCCGGCGGGGCCGCGGTGATCGTCCGGGCTCGGGTCCTGGCGTGGGTGGTGCGGTCGTGGTCCCGCCGGGTCGCGTGGGCGGTGCGGTCGTCGGGGTCGTGCGGTGGTGGTCCGGCCTCCGGTCGCCGCCCGGGCCGCGCGGTCGTCGAGCCTCGGGCGGCGGCGGGCCTGCGGTCGTCCGGCCCCGGATGGTGCGCTTGCCGCCGCTTGTGGCACTTCGAGCGGCGACCGTATGCGCGGCAGGCGGCAGGCCGTGAGGAGGCCTCGGCCGTCAGGTGGTGGGTCGTAGGGGCGCTCCGGCTCCCGCCGTGCCGGTCCCGCCGCCGTCCGGCCTCAGATGGGCCGTACGGCCATCTTGTCGAGTGCCTCCAGCAGGCCGGGCAGCTCGGGGCCCCGGCCCACGGGTAGGACCTCGCCGGGCTCGTCGTCGAGCAGGACGAAGGCGATGTCGTCGGTGCGGGCCACGATCGACCAGCCCGGGCCGTCCGCGCGCAGCGTACGGGCGTCACCGGGCGCGAACGACGAGCGCACCCGGCCGAGCGGCGGCGGCGACTCGACGTAGGCGCGAGCCTCCGCGAGCACGCGCCTGATTCCCCGGTGGCCGCCCTGCGGCACGCCCTGGCCGCCCTCCGGCGACAACTCCTCGGCCTTCGGCTCGCCGGGCTTCTCCCGCCCGGCCGGCTCCGCCTGCCCGTCCGGCATGGAGAATTCCTCGTCATTGATCTGATCCCGCCACGACGCCCACTGCAGGGCTATCTCGTCGGCGCCCAGGCGGCGCTGGGCCGGTCCCCAGGTGCTGGTGTCCGGCGGGCTCAGCGCGGGCCGGTTCGCCACCTCGGGATCGGGGTCGTGCGGGGCGGGGACACCGGGAGCCGCGACGGCGACCGCCAGCGGCCAGCCCGGCAGAGCGGCCACGACCGCGCGCTCGTCCGGGGACAGCTCGTACTCCATACCGCAGTCCCAGGACGCGATCGCCACGGCGACCAGCGAGACGTCGTCGATCACGACCGTCCAGCGCGCACCGTCGCCGTCCTGGCCCAGCACCAGGCCGTACCCGTCGGCGAGGGGGGCGAGTCCCAGCGCCGCACACGCCTCCGGATAGTCGTCGCCCAGCACGCTCGGAAACTGCGCCGGCGTCAGCAGCACTGCCGTCAGCACGTACAGCGCATCGTCTCCGGCGGCGACGGCCTCCTCGTCGGTTCCGGCCATCCCTGCCTCCCAGTGGTTCGTCCAACGGCGCGCACCCTAGTGCGAGCGGAAGCCGCTTGTCACGACTGCTCACACCACGCGGACCTGCAGGTTTCCGCCTGGACGGGGGCGAAACGACCACGGCGCACGGGGAGCTTCCGCTCAGCCCGTGCGCAGCCCGAGGAGATCACGTGCCACCGCCGCGGGCGACTCGTCGCGGTCCCGGGCCAACGCGAGGACGGCGCGGCAGGCGAGTTCGCTCACCCCGAACGACAGCGCCTCCGGCGACACCCAGGCCGCCGCCTCCTCGATCCGGTCCTGATCGTCCTCCGCACGCGCCACGACGTACGTGGCCGCCGCTTCGAACAAGTTGTGCGCGCGTCCCTCCCGAGCGCCTGTCGGCTGCGGGTACGTGGAGGTGCGGAGTCTGGCGGCGTACTTGCGTATCGGACCGAACACGCGGACCACCCTCCCCCCGAACGGGGTCATCGTCGATCGTTCATCTGCTCCCTTTCAACGTAGAGTTGGACTTTCTGCGGCAGAAGGGGGACGACGCGATGAAGCGTTTCGAGCGGCTCGGCCAGATCCGTCGGCTGGACCCGGTGACGGACGCACTTGAGATCTACCGGCTCAGTGTGGCGTTCGAGTTCCCCTGGGACTACACCCGCGCCCTGGAGCTCGCCCTGTACCGCACGTACGCCGTGCCGAGCATCGGACGGCTGCTCGCGCGGACGGCGGAGCTGACCGAGCGCCCGCAGAAGCGGTACGACGACACCGTGCTGCTCCTCGACACCGTCGTCGAGCACGGTTTCGCCACTGAGGAGGGCCGTACCGCGATCCGCCGCATCAATCAGATGCACCGCAGCTACGACATCAGCGACGACGACATGCGGTACGTACTGAGCACCTTCGTCGTGATGCCGAGGCGCTGGATCGACGCCTACGGCTGGCGGCGGCTGTCGCGGCACGAGATCGTCGCCGCCACCGAGTACTACCGCACCCTGGGCCGGCACATGGGAATTCCCGGCATCCCCGAGACGTACGAGGAGTTCGAGGCACTCCTCGACGCGTACGAGGAGGAACACTTCGGCTGGGACGAGCAGTCCCGGCGGGTCTCCGACGCCACACTCGACCTGATGGCGTCCTGGTATCCCCGGGCTCTGGCGCCATTGCTGCGCACCGCGACGCTCGCGCTGCTCGACGAGCCGCTGCTGCGCGCCTTCGATTACACCCCGCCCGGCGCGGCCACCTCGGCGTTCGTGCGTCGGGCCGTCCGCGCGCGTGGCCGGTTCGTCCGGCTGCTGCCGCCGCGCCGTGACCCGCACTTCGCCCGCCAGAACCGGGAGATCAAGGGCTACCCGGACGGCTACCGGCCGGCGGACCTGGGCACCCACCCGGTTCCCGGGCTGCGCGGCTGCCCGGTGCGGCACCGCGACCCCTCTGCGGCCGACGTCGTCGAGTGAGGCAAGGGTGTCGCGCAGCCAGGCCGGTTCGGCCCGGCTCGTGGCACGCGCGATGGTGAGGCGACCCCGCCGGAACGGGTCGTCCAGTTCCTCGGCGCGCAGCGGCCGGTCGCCGTCGTGGAAGAAGCCCGCCCTCCTCGGTCAGCCTCAGCGCGTGGCGCGGCGCGGCCACGGAGCCCGGACGAGTTCGGCACAGGCGGCGATGTGCGCGTGCTGGACGGCGGACATCGAGCCGATCCCGTGCAGATACACCCTTCAGCGACAGAACGTTCAGTCCACGCGCCGCCGCACCGCGAGCGCGAGGAAACGGGCGTCCTCGTCGACGTACGACGTCATGTTCCACCCCGATCGGGCCAGCAGCGGACCGAGGTTGGTCTCGGCGCGCAGGTCGTCGGGTGTGATCCGCCGGCCCTGGCGTGCCGCCAGAGCCGCGCGACCGATGGGATGGAACAGCGCGAGCACGCCGCCGGGCCGCACCACGCGGACGAGCTCCCGCAGGTTCTCCTCCGGGCGCGGCAGATGGGCGATCAGGCCGGCCGCGAACACGGCGTCCAGCGCCCCGGACCGCAGCGGCAGCGCGGCGACGTCCGCGAGCAGCAGGTGCCCGTTCCGGTCGCGGCCCGCCCGCATCGCGGCCTCGAGCATCGCCGGCGTCAGATCGGCACCCAGCACCACACCGGAGGGTCCCACGGCGGCCCGCAGCGGCGGCAGGGCGCGCCCCGTGCCGCAGCCGGCGTCCAACACCCGGTCGCCCGGCCGCAGTCCGAGATCGGACACAGCGGCCGCGTAGGCGGGACCGTCATCGGGGAACCTGCTGTCCCAGTCAGCCGCACGGGCGGTGAAGAAATCCTGAACGTGTGTGTGGTCGTCGCTCATGTTCCGCATGATTCCTCACTGCCAGGGGGGATACCTAGGCGCACATGTTCGGGCCGGACCCGATCGTTCCGTCGCATCTGTGTGTCATATTCCAACAGCTTTCGAAATGCGCCCCCTTTGTGCGCCCGTGCCCCCCTAGCGTCCCTTGGCCATGGGACACCTGGACCACGCCGCCTTCGGCTGGCTGACCCCCGTGCTGTCGTACGTCATGGCCTGCGTGGGCGCCGCGCTCGGACTGCGCTGCACCGTGCGCGCGCTCGCCACCACCGGCCGCTCGCGCCGCAACTGGCTCGTGACCGCGGCCTCCGCCATCGGGACCGGCATCTGGACGATGCACTTCGTGGCCATGCTCGGCTTCCGCGTCAGCGGCACCGACATCCGCTACAACGTGCCGCTGACCATCCTCAGTCTCCTCGTCGCCATGGTCGTCGTCTGCGCCGGCGTCTTCGCCGTCGGCTACAGCCGCGACCGCACGCGGGCGCTCCTGCTCGGCGGCCTCACCACCGGGGTGGGCGTCGCCAGCATGCACTACCTGGGCATGGCGGCGGTCCGGCTGCACGGCGACATCAGGTACGACCCCCTCCTCGTCGGAGTGTCGGTGCTGATCGCCGTCGTGGCGGCGACCGCGGCCCTGTGGGCCGGGCTCAACATCAAGTCGCCCCTCGCGGTCACCGTCGCCTCCCTCGTCATGGGAGCGGCCGTCAGCAGCATGCATTTCACCGGGATGTTCGCGGTGAGCGTGCATGTGACTCCCTCCGGCGAGACCCTGCCCGGGGCCACGGCGATGCAGTTCATCTTCCCCCTCGCCGTCGGCCTCGGGTCCTACCTGTTCATCACCGCGGCCTTCGTCGCCCTCTCGCCCACGGCCGACGAGCGAGAGGCGTCCGCCTCCGCTCAGCGGCCCGTCGAGAGCATCGCCCGCTAGCGGGACCCGGCCCGAGCGCCCCGACCCACGTTCCGAGCGAGGAGGCCATGCGCCCACCCCGTACCACCCCGAAAGCCGGCACTCCAGCGCATCCGCCGCGCGGCCGCCGCGCACACGCCGGACCGCCCGCCGCCGATGAGGCCGACCGCCCGCTCGGCGCCCCACCGGCCAAGGCACGCACGCGTGGCAACCGCCGGCATCTGCGCCCCCGCACCGTGCGCGCCAAGGTGGTCAGCCTGCTGATGGTGCCGGTCGTCTCCCTCCTCGCCCTGTGGGCGTACGCCACCGTCACCACCGCCCAGGACGTGGCCCGGCTACGGCAGTCCCAGCGGGTCGACGCCGAACTGCGCAGCCCCTTGGCCGCGGCCGTCTCCGCCCTCCAGGCCGAGCGCACCGCAGCCGTGCGCTACGCCACCGCGCCGGGCCCGGGTGACGGCACCGACCTGCGAAGCCTGGCCGCCCGCACCGACCGGGCGGTGGCCGAACTGCGGCTCGGCGACAACAACACCGTCGCCGACAGCGAGGAACTGCCGGCCGGTGTCTCCGCGCGCCTCGGCGCCTTCGTCACCGGTGCCGAGCACCTGAGCGCCCTGCGCACGGCCGTACTCGACCGCAAGACCGGCTGGGACAGGGTGTACGCGCAGTACACGAAGACCATTGGCGCGGCCTTCGCCGTGGACGGTGCCCTCACCGGCATCCAGCGGGATGACGTCGGCTCGGACGCGCGCGTGCTGCTCGAATTCAGCCGGGCCGCCGAGGCACTGGCCCAGGAGGACACCCTGCTCGGCAGCGCACGCACCGCCGGGCCACTGCAGGGCGAGTGGCTGCGGCTGTTCGGTGCCGCCGTCGCCGGGCGTCGTACCCTCACCGAGGCCGCGGTCGCCGATCTGCCCGCCGCCCAGCGCGCCGCCTGGCAGGAGCTGGCCGACAGCGACGTCTACACCGCTCTCGGTGCCACCGAGGACAAGATCATCACAGCCGGGCCCGGTGGCAAGCCGGCCGACGGGGCCACGCAGGCCGCCTGGAACGCCGCCCACGCGCGCGTGCAGGACGGCATGCAGGGCATAGCGGCGGACACCGGCCGGGCCGTCGCGGGCCGGGCCGACCCGTTCACACGCGGCCTGCTCAGCCCCGCCGGCGCGGCCGTGCTCCTCGGCCTGGCCGCGGTCGTCGCCTCGCTCGTCATCTCCGTCCGCATCGGACGCGGTCTCGTGGTCGAACTCGTGAGCCTGCGCAACGACGCCCTGGAGATCGCCCGCCGCAAACTCCCTGAGGCGATGCGCAGACTGCGCGCGGGCGAGGAGATCGACATCCAGGCGGAGGCGCCCGCCGGACCACCCGCCGAGGACGAGACGGCGCAGGTCTCGGAAGCGCTGACCACCGTCCACCGCGCCGCCCTGCGCGCCGCCGTGGAACGGGCCGAACTCGCCAGCGGCATCTCCGGCGTCTTCGTCAACCTGGCCCGCCGCAGCCAGGTACTGGTCCACCGCCAGCTCAGCCTCCTGGACAGCATGGAGCGCCGCTCGGACGATCCCAACGAACTGAGCGACCTGTTCCGCCTGGACCACCTCACCACACGCATGCGGCGGCACGCCGAGAGCCTGATCATCCTCTCCGGCGCCGCACCCGGCCGGGCCTGGCGCATGCCGGTGTCCCTGACCAACGTCGTACGGGCCGCCGTGTCGGAAGTCGAGGACTACGCGCGCGTGGAGGTGCGTCAGCTCCCCGAAGCCCGTGTCATCGGCACCGCCGTCGCCGACCTCACCCACCTGCTCGCCGAACTCGTCGAGAACGCCGCCCAGTTCTCCCCGCCCCACACGCGCGTGCGCGTGACCGGCGAACCCGTCGGCAACGGCTACGCCCTGGAGATCGAGGACCGGGGACTCGGCATGGGCGCCGAGACCCTCGCGGAGGCCAACCGGCGCATCGAACAGTCCGAGGCCCTCGACCTGTTCGACAGCGACCGGCTCGGACTGTTCGTGGTCAGCCGGCTCGCCTCCCGGCACGACGTGAAGGTGCATCTGCGGACCTCCCCCTACGGAGGCACCACCGCGGTTGTCCTGCTGCCCACCGCCCTGCTGCACGGCGGCGCGGCGGAACGTCTCTCCCACCAAGGTGAGCAGTCCCGTCAGGCACCGGAACCCGAGTACGCGCGCGTGCCCGGCACAAGTCCGCACCAGGCGGCCGTCGCCGCACGGTCGGACCGGCCCGCCCTCGCGGCCACCGCTCCCGGCCCGCACGGCGCCGCCGACGAGCCGACCCCGCACGGATCCGGAGACGAAACCCCACCCCCCGGAGTCACCGCCTTGAGGCTGCACCGACCGCCGAACGACTCCGAGAGCTCCGACAACCTCCCACGCCGTGTGCGCCAGGCGAGCCTCGCACCCCAGCTCCGGCAGCAGCGCCCCGAAGCGCCGACGCGGGACACCCCACGGCACGGCGACGAACGGCGCACCCCCGAACTGGTGCGGGACCGCATGGCCGCCTACCGCGACGGATGGACGCGCGGCGGCGGCAGACAGCCCGGGCGCGGCGCCGCCCCGGAACCCGAAACGGGCAGTGACAGCAGCGAAGGAGACCCGGCATGATCCAGGACCCGAACACGAGTGCCGGCCAGCGCTCCGGCGAACTGGACTGGTTGCTCGACGACTTGGTGATGCGCGTGAGCGAGGTACGGCACGCTGTCGTGCTCTCCAACGACGGGCTGGCCGTCGGCGCCTCCACTGGCCTCGCGCGGGAGGACGCCGAGCACCTCGCCGCCGTGGCCTCCGGGTTCAACAGCCTCGCCAAGGGCGCGGGACGGCACTTCGGAGCGGGCGGCGTGCGGCAGACCATGGTCGAGATGGACGACGCTTTCCTCTTCGTGGCCGCCGCCGGTGACGGCTCTTGCCTCGCGGTGCTCACCGCCGTCACCGCCGACATCGGATTGGTCGCCTACGAGATGGCGCGCCTGGTCAAACGGGTCGGCGAGCACCTGTACACGCCCCCGCGTGTCGCCGCACAGCCGCCCGCAGCCGGATGACCGGGAACAGGCGGCACAGATGACCGAGAACCAGAGCGCCGGTCCGTGGGAGCCGGGCAGCCAGTGGTACGACGGCGAGGCCGGACCACTCGTGCGCCCGTACGCGATGACGGGCGGGCGCACCCAGCCGGGTCCCACCGGGGTGCGCTTCGACCTGATCGCCCTTGTCACCCTCGACCCCGCGGCACCGGCGCTCGAGGACGCCGCGCTCGGCCCCGAGCACCGGACCCTGATCGAGCTGTGCCGCACGGAGACACAGTCCGTCGCCGAACTCGCGGCGGACGCCGACCTTCCCGTCGGCGTCGTCAGGGTGCTCCTCGGCGACCTCCTGGAACTCGGCTGCGTGGTCATCAGCCGTCCCGTGCCGCCGGCCCACCTGCCCGATGAGCGGATTCTGCGCGAGGTCATCGCGGGACTGCGAGCGCTGTAGATGAACGTTCCGAAGCCGCCGTGCGCCACGCAGCGCCCCGATCCGTACGCGTTCCGCCTCAGACCGGACGCAGGTCAGTCACATCAGGTGCATTCCGGTCCAAGAGCCCGGAGGTGCCGCTCCGTTGTCATCATGCTGCCTTCGCGCCCGCAGCAGACGGACGCCGACCGCAGCCGGCCCTCCCGAGAGAAGTGATGATGGTCACCGAGCACTCCGAAGCCGTCGGCGACACCGCCGCCCTGGCGCTGAAGATACTGGTCGCCGGTGGGTTCGGCGTCGGCAAGACGACCCTGGTCGGGGCCGTCAGCGAGATCCGGCCGCTGCGCACCGAGGAACTCCTCAGCGAGGCAGGGCAGCTGGTGGACGACACCGACGGCGTGGACCAGAAGGTCACCACCACCGTCGCCATGGACTTCGGCCGCATCACCATCCGCTCCGGCCTGTCCCTCTACCTCTTCGGCACACCGGGACAGGACCGCTTCTGGTTCCTCTGGGACGAGTTGTCCCAGGGTGCGCTCGGTGCCGTCGTCCTCGCGGACACCCGGCGCCTGGAGGACTGCTTCCCCGCGGTCGACTACTTCGAGCACCGGCGCATCCCGTTCGTGGTGGCCGTCAACTGCTTCACGGGCGCCCGCACCTACGGCGCCCACGACGTCTCACGGGCCCTCGACCTCGACCGCGGTACCCCGGTGGTGCTGTGCGACGCCCGCGACCGGGACTCCGGCAAGGAAGTCCTGATCCGGCTCGTCGAGTACGCCGGGCGGATGCACACCGCCCGGCTCCTGGACTCGGTCGGCTGACCCCGCTGCTCAGGCCGCCACATCCTTCACGGCCACCACTTGGTCGACCGGAACCCGGACCAGCAGCTCGCCCGGAACACCGTTGCGGGCGCCGTACTCCTCGGCGCGGTCCTCACCCATGTACCGGGCGGCGATCCGGGTGGCCCAGTGACGCAGCTCGTCCAGGTTCTCCGACAGCCGTGCCCGGCCGTTGAGCACCACGAAGTGGAACGGCGGCCGATCATCGTCCACACACAGGGCGACCCGCCCGTCCTGGGCGAGATTGCGCCCCTTCACCGTGTCCTTGCCCGTGTTGAAGACCAGTTCGTCCCCGTCCAGCAGAAACCAGATGGGGGCCACATGAGGGCTCCCATCGGCGCGAACGGTGGACAGCTTGCCGGTCCGGGTGCCCTGCGAGACGAACGCCCGCCATTCCTCGTCGGTCATCTTCTGTGCCATGCGCCCATCCTGCTTGCCCGGACGCCGGACGTGGGGAAGGCTGGCGGGGAGTTCCTCCAGCCAGGGGGGAGACATCACGCGGGGAGACGGAGATGGCGCAGAACCAGGGACTCGGCTGGCTCCTGGACGATCTGACCGAGCGCGTGGACGACGTGCGGCACGCGCTGGTCCTGTCGAACGACGGGCTGGTCACGGGCGCGAGCACGGGTCTACGCCGTGAGGACGCCGAGCATCTGGCCGCCGTGGCATCCGGGTTGCACAGCCTCGCCAAGGGATCGGGACGCCACTTCGGCGCCGGCAGGGTACGCCAGACCATGATCGAGTACGACGACGCGGTGCTGTTCGTGACCGCGGCAGGCACCGGCAGCTGCCTGTGCGTGCTCAGCGGCGCGGAGGCCGACATCGGCCAGATCGCCTACGAGATGACCCTGCTCGTCAATCGCGTCGGCGAGCACCTCGGCGTCGACGCCCGGCAACCGGAGCGCACCCCCCTCGCTGACGCCTGACCAGCGGTTTCTCCTCGCGTCGCGTAGTTGTCGCGTAGTTATCCACAGGGTCACCACGTCCTGGACCGAATTGGCTACGGTGTGTGCACGGCGAACGCACAGGGCGTGAGCCCCGACTCCACGGGGGAGTTCGACCATGTCGGCAAGCACCTTCAGCCCGCCCCGGCCCACCATCTGCACCCCGAGCCACGCCGCGCGGGAACTGGGCCTCAAACGAGGCGAGTTCGACCTCGCCGTGCACCTCGGCCTCATCCGGAGCGTGCCCGACGAAGGCGGGGGAGGAGGTCGCAGGGTGGAGCGCGCGGAGATCGACCGCCTCCGCGCACAGCAGGGCTACCCGGACACTCTCCACGAGCGCGTGCGGGTGGTGGGCACCACCGGGGGCGCCGCGCTCATGAAGATCCCGGCCGGGCGCTTCACCCGCCTCGCCCGACTGGGCCTGCTCGTGCCGGTGAAGTGGTATTTGAACCGGTACCGAGCCGTGGTCTGGCTGTATCTGGCCGAAGACCTGCGGCACTTCATCTCGGGCACCGAGAACGCCCACCTGCTCAAGGGGCGGACGCCCGAGAGCCTGCGGGGCCAGCTGGAGGCCGGGGTGGACCTGCGCGCCCGCAACTGGCGGGGACGCCACCTCGGGTTCCTGCTGCGGCAGGCAGAGGATCCGTGGATTCGGGCCGGTGCCGTGGCGGCCTTCCTCCCGCCCATCGAGATCGCCGATCTCGTCAAGGATCCGTACGACCGCGCCCATCTGCATCGGTTCCGGCCCGCGCCGCCCGGTCAGGGCATTCCGGGATCGCCTGCCACGCACCTCGCCGAGCGGATCGCCACCGCGCAGGACGCGGACGAGATCGAGTGGCTCCGCAGCGAACTGGTCCAGGTGCTCCAGGAGGCGCGCGCCCTCTCACCGGCCCCGCGCCCGGCCGCCCGGTGCGCCGCACCGAGCATGCGAGCAGTCGCACGGCCCGTCCCGCCCACGGCCCGCACGGTCACACGGCCCACGGAGCCGGCAGTGCCGTCGGAGACCGGGGCGGTGCCGGCCGTGGCCCGGGTGTCCCGGCAGTCGCTGCTGGGATCGCCCGAGCCGGAGGGCGGGCCGGTGACAGTGGCGTCCGGGGCGAGCGGTGGACCGCTGCCGGGGGCGCCTGAGTCGAAGGACCAGCCCGTGGCCCGAGCCTTCGAATGGCACGGGCCGCCGACGGTGCCGGCGGTCGCGCCGTCGTCGGCCCACCGGGGACACCGCCCGGCCGAGCAGTCCGGGACGCGGACCGACCGTGGCCTGCGTGCCTGGCTGCGGCGCAGAAGCCATCGGCCCGCGCGGGTCTGAACCACCCGGCCGCCGGCCCCGCCGTCGGCTCGCTAGAGGGACCTGAACAGGCCCTCCTGGACGACCGAGACGAGCAGACGCCCCTGCAGGTCGTAGATGCGCCCGCGGGCCAGGCCCCGGCCGCCGGTGGCGATCGGCGACTCCTGGTCGTACAGGAACCACTCGTCCGCGCGGAACGGCCGGTGGAACCACATGGCGTGATCCAGCGAGGCCATGTCGAAGCTCCGCGCTCCCCACAGCGGTTCGACGGGGATGCGCACCGCGTCCAGGAGGGTCATGTCACTGGCGTAGGTCAGCGCGCACGTGTGCACCAGCGGGTCGTCACCGAGCGGTCCGACCGCGCGCATCCACACGGCACTGCGCGGCTCGGCCCCCTTGGTTTCCTCGGCGTTCCAGCGCAGCCGGTCGACATAGCGGATGTCGAAGGGCTGGCGGCGCGCCATCCGCTCCAACTGCTCCGGCAGCGCGCCCAGGTGCTTGCGAATCTCCTCGGAGACCGTCGGCAGCGATTCCGGGTCCGGCACCTCACGGGCCGGCGGCAGCTGGTGCTCGAACGGTCCTTCCTCGGGCTTGTGAAAGGAGGCGGTCAGATTGAAGATCGTGCGGCCCTGCTGCACGGCCGTGACCCGGCGCGTGGTGAACGACAGGCCGTCGCGCACCCGTTCCACCTGGTACACGATGGGCACGCCGGGGCGGCCCGGGCGCAGGAAGTACGCGTGCAGCGAGTGCACCGGGCGGTCGCCGTCCGTGGTGCGGCCGGCGGCGACCAGTGCCTGGCCCGCCACCTGGCCGCCGAATACCCGCTGGAGCGACTCCTGGGGGCTTCGGCCACGGAAGATGTTGACCTCGATCTGCTCCAGGTCGAGCAGGTCGACCAGTCGCTCGGCCGGGTTCGTCATCGGTGGAATTCTCCTTGGCTCACAACTGGTCGAAAACCGCTCACAGCTGGCCCACGTCGGTGACGCGGACGATCGCACGGCCCTCGGCGTCCGAGGCCGCGAGATCGACCTCGGCGCTGATGCCCCAGTCGTGGTCGCCGTTCGGGTCGTCGAAGATCTGGCGGACGCGCCAGATGCCGTTCGCCGGCTCCTCGTTGATGACCAGCAGCTTGGGGCCACGGGCGTCGGGACCGGTGCCGAGGTCGTCGTACTCGTCCCAGTACTTGTCCATCGCCTCGCCCCAGGCGTCGGCGTCCCATCCGGCGTCGGCGTCCATCTCGCCGAGCTCCTCGACCTGGTCGAGGGCGGCCAGCTCCACGCGACGGAACATGGCGTTGCGGACGAGGACGCGGAAGGCGCGCGCGTTGGTGGTGACCGGCTTGACCTCGTCGGCCTTTTCCTGGGCCTCCTCGGCGGTCATCTCCTCCGGGTTCGCCAGCTGCTCCCATTCGTCCAGCAGGCTGGAGTCCACCTGGCGCACCATTTCGCCGAGCCACTCGATCAGATCCTGCAGGTCCTCGGACTTGAGGTCGTCCGGGATGGTGTGGTCGAGGGTCTTGTAGGCGCTGGCCAGGTAGCGCAGCACGATGCCCTCCGTGCGGGCCAGCTCGTAGAAGGACACCAACTCCGTGAAGGACAGCGCTCGTTCGTACATGTCCCGGATGACCGACTTCGGCGACAGCGGGTGGTCGCCGACCCAGGGGTGGCTCTTGCGGTAGGTGTTGTACGCGTGGAAGAGCAGCTCCTCCAGCGGCTTCGGGTACGTGATGTCCTGGAGGCGCTCCATGCGCTCCTCGTACTCGACGCCGTCCGCCTTCATCGCGGCGACGGCCTCGCCGCGCGCCTTGTTCTGCTGGGCGACAAGGATCTGTCGCGGGTCGTCGAGGGTGGACTCGACGACGGAGACCATGTCGAGGGCGTAGGACGGCGACTCGGGGTCGAGGAGTTCGAACGCGGCGAGCGCGAACGTGGACAGCGGCTGGTTGAGCGCGAAGTCCTGCTGCAGGTCGACCGTGAGCCGGACGATCCGGCCCTCGGCGTCGGGCTTGTCCAGCTTCTCCACGATTCCGCCGTCGAGCAGCGACCGGTAGATCGCGATCGCCCGTCGGATGTGCCTCAACTGCTGCCTGCGCGGCTCGTGGTTGTCCTCCAGGAGATGGCGCATCGCCTCGAACGCGTTGCCCGGGCGGGCGATCACCGACAGCAGCATCGTGTGCGTCACCCGGAAACGCGAGGTCAGCGGCTCCGGTTCCGACTCGATCAGCTTCTGGAACGTGTTGTCCGTCCAGCCGACAAAACCCTCCGGTGCCTTCTTGCGCACCACCTTGCGCCGCTTCTTCGGGTCGTCGCCCGCCTTCGCCAGCGCCTTCTCGTTCTCGATGACGTGCTCCGGCGCCTGCGCCACGACCAGCCCCGCCGTGTCGAAGCCGGCCCGGCCGGCCCGGCCCGCGATCTGGTGGAACTCCCGGGCCCGCAGCGTGCGCACCCGGCTGCCGTCGTACTTGGTGAGAGCCGTGAACAGCACTGTGCGGATGGGCACGTTGACGCCCACGCCGAGCGTGTCCGTGCCGCAGATGACCTTGAGCAGGCCCGCCTGGGCGAGCTTCTCCACCAGGCGCCGGTACTTGGGCAGCATGCCGGCGTGGTGGACGCCGATCCCGTGCCGTACGTAACGGGAGAGGTTGCGGCCGAACTTGGTGGTGAACCGGAAGTTGCCGATCAGCTCGGCGATCTGGTCCTTCTCCTCGCGCGAGCACATGTTGATGCTCATCAGCGCCTGCGCCCGCTCCACGGCCTGCGCCTGCGTGAAGTGCACGATGTACACCGGGGCCTGCTTGGACTCCAGCAGATCGGTGAGCGTCTCGGTGAGCGGGGTGAGCTTGTACTCGTAGGAGAGGGGCACCGGCCGGGTTGCCGAGCGGACCACCGATGTGGGACGGCCGGTGCGGCGCGTGAGGTCCTTCTCAAAGAAGGACACATCACCCAAAGTGGCCGACATCAGGATGAACTGCGCTTGAGGAAGCTCCAGCAGCGGGATCTGCCAGGCCCAGCCGCGGTCGCCCTCGGCGTAGAAGTGGAACTCGTCCATGACCACCTGACCGACGTCCGCGTCCTTGCCGTCGCGCAGCGCGATCGACGCCAGGACCTCGGCGGTGCAGCAGATCACGGGCGCGTCGGCGTTCACGGAGGCGTCGCCGGTGAGCATGCCGACGTTCTCGGTGCCGAACAGCTTGCACAGCTCGAAGAACTTCTCCGACACCAGCGCCTTGATCGGGGCGGTGTAGAAGGTGACCTCGTCCCGGGCCAGCGCGGCGAAGTGCGCGCCCGCGGCGATCATGCTCTTGCCGGAGCCGGTGGGCGTCGAGACGATCACGTTCGCCCCGGAGACCACCTCGATCAGCGCCTCCTCCTGGTGCGGGTAGAGGGTGAGGCCGCGCTCCTGCGCCCACGACTCGAAGGCTTCGTACAGGGCGTCGGGGTCGGCGGTCGGCGGCAGCTGATCGATGAGGGTCACGCACCCATCTTGCCTGGCCTCCACCCCGAGAGGGGAATCGGCTGCGAGCACGAAGATCACGGCCGCTACGCTGTGGCGCCGACGAGATGTCAGCGCACCAGGTCAACTGGACAGCGGCACACGAGGAATGGGGCGGGAAGCGGCCATGATGGGACCAGCACACTCACTGTCGGGGGCCGCGGCCTGGCTAGGCGTCGGAGCGGCAGCCGCCGCGGCAGGT
Source organism: Streptomyces sp. NPDC002076 (assembly GCF_053593835.1). Classification (NCBI taxonomy): domain Bacteria; kingdom Bacillati; phylum Actinomycetota; class Actinomycetes; order Kitasatosporales; family Streptomycetaceae; genus Streptomyces; species Streptomyces sp. NPDC002076. The sequence continues at coordinate 117,781 of NZ_JBSFDI010000011.1, forward strand.
CAACCGATGCCCTGGCCGGTCCTCCTCGTCGGCGCCCTGATCTGCGCCGGCGCCGCGCTCGCCCCGGACCTCGACCACAAGGCGGCCACGATCTCGCGAGCCTTCGGGCCGATCTCGCACTGGATCTGCGAGATCGTGGACAAGCTGTCGTACGCCGTCTACAAGGCGACCCGGATGAAGGGCGACCCGCGTCGCTCCGGCGGTCACCGTACGCTGACGCACACCTGGCTGTGGGCGGTTCTGCTCGGTGCCGGCTGCTCAGCGGCGGCGATCGCGGGGGGCCGCTGGGCCGTGCTGGCGATCCTTTTCGTGCACATGGTGCTGGCGATCGAGGGGCTGCTGTGGCGGGCGGCGCGTGGCTCCAGCAGCGATGTCCTGGTCTGGCTGTTGGCGGCGACCACCGCGTGGATTCTCGCCGGCGTCCTGGACAAGCCGGGCAACGGCTCCGACTGGCTGTTCACGGCACCGGGCCAGCAGTACCTGTGGCTGGGGCTGCCGATCGTGCTCGGCGCGCTGGTTCACGACATCGGGGACGCGCTGACGGTGTCCGGCTGCCCGATCCTGTGGCCGATCCCCTTGGGCCGCAAGCGCTGGTATCCCGTGGGGCCGCCGAAGGCGATGCGGTTCCGGGCCGGGAGCTGGGTGGAGCTGAAGGTGCTGATGCCGGTGTTCATGCTGCTGGGCGGGGTGGGCTGCGCGGCGGCCCTCAACGTGATCTGAGGCGCCTGCTCCGGATCGGCCGGCTGAGCGGTGGCTCAGGTCGCCTCGCCGGCCTCCGCCTCGCCGGCCTCCGCCCCGCCGTAGCGGCGCTCGAAGCGGGCGATACGGCCCTCGGCGTCGACCGTGCGGGCCTTGCCCGTGTAGAAGGGGTGGCTCTCCGAGGAGATCTCCACGTCGACAACCGGGTAGGTCTGGCCGTCGTCCCACTCGATGGTCTGCTCGCTCCGCGCGGTCGAGCGGGTGAGGAAGGCGTAGCCGGCGGCGCGGTCACGGAAGACCACGGGCTGGTAGTCGGGGTGCTTGTCCCGCTGCATGGCGGCTCCTCGTGCGGGGCGGTCGGGCAGGGCATGGGCGGGTCGGCCGGGGCCTGCGGATCAGCCGGGCAGGGAGTCCTCGTCGACGATGTGCATCGCGGCCTCCTCGGCGGAGGCGGCGGCTCCGTCGATGCCGACGTCGGTGGCGACGAGGGCGGCCTCCTCGTCCTCGTGCGCCCCCTCGTCCGGGGCCACCAGCCGGCCGGAGCGGAGGTTGCCGACCTCGTCGTCGAGGGGTTCCCCGTCGGTGTCGTGGTCACCGATGTCATCACCGTCGCGGGCGACGATGTCGGGCTGCTCCTCGGCGAGCCGCTGGTCCAGTGTCTCGCCCGCCTGGCGTTCGGCCGCCGTCACCCCTGTGTGCTCCACCGCCCAGGGTCGTTCGGGCGGGGACCAGCCACGGTCGAGCGGGTCGTTGACGCCGTCGAAATCCAGTGTGTCCTCGACGTCGAGCACCCCCGAGTCCTCCCGGATCTCCGAGGGATCGGGCTGGTAGACGTCGTCCCCCCAGCCGTCGACGCTGTCCACGAGTACCTCCAGATGGTGAGGACGGCCGGGCGCCACCGCAACGGGCGGCAGACCGCCGACACGCCTGGCACGAGGGTCACGCGCTGCGAACCGGGTGGTTCCGTCGCGTTCCCCGCACCGGTGCCGTTCTCCAGACTTCCACCCCTGCTCGGGACCGCGCAACGGCACGAGCACCGCTCAGTGCCCGCGCCCTGGCACAGGCGCCGATCCCACCCCACAGAGGGCTCGCTCGCCGCGCCCCGGCCCCGCACAGAGCGCTCGCTCACCGCGGCCCGGTTCCCCGCCGCGCGCCGGCTCACAGGGGGCAGGCCGTTGCAGAAACCGACAGCCGAGACCATGGCACCCAGGGGTGCTCCCCGGGGCACCGTGGGCAGCGCCGCGGCGATCGCGGGGACCGGCCCTGCCCGCAGGCACTGCGCCGCAGGACCGGTCGCCCGCACCCTCGCCGGATGCTCACCCGTGCCACGACCGCCACAGCGCCGCGTACGCGCCGTCCGCCGCGACCAGCTCGTCATGACTGCCCAGCTCGCTGATGCGGCCGTCCTCCACGACGGCGATCACGTCCGCGTCATGGGCGGTGTGCAGGCGGTGGGCGATGGCGACCACCGTGCGGCCGTCCAGCACCCGGGCCAGGGACCGTTCCAGATGCCGGGCCGCGCGCGGGTCCAGCAGCGAGGTCGCCTCGTCCAGGACCAGCGTGTGCGGATCGGCGAGCACCAGCCGGGCCAGCGCGATCTGCTGGGCCTGCGCCGGGGTCAGCGCAAGACCGCCGGAGCCGACCTCGGTGTCCAGCCCGTCGTCCAGTGCCCGTGCCCAGCCCTCCGCGTCGACCGCGCCCAGCGCCGCCCACAGCTCGACGTCTGTCGCGACGGTGCGGGCCAGCAGAAGGTTGTCGCGCAGGGAGCCGACGAAGACGTGGTGCTCCTGGTTGACCAGGGCGACGTGCGAGCGGACGCGTTCCGCGGGCATCCGGGACAGCTCGGCGCCACCCAGGGTGATCCGGCCGTCGCGCGGTGCGTAGATCCCGGCGAGCAGCCTGCCCAGGGTGGACTTGCCCGCGCCCGAGGGACCGACCAGGGCCAGCCGGGTGCCCGGGGAGACCTCAAGGGACACCTTGCGCAGCACGTCGACGCCCTCGCGGTAGCCGAAGTGGATCCGCTCGGCCCGCACGTCCCGTCCGTCCGGCGCCAGCGAGGCGTCCGCGGCGTCGGGCTCGATGTCCCGCACGCCGACCAGGCGGGCCAGCGACACCTGGGCGACCTGCACCTCGTCGTACCAGCGCAGGATCAGGTTCACCGGGTCGACGAGCATCTGCGCGATGAGCGAACCCGTGGTCAGCTGCCCCACCCCGATCCAGCCGTTCAGAACGAACACCCCGCCGACCATCAGCACCGAGCCGAGCACGATGACGTGCACCGCGTTGATGACCGGGAAGAGCACGGACCGCAGCCACAGCGTGTACCGCTCCCAGGCGGTCCACTCCTTGATCCGCCGCTCCGACAGGGTGACGCGGCGGGCGCCGAGCCGGTGCGCCTCGATGGTGTGACCCGCGTCCACCGTCTCGGCGAGCGCGGCGGCGACCGCGGCGTACCCGGCGGCCTCGGAGCGGTAGCCGGAGGGCGCCCGCTTGAAGTACCAGCGGCACCCGGCCACCAGTACGGGCACGGCGAGCAGCACCGCGGCGGCCAGCGGCGGAGCCGTCACGACGAGCCCGCCGAGCAGCAGCAGGGCCCACACGACACCGATGGCCAGCTGCGGCACGGCCTCGCGCATCGCGTTGGCCAGGCGGTCGATGTCCGTGGTGATGCGGGAGAGCAGATCGCCGGTGCCCGCCCGTTCCAGCACGCCCGGGGGCAGCCCGACCGACCGCACGAGGAAGTCCTCGCGCAGGTCGGCCAGCATCCGCTCACCGAGCATTGCGCCCCGCAGCCTCACCTGCCAGGTGAACACCGCCTGCACGGCCAGCGCGAGCACGAACAACCCGGCGGTCAGGCCCAGATGCAGCTCCTGCGACCGGTCGGACACCCGCTCGACCAGGCCGCCGAGCAGGTACGGACCCACCATGGAGGCGATCACGGCCGCCGTGTTGACGCCGATGAGCAGCAGGAACGCCCGGCGGTGCCGGCGGAGCAACTCGGCGACATAGGCACGCACGGTCGCGGCCGCGCCGATGGGAAGGGTTGTGGCGGTCGTCGGGGCCGCCGGGTCGTACGCCGGTGGCGCAACGCCGATCATGCGCTCTCCTCGATCTCTTCCAGCTCCGGGCGCACGCCCACCAGGGCGGCCTCGTCCGCACCGGCCAGTTCGTCGTCCGTCTCCCGGGTGACCACGGCCCGGTACCGCGGCTCGCTCTCGACCAGTTCGCGGTGCACACCGACCGCCACGACCTCGCCCTCGTGGACCAGGGCGACCTGGTCCGCGCGGTCGAGCATCAGCGGCGAGGAGGTGAACACCACGGTCGTGCGGCCCGAGCGCAGCCGCCGCAGTCCGTCCGCGATCCGTGCCTCGGTGTGCGAGTCGACGGCGGAGGTCGGCTCGTCGAGCACCAGCAGCTCGGGGTCGGTGATCAGCGACCGGGCCAGCGCGAGCCGCTGGCGCTGGCCGCCGGACAGGGACCGTCCGCGTTCGGTGATGCGGGCGTCCATCGGGTCGGCGGCGTCCAGTGATCCCTGGACCAGGGCGTCCAGGACGTCGTCGCACTGCGCCGCGGCCAGTGCGTCCGCGGCTCGCACGGCTCCCGAGGCGGGCACGTCGAGCAGCTCGCGCAGAGTGCCGGACAGCAGCACCGGGTCTTTGTCCTGGACGAGGACGGCGGTGCGGGCGCTGTCCAGCGGGAGGTCGTCCAGGGCGACCCCGCCGAGCAGGACCGAGCGACTCGGCTCGGTCGGATGGCCGCCCAGCCGCTCCGCGAGCCTGCCAGCCGCGTCCGGGTCGCCGCAGACCACGGCGGTGAGACGGCCGGCCGGAGCGAGCAGACCGGTGGCCGGGTCGTACAGGTCGCCGCCCGGCGCCTCCACCTCCCGGGTGCCGCCGGTGGCCGTGGACCGCTCCAGCGACAGCACGCGGGCCGCCCGTTTGGCCGAGGGGCGGGAGAAGGAGTAGGCCATCGCGATCTCTTCGAAATGGCGCAACGGATAATTCAGGACCATCACGGCGCTGTAGACCGTGACGAGTTCGCCGACGGTGATCCGGCCCTGGCGGGCCAGGTGGATGCCGTGCCAGACGACGGCGATGAGCAGCAGCCCGGGCAGCAACACCTGCACGGCGGAGATCAGCGACCACATCCGGGCGCTGCGCACCGCGGCGTGCCGTACCTCCTGCGACGCGCGGCGGTAGCGGTCGAGGAACAGCTCCTCGCCGCCGATGCCGCGCAGCACCCGCAGGCCGGCGACCGTGTCCGAGGCAAGCTCGGTGGCCCGGCCCGCCTTCTCACGCTGCACATCGGCGCGGCGCGTCGCCCGGGGCAGCAGCGGCAGCACCGCGAGCGCCACGACGGGCAGTCCGACGGCGACGACCACGCCCAGGGCGGGCTGGTAGACGAGGAGGCCGACACAGACCACAACGACCGTGAGCGCGGCCGCGGTGAACCGGGACACCGCCTCGACGAACCAGCCGATCTTCTCGACGTCGCCGGTGGAGACCGCCACGACCTCGCCGGCGGCGACCCGCCGGGTCAGGGCGGAGCCCAAATGGGCGGCCTTGCGGGCGAGCAGTTGCTGGACGCGGGCGGCTGCCGTGATCCAGTTGGTGACGGCGGCCCGGTGCAGGAAGGTGTCGCCGACCGCGATACCGGCGCCGCACAGCAGCATCAGACAGCCCGTCAGGGCGAGCTGGGTGCCGGAGCGCTCGACGACGGCGTCTACGGCGAGGCCGACGCAGAAGGGCAGGGCGGACACGGAGACGAAGTGCAGCAGGCCCCAGGCGAGCGACTTCAGCTGTCCGCCCAGCTGGTTCCGCCCGAGCCACCACAGGAATCGGGGGCCCGAACGTGCGTCCGGGACGCCCGGATCGGAGTATGGAAGGTCTTGAATCTGCATGGCGTCCCAGTGGCTCGTGTCAGGAGGGAAGGGATGGCGAGGGGATCGGGGGGAAGTGGGGAGGCGGCGAAAAGCGGTGACAAGCCGTGAAAGGTTCGCGTCGCCGAGTGATGAATTTCAAACGGTTTTTCTGACGGAGCAGCGAAATCCACCGGCTTCCGGCCAATGGCCGCCGGGTCCGGGCTCGGCCTGGGTGGCCGCGGACAGCGCTCCTCGGGCAGATCGCCGGCCGGTCGAACACGTGCATCCGGCCGTCACCCGAATGTCCGGAAGATCACACAATAGACCGGTGCGTGATGCCACGATGGTCGGGTGCGGATCCAGGGTGTGCGGCGAATGACGGTAGCGGTGGCGGCTCTTGTCACGCTTCTGCCGGCGTGCGGCACCGACACCTCCGGCCCGGCCCGCGCCGGCGGGGCGACCGGCTCCCGCGGCCAGGCCGGGCCGAGCCCGGCGGTGTCGATCGCCCCCTTGGCCGGCCCGACCCGCATCCCGGGCGTGGGCGACCGGCTGTTCCGGCAGATCCCCCGTGACTGCGGCCAGGTCGTCGTGGTGTATGGCGAGGGTGAGGACTCGGCCTACTCCACGGTCGTGCTGTACACGCGGGAGGGCCCGGAGTGGCGGCCGGTGACCAGGTGGCCGGCGCACAACGGCCGCAACGGCTGGACCACGGACCATCACATGGGCGACGAGCGCAGTCCCGTCGGCGTGTTCGGTCTCTCCGACGCGGGAGGTGTGCTCGACGACCCCGGTACCCGGCTGCCGTACGACCAGGACGAGGCCGCCTACGCGCCGCCGAACGACTGGGACGAGGCGTACCAGCACGTCTTCGACTATGTCATCGCCATCGACTACAACCGTCTTCCGGGCACCCCGCCGCACGACGGCACGCGCCCCGAGGGTGACGACAAGGGCGGCGGCATCTGGCTGCATCTCGACCACGGCGACGGCACGTCCGCATGCGTCAGCGTGTCCAAGGACGCCATGGAGTTCCTGCTGCGCACGCTGGACCCGGCCCAGGATCCGGTGACGGTGATGGGCGACCGGGCGGAACTGCGCGCCTGACGCACCGACGCGGACGCCGTCCGGCGGCCATGGCAAGCCGAACCGGTCGCGGTGCCGACGCCCCCGAAGGGGCGACTCGGCACCGGCCCGCCCGATGTCCGATCGCGCCGTTCTCCCCGAGGCGTCATTGCGGGCCGGCCCCGACTGGCCGTAGAACACCGGCCATGAGAAGACGGATAGTCATGTCCATGCTTGCCGGAGCGACCCTCCTGGCAAGCGCGCTCTTCGGCACCGGAGCCGCTGCGGCCCAAGCGGCCGACGTCCCGGCCGAGTTCGGTACCGACTGGCACGACCCGGTCACCGCGGCACCGCTCGTAGAGCGGCCGCACTCCAAGTCGTGCCAGGTCACCCTCGCCGACGCTCAGTTCCGCGACTTCACGCCGTACCGGGGCGCGTACGCCCCGCCCCAGGGCTGCGGCGACCACTGGAGCAAGGTCGTCCTGCGGCTCGACGGCAAGGTGAAGGGCCGTCAGTACGACCGCCTCGGCTATCTGCACGTCGGCGGGGTCGAGATTCTGCGCACCTCCACCCCGGAGCCCTCGCCCGACGGCATCGAATGGCACGTGGAGAAGGACGTCACCCGCTACAGCGACACCTTCCGCAGCCCGCAGGACGTCGAGATGCTGATAGGCAACGTCGTGAACGACACCTACACCGGCGTCATCGACGTACACGTCACACTGACCTTCTACGCGGGCCGCCCCGCACAGCGGACTCCCGACCGCGTGCTGACCCTCGCCGACACGCCCGGCGGGACGACCCTCACCAGTCCGCGCAACAGCGAGCGGATCGTCGCCGAGGTCTATGCGACCGGTTCGGGCGGCGGCTGCGAGGAGTTCTGGTACCTGACCGTGGCCGACCCGGCGTCGTACTCCTGCAAGGCCGATCACGGTCCCTACCGCGAGGTGCAGATCAAGGTCGACGGCCAACTCGCCGGAACCGCCGCGCCGTTCCCGAACGTCTGGACCGGCGGCTGGTCCGACCCCTACCTCTGGTACGTCATTGCGGCGCCGGGCGCCTTCGACGTCCGGCCGATCGAATACGACCTCACCCCCTTCGCGGGCCTGCTCGATGACGGGCGTCCGCACCGCGTCGAGGTCTCCGTCGTCGGCGTGCCCGCAGGCCAGTCGGGCCGGAGCGCGCCGGTGAACGTCCTGGTCTGGCAGGACGCGCACCGCGCCCACGTGACGGGGGCGCTCACCGAGGACAAGGCGACGGACATCGCCAACTCCTCCACCTACACGCCCGGTTCGGAGAACCGCGTGAACACCGAGGCCGGGCACCGGCTCACCGTGTCCGGTTACCTCGACACCTCGCACGGCCGCGTGACCACCACCGTCACCCGGACACTCGCCAACACCTCTGTTCACCGCTGGACCGACGGCGAGAACACGGACGGACTGGATGCGACCTGGTCCGACGACCAGACGGTCACCGTCGGCGGCGACGGTCCCGCGCGGACGACTCACACAGACCGGACGTACACCATGAACGGCGAGACGACCATCGGTGCGGACGACCGGCTGCGTACCGTGCTGACGCTCGGCGACCGTGCGACGGTCGTGGAACTGCGGGACGGACGGCGCACTGCGTGGTCGCGGCTCGACGACACCTACAGCGGGGACGCGACGTACACGATCAACGTCCCGCGCGACCAGCGGCACGCGGTCGGCACGTCGAGCGAGCGCTATCGGCTGTACGGCTCCGACGGCTGCTACGACCGTTCGCTGACCACGGTTCAGGGAGTGCTGACGGAGGATCGCGAGCGCTGTTGAGCACGACGAGGTGGAGTGCGCCACTCGCGCGGTGATTTGCCTGGCTGTGACACGGGTGGCTCCGCAGGGGGCCGACAGCACCGCCAGAGTGATCGACACGGATGCCGCTTTCCGTATCGCAGAAGTCCCGTCCGGCTTCCGCGAGTCGACGTCCCCCAGGAGTGCCCGTGCCGCGGTTCGTACCGTCCCTGCCGCGACACGTCGCACGCATACTGCGTACCTCCCTCTTCGCAGGTCGCCTGCGCGTTCGTGCTCGGCATCGTCGTCGAGGGGCTGTGGCCGGAGTCGGCCACGGCTTTGCAGCCGCGCATCGCCAAAACTCCACGGCCGCGCTGCTTCTCGGCCTGGTCGCAGCCAACCTGGCCGGACCGGGCGTCGGGATGCATGTCGACGCCTCGAATCTCGACACAGCGGCGGTCGACAAGCAGACCCAGGGCGGCGCGCTGCCCTCCACGACCGAGTTCATCCTCGACGCCCTGCCGATGCGCTGCTCCAGGTCCTCGTCCTGGCCTGCCTGGTGGGCGCCGCGCTGCTCCACCTCGGCCACACCAAGGTCCCGCGGATCCTGCCGCCCATCGAGCAGGCGCAGTACGTCGTCTTCGCGATCGTCGGCTTCATCATGCGGCTCGCGCCACTCGCCGTGTTCGGCGCGATGGTCCACCTCGTCGGCCAGTACGGCCTCGGGGTCATCGAGACCTACGGCAAGCTCATCGTCCTGTGCTGCGCCGTCGCCGCCGGCTTTCTCGTGCTGCTCGCGGTAGCGCTGCGGCTGGTCAACGGGCTGAGCCTGTGGAAGTTCGTGCGTTACACCCGCGAGGAGATGCTGCCCGCACTCGGCACCGCCTCCAGCCAGAGCGTCATGCCGCGCATGATGCAAAAGCTGCGGCAGGCCGGGTGCCGGGACGAGGTCGTGGGTCTGGTGCTGTCGACGGGCTACTCCTTCAATCTCGACGGCACCGCCATCTACCTCTCCACCCGACCAGGCGCCGGAGCCGGAGCCCGTCGCCTGGGTACGGCCGGCCGTCAAGGAGCCCGCACCGGAAGCGGGCTGACCGCATGCGGAGGGCCACACGGCGCGATCGCGGTGTGGCCCTCCGTGCTTGTACGCGTTGTGTCGTCCACCGCGGCCGGTGGGACTCAGCAGCTCTTGCCGCCGTCCCCCTCGACGAGTGTGTCCAGCAGCACGCCGAGCACCTGGCGTTCCTTCTCCGTCAGCGGCGCGAGGATCTCCTCGGCCGCCGAGCGGCGTGCGCCGCGCAGTTCGCGCAGGGTCGTACGCCCCTCGTCCGTGAGGGCGATCCGGGTCACCCGCCGGTTCGTCGGATCCGGCACCCGCCGTACCTTCCCGCTCGCCTCCAGCCCGTCGACCAGGGTCGTCACCGCGCGCGGCACCACCTCCAGGCGGTCGGCGAGGTCGGCCATGCGCGGGGGTGAGGCGTAGTGCGCGAGGGTGCGCAGCAGCCGGGACTGGGCCGGCGTGACGCCCAGGTCGTGCCGTTCCAGATGGCGTTTCTGGATGCGGTGTACCCGCCGGGTCAGCCGCAGCAACTGCTCGGCGAGCAGGCCGTCGGGATCTGGGGTGGTCATGCGGGAACAATATCAGGATGCCGTTCATTGTGAGTATAGGTAACAATGAGCTACGATCCGTTCGTCAATCGTCGGCCGCCTCCCGACCGGCGCCCGTTCACCTCCGTAGGAGCCCATGCACCCCGACCGAGAACCGTCCTGGACCCCGCCTGCCGACGCCAAGGAACAGCCCCGGCAGGTGCGCCGCATCCTGAAACTCTTCCGTCCCTACCGCGGGCGGCTCGCGATCGTCGGCCTGCTGGTCGGCGCCGCCTCGCTGGTCTCGGTGGCCACACCGTTCCTGCTCAAGGAGACCCTGGACGTCGCGATCCCCCGGGGCCGCACCGGTCTGCTCAGCCTGCTCGCGCTCGGCATGATCCTCAGTGCCGTCCTCTCCAGCGTCTTCGGTGTGCTCCAGACGCTGATCTCGACCACCGTCGGCCAGCGGGTCATGCACGACCTGCGCACCGCCGTCTACGGCCGGCTGCAGCGCATGTCGCTCGCCTTCTTCACGCGTACGCGTACCGGCGAGGTGCAGTCCCGGATCGCCAACGACATCGGGGGCATGCAGGCCACCGTCACCTCGACGGCCACCTCTCTGGTCTCCAACGTCACCAGCGTGGTCGCCACGATCGTCGCGATGGTCGCCCTCGACTGGCGGCTCACGATCGTCTCGCTGCTCCTGCTTCCGGTGTTCGTGTGGATCAGCCGCCGCGTCGGCAACGAACGCAAGAAGATCACCACACAGCGGCAGAAGCAGATGGCCGCGATGGCGGCCACCGTCACCGAGTCGCTCTCGGTCAGCGGCATCCTGCTCGGCCGCACCATGGGCCGCTCCGACTCGCTCACCGCGTCCTTCGCGGAGGAGTCCGAGCGGCTGGTCGACCTGGAAGTGAAGTCGAACATGGCCGGGCGCTGGCGCATGGCCGTGATCACGATCGTCATGGCCGCGATGCCGGCCGTCATCTACTGGACGGCAGGCCTGGCCCTGCAGTTCGGCGGCCCCAAGGTCTCGCTCGGCACCATCGTCGCGTTCGTCTCGCTGCAGCAGGGACTGTTCCGGCCGGCCGTGAGCCTGCTCGCCACCGGTGTCCAGATCCAGACCTCCCTCGCCCTCTTCCAGCGCATCTTCGAGTATCTGGACCTGCCCATCGACATCACCGAGCGCGACCTGCCCGTCCATCTCGACCAGGTCAAGGGCGAAGTCCGCTTCGAAGGCGTCGAGTTCCGCTATGACCACGACGACCGGACCCGCCCCGTCCTCGACGGCGTCGACGTCACCGTGCCGGCGGGCGGCAGCCTCGCGGTCGTCGGCCCCACTGGCGCGGGCAAGTCCACGCTCGGCTATCTGGTGCCCCGCCTCTACGACGTCACCGGCGGCCGCGTCACCATCGACGGAGTCGACGTCCGGGACCTCGACTTCGACACCCTCGCCCGCGCGGTCGGCGTCGTCTCGCAGGAGACGTACCTCTTCCACGCCTCGGTCGCCGACAACCTCCGCTTCGCCAAGCCGGACGCCACGGACGAGGAGCTGCGGGCGGCGGCCAGGGCGGCGCAGATACACGAGCACATAGCCGCGCTGCCCGACGGTTACGACACGGTCGTCGGTGAACGCGGCCACCGCTTCTCCGGCGGTGAGAAGCAGCGCCTCGCGATCGCCCGCACCATCCTGCGCGATCCGCCGGTCCTCATCCTCGACGAGGCGACCAGCGCGCTCGACACCCGTACGGAGGCCGCTGTCCAGGAGGCGATCGACGCCCTGTCGGCCGACCGGACGACGATCACCATCGCCCACCGGCTGTCCACGATCCGGGGCGCCGACCAGATCGTGGTCCTCGACTCCGGCCGGGTCGCCGAACGCGGCAGCCACGAGGAACTGCTTGACCTCGACGGGCGGTACGCCGCGCTGGTGCGCAGGGACGCGCAACTGGAACCGACGAGCTGAACGCGGCCGTGAACGACGCGCTGACGCTGCGGCCGACAGACTGAATATATGCCGGGTTTGCGGTGATATGCGTATTACCGTTCCCGCATGCAGACGAACAATCCGCCACGGAGCACGATTCGACTGACACGCCGGGGCAGACTCGCCCTGGTCGTGGCCGGCACCGTCGTGGCCGGTACCGCCGTGGCGGTGCCGTTGCTGATGCTGGAGAGCCGAGCCAAGCAGACACCGTACGCCATGCTGGTCGTCCCGGAGGGCTGGCGTGCGAGCCAGGTGTACGACGCGATCGACAGAGTCCTCCAGTTGCCGAAGGGAAGCACGCGCAAGTCCGTCGGGAAGGCCGGTCTGAAGCTGCCGGGCGATGCCGCGGGCAACCCGGAGGGCTATCTCTTCCCTGCGACGTATCCCGTCGTGAAGGGAGCGACGCCCGAGTCCCTGCTGCGCTTCATGGTCGACACCGCCGACAGCAAGTTCAATGTGGTGCCGATCGCGGCCGGGGCGCAGCGCAATGCGATGAACGTCTACCGGACCGTCACCGTCGCCAGCATCGTGCAGGCCGAGGCCGCGACCAAGGCGGACATGGGCAAGGTCGCCCGGGTCGTCTTCAACCGGCTGGAGCGCGGGATGCCGCTGCAGATGGACTCGACGATCAACTACGCGCTGAACCGCAACACCCTCCGCACCGGCCAGGACGACACCCGTATCGAGAGCCCCTACAACTCCTACCAGCGCATGGGCCTGCCGCCCACACCGATCGACAACCCCGGTGAGGACGCGATGCGTGCCGCGCTCAATCCGACGCCGGGCAACTGGCTGTACTTCGTCACGGTCAGGCCGGGAGACACCCGCTTCACCTCCGACTACAGGACGCACATGCGCAACGTCGCGGAGTTCAACTCCCTCCACCAGGGCAAGGGTCAGGCACCGGGCCCGAGCCAGACTCCGGCCTCCCCGCGGCCCCCGGCCGGCTGAGCCGACGGGACGTCACGCGGCGACCGGCTGTTCCTCGGCCAGCAGTCGCCTGATGTCCCGGACGGCCGCGCGGCCCGCCCGGTTGGCGCCGATGGTGCTGGCCGAGGGGCCGTAGCCGACGAGATGGACGCGCGGATCGGCCACCGCCCGGGTGCCCTCGACCCGGATCCCGCCGCCCGGCTCGCGCAGCCGTAGCGGACGCAGATGATCCAGCGCGGCGCGGAACCCCGTCGCCCAGAGGATCACATCGGCGCTCACGTGCCGTCCGTCGGCCCACTCCACCCCGTCCGGGGTGATCCGGTCGAACATCGGCTGCCGGTCCAGGACGCCGTCCGCGAGCCCCTGCCGCACGGCGTCGTTGAGGGGCAACCCGGTGACCGAGACCACGCTGCGCGGGGGCAGCCCCTGGCGCACCCGCTCCTCCACCAGCGCGACGGCCGCCCGGCCCACTTCCTCGTCGAACGGTCCCTCGCGGAACACCGGAGGCCGCCGGGTGACCCAGGTGGTCGCGGCCGCGTACGGGGCCAGTTCCAGCAGGTGCTGGGTGCCCGAGGCGCCGCCGCCCACGACCACCACCCGCCGGCCGGCGAACTCCTCGGGTCCGGCGTACTGCGCGGTGTGCAACTGCCGCCCGCGGAAGGTCTCCTGACCGGGATAGCGCGGCCAGAACGGCCGGTCCCAGGTGCCGGTCGCATTGATCAGGGCACGGGTCGACCAGGTGCCGTCCGTGGTCTCCACGAGCAGCCGCCCGCCGTCGCCCTCCCGTACCGCCCGTACGTCGACGGGCCGTCGCACGCGCAGGTCGAAGGTGCGCTCGTACCGGTCGAAGTACTCACCGATCACCTCCGCCGAGGGGCGCGCGGGATCCGCGTCCGTCAGCTCCATGCCGGGCAGCGCGTGCATCCCGTGCACCTTGCCGTACGTCAGCGAGGGCCACCGGAACTGCCAGGCGCCGCCCGGGGCGGGGGAGTGATCGAGGACGACGAAGTCGCGGTCCGGCTCGAAACCGGTGCGCCGCAGATGATAGGCGCTGGACAGCCCGGCCTGACCTGCGCCGATGACGACAACCTCGACCTCACGCGATTCGTTCACGCTTCTACCAACCGGGCTCGGGGTCCGGATCTTCCCGAGAGCCGGCTGAAGGTCGTGCTTCCGCAGCATCGGAACTCAGGCCGCGCAGTGGGGCCCGAGGCAGCGTCACGGCCAGCGCGGGTTTCACGGTCGGAGGCACGGCCGGGCTGCCGGCGCATCCGGAACAGGCCAGAGACCAGTGCGGGTCCGGGGCCGATCACGGTCCCGAACAACAGTCCGAACGCGGCTGATGCTCATCAGCGCTCCACGGAGGGGAGAAGCAGGGGCTGGAGGGCGCCCGGGGGACTCGGCTCGTACGCCTGACACGTCAGGCTCGCCTGAACGGCGTGTCACCGGCAGGGCAGCGGAGCCCGAGGGAAGAGCAGCGGAGCCCGAGGGAAGCAAGAAGCGGGGTAGCGCATCAGTGGCCGCGGCGAGACGCGGCGGAGGCCACCCGCAGCAGGTCGAAATGACCACGCGTGGTGAGCAGGGCTGAACGCAACATGCGGCACAACGCAGCGAGATGGCCGCGCCACGGTCAACGGCGTCTGGTTCTGTGGACCGGCCGTCTCAGGACACCCTTGTGCCCCTCGGTGGAAACCCGGCGTATGGGCCAGGATGGGGGGCATGCCAGATGCCTTCACCACCCGAATGCTGCACGTTTCCACCGGCTCCCGGGAACGCGTCGTCGACCTCACCGCCGACTGCGAGGACTTCCTGCGCGAGGCGGCGGCCGGCCGCGACGGTCTGCTCAGTATTTTCGTTCCGCACGCCACCGCCGGAATCGCCATCATCGAGACGGGCGCCGGCAGCGACGAGGACCTACTCGCCGCCCTGCACACCCTGCTCCCCGCCGACGACCGCTGGCAGCACCGCCACGGCAGCCCCGGCCACGGCCGCGACCACGTCCTCCCGGCCATCGTCCCGCCCCACGCGACCCTCCCGGTGATCGCCGGCCACCTGGAGCTGGGCACCTGGCAGTCGGTCTGCCTGGTCGACACGAACAGGGACAATCCCAGCCGTCAGGTGCGGCTGAGCTTCTTCGGCTAGGGATTCGCTTCGGCGGGACTGTATCGGCGAGGTCCAGCCGCGCCAAACGACCCTTGGAACGTTGAGAAGTGCCCACCTTGAGATGGACGTCATCGTGTACTCATACGCGAGTGGCGGGCTAGGCCCCTGAGCGGTCGGGTGGATGCTTGAACCCACGACCTCATCGTCCCGAATGAGGTTCGGTCACCGATCTTGCAGCACGTATCACGTTTGCGCTGGTCGCTCCCGTGGACGTGGCCATCAAGCGGCAGCCACTTGGGAGCCATCTGGGAGCCGAACCGCTTGCAAAGGCCTCGGGGCGGCAGTGTGCGAACGGCAGGGCTCGCCCCGGGTGCCCGCCGGCGTCTCGGGCGTGCTCAACCCTGGCCGGCCGAGGCTATAAATCGCGGATCGGCGCGGTCAGGGCTGTCGGTTGTTCGAGGGTGCCGCTGTGTCCCGAGCCCGCCACCGCGCGCACGCCGCGCGCTCCCGCCCGGGGCGGTCAGCCCGCCGCGATCTCCACGCCCAGCCGACCAGGGATCTGGAGGCGATGCTGCCCGGCCTCATCGCCGATCTGCGCGAGACGGCCGGTGACCACCGCCACTGCGACGAGGCGGCCGGCCTCCTGACCACGGCCTACCAGACCTCAACGAGCCTGCTGCTCAATCAGGGTGACCACGGCAACGCCTGGTTCGCGGTCGGCCACGGTTGCCGAGCGGCGCGAAGGCCAGGCGGTTGGCGAGGTGCAACGCATTCACGGCCACGGACAGGAAGGTGCGCAGACCCAGGTCTCCAGCAGAGTGGGATGGATGACCCGGGTCCAGTCTCTGTGAAGGTTCGACCATGTGGCCAGGGTGAGGCCCGTCGAGGCCGGGCCCAGGCGGGCGATGACGCTCATCCCGCGTCGGCCCTCGGCAGACGGCTGTGCCCGGGCCTGGCTCGCCTCGGCCGTCCACCTGGCAGCTGCGGAACGCTCCTGGGTAGCCGCCTACTGGTCCCGAGCCGACCGGTCCCGCCCGCGCTCCGCCCAGGCCCAGGTCCTGTGCAGCGGCTCGTCGCCGGACAGCCGAGGAGCTCAACCCGTATGGAGGGCCAGGCCGTTGGCGTGACGAATCGGACTGACCGGCTCCGATCCGATCCGGAGAACAGATGTGAGAAACGGCAGTAGCATGCGTCACAGGAACCGGAAACAACGGTGGGGGGTACATGTCGGTACAACGGGGGACGGCGTGTGTCGTTTTCGATGTCGAGACGCTTGCGGACGGACCACCGGCGGCTGACTGGGCGGAGGGTCCCTTGCCGGTGCGCTTAGCCGCCGGAGTGGCCGACCGGGAACGGCGGATGACGTACTTCGAGCCGCGCGTCGGAGAGTCCCTCTACGGGGCGATCGGTCACCCTTCCCGCTGGCACCGTTCCGTTCCCCCTCTCCCGCATGCTCCCGGCGGGACGCCCGCCGCGCCCGTGGTGGAGGCGATGGAGGTGCTGCGCCTGCCCCCGGTCCTGGCCTCAGACGCGCCCCGGCGGGCCGTCGTCGTCCTGCACGTGCGGCTGTCCGGCGATCCGCTGAACGACCTTCCGCGGCTCCGCGACCTGACGGCGATGCGCGCGGAGTACGCGCGACTGCTGCCTGCCGGGGTCCGGCCCCTCGAATCCGAGCGCAAGGCATGGGTCCTGTCGCACGTCACGTTCGACGACGGAGCCCTGCCCGAAGTCATGCCGCCGGCGTACGCGGGGTGGGGTGCCCGCGACCAGTGGCTGTGGTTGTCGGCGTCCGCCACGCCGGTCGACCGCTTCCCGCCCGATCCGGAGGACGATGGGCTGTTCGCCGGGAGAGTTCGGCTCTCCGCGGACTGGCAGGCGCTGGTGCTACGGGACGGCGCGGCCTTCGTCGGCACCTCACCGGACTCAGGCGACGACGCCGGCTTCCACCCCAGGGCCGTTTCGCTCGTCCACACCATCTACCTCGATGCGTTCCTCCTCGGACGTTTGCAGGTGCTGGGCGTCAACTTCCTGGCCAATGCCCTGGCCCGGCTGCCCGCGCGACGGGCGGAGGCCCGACGCCTGCTCGACCTGGAGCGCAAGCAAATCGAACTGCGGCGGGCGCTGTGGTCCTCCCACATCACCGTGCACGGCAACGCCAACACGCTCCTCGAGCGCTTCCAGGAACAGCACCGACTGCCAGGACTCCTCATGCAAGCCGGGACAGCGCTCGCCGATGCCGCCCGCTATGTGGAGACCGCCCGGGCCCGGCGCAACGGGCTCGCCGTCGGGCTGCTGTCCACCCTCGGGCTACCGTTCGCCGTCGCCTATGCGGCCGGGGCGCTGTGGGGGGAGCCCGGACCGAAGACGCTGCTGTTCAGCACGCTCACGGCGCTCGTGATGACGGTCGTGCTGTTCATCGCGATCCCCGCCCTGCGGGAGCTCGCGTCCGCCGAACTTCGAAGGCCGGAGGACTGATTTCCCTTGCTCGTCACGCTTTACCGTTCGGGACCGCTCAGACAGCGGCTGGCCAAGGGGTACACGGTGATCGGCCGACCGCGCGACCGGGACCAGTACAGCCTGGAGACCCGGGCGGCGATCACGGCACGGCTGCTGGCCAAGCCGCTTCGGTTACCCGTCCTGCCCACCGGCGTGCCCTTGACCCTGCGTAGCGTCCCCCGGGCCCCTGCCGCGGTGTGGATCGACACGGGACATGTCGTGCTGCACGACCAGGCCATGCGGAGGGCCGTGGCCGGGGCGTTGGCCGAGGCCGTGGCCGTCGTGGCCGACGAGACGCGGAAGGCCGGCGGTCTCTTGATGCCGAGCGGCTGGGTTCCCGGCGGAGGTGACGACCCGGCGGGTGGGTTGTGCGCGGACCTGCACTCCCTCGAAGTGGTCAGTGACGTACAGCGCGAACTGCTCTGCAATCTGGTCCGCGAGTACTCGCCGTCCTTGATCTCCCTGACCGCACGCCAACTCCACGGTCCCGCAGGTGCTTCGCCCCGGGGTTCAGCTCGCCTCTCCCGGGCCACCGACCAGGTCGCGACGCGCTATATCGCCTCCTTCTCACCTCAGCACCTCGACCGTGTACGGGCCGGGCTGCGGCGCAACGAGCGGCTGGCCCGGCTCGAGGCGATGGACGTCAACCCGCTGGGTGAGGCGAGCCTGGCGGCGGAGGGCGACGTGGCCCTCCGCCTCTTCGACGCCCAGATGTCGATCTCTTCGGCCATGGCGCACGCACTCGTCGCGCAGGCGATCGCCATGCGGGTGCGGGACCTGGAACGAACGGGCCAGCGGGTGCGCTCCGTCCCGCAGCCCGTGCTGGAGCGCAATCGCTCACGGGCGATCGCCCACGGGCTGGCCGCACAGTTCGACGTCGAGCAACGGTCGTCGGCCGGCGGACCAGCCAAGCCGAACGGTGCTCGTACGACCACGACCGCGATGGTCACGGCGCGGCAGGCGGCGTCGGCGATGCTCGCTGAACTCCTGCCGTACTTCCGGCAGCTCGACGCCCACCCCGACGAGCTCTCCCAGATCTTACTGGGCCTGGAGCTCACCGCCGACGCGTCCTCCGACGGCTTCGTGTGCAACGAGAACGACCTTCTCGCCAGGTGGCACGAGCAGGACACCGGCCTGCTCGCGGCCGACTGGCTGGCGAAGGGGCTCAGGTCACCCGAGTGGCTGATCAAGGATCATGTCAGCGCCGCCAACCTGGACCGTGCGGCAGGCAGCACCTCGGCCGCCCGCGTCTGGCTGGCCGAGCAGCTGGACCCCGCACGTGCCGTGCCGGACCGTCAGAAGACCACCGGAACGTCGGGACAGCGCGGGACGAACGCAGCGGCCAGCCGCCCGGCGCCTCGTTCGGACAAACGCAGCGGGCCACACGCCGGACTGTCCGCCGAGCGGCTCCTCGACGTGGTGGCGGGTGCCGACCGGACGCCCGGCGAGATCGTCGAGGCACTACGCGCGTACTGCCGGTCGGCCACCGTTCCCGATCTCACCCGGCCGTTGCGGCAGCGGGACCGCGAGGAGGCGAAAGCCCTGCGTCGTGTGCTGCGCCCGCCGCGCGCCCAGCAGGTCAGCTGCGACAGCCCGTTGTCGTCGTGGGACGAACCCGCGGCCGGTCGCGCGCTGAGCAGCGCCGGCGAGTCGGGACTCGCGCTCCTGCACTGGGACGTACCTGAAGCCGACCGCCCGCGGGTACGGGCGGGACTTCGCGCGCTCGGTCGGCCACCTGGCGGCGTCAGATCCGTCCTGCTCACCGACACCACGTACACGGGAAAGGCGAAGGAACGCCGCGGCACGGTAGAGCTCCTGCTGGTCGCGCCGGCGGGGGACAGGACGACCGACGCCGCCGAGGAGGCCACCTGATGACCACGCCACATGCCGCGGCTGCCGTGCCCGTCATGCTGGATCTGCGGGCCCACCGGAAGGTGCCCGGATCGCCCGACGGCTACGTGGAGCTGTGGGAGCGCCTGGAGCCCGTCCTGGTGACGGTCGACCCCCGGTCGGGGCCGCGGGTGCGGCTCGACTTCGGCGAGGAAGGAGAGGTCGGGGTCTGGTTCCTCAGCCCGGCCACGGCGCCTGTGCCCTTCAGCGCGGCAACGCCCTTCGCCGTACGTGGGGTTCTGGAGCCGCCGGCGGTCCGGTACTCCTGCGACACGTGCCGGGCCTCCGGAACGACCACCTATGCCCCGTTCACCTGCACCGGCTGCGGCACCAAGGAGAGACCCGGCCGGGTATGCGACGCTCACGCGGTCTTCCTGGAAGGCAGCCTCCGGGCGTCCTGCGCCCGGCACGTACCCACCTGCCGGTGCGGCCGGCCGGCCCGCAGCTGGTGCGGAGGTCCGCGCTGCCGGTCGGGGCGGGCGTGGTGCGGCGACCATCTCGTCGCGCACCCCGGCGATGCCTCCCTGGCCTACTGCGTGGACTGCCACGCCGAACGCTTTCCCGCCTGCGAACGGCCTGGTTGCCCGGCCACGGGGCACATCCGCTGCGAGCACCGAACCCTGGACGACGCACGCGCCTGCGGCCGCCGGGTCTGCGGCGAGCACGTCATGCGGTGGCAAATCTACGGATCGCGGAGCAAGGGGCTCGCGCTGTGCAGCCGGCACCACAGGGATCTGCGTGGGTCCGCTCCCGAGGCCCTGGTCGCCCTTGTCGTGGCGGGTACCGTGGCACGTTCCCAGGCCCGCCGTGGTAGCCGGTACGAGGGACGCCGGGCGGCGTTCCTGCCGCGTATCGGCATCGTCCGGCACATCTTCATCAACACCCGCCAGCTCGTCCTTGACATGGGGGCCGTCGACGCCCTGTTCGTACGGCTCCAGGACGACCTGCGACGCCGCGGCGCCAGGGACGGCGGCAACCTCGTACAGACCGCTCTCCGCCTTCTCGACGAGCAGGCGGCGTCACGGCGCGAGGACGTGCAGCGGTTCCGCGACAGCCATGAAGAAGGACGCGGGCACTTCGCACGGTTGCGGACGCTGCTGCAGCAGTCCGGAAAGCACGAGCTCGCGGATGCCGTCACGTTCTCCGACTACAGGCGCAAGAGCAACATCCTCTTCGTGCGGGTCCCCCAGGAAATGCGCAGCCGGTTCATCGGTACCGGCGGCGCGGTGATCAAGGATCTGCGGACGCGGCTCGGTATCAACATCCAATTGGAGCGGGAATGAGTCTCCCCGGTTTTGCGCCGGACAACACGCGGCTGATCACGGCGACGGGGCAGGGGCTCGTGGCCGGCAACCGGCTGGCCTTGTCCGCGCGCCGGGTCTCGGCGGAGACCGCGGGTGTGCTCCTGCCGCGCGGCACCGGCTCCGACCGGTCCGTGGCCGTGCGGCTGGTCCCCGTCCCCGAGCTGCCCGAGGACGTGCTGGTCGTTCCGGAACAGCTGGCTCTGGAGTACGGGCTGGCGGAGGCGCCGTGGAGTCTGAACCCCGTGAAAGCGGCGGTGCCGGCGGCAGTGGAGCTGGAATCACCGGCCGAACTCTCCCTGGACGAGGCCACCCGACGCGTACAGAACTCGACGCTGCTGTCCGGCCACGTCTTCGTGTACGGAGACGGTCAGGGACACGCGGACGAGTGGATCGACGTCGGGGGCCACCCCTTCCGGGTGCGTTCCGCCACCGATGGGTCCGGGCAGCCGCTGGACGGACTGCTGAGCATCGGCGCGGCGACGAGGATCAGCGTGTTCGCCCCGGGTGTGCGGAGCGCTGTCGACATCGTGGTGCTGGCCGACTGCAGCGGCTCCATGGGGGCCAATGACATCCCCGACGTACGCGAAGGCCTCCGTGTCCGAAGGGACCTCCGGGTGACCCGGATGGAAGCTCTCAAGAGGGCCCTGCGCACGATGATCGACGCTCGGGCTCAGGTGGACGGCCTGGTCACGCGGTTCGCCCTCGTCCGGTTCGACCTCACCACCCAGGTGCTCTTCCCCGGGCGGGACGGCATGGCCGAGGTGACGACCGCTCCCGGGGACCGGAGTCTGGAGCAGCTAAGAGGTGCCGTCACCCTGCTCAAACACGGTGACCAGCCCACCGACATCGGAAAGGCCCTGCACCGGGCCGGGGAACTGCTCTACCGGCACGGCGTGCCCGACAACGACAAGCTCATCGTCCTCGTGAGCGACGGGGCGCACTGGGCGCCGCTGAGCGAGGACCGCAGCGGCGAGTCGGTCGTGGGCACGGAAGACCCGGTGTCGACGATGGAGGAACTCCACACGGAGCTCGGCATCCGGCTCCACGCGGTGGGGATCAGCGACCAGACGCTCTTCGGCCGCTGGTGGGAGGACTACTGCAAGCAGCAGAAGGTCCGTCTCCAGCCGCCCCAGCACTTGGTCCCCAACCACGAACTGCTGCAGCAGTTGGTCGACGTCGCCGGCGGCGACCGGCACCGCATCGGAGGGGTGGAAGTGCTCGAGGAGTACTTCGCGGAGCTGGGCAGCGGCGTCGCCAGGTCCGTCGGCTCCCCGGCGCAGAGGCGGCTGCCCGCGCTGCAACTCGACCCCGCAGCTGTCACCGTCGCGCCCCGTCGCGCGGTGATCGACCCGTCCCGGCGGGAGCGGTGGGAGACGCAGGTGGAGACCGTCCTCGGGCTCTACTCGGAGATCTGCGCAGCGTCCGTGCCGCGGCTCGGTTACGCGCTGTTCGACGCTGCGCCGCCGGTCGACCTGCAACGGCTGCGACGGATCGCCGTGAGCCACATGGATTTCACCGCCTGGCTGGCAGCCGCCTACAAGGTGTTCCACGAGCGCATCCACAAATCCGTCCGTTTCCCCAAGTCGGATCCGAAGTACGCGGCGAAACTCCCCTTGCCCGCACTGGTGGAACCTTTGTGGGACGGGCGGTTGGGAGAAGTGCACGGACTGCGCAATTTCTTCCTCCACAACCCGGAGTACGAGAAGCGGACGGAGGAGCAGAACCGCCAGGTCGGCGAGGTACTTCTGAAGCACACCGGAATGTACGCGGTGGGCGAGGAGGACGCCGAGGGCTGGCAGCGGCTACAGGGAGGTTTGCTCCGCAACCTGTCGGCGGTGCTGAGCGAAGTCCTCGAACTGCTGGTCTCCCCACCGCCCGGCCAGGGGAAGCACGTTCCTTCCCCCGCCGAGCCGGCCGCGCCCCCCGCCCCTGCGTCGTCCGCGCCCGCGGCCGCCCCCAAGGGCGTACGTGTCATGCAGCAAGGGTGGTGACCGACGGCCACCGGCCGACCTGACTCCCTCAGGCTCGCTGCCGGAACAGTGCCGCGACCCATCGCAGCAGCCGCCGCCACGTCGACCGTCCGTCTCTCGTGCCGGTCACGGGAGACGGAGCCTTTGCGGCCTTATCGCGCGCTGCCTGTTCTCTCCTCTGCCGCTTGCTGCGGGACAACTCCCTTTCTGCTGCGACCCTGTACGAGGTGTACTGCAGGACCTGGGCCACCTCTTCGTCCATCGTGGCAGCCGTGTGCCCTGCCGCGAGGACGGCGGTCGCGGAGCGCAGCCGCCGGGCGTCCTCGTGCCGCTGCTTCTGCCGCAGATGCTCGAGGATGTCTTGGAGGCGTGCGGGGCGCCCTTCCACGGCGGCGAAGAGAACCGCGACGGCACAGTTGTGCACGCTGCGCACCCGGAGATGGTCGTAGACCTTGAGCGCCCGATCGAGGTCTTCGGCGGCCTGGTGGACGGTCTGTACCAGCAGTCGGCGGTCCTTCCGGGCCGTGAGGTTCTTCATGACTTTCGCGGTCCGCGCGGGACCGCTTCTGAAGAGTCGCGAAATGTCGCGCCGAAGCATGTGCGGGTTGCCCTCGCCCATGACGCGCCGCAGGTGCTGTGCCTGGTCGAGGGCCGAGCCGGGGAGGGGCGTGCGCTGGACGGGCACGCTCGGAGGCGCCTTGGGGACGGGTGTGGGCGGCGACTTCTTCTTGGGGCGGACGCTTTTCTTCTGCTTCTGGAGCGGCCCGCCCGCCGGGAGTGGTTTTTCCTGCGGGAGCAGGATCTTCTGAGGCGCCGGCACGCCGGTACGCGGCCGGGTGCCCGGCGACGCGGGAGCGGCGGCCGGGCGTGCGGCCGAGGAGCCGCCGCTCGATGGCGTGGCGCCACGCTCGACGGGCAGGACGATTCTCTGCACCGGGTGCTGCGTTCCCGACTTCCGCGGTTTCCGCGCCATGAAGTCCCGTCCTTCCCGTTCCGGTCCGAAGGTCGCCACCGTGCACCCCTCATGATGCCCAAGAGAGCCCACGGGTGAGACTGGATTGCTCCCGCGGTGCGGCGCCGGTTGCCATGTCACTGCCCACCGTCCGGGACGGTCTCGGAAGCGGGACGAATGGTGAACACCTGGTCCCGCTACGAGGGTGAGGACGCCCATCAGGTTCGGGGGAACGGCCGAGAGAGCCAGGTCTGCGCCGGCGGTCTGGGCTTGTTGGCGGGCCGCGAGGAGGTCCTTGGTACCGGTGAAGTCGCAGAAATCCAGTGCGATGAGGTCGATGACCAGGCACTGATCGGGGGACAGGGCCGGCAGCGACACCGGTGGAAGCGGCGCTCGCAGGCACCACGATCGTGCCAACCAAGCGCTGAGGCTCGTCATCAGATGTACGGAGAGCATGCCGGTCGGGTCCCAGCCCGATGGGCGACGTCGGCGCGACTTGCCGCGCGCCTCACCGGTTCTGGTGCTGAGGTGCGCCCGTGAGGGGCCGACCGCGGTAGTCAATGAGTCTGTGCCCGCAACCCGGTTGGCCTGGGGTTGTCTTTGCGGAGGTTGGCGGGCACCAATAAGGACAATGTCAACCGTCAGGTGCGTCTGTCGTTCCTCGGGTAGTTCCGAGGAAGTCACGACTGCAGCTTCTTCACGCGTGACAAATGCGGGGGCCGGAAAAGCCGGCCCTGACCCCGAATCGCCAAGGCGGAACGCACGACTCGCGAAAGCCGGTCGTCCGAACAAGGCTCGCGCGGGTATCTGGGCGCCGAGGACAATGGCGGTTCGCTGGTGCGGGCTTCGGCGAACTCGCTGGTGGAATTCTTCTTTCGCCAGGCTGTTACTCGCTGCCGCATCGCCACACCGGTCCGCCTCAGAGCTCCCGAACCCGCCAAGAGGCGAACAAATGCCCAATAACGTACGGTGTGATGGACGCAGCAAGCCGGGCTCGCCGTGACGGAAGTCTGCGCAGCGCGCGGTAGCCCCGGCTCGTCCAAGCCGGGAGAAGAAGCATGACAATACGCGTCCGGCAGCAGGCCAGGAGCCGCCGCTGCACAGCCCTGCGCACCGGGATCCCGCTGGTGACTCTGGCGCTTGCCGTCACGGGGTGCGGTGCATCGGTCACACCAGGAGGGACAGCCGACTCCACCGGATCCCTCACTGCAAGCAGATCCCTCCCCGCTAGCCATGGCACACGAGCCTCGGGTACCGCCAGTGCCGTGCCGAGCCGCACCGGCACTGAAGCCGTCCCCGCCACCGAGAGTGCCGCCCGGTCGGCATCTGCCGCCACCTGCACCGACCGATACCTGTCCGGCATGACCACTGCTCAACGGGTGGGGCAGCTTTTCATGGGGGGAATCGCCGCGGCCAACCCCGACCAGGCCCAGCTGCGCACTCTGCGCGACAACCATGTGGGGTCCGTCATGCTGACCGGCCGCAGCTCCGCCGGTACCACGGCGACCAGAAAGCTCGTCGACGGTTTCCAGGGCCAAGCGGACCAGGTCGCAGGCCGACGGGTCGGCCTCCTGATCGCGACCGACCAGGAGGGCGGCCGGGTGCAGGTGCTCCACGGCCCCGGCTTCTCGACCATACCCAGCGCCCTGACCCAGGGCAGCTGGTCGACCGCGACGTTGCGTACCCAGGCCGCCGGATGGGCCAAGCAGCTGAAGGCTGCCGGGGTCAGCCTGAACCTGGCGCCGGTCGCCGACGTGGTCCCCGCCGCTCTGGGCACCCGCAACATCCCCATCGGTTCATTCCAGCGGGAGTACGGCCATACCGCGGCCACCGTCACCTCCCACACCAGCGCCTTCGCCGCCGGCTTCGCGCAGTCGGGCGTGATGACCACGCTCAAGCACTTCCCCGGGCTGGGCCAGGTGATCGGCAACACCGACACCACCGCCAACGTCGTGGACTCGGTGACGACCACCGGCAGTTCGAGCCTCACGCCGTTCCGGGCCGGGATCCGGGCCGGGTCACCGTTCGTGATGGTCTCGTCGGCCACCTACACCAAGATCGACCCCAAGCACCTGGCGGCCTTCTCACCGACGGTCATCGATCACCTGCTGCGCAGCCAACTCGGCTTCAAGGGCGTGGTCATCTCGGACGACCTCGGGAACGCGGTCGCGGTCCGCTCCTTCAGCTCTGGCCAGCGGGCCGTGAACTTCATCGCGGCGGGCGGAGACATGATCCTCACGGTGCGGCCGAGCACCGTACCCGCGATGACACAGGCCGTCCAGACCCGGATGCGACAGGACGCCTCCTTCCGGACCAAGGTCAACGACAGCGTGCGTCGGATCCTCGACGCCAAGCACAACGCGGGCCTGCTCGACTGCCGCTGAGGCCTTGAAGCGCGTGTGTCGACGGTCTTCGGCCTCGATCGAGCCCCGTCACCGTCGATCTCGGCAACCGCCGTGGCGGCGATGCCACCGGCGGTTCAATCCCACAGTCACCACAGAGGGGCGCCCACGCGTCGGTCGGCCAGAGGTCGGCGCCGAGGTCCCGTACCGTGCCGGGCTGCTCGGGGGCGTAGCCGGTGGTGACGCCGCGGGCGCCGCGGGTGCCCTCGGCGCTCGGCATCATCGGTGCGGGACAGGACTGACGATCAAGATGACAAGGAGCGAGCACCAGTGGTCCTGCGGCGGTCGTCGGATGCCGGCGGACGACGGCCGCGGCAAGGTGAGCACGGCCCACCGGCCGCGGGGTTCCGTCACTGTCCGTGTTCACCGCGGGATCCGATGGTGTGGGCGAAGCACCCCCCGGTGTTATTCAATGAGGTGTGCGGTCAGGGATCTCGGGGCCCCGTCGCACGGGTCCGAGTACGGCCTCGGCGCTGCGCCGGGGATTGCTGAGAGAGCCGCATGGACTCCACACCCTCCCCCTCGTCATCGTCGCCGTTCGACCTGGTCAGCAGTGCCCTGGGGCGCTACATCCCGCGCGGTGGAGCGACAGCGGGCGCCGGTCCTGACGACGCGCAGGGCGACCGCACCGTCCGCCGTCGCGTACCCGACAACCCGGCAGGCAATGGTCAGGAGCAGATTCTCGGCGTGGTCAACCTGGACACGGATCTGAGAATCACTCGCTGCAATCTGGACGCCCCCGTATTCGCGGGTCTGGACGCCGTGGCCGGGAGTCCCTTCGTCGAGCTCCTGCCCCCCGGCGACGTACCGACCGTCACCCGGCGGTTGCGGCAGGTCCTGGAGACCGGTGAGGCGCACGTCGCCCGGATCCAGCGCTTGCGGCGCGCCGACGGGTCGGAGCTGGTGGTCTCGATGAGCATCCTGCCCGCCGCCGTGCCTCAGGAGGGGCTGACCGTCTCCCTGATCGCCATGGCCAGGAGGCTGCACCTGTACGCCGCCGAGACCGCGATCGGCACCTCGCTGGACATCGGCGAGACCGCGCAGTCACTGGCGCAGTCCCTGCTGGCCTGGGGAGACGTGGCTGCCGTCGACCTCGACTTCGCCGTGTGGACGGGCGAGGGAGTCACCGGGCAGGCGCCCGGGCGCATCCGGCTGCGGCGGGCGGCCCTGGTGCCGGACCGGGCGTGGCCCGAGGGCTATGTGACTCCGGGCGACGATCTTCCCAGCGATGCGAGTCGCCTCCTGGCGCAGGCGGTACGGCGGGACGACGCCCCGCAGGCCATCGTCATACCCGACCGGGAGGCGGTCGAGCGCGTGCTCGGCAGTGCCCGGTTGATGCGTGCCCTGGTGCCCAGCGACCGGTCGGCGGGTGTGGCGTGCATACCGCTGGTCCTGGACGGCGCGCCGCCCGTCGTGCTGGGCGTGGCGGAGGTATGGCGGCGGGCGGACTGCCCCTTCCGCGACAGCGAGCTGTTCGACCTGCAGGAACTGGTGGCGAGGACCGCCCACCACGTCGACCTGGCCCGTCAGCACCAGCGCGAGCACACGCAGGTGCTGGCGTTGCAGCGTCGGCTGCTGCCCCGGACCGGCGGCGACACCATCGAGATCGCCAGCATCTACCAGCCCGCCACGCCCGACAGCGCGGGCGTCGGCGGCGACTGGGTGAACAGCTTTCCGCTGCCGGACGGCCGTACGGCGCTGGTGGTCGGTGACGTCGTCGGGCACGGCCTGGGAGCCGCGGCGACCATGGGCCAGCTGAGCATGGAGGCCCGCGCGCTGCTGTCCGCGGGGCTCGGGCCCGACGAGGTGCTGGAGCATCTGGACAAGACCGTGACACTGCTGGACGACGCGGAGTCCGGGCTGGCGGCCGGCTACAGCGCCCTCGGGTCGACCTGCTGCGTCGCCCTCTACGACCCGGTCAGCCACCATGTGGCGCTCGCCAGCGCCGGCCATCTCCCCCCGGTCCTGGTCTCCCCGGACGGGCACGCGAGCCCGCTCGCGGTCCGCCCTCACCCCGGCCTGGGCGCCGAGTTCGCGCTGCGCGAGCCGTTCGACGTGCACACGTTCCGTGCGCCCCCGGGTTCTCTGCTGGCCCTCTACACCGACGGCCTGGTGGAGGATCCGGCCCTGTCGATCGACGAGGGCATCGGCAGGCTGGCGGACGCCGTGTCCACGGTGCACCCCTGGGACGCCCTGCAGCAGGCCGCACGGCATGTCGTCTCCACGCTGGCACCGGCGCGCCAGCGCGACGATGTGACCCTGCTGCTCGCGCGCATGATCGGCTACCGCAAGGAGGACACCGCGACCTGGCGGCTGCCCGCCCGCGACGACGCGCCCGCCCGTGCCCGCGCGCAGGTCTGCGCGCTGCTGCGGCAATGGCGCACCAGGGACGACACCCGGGACCAGGTGTCGCTGCTGGTCAGCGAGCTGGTCACGAACGCGGTGCGCTTCGCCACCGGTCCCATCACGGTACGGCTGATCAGGGCCGGTCACGGCTTGCTCTGCGAGGTGGGCGACACCGGCAACGGCAGGCCCCGTCTGAGGCGGGGCGGCCTCCTCGACGACGGCGGTCGTGGCCTGCGCATCGTGCACGGGCTCACCACCCGGTGGGGGGTGCGGTGGACGGACGCCGGCAAGGTGGTCTGGGCGGAAGTCGCGAGGTGACGCGGCCGCGGGGCGGGGGAGCGGGCCGATGTACGGGGGCGCGGCCCGGGCGCGGCCGCCGTAGGGGAGCGCGGCGAGGGTACGGGCGCCGTACGCGTCACCCGGCGCCACCGACGGTCCGGACGGTGCCCTCGGTGGTACCGGTGGCGTGACCGGTGATGCCGAGGGCCCGTTCGCTGGTCCGGGTGGCGCGGGCTCGCACTACAGCCACTGCCCTTCCAGGGCGGTGGCGGTGAGGCCAGGTGCCGCCGCGTACATGACGGCGCGGTTGCCCGACTTCTGTCCGGCGTCGTGCGCCCGCCGCATGATGTCGAACACGGCGGCGCCTCCGCGGTTGCCGGTGGTGTAGCTGTCCCGGCTGTAGTCCAGCAGCCCCGACGGCCACGCGTCGGGCATCGTCTGCTCCATGTACTCCAGCACCCGGGTCCCGCCGGGGTGCGCCAGCAGCACGTCGGGGTGCCAGGCGTCGGGGTCGTCCTCGTAGCGGACGCGCAGCCACTCCCACATCGCGGTGACCGTCTCCTGCACGGCGCGCGGCCCGCGCCGGTCCATCACGAAGTGGGTGCCGTCCGCCCTCGTCTCCAGGCGGTGCAGGTCTTGGGTGCCGGGGAGGGTGTGGTGCCAGGCGGAGTCCAGTCGCAGCACCGACTCGGGCCTCGGGCGGCCCGTGACCACCGCGGCGACCGCGGTGTCCGCGAACAGCAATCGGACGATCAGGGACTCGAGCGTGTCGTCCGCGGGCTGGTAGGTCGTGCTCAGCGCCTCCGCGATCACGACCAGG
Organism: Streptomyces sp. NPDC002076; assembly: GCF_053593835.1. Classification (NCBI taxonomy): domain Bacteria; kingdom Bacillati; phylum Actinomycetota; class Actinomycetes; order Kitasatosporales; family Streptomycetaceae; genus Streptomyces; species Streptomyces sp. NPDC002076. The sequence continues at coordinate 147,244 of NZ_JBSFDI010000011.1, forward strand.
ACCACCCGGTCGGGGTCCGCGGCCACGAGGTCCGCCGCCAGCGCCAGGGAGCGGGTCCCCGCGATACAGGCCCACTGCGTGGCCGGCAGCAGCATCACGTCGTTGCGGAGCGGAAGCTTGTTGGCCAGGGCGATGTCCAGACCAGGCAGCGCCGGGGTGGTGGAGTGGCTGGTGATCAGGCAGTCGACGTCCGCGACGTCCAGCCCGGCGATCTGCAGGGCCCCGCGCGCCGCACGCTCCCCGTAGGACTGCACGGCCTGCCAGGCCGGCGCGGTGCGCTCCTGGACCGTCTGCGGCCCAGGTATCGCATCGAGTGCGGCGATCGCGCGGTCCACGTCCTGCTGGCTGAACCCGTCGCGCGCCAGCGCCTCTTCGGCCGAACCGATGCCGACAGCCCGCAGGCCACCGCCGTTGCCGGGTGCGACGGCGGTCTCCAGCGGCAGCATCCACCCGCGGGTCTCGATGCCCGTGCTGGCCGCGATGCCGTCGATCCGCGGCGCCCACGGCGCATGCGGATGCCGGTCGCGCACCTCCGCCACGATCTCGCTGGTCTTCACGGCGTGCTCGCCATGGATCACGGCAGGAGGACAGACGTAAGCGGACATAGTGGGGCACCTTTCCGAGGGAACAGGGGGGAATGTCACGAGTGCTGTGGCGTGGGTCACTTTGTAACTTCGCGCCCAAGAAGTTGCCGATACGCCCGACTTCGCAGTCGGTGTCTGTTTCGAGCATGGACGCTAAATGGACATTTCCGCTGTGATGCAGACAACTTAGGCGGCACTTGGAATGCGTGACACGGCACACACTGCGGAAGTGGGGCCCTCAGGGGGATGTGTCGACTCTGCCTGACTTGTCGTCAGCCGCGCGACAGCCGGGAATCGCTCGCGCTCTCGCCCCCGGAACGGTGTCGGCTCCGGTGGTGCCGACTGGGAATCCGGCGAAGATCCTTCTACCGTGGGGTCAGCCTGTCCCGGTGCCGCTGGACGACGTAAGGGGGCTTGGTGGAAGCCGAGTTGGGGACGCTCGCCGCCCAGGGGGCCACGGCTCTGGTCGGGCTCATGGTCACGGACGCCTGGCTGAAGATGAAGCACGGCGGCCGGCGGTTCACCCGCTGGCTCTCCCGGCGCGGGGAGGACGGCGAACTGGACGCGGCCCGCGAGGAATTGGCGGCGGCCAGGCAGGGCGGCGGCGAGGAGGACGCGGCGAACCGGCTCGCCGCCGACTGGGAGCGGCGCCTGCTGCGCATCCTCCAGGACGACCCCGAGGCGGCGGAGGAACTGCGCCGGCTGCTGGCCGAGGTACTGCCGGGAACGTCGTACGACATCGCCTTCGACATCCGGCCGGCCGCACCGGCGCCCGGCGTCCAGCCCGACCATCTCCCCGCCCTGACCGGCACGTTCAGCAACCGGATCGTCGAACTCGACCGGATGAACAGCCTGTGCGGCGAGCCCGACAGGGTGAGGCTCGCGGTCCTCGCCGGGCTGCCCGGGGTGGGCAAGACGGCGCTCGCCTGCCGCTGGGCGGACACCCGGCGCGAGGACTTCCCGGACGGCCTCTTCTACGTCGACTACGCCGCCCTGCGCGACGAGTCCGCCGTGGGCGCGGCCATGGGGTCCGCCGCGACCTCACAGGCCCTCGCCTCGATCCTGCGGGCGCTGCTGGGCAGCGACGCCCATGTCTCGGGGCGGTTCGAGGAGCTGAGGCGGCAGTACGAAACCCACTCCCGCGACCGGCGCATGCTCGTCCTCATCGACAACGTCACCGTGGCCGCCCAGGTACGAGCGCTGATCCCCACCGGTCCCGGCAGCACCGTCATGGTCACCAGCCGCAGCAAACTCGGCGAACTCGTCGCGCAGGACGGCGCCGAACTCATCAAACTGAAACCCCTCGACGCACCCGGCGGCCTGAAGCTGCTGAGCGACCAGTGCGGAGAGGACGTGGTCGCGGCCGAACCCGGTGCGGCCGGACGTCTCGTGGAGCTGTGCGGCGGACTGCCGGTGGCGCTGCGCATCGTGGCGACCCGGCTGACCACCGGCGACGCCCCCAGCCTGACGTACCTGGCCCAGGAGCTGGCGGACGAGGCCGAACGGCTGGAGGGCATCTCCCTGCCCGGCGGCGACTACTCGCTGTCGGCCGTCCTCGGCCCCTCCTACCGGCTGCTGCCGCCCGGACCGGCCCGCATGTTCCGGCTGCTGGGCTGGCTGCCCACGGGACTCTTCGACGAGTCGGTCGCGGCCGCCGCCGCGGGCGTCGACCGCCGCACGGCCAGACGGCTGCTCCGGGAACTGGCCGCCGCGAGCCTGCTGGAGATCGACCGCGACGGCCGCTACCGCGTCCACGACCTCGTCCGCCTCTACGCCCGCGAGCGTGCCGTGGCGGAGGAGCGGCCCGCCGAGGAGAGGGCCCTCATCGAGCGGGTGACCAGGCACTACCTCGTCCTCGCGGCCCTCGCCGACCGGGCACTGCGCGCGGACCGGCTGCGCGTCGCCGAGCTGACCGAGCTGCTGGAACGGGCCACGGACCCCTTCTCCGCACCCGGCGGCCCCGCCCCGCTGACCTGGCTCGACGCCGAGTGCCCCGCGATCCTCGCCGCCCTGCGCGCGGCCGCACGCCACCGCCTGTACGCCCTGGCCTGGCCGCTGGCCGAGGCGTTCACCGTGCTGTTCCTGCACCACCGCCACCTCGGCGCGTGGAAGGAGTCCCTGATTCTGGGCAGCGAGGCCGCTGCCGCGCTCGCCACCGACCCGGCCACCCCCGCCGACGTCGCGGCCGAGGCGCACGCCGGCGAGTCCCGGCTGCGCAGCCTGCTCTCGCGCCCGCTCACGGACCTCGGCGAGCACGACCGCGCCCGCACCGAACTGGAGCGCGCCGTCGCCCTCGCCGAGTCCACCGACCGACTGCTGCTGCGCGCCTCCGTCCAGGAGTTCCACGGCCGCCACCTCGAAGTCTCCGACCCCGCCCGGGCCGTGGCGACGTACCGCTACTGCCTCGACCTCAACCGCCGCGCCCAGGACCGGCGCGGCGAGGCCCTGGCCCTGCTCTTCCTGGGCTCGGCCCTGGACGCCCAGGGAGAGCACGAGCAGGCCCTGACCCTGCTCGGCCAGGCACGCGCGGACCTGCTGAACCTCCCCGAACCCGACGAGCGGATGGCGGCCCGGGCCCTCCTCGCCCTCGGCCGGGCCCAGGCCCACCGCGCCGAGTTCGACGCAGCCTTCCACGCGCTGGAAACGGCGGCCGACACCCTGAAGGCGCGGCACGCGTACAGCTACGAGGCCGACGCACGGGAGGAACTCGCCGACCTCGCGCAGCGGACGGGCCGCCACCGGGACCGGGTGCGCGCGTGGCTGAACCGCGCCCTCGAGATCCACGAGACGAACGGCAACCGGCGCGCGGACGACGTCCGCCGCCGGCTGAGGGACCTCAGCTGAGACGCGGAGACGCGGGGCGCGGGCGGAGTACGACGTCCTCGTCCCGCACCCCGGCGATCCGCAGGGTCAGCAGCGCCTCGCCCGGCGGTAGCCCTTGCCGCAGCCGGGCGTAGACGATCGCCGCCACGAGTCCGGGCGCCGCCGTCGGCCCGGTCACCGCCGCCTCGACCACCCGGCCGTCGCGCAGCCCCACCAGATGGCCACCGCCCCGCACCGCGCAGGCGGCCAGCAGACTGCCGGGCAGCCACGCCAGGGTGTCATGGATCCAGCGCAGCGCCTCGGCGATCGATCCGGCGCGGTCGGCCCGCTCGATCACCGAGGCGCTCTCCAGCAGCCGGCGGTCGCGTTCCGCGTCTGAGCAGGCGAGATGCGCCCAGCGGTACGGCGCTGCGCCGGGGCCGTCCTCCTCGGCCTCGGGTCCGCCGTGTGCGTACGCGCGCGCCTCGGCCGGATACCGGCGCACCGACACGACCGGACCGGCCGGCTCCTCGCCCGCTTCGGTGACGACCAGCCAGGAGGTGACGGGTTCGGCGGCCCGTTCCGGCACGGGCAGCAACAGGTCCGGCGGGGGTGCCGAGGTGGGCTCCGGAAGATCCAGCAGTTCGTAGACGGCCGCGCGGAGCCGCGCCGCCGCCCGGCCCGAGCCGGCGAAGGCCCGCCGTGCCACAGAGGTGTACCGCTCGCTCGTGTGGTCGCGTACGACGTCCTCGATCCGAGCCGCCAGATCGCCGCCGGGATCCAGGCGCGGGGCCGCGGCGGCCAGATCGTGCGCCGCCGTCTCCGGCACCGCGTCGGCGCCGAACGCGGCGAGCAGCAGCGGGTGGCCGAGGGCGGCACCGTACAGGGTCACCGAACCGTGGTCGCCGATCACGACGTCCGCCGCGACGAGCGCCGCCCGCCAGGCGTGCACGGGTGGCATCAGCAGGAGGCCCGCGTCGAGCGCCGACGCCTGGAGCGCGCGGATCTGCCAGGTCCCGTGTGCCGACCAGACATTGGGGTGGACGACGGCCGCGACCCGGTAGGCGTCGTACGGCAGCGCGCCCAGCAGGCGGAGCGGCAGATCGGGATGCCGGCCGAGCAGGGAGGTCGGCCCCCAGGTGGAGCTGATCACGACGAGCCGCCGGCCCTCATCGACACCGAGGGCCTGCCGGTACGCGTCCCTGCGGGCCCGGGCGGCGAGCAGCTCGTCGTAGCAGGGGTCGCCGAGCAGCAGGGTGCGGCCGGCGGTCTTCGGGTGGGCGGCGAGCAGCTGTCGTTCCTGATCCGGGTGCGATACGGCGAGCCAGGCCCGGCCGGACTCCAGGAGCGCGTCGGGGACGAGGCCGGACAGCCGGTCGTGCGCCCCACGTGCGTCCGGGACCCGCTTCTGGAAGCCCACGCCGTGCGGCAGCACCAGGACCGGGCAGTCGCCCTCCGGTATCTCCACGTTCTCGCTGGCCGTGAGGATGAGATCGGGGCTGATGTGCGCCAGCTGGTCCCAGGGCATGACCCGGCATCCGGAGTCCCGGAGGAGTTCCCGCACCCCGTCGGCGAAGGCGGAGGTGGGGTCGTGGGCGAAGACGACGCTCACCCGTGGGTCGTCACGCAGAAGCCCGGGCAGCACCTCCAGCACGCGCACGGTGGAGGTGACGGTACGCGCGGCGACCACGAGCGTCCGCTCGTCGGGGAAGGTGCGCCAGCGGTGGGCATCGGGGCCTACCGGTACGCGCAGAAAGCCCTCAGCCGGCTCCCGGCTCCCGGCTCCCGGCTCCCGGCTCCCGGCTCCCGGCTCCCGGCTCCCGGCTCCCGGCTCCCGGCTCCCGGCTCCCGGCTCCCGGTACGGTCGCCTATCACGTGACAAATTGGCTGACAACCCTTCAGGAAAGCTCGGCTCCGGTGGACCGCTCCACGGTAACGAATCACGCAGGCCGAGCCCAGGCTCAGGGTGGGCCGGGTGCCGGTACCAGACCGAGTCGCTGGGCGCGCAGCACGGTGCCCAGACGGTCGCGGGTGCCCAGCTTGCGGTAGATGTTCTCGATGTGCTTGTGCACCGTGCGGACGGAGATGCCGAGGCGTCGGCCGATGGCGTCGGCGGTGAGCGCGTCGGTGAGCAGCAGCAGGACGGTCGTCTCGCGCGGGGTCAGCGCGCAGTCCGCCGCCCGTTCGTCCGGCGCTCCGCCCGGTCCGAGTCCGCGCCGCCAGTCCTCCAGCAGCTTCCGCTGCCGCTCCACGGCCGCCAGCAGCGGCTGTGCGCGCTCGGCCATGACGAGATGGTCGTCGGTGAAGTCCGTACCGGCGCGGTAGACCAGGCAGCCGGTGACCGGGGTGGTGCTCCCGGGCAGTGGCACGCCGAGCACATGGTCGACGTCGAGCGCCTCGCCGAGCAGATGCGCCATGGGACTGTCCGGCCAGCGCCGCCCCGCCGTCCGGCGGGCGGTGACGGGCATCCGGTCGGTCCTGTTCGCGTAGTGGCGGGCGAAGGGATAGCCCGCGCGGAGCAGCGCCAGGTCCGCTTCCCCGAGCCGCTCCAGCTCGGCGGCGGCAGCGCCGGGTGCCGCCCCGATCGTGCCCCCGTGCTCGCTCCAGTCGTCGAGCTTGTGGATGACCGCCTCGCCGCCGCACAGGTCCGCCAGGGCACCGGCGAGCAACGGCCACAGGCGCGCGGGCTCCCGTTCGTGCAGCGCCGCCACGGCCACCGCCGTCATGCGTTCGTAGGCCTTCTCCAGCCCCACCTGTTCCTCTCCGGTCGCCTCGGCGGCGCGTCCTGCCCGTCGCGTACGTACTTGTACGCATACCCCTACGGCCCTCGACTGTCGCACACTGCAACCCGGCGGCACCGGCCTGAGCGGACGGACGTCCGACGGGCCGCCGGCACGGGGGAACGGCGGCCCGTCCGGTGCCGTATCCCTTCGCCCCCTCACTCCGGGACCCCTCACTCCGACCGGGGCCCACTCGTGCTATCCCGACCAGGCCGCGACGCAGAGCGCGCGGTCCACCTCCTCGGTGTAGCGGGCCGCCCCCAGCCAGGCGCGGGCGAAGCGGTCCGGGTCCGCGGGAAGCAGCCGGCCGAACACATCGCGGGAGCGCTCCGCTGCCGCCGCCTGGAGCTCCTCCAGCAGACCACCTGCCGTGGCCAGCCCGGACCGGTTCAGCCGCCGGACGTCGGCGGCTGTGTCGCCGGGGAAGGACAGCACCCGCCGACCGCCCGAGACCGCCTGCTGGACGCGGCGGCGCAGCAGATGGACCGGAGCCTCCTCGGCGCTGGGCGCCGCCTGCACCGGGGACGCGGGCGCGGTGGGCAGGTCCGCGCGCTGCAGCCGGTCCAGACCCATGTCGATCCGAGTACCGGACCGCGCCGGATGCTCGGTGGCGAGGAGCTGGGCCCGGGGGTGCGGGGCCGGGGTGAGCCGGGCGACGACCCGGAGCCGGGCGCCCCGGGCGGCGGCCAGCAGACGCAGGTTGTCCCGATGCGCAAGCGCGGGGTGGTCGTGGGCGGCGGTCAGCCGCAGTACGACGCCCTCGCAACCGGCGAGCAGACAGTCGCCCGCCGCCTCCACCGCCGTACCGAGCAGAGTGACCTCCAGGAACAGCAGGTCATGGCCGCCGTTCAGGGCTTGAGCGAGTTGCTCGGCCACGGGGACCTTCCAGAGCCTGTCCAGCGGCTCCTCGCGCCAGCCGGCGCCGGACGCCCCCACCGCACGCACTCCGGCGCCCGCTCCGAGCCGGCCGGTGGGGGAGACCGTGGCCCCCGACACCGCGAGGCCCGCACGGGACAGCTCCCGGTGGGTCAGGGCCGTGTCACCGAGTCGGACCGCCCGATCGGCCGCGCCCACCGCACGCCCGGCACCGCCCGGAGCGACATCGGACACCTGGTACAGCCGCCCCTGGGCGTCCGCGGTCCAGGTGACGGCGCCGGCATAGCCGCTCGCGGTGAGCACCGGCTCGGAGAACAGGCCGTACAGCCGCAGCGAGCCGTCCGGGCGGTACGGCTGCCGTGCGGTGCCGCGCAGCGCCGTCAGTTCGGCGCCGGTGGCGTGCGGGATGCGGTGAGCCACGGAAAGGACGTCACGCAGGCCGCCGACCAGGTCCGCAAGGCGGTACGCCGGATCGGCCGCGCGGGCCGCGCGCAGCGCGGCGACCACGGAGACGGCCGAGGCGGCGGCCCGGTGCAGGCCCGCGAGCCGCGCCGCGTGCGCGGCCCGCAGCAGCTCCGCCTGGAGCACCGCGCCCGCCCCGTCCGCCCCGGCTTCGAGTACGGCGGCCGCTGCGGCGCGGAGTACGAGCGCGGCGGAGCGCTGCGCGGCGTCGGCCGACTCGGACTCGCCCCCCTGCTGTGCGGTGCCTGCCGCCTGTGTCGCGATCGCTGTCTTCGCGACGCCTGGTCCCTGGGCGGTGAGGGTCGATTCCGGCCGACTGCCTCTTTCCTGGGCGGTGGGGGCCGCTTCCGGTCGAGTGCCCGATGCATGGGCGGCGGCAGCCGCTTCCGGCCGTGTGCCTGCTGCCTGTGCGGTGGGGGCCGATGGCGGCCCCGGCGCCCCCTGCCCGGCACCGGCCGTCTCCGGTTCCACCGTGTCCTTCGCCCAGGTCGCCGGATCCCCCGAACTGGGCCCGTGCACTTCGGCGTCGGTGTCGTCCGCGATCGGGGCTGCCGACGCGGCTGCCGCGCGGTGGAGGCAGTCCGGGGCCAGCAGACAGCCGCAGCGGATGCCGTCCGCGCCGGTCACCGTGCCGTCCGGGGCGTGCAGTTCGAGGTGGGTGTCGTCGTTGAGGGCGATGCGCACCGTGTCGCCGTCGCGAACGGTGGGCCGGTCCGCCAGCTTGGCGATGCCCGCGTCGAGGCGCTTGCGCAGCCGGGGCGACAGCGCCGCGACGAGTTCGGCGGTCACGGACGGGGCGACCGGAGGGAGATCCGCGCTCATGCCCTGCCTCATGCCTTGGCTCATGCGACCTTCTCCCCTACCCAGCGGGCGAGTTCGAGCGGACTGAGAGCGGCCACGGGCATGCCCGCCGCCACCAGCTGCCCCGCCACCCCGGTGGAGTAGCGGGGCAGGCCCGCGTCGTCGAGGCTCGCGCAGCCCAGCACATGGCAGCCGGCGCCGACCAGGGCGCGGACCTCGGCGAGCAGCCCGCCGACGGGGTGGCCCTCCTCGAAGTCGCTGACGACCACGACGAGCGTGCGTGAGGGCACGGTGACCAGTTCGCGTGCGTGCCGCAGCCCGGCGGCGATATGGGTGCCGCCGCCGACCCTGACCTCCAGGAGAAGGGAGAGCGGGTCCTCGACGTGGTCGGTCAGATCGATCACCTCGGTGGAGAAGGCCAGGAAGTGCGTGGACACGGTGGGCACCCCGGCCAGCACCGAGGCGGTGAGCGCCGCCCAGATCGTGGATGCCTCCATGGACCCCGACACGTCGGTGACCAGGATCAGCCGCCAGTCGGCCGAACGCCGGGCTCGACTGCGGAAGACGGGCCGCTCGGGAACGACCCGCACCGTGCCGTCGCGCATCCGGCGGGCCGTGGCCAGGTTCGCCCGCAGGGTGCGGGGCAGATCGAGGCCTGCGCCGGGGCGCCGGCCGGGTCGGGGCAGCGCGGTGCCGTGCAGCGCGGGGCGCAACCGGGTCGCCAACTGCCGGGTCAGGGCGTCCACCAGGCGCCGGACCAGCGGACGCAGCGCGGCCAGCCGGGCCTCCGGGAGGCCGCCGGCGTGCCGCAGCACCGAGCGCAGCAGGTCGATGGAGGGCCGTACGCTGTCCGGATCCAGCTCCGCGAACACGTCCTGTCGGCCGGCCGCCGCAGCCGCTGCCAGCACCTCCTCCCGGATGCCCGGGCCGAACAGCGCCGCCAGTTCCTCGGACCACTCCCGCACCCCGGGATACGGCGCCCCGCGCCCGCCACCGGACCCGGCGCCGCCCCGGCCCGGGAGACCTCCGCGGCTGCCCTCGCCATGACCACTGCCGTACAACTCGTCCAGAGCGGTCGCCAGGCGCTGCGCCGGGCCGGACAGTCGGCTGCTCCTGCGGCCCAGCACCAGACGCCATCGGTCGGCCGGAGCGAGCCGGTGGTCGTCGTCGGCGGCGCCGAGGGCGTCGGACCTCGCGGGATCCTCGGTGTCCGTCGCAGCGCTCGCCTCGGTGGGCCGGTGCGGTGGCAGGAGTCCCAGGTCGGCCAGGCTCTGGCGGGCCGCGAGGTCGGCGCGGGTCCACACCGCGAGGGTCGCGGGATCGACACCGCCGGTGTCGTCCGGGCGCTCTCCGTCCAGACGCTGCTCGACGGTGGCCAGCAGTCGGTCGCGGCCGGCCGGGCTGAGCGTGTCGAAGCCGCCGCGCAGCGCCGGCAGCCGGTCGAGGAAGTCCCGGTCGGACAGCTCGACCATCCGGTGCAGCAGCGGTTCCAGCGCGGGCGCCGCCGACTCCAGCAGCGGACCGGCCGCGCTCAGCAGACCGGCTAGGCGGGCGGTGAGCGCCGCCCGGGATCCGGCATCGCAGGCACCGTCCACCCAGGAGGCGACCCGGTCGCCGAACGCCTGTGCCTCCTCCTGCCCCAGCAGCACGCGTACGGCTCCGGCGGCGCCCCGCATCAGCGGGGAACCGTCCGCCGCCAGCCGGGCGAGCGCGTCGGCGAGCCGTATCCCGCCCAGCGCGTCGGCGCGGTGGGCGAGTTCCAGCAGGGCGTGTGCGTCGGCCGGGTCCTCGGAGCCGGTGAGGCCCTCGACCTGGCGCACCGCCGCGGCGGTCAGCACGTCGGCGGCGGCCGCCGCCCGCGCCGTACGTTCCTCGTCGCCGCTGCGGGCGGCGAGGCCGGCGATGTGCCCGGCGCGCAGCCGGTCCAACAGGGCGAGACCCGCCAGGAGTTCGGGCAGGGTGCCAGAGGCCGGCAGCACCTCGGCGGTGTCGGCCAGTCGCTCGTCCGTGAGCTCCGGCAGGCCGCACTCCGCCGCCAGTTCCAGCCCCCGCAGGGTCTGCGCCGCCGTGGGTCCGCCCTCGTCCCGCTCGACGCGTCGGTCTTCGCGCAGCACACCCTCGGCGGCCTGCGCCGCTGTGACCCCGCGCATGCCGGCCGCGGTCAGCATGGCCGCGGTGGCCGGTGTCCAGCGCACCTCCCAGCGCGAGGTGAGCGCGTCGGCGCCGCCCGCGCCGGCTACCGCCCTCGGCTCGCCGTACGGCACCGCGCACACCGCCAGGCGGCGCAGCAGGAGTTCACGGCGGCGGTCCAGCTCCGAGCGGAGCGGGTCCAGGCGCAGGTCCCGCGCGGCCCGCTGACCCGAGTCCGCCGGGCCGGGCAGCCCCAGCTCGGCGAGTTCCGCCTCGACCGCCGGTGCCAGTCCGCAGCGCGGCGCGTCCGGGGCCGGGCGGCCGGTGCGCGTCCCGACGAGCACCCTCTCCATCGCCCGGGCCACGGCCCGCCCCCGCCCGTACGGCTCGCCCTGCGCAAGCACCGTCTGCACCGCCTCGACCAGCTCGCCCCGGCCCGCCGCGGGCAGCCCCCGCAGCCGGGCGAGATCACCGGCCAGCCGTGCGATCTCCCGGGCGTCGGCGGGCCCCGACGGGTGGCCCAGCGTCCGCAACTCGGCGCACACCCGCACGGCGGCCCGCGTCAGCGCGTCCTCCAGCGCGACGGGGTCACCGGCCGCGTCCAGCACCAGGTGCTGCCACTCCGGGTCACGGATGCCGGCCGGATAGCCCGAACGTTCGTCGAGCAGGGCGTAGTTGTAGGGAATGAGAGAGGTCGTCCAAGCGGTGGCAGGGTCCTGTGCCTTCTCGGCAGGGGGAGTCGGCGCCGCCGCGACGGCGTCTCCGCCGGCGGTCGGGGCCAGGAGCGCCGGGGCGTGGAAGGCGCCGACGAGCACGGCGGCGCGCTGGCCGTTCGCCGTGGCCGCGGCGAGACACGAGCGCATCCACCGCTCGCGTCGCAGATCCAGCTCCGGCACCCCGCCCGAGGCCGACGCCTCCTGCCGCAGCGCCCACCCCGTCAACAGCGCGGCCCGTCGTACCGCCTCCGGCGCACAACCGGGAGCGGCGGCCTCGACGAGACGGTCCCACAGGTCGTCACCGGGACGGCCGGTGAGCCGCGAACGCAGGCCCGAGGTGATCCTGGCCGCAGCGGAAGTCTTCGGTGCCGGTGCCGGTGCCGGTGCCGGTGCTGGGGCTGGGACCTGGGCCTGGGGCGCTGCCGTCGCCCCTGCCTCCGCGTCCGACTCCCGCGTTTCCGGCACCCGCTCCGGCTCGGGCGCTCTCGCCCACGCCCGGTCTGCCAGCGGCAGATCGCACGCGATCACCGGCACCCCGTTGCGCGCCGCCCAGCGCACGGCCGCCAGTTCCGGCGAGAAATCGGCGAAGGGATAGAACGCCGGGCCCCCGGCGCCGTTCCCGGGCGCGGCGGCGAGGGCGACCGGAGCCCTGGTCTCCTCGTGGGCGAGCCAGGGCAGCCAGTCCTGCATCTCGGCGGGGAGCTCGACCAGCAGAACCTCCGGGCGGGCCGCGTCCAGCAGCGCCGGCACGGCCGCGGCGAGGGAGGGCGAGTGGTGCCGTACCCCGATGAGGTAGGGCACCGCCGGGTCGGTCAGCGCGGTTACGGCGGCCTCGGGATCGGCGAAAGGCGCACAGCGGGCGTCGGGATCGCCGTGGGCCGCGAAGCCCGTGGCGAGGTCGGTGGCAGCCGCGGAGCCCGTGGCGGGAGCAGGGTCGGTCACGGTCGACGCGTCGCGGGAAGAGACGGGGGACACGGCCGTCAGCCCTCCAGGACCGTACGCAGGTCCCAGAGCGTGCGCCAGGTGGCCGAACCCTGTTCGGCCCGGCGCCGGACCGGGCCGTCCCAGTAGCCGCGCAGCCGCGCCGCGTCCGCCGGATCGTCCTTGCGTACGACACCGAGGAGATGGCCGGGCAGCAGCCCGAGCACGTCCCGGTCGCCCGGGAAGTACGCCGCGGCCAGCCCCAGCGCGCCCGCCACGGACACGGCCTCAGCGGTACTCATCACCGTGGACGGCCGTTCCACCTCCCAGCCCTCAGCCGACCGCCCCTCCCGCAGATCACGGAAGACGGTGACCAGGGCCTCCAGGACGGCGTCGTCCACCTGGAAGGGCGCACCCGCCCGTTCCACCGACGCCCGGGCCTGGCCGCGCACCAGTGCCGTCTCGACGTCGAGGTCCGAAATGGGGCCGACGGTCTCGAAGTTGAAACGGCGCTTGAGCGCGGCCGACATCTCCGAGACGCCCTTGTCCCGCAGGTTGGCCGTGGCGATGAGGTTGAAACCCGGCGCCGCGTGCGCCAACGCGTCTTCGCCGCCCGCCAGTTCGGGTATGGCGATGCGCCGCTCCGAGAGCAATGACACCAGGGAGTCCTGCACTTCCGGCAGACAGCGGGTGACCTCCTCGACGCGGGCGATCGCACCCCGGTTCATCGCGGTGAGCACCGGCGACGGAACGAGCGCCTGCCGACTGGGCCCCTGGGCGAGCAACAGGGCGTAGTTCCAGCCGTACTTGAGCTGGTCCTCGGTCGTACCGGCCGTTCCCTGCACGACCAGCCCGCTGGTGCCGCACACCGCGGCCGACAGCAGCTCCGACAGCATGGACTTGGCGGTGCCGGGCTCACCGACGAGCAGCAGGCCCCGCTCACCGGCCAGCGTGACGACACACCGTTCGACCAGTGCGCGGTCGCCGACGAACTTGCCGGCGATCTCCAGCCGGCGCGGCACGCCCTCCGGCGCCTCAGCGTCGTCGGGGAGCCGCAGCGCCCGGCCGCCGCTGCCCATGACGAAGGTGACGACGGCCCGGGGCGTGAGCCGCCAGGCGGGCGGCCGGGGACCGGAGTCATGGGCGGCGAGGAAGGCCAGTTCGACGGCGTACCGGTCCTCGGGCGGGACGATCTGGCGGGTCGCGTCGGGCGCGAGTGCGGTGGTCATCGGCGGGATTCCTTCGAGGTGCTGTGGGAGGAGAGCGGAAAGAGCACGCGGCCGGACGGCGCGGCGAGAGCCTGGCAGGCGGCGACCGGGAAAAGGGGACCGGCGGCTGGGGAAAGCGGGCCGGCGGCTGGGGAAAGCGGGCCGGCGGCTGGGGAAAGCGGGCCGGCGGCCCGGGAACGGGGGCGGGCGGACACCGACGTGGCGCAGTCCGGCCCGGCGGACCCCGGCCCGATGGACCCCCGCCCCGCGGCCCCGGCACGATGGACCTCATCGGCGTCGACCCCGTCCGTTCGCGCGCGTCGTCAGCTCCTCGTACGCCGGCGCGTCGCCCGCGCGGACACGGGCCCAGGCGCGTGTGAACAGTTCCGGCACCGGGACCGGCGGGATTGCGCGCTGGTGCCCCGGAATCGCGTACAGGCCCTCCTTCCAGGTCTCCACCGGCAGCGCGGGCGACTTCAGGTCGCGCCAGCCGCACGGAAGGAACAAGGTCCGCCCGGCGCGCGGCCGCTTGGCCTCCACCACCAGATCCGTCGCGGCCAGCTCGGCGCGGGCCTTCTTCAGGCGGGCGGGCTTCCAGCCGGTCCAGCGGGCGCAGTTGCGGTCCGTCGGATCGGGCAGGGCCAGCAACTGGAGGTAGAGCGCGGCCGCGTCCTCGCCCAGCCCGTGCTCGGCGGCCACCTCGGTGACGAGCGCGGGTACGCTGACCGTCGGGTCCTGGGCGTACCCCGTGGCGCCCTCGGTGCCGGCCGCGACCGCGCGGCCCAGCTCCTCGCCGAGAAGTGTGCGAAGCGCGCGCAGGCCGTGGCCGCGCTGCGCGCCCACCAGACCCTCCAGCAGCCCGAACACCGCGTCGTCCGGCCCGGTCAGCCCGGCCGGCCGGACCAGGACGGTCTCGGTGTCGCGGTATGAGGGGCGCAGGGCGAGCGCCTCGCCGATCCGGGTCGTGCCGTGCGCATCCCCGCCGCCGGTCGCGGGGAGTCCGTACACCTTGCGCAGCTCCACGGCAGTGGAGCCGCCCTTCTCCGTGAACTCCACGTCCAGACCGAGCATCAGCTCCGGGTCGGACATCCGGCGGCGCACCGCGGCGAGGCCCTCCGGCAGGGCGGCACGCAGCGGATGGCCGTACGGCAGTACGTACGCCAGTGCGGACAGCGCGCCGACGGCACCCGTCACGGCGTAGCTGTTCGGCATCGCCTGGGGGTCCTCCGGGACGAGGTTGCCGTCCTTGTCCGGACGCAGGACCGTGGTGCGGCTCAGCCACGGTGTGAGGGACGGGTTGAGCACGTCTCCCGCGCCTCCGGCGCCCATGCCGGCCAGCTCGGCGCCGAGGTCCTCCGGCAAGCGGACCAGCGAGCCGAACTGCTCGGTCCACGCGCGTCCCGCGGCTTCGATGTCCGGTCCCGTCGTCCACAGGGCGGCGGGATCTTCCGGCAGCAGCGCGCCCATCAGCGCCGACCGCCGGTCCATGCCCAGTCCCTGCAGCAGCGCGGCGCCGAACTCCCGCTGCTTCGGCTTCAGCCCGATGGTTGCGAGGTGCTCGGGTTCCGGCTGCTGCGGCAGCCCGGCGAGCAGCACCGTGGACTGCAGCGGGCCCAGCGCGCCGCCGGTCGCCGCCCGAAGCGCCTCGGGCGCCGCGGGCTGCCACGGCGCGGCGCCCTTGTCGCGGACGAGGCGGATGACGGCGGCCAGGTCCTCGGCGGAGATCGTCGGGGCGTACCAGGTCTCCTCCTCCAGCGTGAAGTGCGCGACCGCGCCGAACACCCCGGCCGGATCGTGGTCCAGTGCCAGCCACTTGACCCGCTCCCGCCGGACGTCGACACCCTGGGAGCCGAGGATCACCACCGTGCGCCCGGCCCGGCGCAGCACCTGCCCGGTGCGCTGCTGCTGCTCCTCCTGCGGTTCGCTCAGCACGACCTCCCGCAGCGTGCCGCCGGCCGCGACGAGCGGTCCCTCGGCGATGGCCTCGGCCAGCGACAGCAGCGCCTCCCGCTGGGCGTCGGCCAGGGCGGGCGAGGCGGCCCGGTACAGCAGCGCCCGCAGGGCGCTGAGCACGGGCGGCCACACCATGCCGATCGCCGGGACCGTGTGCTCCTCGCTGGTCCAGCCGTCGGTGAGGGCGCCGATGCGCGCCAGCCCGGGCAGCGGCTTGCCGTCGGCGGGCTTGCCGGACAGCACGTGGTTCACCGCGCGCACCTGGCGAAGCACGGTCCACCGCTCGCCGTACCACCAGCCGCGCAGCCCGACGACTCCGGTCAGGGCGTGGTACAGGGTGCGGTCGTCGCCGTGCACGGGGCTGTAGTCGGCGAACATGTCCTCGGCCCGGTTGCGCGGCTGCACCGGCCTCTCCTTCGGGGAAGTCGCGAAGGTGGTGGCCGAGTCGGCGATCCGCAGCGCCGACCTGACCAGCGAGGCGACTCCGACGCGCAGTCCTGCGTCCGTCAGGTCCGGAAGAACATGCCCGACGGCCTTCAGAGTGACCGCGTCCGCGGTCGGCACGGCCGCCTCGGCCGTCTCGTCGGAGCCCGCCTGCTTCAGCGCATCCTGACGGAGCTTCAGCGCCTCGGCCGTGAGCCGCAGCAGCTCCGCCGCCCGCTCGTCGGTCAGGGCGCGCAGCACCGCCGAGCCGATTTCGTCGCGCGGCCGCAGCGCGTGCCAGAAGGGCAGCGGGGGGACGAGCCGGGTGCCGGCGGCGTACTCACCGCCGCGGTCGTTCGGCGTCATCCGGCCGAGCAGGCCGGTGTGCGAGGTGTCGTCGCCAGCGTACAGGCCGATCGTGCCCCCCAACTGCGCGCGGTGACCGCCCAGTTGCGCGATGACCGGCTCCGCTCGGCCGGGCAGTCGCAGCGCACCGAAGGGAACGCGCCCCCGGTCCTCGTGGCCCACCGTGACCGTCACGGTCCGACCGTCCGGCGTCCCGGCCGTACGGCGCTCCTCGGCGCCCTCGCCCTCCTTGCGCACCCACCGCCCCAGCACCGTGCCGTCGGTGCCGAACGGGCTGTGCTCCAGGCCCGGTTGCAGCGGCAGCACCTCGCACACACCGGGCAGCAGCTCGGCGTCCTCGCGGACGGCCGAGCGCAGCAGCGCGGGCAGTGACGCGCGGCCGTGCGTGCCGGTGACCGGGTCGTACTCCAGCCACACGGTCTGCCTGCCCTGCCGGCCCTGGCGCCACAGGGTGGTGCCGTCGCCGATGATCGCGCGGCTCGGCGGCAGGCCCGTGTCCCCCGCGTGCAGGGTGCGGCCTCCGGTGGCGCGTCCGCCGCCGGCCAGCGGGATCGACGGCACGACGGCCTCTTGGCCGGACCACCAGGAGGGCAGCTGTTCGCCGCCGAGCTCGAACACGTCGGCGGGCCGCGCCGACCAGTAGCCGTACTGCTTGCTGCCGTGCCGCCACATCACGAGCAGTTCCCCGTCCACGTACCGGAAGCGGGGGCGCTGCCAGCGGTCCAGGTCATGGGGCAGGCGCAGGTCGTGGTCGAGCAGGATCCGCTCCGGGCCGACGACGACCGCCTTGCGCCCGCGACAGAGGATCAGCGAGGGCCAGGCCTCGTGCACGGCCAGCGTGTTCTCCTCACCCTTCCTGCTCTGGCCGTCGAGCAGCGTCAGTGCCTCGTCCAGGGCGGGCCAGCCCAGCTCGTCGAGGATGCCCGCCCGCAGGGTGCGGCCGAGCAGCGGCGCCACCTCGCGGCCGGCCACGCGGGCCACCGCGTCCGGCGCGACCTCGGCCGCGATCACCCGGAACGGACGCAACCGGTCCAGCGCCGCACGGGCGCCCGGGAGGCCCGCCGCGCGCGTGAAATCGCCGACGGCCTCGTCCAGCCACTCCCGCAGCACCTCGGAGAGGACCGGATGGGCGGCGATCGACTTCAGCATCTGCTCGCTGCGCTGATGACCGCCGACCCTGTCCACGGCCTGGTGCAGCAGGCGCCGCAGCCGGGCGTCGGCCGCGACGGCCGCCAGATCACGCCGGCCGGCACGTGTGTCCAGCAGCCACTCGGGCAGCGGCAGATACACGGGGACGTCGGCGCCCGGCAGCGTCAGCGGGACGCGCTCGGCCGCGCACAGGTCCAGCAGATCGAGATCGGCGCCCGCGTGCCAGCGTCCGGTGCACAGGTCCACCGGTCGGCCGGAGGCCCGCAGCAGCGGAGCCATGCGCTCGACCAGCCCGAGCGTGGCCGGGCAGCGACGGGAGTACGAGCCGCCGTGCTTGCGGAAGGACGCCCAGCGGGTCAGCCAGTCCGCCGGATCGGCGCCGTGCCGCGCCGCCGCCGACTCGTCCGTCAGCAGCCGGTCGGCCCCGGTCTCCGCGAGCAGGGTCAGCCAGAACTCCTCGTCCTCGGCGTCCCGGCCCAGCCCTTCGGGCATGATCTCCAGCAACCGGAGCCGGATCTCCGGCCGTTCCTCGGCGAGAGCCGGCAGCACGGAGCGGTAGGCGGTCCAGAAGGAGCACGGCGCGCGGACCGCGGCCGGCGAGGCGATCAGGTCGGCAACCAGAGCACACTCCTCGGTGACCCGGGGCAGGCCCGCCGCCTTGATCAGCCCCCGCGCGTCCTGGGGCAGCGAGGCGTACGGCGGCATGCCGGCCGCACAGCGCTCCACGAGCAGCTGCCGGAACTGCGCCCAGGCGGCGGCCGGTTCGAGCCGCCCGGCCAGGTCCCGCACATGCTCCTTGAGGGCCTTGACGGTCAGCGCGCCGGCGAAGGCGAACTCCAGGAAGACCGCGCGCTGGCGCTCCTCGTCCACCGCGAGCGCGTGCACCCGCTCGGCCTCGCGGGCCTTGCCGAAGAACGCTGCGGCGTACGTGGTGTTCTCGTGCTCCAGGAAGAACCGCGCGGCCTGTTCGTAGAACGTGGGCAGGAAGTGCGGCACGGCCCGGCCCAGCCGCTCGCCGAGCGCCTCGAAACCCTCCTTGGCGGCGCCCGGACGGGACTTGGCCTGCCTCGCCAGCCGCTCGACCTCCTTCACCAGGGCGAGCGCGTGATGCCCGTTGGCCGGGTCGTTGACCAGTGCCCAGGCCGGGAAGCCCAGCGTCTCCCGGCGCACCTGCCCCACCTCGGGCGCCTCGGGCGCACGGGCGAGGCCCAGGAACTCCAGCGCCAGATCCTCCGCCTCGCCCAGCGTGCCCGGCACCAGCCGGGCCACCTGCCGGCCGTCGAGGGCGGGGTGCGTGTACGTGCGCACGGTGAGGCTGTCGGCGTCCTCGCGCGCCGTGCTGCCCAGGGGCAGCACGGCGCCGGCGTCCAGCAGCGCGGCCACCGTGGTCTCGTCGTACGTCATGCCGCCCGCTCCTCGTCCTCGATGTCGCGTCCCGCGTACAGCGCGGCCGCCATGCGCATGCCCTCCGACCAGGCCACGGGCCCGATCTGACGGAGCTTCAGCACCCGCCCCGTGGGGTCGGACCAGACCAGCGGGCCGGTCTCGGTCTCCAGGTAGCCGTCGTAGTCGCCGACCCACACCCGGGCCTCGACGCCCCGGCCGCCCTCCAGGACGGGGCAGACGGCGTACCCGCCGCGCACCCGGTAACCGAGCTGGGCGGCCCGGCCGTGCAGGAAGCGCAGCTCCTTGAAGGAGCCGCCGGCGTACTCCTCCACCTGGGTCCCCTCGGCGTCGAGCACGGACGGGCGGTGCCAGACCTCCCGGAAGAGCTGCTGTGCGCCCTGCTCGACGCCCAGCTCGACGGCGAACTCCCGCAGCTCCTCCAGGTCTTCGAGGAGGACCGGGTGCGGGATGCGGACGAGGTCGGGGGCGATGCGGACGGTGTCGCCGTCGAGGTCGACCAGGCCCAGGCCGCGCTCGGGATCCGCGTCCCGCAGGAAGCCGGCGACCTGCCCGTCCGCACCGGTGACCACGAGGTCGCGCAGCGCTGCCTGCCAGGCCGGGTCGGGCCACACGCGCGTGACGACGGCGAGCGGCACCGGCAGCGAGCGGACCATCCACCGCTCGGCGGTGGCCAGGCACTGGCGTTCGTGCCGCTCCAGCCACTCGACGAGCTGCCTGAGGCCCACGACCGCGGGATCGTCGGCGATCTTCGGCGGCACCGACTTCAGCCGCCGCCCGGACGCGTTGCGGCACACCACCTTGCCGCCGTCGAGGGCGACTTCGTAGTCACCTGCCGACACCCACCCCATACGTGCCTCCCGCACCCGTGTTGATCAAGTGTCGGGAACTGTAGGGCAGGCCACTGACAACGCCCTCCGGGGGCGGAGGGCGTTGTGGAAAAACGGTTCTGGGGAGAGAACGCGGGAAGCTCAGTCGCGCCCGGCGGCGCGCTCCTGCTTCTCCTTCTTCTGCTGCTTGATCCGCGCGGCCTCCTTGCGGACCTCGGCCTGGGTGGCGCGCTCCTTCTCCAGCCACTCGGGCCGCTCCTGCTTGAGCGCCTCGATCTGCTCGGTGGTCAGTGGCTCGGTGACCCCGGCGCGCGCGAGGCCGGCGATGGACACACCGAGCTTCGCGGCGACCACCGGACGCGGGTGGGGACCGTTGCGCCGCAGCTCGCTCAGCCACTCCGGCGGGTTCGCCTGCAACTCGTTCAGCTCGGCGCGCGTGACGACGCCCTCCTGGAACGAGGCGGGGGTGGCGGGGAGGTACACACCCAGCTTCTTCGCCGCGGTCGCGGGCTTCATCGTCTGGGTGCTCTGCTGCGAACTCATGAGGCCAAGGGTATCGGCCGTGTGCCGGGCCGCCGACCACGGCCGGTAACCTGGCCTGGTGACAGGCTCGGAGGAATCACCGTCGTTCCGGCTCGCGTACGTACCCGGAGTGACGCCCGCCAAATGGGTGAGGATCTGGAACGAGCGCCGGCCGGACATCCCGCTCACCCTGGTCCAGGTCCCCGCAGCCGAGGCGCCCGAGCTCCTGCGCGCGGGCGAGGCCGACGCGGGCCTCGTACGGCTCCCGGTGGACCGTACGTTCTTCAGCGCGATCCCCCTCTACACCGAGACCACGGTGGTCGTCGTCCCGAAGGACCACCTGATCACGGCCGCGGACGAGGTGACCCTGGCCGACCTCGCCGACGAGGTGCTCTTCCACCCTCTGGACGACGTCTTCGACTGGGAAAGACCGCCCGGCGAACCCGGCTTCGAGCGCCCCGCGACGACGGAGGACGCGATCGAGCTGGTGGCCGCGAACGTCGGCCTGCTGGTCGTCCCGCAGTCCCTGGCCCGTCTCCACCACCGCAAGGACCTCACCTACCGCCCGGTCACCGACGCCCCCCAGTCGAGCGTCGCCCTGTCCTGGCCGGAGGAGGCAACCACCGATTTGGTGGAGGACTTCATCGGCATCGTCCGCGGCCGCACCGTCAACAGCACGCGTGGCCGCACCAAGCCGCCTGCCGAGCAGCAACGGCAGCGCTCCGAGGCGGGCGGCACCCGGCAGAAGCCGGCGCCGAAGCCGACGGGCCGCAACCCGCGCGCCCGCACGGCGGGGGGCAAACAGACCCCCAAGCGGGGCAAGCCGCGCCGGAGGTCGTGAAGGCCGGCGCGGCGCTTCGGCCGCGCCGGTTCCGGGCGCCGACGGCTCCGTGCAGCGCGGGGTGGGCGTGTGGCAGAACGGACGCGGCCCGGGGGAGCGGTTCCGGGCCCAGTCCGAGCCCGCCGGCACCAACCGCGGCGACACCGGATGCGGCTGCCCGGCAGTCACGCACGGCGCGGATCCATTCCCCTCCCCTCGTGCCGGTAGCCGCGCCGGTACGCCACCCACAGGGCGCCGGGGCCCACCACCGTGCTCCGCGCCCCGCCCGGCCACCGCTCCCTACACCCTCTCCGGCACAGCCTCTCTCTGCTGCTCCGGCGGCTTATGGACCCGGCGTTCCCGCAGGTCGGCGAAGGCCAGGCAGAGAGCCAGAAGGATGATGCCGACCGAGGTGAGCAGGCCGTACTGGAGTGCGGTGGCGGGGTCGGCGTGGTTGGCCAGGTGGGCGAAATAGACCGCGCCCACCACGGCGACACCGGCCGCCGCGCCGATGCGCTGCGCGGTCTGGAGCACCCCGCCCGCGGCCCCGCCCCGCCGGACCGGCACGAGGGACAGGGTGAGCGTGGTGTTGGGGGAGATGGTCAGGCCCGAGCCGATGCCAGCCACGAGCAGCGGGAACGCGGCCGCCCAGGCCACGCCCCGCCCCGGTACCCAGTGCACGGCCGCGATGACGCCGCACATGCCCGCCGCCACCGTGCACAGCCCGGCGATGACCAGCTTGCGCCCGAACCGCACCACCAGGCGGCCGCCCGTGGCGGCACCGGCCGCCGAGCCCGCCGCGAACGGCATGGACGACAGGCCCGCCGCCAGCGCCCCGTAACCCATGCCGTTCTGCAGGAACAGCGTGTAGACGAAGAACAGGGTCGTGAAGCCGCCGAAGTACACCAGACTCAGCAGCGCGCCCAGCGAGAACGAGCGCAGGGAGAAGAGCCGCAGGTCGACCAGGGGTGCCAGGCCGCGCTGCCCCTGGCGCCGTTCCCACGACCAGAACGCGGCCAGCAGCCCGGCGCCCAACGGGAGCAGGGCCCACTTCAGCCGTCCGTGCCACTGCTGTTCCTGCACCAGGGGCAGCAGCAGGGCGAGCACACCGGCGCCGAGGAGCAGGACGCCCGGCACGTCGAAGCACTCGCGCTTGCCCGGTGAGCCGGGGGAGCGGGGCAGCAGCCGCAGCGCCGCGCAGAAGGCGGCCATCCCGATCGGCAGGTTGACGTAGAACACCCAGCGCCAGCCGTCGGGGCCGCCGGCCGCCTGGATCAGCAGGCCGCCCGCGAGCGGGCCGACCGCCGTGGAGATGCCGATGGTGCTGCCCATCATGCCGAACGCGCGCGCCCGCTCCGCGCCCTGGAACATCTGCTGGATCAGCGCCGAGGTCTGCGGCGCGATCAGGCCCGCCGAAGCCCCCTGTACCAGCCGGAACAGCACCAGCCAGGCGGCGCCGGTGGACAACCCGCAGGCCGCCGAGGCGAGGGTGAACAGCGCGAGCCCGGTCAGGAAGGTCTGGCGCCGTCCGCGCATGTCACCGAGCCGCCCCGCCGGGACCAGGGCCAGACCGAGGGTGAGGGCATAGCCGGACATCACCCACGACAGCTGGGCCGTGCTGGCGTCCAGTCCGCGCTCCACCGAAGGCAGCGCCACGTTCACGATCGAGGTGTCCAGCAAGGTCATGAAGGCCGCGGTCAGGCAGACGGCGAGCGCCTTCCACCGTCGGTCGTGCGGGGCCGGCCCGCCCCGGTCTGTGGTCATGAGATCACGCTAGGCAGCCACGGCGCCCCGCGCACGGCAGGAACGCCCAAAGCAGGACGGGGCCGATCCAGCGGTGCTGTTCAGTGGGACCGCGCCGTGGCCCGGAGCCACGCGTACGCCGACTGCGCCGTGAACTCCGTCTGACCCCGCGCACCAGAAGGGCCGCCGTGGCGAACTCGGGCAGGCCGGCCTGTGCGGCCATGTACGGGACGGCGATGCAGCGCATGCCGGCCGCATGGGCGGCGGCCGCGCCCGGTGCCGCGTCCTCCAGGACCACGCAGTCACCGGGGTCCGCGCCGAGCCGCCGGGCGGCCTCCAGCAGCACATCGGGGGCGGGCTTGCCGTGCGGCACCTCCTCGGCGGACACCACCGTGCGCAGGTAGGTGCCCAGTCCCGTGCCCGAGAGGATCGCCTCGATCGCCTCCGGGGAGGAGCCGGACGCGACCGCCATCGGTACTCCGTCGGCGGCCAGGAACTCCACGAACTTGCGCATCTCCGGGTACACCGGGGTACGGGTGCGGGCGATCTCCAGGTAGCGCCGGTTCAGCTCGGCGAGCAGGTCCTCGGCCGGCGCGCTCAGCCCGTAGCGCTCCTTCCAGAGCCATGTGGCGTCCCGGTTGCCGATGCCGACGTAGGACTTGTTGTCCGCCCAGGTGAAGTCCGGGACGCCATGCCCGGCCAGGGTCTGCCGGCTCGCCTCGTAGTAGTTCGGTTCGCTGTTCACCAGCGTTCCGTCGAGATCGAAGACGACCGAGAGGCCGCCGAGATCGCTCATGCGCTCCAGCATGCCAAGCGTCAGGCGCGCGCCGCCCGGCCGATCGACTCCACCAGGGGCAGCAGCCGGTGCGGGACGCGCTCGCGCAGCGCCACCTCGGTCCGCGTGCGCACCACGCCCGGCAGGCTGATGAGTTTCTGGATGACGTCCTCCAGATGGGCGTTGTCCCGGCCCACCACCCGGGCGAGCAGATCGCCACCGCCCGTGATGGAGAACGCCTCCACGATCTCCGGCACGGCGGCCAGCGCGTCCCCGACGTCGTCCAGATGGCCCTGGGTGACCTCGATGTGCACGAACGCCAGCACCGGATGGCCCAGGGCGGCGGGGGAGAGGGAAGGGCCGGTGCCGGTGATCACGCCGTCCCGCTCCAGTCGGTCCAGCCGGGCCTGGAGCGTGCCGCGGGCGACGCCGAGAATGCGGGCGTACTCGCGCACGCTGGTGCGCGGCTGTTCCAGGAGCAGTCGCAGGATGCGGGTGTCGAGTTCGTCCACGGACATGATGGACGACTGTACCAATGGCTCAGCGCACCCACCTGCGCCTGTGCCGTCCGACCTGGTCCGTTGGCCCTCGGCGCAACACGGATACCGAGGTGTCACTGGTCCAATGGCACAGCGATTCGGGTCACACTTGAGCCAGTGACCTCGGTGATGCTCTCATGGACAGGTCGATGGCGCTGCGGATCCCCGCGGCGCCTTTTCTGTGCCGGTGTTCCATCCGGTTTCCATGGGGAGGGCAGCAGTGCTGAAGAGGATGTTCGTGGCTCCGGACCCGGGGCGGGCGCGGTTGCGCTTCGCCGCGCGGGCCGTCCTCGGCATCGGCCTCGCGGTCGTCGTCTGCCTCCTCGCCGGTCAGTCCGTCATCGGCGCGGTCACCGGCGGGCTCGCGGCCCTCCTTGCGCTGTTCACCGTCGCCGACCCGACCGTGCGCGGTCAGGCCGTCACCACCGCGTTGCTGCCCACCGTGGGCGTGCCGGTGCTCGCCGCCGCGGCCGAGCTGCACGCCGTGCCCGTCGCGCGCGACCTCGTCTTCCTGGCCGTCGTCGGCGCCGGGGTGTACGCGCGCCGCTGGGGACCGCGCGGGCACAGCCTCGGCGTGTTCGCGTTCATGACCTTCTTCGTCGCCCAGTTCCTGCACGCCACCCCCGCGCAGCTGCCCGAGCTGTACGCCGCCGTCCTGCTGTCCGTGCTCAGCGCGGCCGTGGTGCGCTTCGGCGCCTGGTGCTACGAGCGCCGGCTGCCCCCGGCCGCCGTACCGGCCCCGCCCGCCGGGCGCGGCCTCGCCCGGGTCACCGCGCGGCAGGCCGTCCAGACGACCGCCGGCGCGGGCTTCGCGCTGGTCGTCGGGCAACTGGTGTCCGGACAGCACTGGTACTGGGCCGTCGGCGCCACCTGGTGGATCGTCGTCAACACCGCCTCGCGCGGCGAGACCCTGGTACGCGGCTTCCGCCGGGTCCTCGGCACGGTGATCGGCATCTGCCTGGGCTTCCTCGTCGCCGTTCCCGTGGGCGGTGCGCCGGTCCCGACGGCAGTCCTGGTCGCCGTCGCCGTCTTCGGCATCTTCTACACGGCCGCCGTCTCGTACACCTGGATGATGTTCTGCGTAGTGTCAACCGGGCGGGTCGCGGGGGTAGCGGGCCTGGGGCCTGTTTTCGCAGATCAGGCACGGTCTTCTTGGCGTCGCTTGATGTGCGGGTGTGGGCATCTTCGGCAGTCTGTGGGTGGACTGATGCTGACCCTTTGCTGATTTTCCTGACTGTGTGTCAGTTCTGCGGGTTGATCGTTTTGGGTGTCAGGGAGATGTCGTGTTGAAGCGGGTGTTCGTCGCGCCGGATCCGGGGCGGCTGAGGTTGCGCAGTGCTGCGCGGGGCGTCCTGGGTGTCGGTCTGGCGGTGGCGGTGTCGGATCTGACGATGCAGTCGCTGCCGGCGGCGATCGCTGGTGGGCTTGCCGCGCTGCTCGCCTTGTTCACGGTGGCCGATGGGTCGGTGCGGGGGCAGGCGGTCACGACGGCACTGCTGCCGGTGGCGGGTTTCCCGGTGCTGGCTCTCGCGGCGGTGTTGCACGATTTCCCGTGGGTGCGGGACGTGGCCTTTGTTGCCGTCCTCGGCGCGGGGATGTATGCCCGCCGGTGGGAGCCGCGGGGCCACGCTCTGGGGACTTTCGCGTTCATGATGTTTTTCGCGGCGCAGTTCCTGCGTGCGGTGCCGGGCCAGTTGCCGGAGCTTTATGCGGCGGTGGCCCTTGCCCTGCTGGCGTCCTCAGCGGTGCGCTTTGGCCTGTGGTGTTACGAGCGGCGGCTGTCGCCGCCTGCTGTTGTGGTGGTGGCGCCGGGTGGTACGGGTTTTGCCAGGGTGACCACGCGCCACGCGGTGCAGGGAATGGCGGGCGGCACTTTCGCTCTGTTGGTGGGGCAGCTGGTGTCGCACGAGCGCTGGTATTGGGCTGTGGGTGCGGTGTGGTGGATTTTCGTGAATACCACCTCGCGGGGCGAGACCCTGGTGCGGGGCTTTCGCAGGGTTTTGGGCACGGTGATCGGTATTGCCATTGGCCTGGTGATCGCTGTGCCGCTGGATGGGGCTGGTGCCCCCACCGCGGCGCTTGTCGCGGTCTGCGTGTTCGGCATTTTCTATACGGCGGCGGTGTCGTATACGTGGATGATGCTGGCGGTGACGGTGATGGCCGGGCTGTTGTATGGACTGTTGGGGGTGCTGAATCCGGGGCTGCTTGCTCTGCGTGTGATGGAGACGGGGGTGGGGGCACTCGGCGCGGGGCTCGCGGTGTTGTTGGTACTGCCGGTGACCACGCACGCCACCACTGACGCGTGGATCCAGCGAGCGCTGCACTGTGTCCATGCGTGCACTTCTGAGGCTGCGGCCCGTCTGGCCGGCTCTCCGGCTGCGGATCCGGCCCGGCATGTCGCTGAACTGGAGCTGCTGTTGGGCAGGGTGAGGCTGTCGCTGGCGCCGCTGGTGCACCCGTTCACTCCGCTGCGGGCGCGTAAAGCGCGGGCCCGTCAGGTGATCGAGCTGCTGGACCGGTGTGCCCGGGAGGTGCGTGGCCTCGCATCGGTCGCGGCGGATCCGGATGCTTCCCACGACGCGAGGCTTGCGGCAGCGTGCTGGCGGGTGGAGGCAGCAGTGGAGGCACTCATCACGCCCGGTGCCACGCCAAGCGAGGGTCATGCGGCGGTTGCAACACCGCATCCTTCCGGTGGCGAACTGGCCTTGGCCCATCTGCATGGCCTGGAACAGGCACTGAAAGCACTCGCAGTCCCGTTGCAAGGCTCCGTCGCGGCCTGACGGCCGCCGCCCCAGGAGGGTTACGAGGCCCGTGCTCCGTGACGGCGCCCATTACGCGATGGCGATTCGCCGAGTGGGTAGTCGGCCAGGGGCCTGGAACATGCGGTGTCTGCCAGGGGTGTGCGTGTACTGAATGGGCTTGATCCGCTTCGGGTCCGGCTGTGTAGCGAGTGCGGAGCTGACTGGCGGTCAGAGCTGACCTCGGTACGACATGGCACATGTCGTAGAAACCGTCTTTGGGCGTCCACGTCAGTCCAGGGTGGGCGCGTAAGAGCAGGTCAGGGCGTAGCGGTACGAGGGAGTCGACGTAGTTGGTGACAGACGTGTGAGAGCGGTCTGTGAGAGGTGCGTTCGACGGCAAGCCCCTACAGGCGCGGCCGGCGGGGGCTTCCGGGCGGGTGTGCTGCAGCTCCGGCGTCGACATCGTTGCCCTCGGGTTCTCTTCCACCGAGCACTCGACGCGAGGGCACAGTGATGACACACGCCTTACGGTAAATCCGGCAGGGGCCCTTGGTGACCAACAGTCATAGCCTTCGCCCCTGCAAAGTCGAACGCTCTCCGGGGGGTGTCTGAGGCGATGCCTGCCCCCGCCGAGGGGGCACGGGCTTCTCGTCCGCAGGCTGTTCATGGTCGCGGAAGCTGCGACCTGTTCCGCCTGATGGACGCTGCCGACCGACATCGTCCGCCCCCTGCAGGCCCGCGAGGTGCGGGTGGACCGCGAGACGCTCGCCCTCGGGTACGCGGGCGTGTACTCCGGCTTCCTCCGGCACGCCGTTGCCGCGGCGCGCCGTCACGGCCTGGACACCCGGGCGGTCCCTATCGAAGCCGGCCGGCGCCGGATGGTCGGCGGCCAAACAGACATGATCACGGACATTGCGCTCGACCTCGCGGCGGTCGGTTGCGCCGACTGACGCGAGTGATCGGTGCGGTGGCTGTGGCGGCCCGGCGGGGCCGGTGCCACCGCAGTCCACGTCAGAGGACGGACGGCGATATCAGCGGCTCGTGTCGGCGTCACCTTCGTCATTCGGAGGGTCTCCCTGTCTCCTGTCGCCCGGAGGGGAGCCGTCCCCGTGCTCTTCCAGCAGTTCGAGGAGCGCGGCATCCGCTCTTTTCTGGTCTTCCTTCGTCAGCTCGACCGGTGCGTTGTCGTAAACGGTGTAGCGATCTGGATCGATGATGTTGGCGGCCCTCAAGCTGAACGTCAGCAGGGGGCGCCAACCCTTGCGGTGGCCGACCCGCACCTGTATCTGGGCCTTGTAGTCACGGGCCTCCGGGAGGAAGCCGGAAAACGGTGCCTCGAACTCGAGGAAGAGCTGTTGCGCTTCTCTGCCGGGCACGACGAATCCGGCGGGCAGCTTCGCCTCCTCGTCCGGCCCCGGTTGGAGCCGGGACGGGGAGGACACCCACAGGAGTGGCAGATGAGAGGCGGGCTCATCGGGGAAGGTCAGGATGAGGTCCTGTACGACGATCGGTTTGGGACCGGTGTTGTGCAGGACGAGCGGCAGTCGTAGGCGTGCCGTGGAACCGTGGATGACGGCCGCGAAGGAATGAGGTTCCCACGCCTGCAGGCGTCCCTGTCGGGCGTTGAGCCACCAGAACGACGCGACGGTGAAGAGCAGTGCGCAGACTGACACCACACTGGCGCCGGTAAGCGATGAGGACGCGATCTGATCCGCCGCGACCATCAGCGGAACCACAGATTCAGTCTGCCAGCCCCGCCGTGGGCTCGCTAACAGGACGAGTGGCCGCCGACAGTCTCCCGGAACGGGTCAGAGACCGGCGAGGAGTACGAGATACCAGGCGACCAGGGCCGCGCATGTCACCGCGGGGAGGAGCTTGGTCAGCCCGTCGCCCTTGCGTGCGTGCGTGGTCACGGCACCGGCGAGCAGCATCAGCAGTCCGATGCCGGCCAGGCGGCCGCACAGCGGTACGACCGGGCCGAGGGCCACGCCGATGGCGCCCGCCAGCTCCAGCCCGCCGATGACCCGGTAGGCCGCGGTGGTGAAGCCGGCGTGGGCGGCGAGCTCGGGCATCGGACCCAGGGCCAGGATCTTGGCCGCGCCCAGCAGGGCGAAGATCAACGCGATGAGACAGGTCAGCGAGGCGGAGAGGATCACGAGGCGCCTTCGGGGGTGTGCGGGCGGCGGGCCTGGCGGCGTTCGGCTCCCAGGCCGGCGAAGTGGGCGATCAGGTCGGGGTTGTCGACCGCGGAGGGGTTGAGGACCTGCTCGGCGGGTGCGCCCTGAAGGAGGCGCTTGACCGGGACCTCGAGTTTCTTGCCGGTCTTCGTGTGCGGGATGGCCGGCACGGCGAGGATCTCGTCGGGGACGTGGCGGGGGGAGGCGCCGGTGCGGATCGCGTCGCGGATCTTCTCGCGCAGGGAATCGTCCAGCTCGATCCCGTCGGCGAGGACCACGAAGAGCGGCATCCAGTAGCCGCCGTCGGGTTCTTCTGCGCCGATGACGAGGGCCTCGGCGACCTCGGGGAGGCGTTCGACGATGTCGTGGATGTCGGCGCTGCCCAGCCGTACGCCGTTGCGGTTGAGCGTGGCGTCGGAGCGTCCGTGCACGATCACCGAGCCGTGGGAGGTGAGGGTGATCCAGTCGCCGTGCCGCCACACGCCCGGATAGGCGCTGAAGTAGGCGTCGCGGTAGCGGCTGCCGTCGGGGTCGTTCCAGAAGTACAGCGGCATGGACGGCATGGGCCGGGTGACGACCAGTTCGCCGACCTGGTCGACGACCGGCCGTCCCGCGCCGTCGTACGCCGCGAGCGCCACGCCGAGGTTGGGAGCCGACAGTTCACCCGCCCACACCGGGGTGGTGGGGGCGCTGCCGGCGAAGCCGGAGACGACGTCCGTGCCGCCGCTGGTGGAGGCCAGCTGGACGCCTGCGCCGACGTGGTCGCGGACCCAGGGGTAGGCGGAGGCGGGCAGGGCGGAGCCGGTGCATCCGATGACGCGGATCGCCGACAGGTCGTGCACGGCGGGGTCGACGCCGAGCTTGGCCATGGCCAGCAGGTACTGGGGACTGGTGCCGAAGACGGTGACCTTGTGGCGGGCCGCCAGCTCCCACAGGACGTCCGGGCGCGCCACCGGCGCGGGGCTGCCGTCGTAGGTGCAGGTGGCGGCACCGGTCAGCAGGGTGGATACGGCCAGGTTCCACATCATCCAGTGGGTGGTGGTGTACCACAGCAAGCGGTCTCCGACGCCCAGGTCGCAGTGCAGGCCGAGGGTCTTGAGGTGCTCCAGCAGGACGCCTCCGTGACCGTGGACGATGCCTTTGGGCAACCCGGTGGTGCCGGAGGAGAAGACGATCCACAGCGGGTGGTCGAACGGCACCGGGGTGATGGTGAGGTACTCGGTGCGGCCGGCCGCGTCCTCCCAGGGAACCGTCAGCCTCGCGGCCCGGGTCGCGGGCCACGCAAGGCCCAGGTGATCCACGAGGACCGTGGCCTTGAGCGTGGGGAGGGCGGCGGCGAGGTCGAGGGAAGCGGTGCGGCGGTCGTGCGCGGTGCCGTTGAAGAGGTAGCCGTCCGCGGTGATGAGCACCGTGGGTTCGAGCTGGGCGAAGCGGTCGGCTGCGGCCTTGGGTGCGTAGTCCTGGCCGCACACGGACCACACCGCGCCCAGGCTGGCGGTGGCGAGGAAGGCGATGACGGCGTGGGGGGTGTTGGGCAGGTAGCCGACCACCCGGTCGCCGTGTCCGACACCCAGGTCGCGCAGGGTGGCGGAGACGGAGGCGACCTGGGCGCGCAGCTGCCGGCCCGTGATCTCGTAGGCGGCTCCGGTCTCGTCCAGTGCGGTGATCGCGGGTGCGTCAGGGTGCAGGTTGCGCAGTGCGTGGTGGGCGTAGTTGAGGGTGGCGCCGGGGAACCAGCGGGCGCCGGGCATGGTCTCCTGGGCCAGCACCCGCTCGTGCGGAGTGGTGGCGTCGATGTCGAAGTACTCCCACACCGCGGCCCAGAACCCTTCCAGGTCCGTGACGGACCAGTGGTGCAGGGCCTGGTACTCGGTCGGGTCAGGAATCCCTTCGGCGCCCTGGTGCCGGGCGGCCCAGCGGGCAAAGTCCGCGATGCGGCTGCCGGCGGCCGCTTGGGGGTCGGGCGGCAGGAAGGGCTCCGGACAGGGCGTGGAGTGCGGGGTGGTCATGGTGTGGTGTTCCTCGTCAGGGTGCGGGCCGGGCTTCGGCGGGGCGGCGGGCCGTGTGCAGCAGGGGAGCCCAGGCGGCGGCGTCGGTGAAGTCGCCGGTGCCGGCGGGGACGGTGTCCATCACGACACGGTCGGGGCGCAGCAGGACGGCGTCCGCTCGGCCGCGTGCCAGCCAGGCGGCGAGCGTGCCGTCGTCGTCCAGGTCGTCGACGTGGATCGTCGGGGCGCCCAGTGCCGTGGTCACTGCTGTCATCTGCGCCGTGGCCGGTACGGCGGTCAGGACGACGAAGGCGTCCCGGACGACGTCATCGAGACGCACTCGCCTGCCATCGTGCCGTATCCAGGGCTGCGGGCAGAAGGTGCCGGCCAGCGCGCGGCCGGCCAGCCTGGGCCTGCGCCGTACCAGCGGGCCGGCGGCCAGGGCGGGGCTGAGGTCACGGCTCACCGCCTCGGTCACGCCCGGGATGCGACAGACCGTGCCCACGACGGCCCGGCGAAAGGCCGCACCGCGGTCCTGGCCGCCGGTCATGGCCCAGCCGACGGCCACCGCCACGCGGATCACATGGCGGGCGTGCGGCTTGCGCTCGCGTTCGTAGGTGTCCAGCAGTTCCTCGGGCGCGCCCTGTCGGAGGACCCGGGCGAGTTTCCAGGTGAGGTTGTTGGCGTCGCGCAGGCCGGAGCACAGACCCTGCCCGACGAAGGGCGGGGTCAGGTGGGCGGCGTCGCCCAGCAGGAAGACACGCCCCCTGCGCCACCGGTCGGCGAGACGGGCCTGGAAGGTGTACTGCGCCTGCCGTACCACCTCGAAGTCGTCGCTCTGCGAGGCCGGCAGGTCCACCCAGGGGGCGACCAGCTCGCGCAGGCGCTCCCATCCGTCCGGGCCCTCCAGGTTCTGGTCGTCGGCCAGCCGGAACTCCCAGCGGTAGCGGTCCTCGCTGATGCGCATGAAGGTGGCCGGCCGGGTGGGGCAGCAGATCTGCTCGGCGCCTTCCCAGGTCCGCACCGGGCGGCTGGTGCGCACGTCGATGACCCGCCAGTTCTCCTGGAAGTGCAGGTCCTCCCAGGCGGCACCGATGGCGTCACGGGTGAGGCTGCCCGCCCCGTCGCAGCCGAGGACGGCATCGGCCCACAGGTGTTCCTCCTCGTCACTGCCGCCGCGCCGGAAGGTGACCCGGACGGGACCCGTCGGATCGTCGGGTGTGTCGGTGTTCGGCGTGCTGGACTCGGTGACGGACACGACCTCCACCCCGCTCCACAGCTCGCACTCCGGGCGGCGCGCCAGGGCGCCTCGCAGCAGACGTTCCAGCTCGGGCTGGTTGAACATGCTCAGCTGCGGGAAGCCGTGGAGTCCGTGCATGGACCGCGGGAACTCGCTGATCACGCGGCGCCGGGCGTCCAGCAGCCGTAGCCCGGGCGCCGGCCTGGCGATGGCGGCGAACTCCTCGTGGACGCCGACGCTCTGCAGGATCCGGCAGATCTCGTCGTCCGCGACGACGGCGCGTGGCAGGGGGTAGACATCGGGGTGGCGTTCGAGGAGGAGGCTGCGCACTCCGTAACGGGCCAGCAGGAGCGCGGCCGTGACTCCCACGGGCCCCGCCCCGATGATCACCACCGGTCTGCGGGTGGTGGCGCTCACGTCGCGTCCGCCACAGCGGTCCGCTGCTCGCCCAGGTCGATCCGCCCGTCGGGGGTGGCGATCGTGGCGGTGACGAGGTCGCCGTCGCGCAGGTACAGGGGGTTCTTGGCCTGTCCGTTGAAGAACGCCTTCCACTTCAGCGCGGGCGGCAGCAGCGCGGCGATCTTCTCGACCGGCTTGGGCGGGGCCTTCAGGGCGGTGCCGCCGGGCGTACCGGTCAGCAGCAGGTCGCCCGGGTCGAGGGTCTGGAAGCGGGCGAGCAGGGAGAGGGCCTGGGCGGGCCGCACGATCATGTCGGCCAGGGTGCGGTCCTGACGCGTTACACCGTTCACCGACAGCCGCAGTCGCAGGTCGATCAGACGGTCGAAGTCCTCCGGCTCCAGCAGGGCCAGGTACGGACCCGTCGGCGTGAAGGTCGGGTAGGACTTGCTCTCGTAGAACTGGGTCTTGGTCAGCTGGACGTCGCGGGCGCTGACGTCGTTGGTGAGGACGAGCCCGGCGACGTACGAAGGAAGGTCCTGCTCCCCCACAACCGTGCCCACCGGGAGCGTCGCGCCCATGACGAGGCCGAGTTCGACTTCGTAGTCGAGGAACTTCACGTGTGCCGGGCGGACGATCGTGTCGTGCGGGCCGCTGACCGAGCCGGACGCCTTGCGGAAGAAGGTGGGCGGTATGTCGCCCGTGAAACCCGAATCCTTGGCGTGGCTGCGGTAGTTGACCATCTGGGCGACCACCCGGCAGGGGGTGGTGACCGGGGGCAGCGCCACCAGGTCGGCGACGGGTGTGCCGCTCTTGCCGGAGGCGGCGGCCTCCCGGACGGCGGCCCGGTCAGCGAGCAGTTCGGCGGTGGTGACCGCCTTGGTCTCGATACGGACGGCGCGCTCGTTTCGGACGGCCCACCAGCCGTCGGGGGTGCGCAGCACGTTGGTGCTCATGAGCTCATCGCTTTCATCAGGCCCAGCAGGCGTGCGGGGTCGAGTTCGTTGTCGTCGCGCAGGGCGGTCATGACCTCGCGGAGCTTGGCGGGGGAGGGGTTGGTGCCCAGGAAGTCGCGGGTGACGGGCGGGCCCCACTGGGCCAGGCCGCTCGCCGACATGGGTGCCCAGCCGGGTTCGAGGTCGCAGGAGAACAGGTCGCCGTCGGCGAAGTGCTCCAGCATGAAGTGGTCGGGGTCGCGCCAGTAGTCGAAGAGCTGGCTGCCCTGGATGTGCCGGCCGATCCCCCAGCTGCGCTTGTATCCGCGCTCGGCGAGGTACTCGCCGCCGGCGGCGATCGCGTCGAGGTCGGTGACCTGGTAGGCGGAGTGGACGTAGCCGGTGCCCGGCCCGAGGTGCAGGGCGAGGGTGTGGTGGTCCACGGGCAGGCTGCCCTGGTCGCAGCGGATGAACGCCATGGTCGGCCCGCGCTGGCGTTGCCCGTCGAGGAACAGGAAGTCGGACACGATCATGCCAAGGGTGTCCAGGTACCAGTCCAGGGTGCGGGTGAACGTCCGCGTCTCCAGCACCACATGGCCGAGGCGCTGGATACGGGACGGCTCACGGGGCGGGCGCTGGGTGGTGTTCGTACGACGGCCTTCGATGCCGGTGTTGAGGATCAGCGGCTGCTGCCCGGGCAGCGCGGGAAGCGGTTCGGCGCAGTGCACCACCCGGACGGGGAGTCCCGAGGGATCGAACAGGGCGACCGACCGGCCGCCGCCGGGGACGTCGATGTCCCGGACGGTGTGTCCGACGGCGGCGGCCAGCCGGTCCACATCGGTCCGTTCGGCCGCGCGGAACGCGGGCCCGAGGAAGCGGGAGGCGCGACCGCGTCGGATGACCATGCAGGGAGAGCCCCCGAACGTGCCGCGCAGCCACAGCTCGTGATCGGTGCGGGCGGCGATCGCGAAGCCGAAGTCACGGGCGAACACCTCGGCCCGGTCCAGGTCCGGCTTCTCGAACTCCAGCCAGGCCAGGTCCGCCACTTTGATCACGGGATTCCGGGCTCGTCCGGGGTGTTCACCGCGTAGGGCGCCCTGCTCACTGTGGAGGTCTTGGTGGGGCGTCAGAGGACCGCCCTTGTTAACGGGGATGTGGGACACGGTGTCCTCCAAGCAACACTGCCGTAATGAGGAAATCATCAACTCTGTCGTTTCTCGTCGTCAATAGGTGCAGCCCAAATAATTGAGGATCTCATCAGTAATGGCAGTGTCATCGTTGCGGCGGTTACACTGAGCCGCATGCCGACGTCAGCCCTGCCCAAGAACCGCTTCGAGCGACGCCGTGCCGAGACCCGCCAGGCGCTCGTCCGCGCGGCCCGGCAGATCCTCGCGGAAACCGGGGACACGAGCGCGAGCATCCAGGCCCTCGCCCAGCGCGCCGATGTCGGCTTCGGGTCCTTCTACAACCACTTCGAGTCGAAGACGGAGCTGTTCGACGCGGCGGTGACGGACGCCCTGGAGGAGTTCGGGAAGGTCATCGACGAGCGCGTGGAAGGCATCGACGACCCGGCCGAGCTGGTCGCGGCCGGCTTCCGGCTCACCGCCCGGATGGCCGACTCCCACCCGGAACTCATGCGAATCCTGCGCGACCGCGGCCTGTCCCACATCCACTCCGACAGCGGCCTCGCCCCACGCGCCCTGCGCGACCTGGAGATCGGCATCGCCTCAGGCCGTTTCACCTGCGGCAACGCGACCACCGCCCTGTCGGCCCTGGGCGGCACCCTGCTGTCCCTGGTGGCTCTCCGGCTGGAGCGCCCGGACCTCGACGGCGACGAGGCCGCCTCCGACCTGGCCGAGATGGTCCTGCGCATGCTCGGCCTCGCTGCGGACGACGCCCATGAGGTCACCCGTCGCCCGCTGCCCGATCTCGCCCGATGACCTCCTGCACCTGAAGCGCGGCCCTCTGTGGTGCTACGCCGGCGGCGACGAGGAACGCGGTTGCCGCGGCCTCGCCCGTGGGGTCGGTCCACGGGCATGCGGCGTTCTCCTCGGCGAGGGCCAGCATCAGTGCCTCCAGCGCTTGGGCGAGGACAGGTGCGGGAAGGTGGTCCGCGAAGACGCCTTCGCGCTGACCACGTCGTAGGGTTGCGACGGCTTCTGCGCGGGCCGGTGCCAGAGTGGTACGGATCGCGTCCTCTCCCAGGTGGCGCCGTCCCAAGGCGATGAGCATGCGGTAGTGGTCGCCCACCGTCCATGCCGCCAGCACCATCCGTGTCATCGCCTCGACCGGGTCGGCATCCGCGGTACGGGCTCTGGCGAACGCCTGCCGGAGTTCATGGCCTGCTTCCTGTGTCAGGTCGGCGATCAGCGCATGCCGGCTGGGGAAGT
Source organism: Streptomyces sp. NPDC002076 (assembly GCF_053593835.1). Taxonomy (NCBI): domain Bacteria; kingdom Bacillati; phylum Actinomycetota; class Actinomycetes; order Kitasatosporales; family Streptomycetaceae; genus Streptomyces; species Streptomyces sp. NPDC002076. The sequence goes on from NZ_JBSFDI010000011.1 coordinate 182,915, forward strand.
GCCCGTAGAGGGTGCGCCGGGCGACGCCGGCCGCCTGAGCGATGCTGTCGAGACTCGCGTCCGGGTCCTCCCGCAGTTTCCGCCGGGCGGTCGCGAGGATGCGCCTGTGGTTGGAGTGAGCATCCTTGCGCTGCACAGTACGGCCCGGGGTGTCGGTCGTCTGCATGGTTCTTCCTCTCCGCGGTTGCCGGAAAGCCGTGGGCGCCGGTGTTCCCTCACGCACCGGCGCCCACTCACCCCTGCCCAGGGTGGCTTGTTGTCCTGCTGACGGGCGTCAGGGGACGAGGATGAGGCGGATCGGGTCGCCGATCTTGTTCTCCAGTCGGTGGACGGCGTCGGCGGCTTCGATGAGCGGGATGTGGTCGGTGATGGAGGGGGCCAGGTCGAGGCGGCCGGCCGCGGTCAGCTGCACCAGCTCGGAGACGGACTCGGGGAAGCCGCCGTAGTGGCCGCGCACCTGCTTCTGCAGGTAGTTGAAGGTCAGGCCCTCGGTGATGGTCAGCGGTCTGGGGGTGATGCCCACCAGGATCAGGGAGCCGCCCAGGCCGAGCACGGAGGCGGCCTGGTCGCGGACGGCGGGGACGCCGGCGCAGTCGAAGGCGAAGTCGAGGCCGCGTCCGCCGGTGGCTGCGCGGACCTGGTCGGCGAAGTCGGGGGCTGCCGGGTCGAGCGCGTAGTCCGCGCCGAAGGCCAGGGCGCGCTCGCGGGCGCTGGGCAGCGGGTCGACGGCGATGATCGGGGCGGCGCCGACCAGGCGGGCGAGGCGTACGTTGTGGGCGCCGACTCCGCCGACGCCCCAGACGCCGACGGACTGGGCGGGGCGGACGCCCGCGGTGGCGACGACGGCGGCGTAGGGGGTGGAGACCGCGTCGGGGATGATCGCGGCCTGGTCGAAGGGGAGGCTGTCGGGGATGGGGATGAGGGTGTCCTCGCGGGCGATCACGTACTCGGCCCAGCCGCCGTCGTAGTCGATGCCGGCGGTGAGCATCTGGGTGCAGGGGCGGTGGCGCACGCATCCGGCGCACGTGCCGCAGGTCTTGCCGGCCTCGAGGGTGACGCGGGTGCCGACGGGCAGGCCGCGCTTGAGGTCGGGGCCGAGCGTGTGGATCACACCGGCGACCTCGTGGCCGACGGTGATGGTGTCGGAGGTGGCGAACAGGGGGGCGAGGGAGCCGTCGAGGAGGTGGACGTCGGAGAGGCAGACGCCGGCGGCCTTGACCTCGATGAGGACCTCGCCCGGGCCCGGCACGGGGATCGGGACCTCTTCCACGGCGAACTTCTTGCTGTCCAGGTGGAAGCGTCCGGCGAGCATGGTGTCCATGAAGGTCTGCTTTCTGTGAGCGGCACGGCCCGGTGGTTCGGGCCATGGGTGCCATGGGTGTCTGAATGGCTGGTGGGGCCGGGAGGCGGGCGGAGTGGCAGGAGGGGGGGCCGCACGCCTCCCGGCGGCTGGGGGTGGGGGGGGGGGGCGGGGGGGCGGGGGGGGCGGCGGGGGGGGGGCCCCCCCCCCCCCCGGCGGCTGGGGGTCGCACGCCTTCACGGCGTGCGACGGTCAGGCGAAGACGTCCTGCTGGTAGCGCTCGTCGGCCTCGAGCTGGGCGAGCCACTGCTGGGCGGTGTCGTCGTCGCTGCCGGTCTTTTGGCGGTGGATGGCGGCGAGTGCCTCGCGGACGGCGGGGGCCATGCGGCGGCCGTCACCGCAGACGTAGATGTACGCGCCGTCCTCGATGGCCTGCCACACCGTGTCGGCGGCATGGGCGATGGCGTTCTGCACGAACCGGGCCGGGTGGCCGGTCACCGCGGAGAAGGCGGTGTGGATCTGGGCGATCCCGGCCTGCTCCCAGTCCTGCATCTCCTGCTTGTAGAAGTAGTCGTGCTCCGGGTGGCGGCAGCCGACGAACACCTGCGACGCGCCCACCTGGGTGCCGTTGGCGTGCTGTGTCGCCCGCTCCTCCAGGAAGCCGCGCAGCGGTGCGATGCCGGTGCCGGGGCCGATGAGGATCAGCGGCGTGGCGGGGTCGGCGGGCGGGGCGAACGTGGGGGAGGGCACGCGGACGTAGCCGTAGACGGCGTCTCCGGGTTCGAGGCCGGCGATGTAGGAGGAGCAGGTGCCGCGGTACTGGCCGTCGCCGGACAGGGCCGGGCCCTCCAGCAGGCCGACGGTCAGGCGCACGTGGCGCGGGTTGGCGGACGGGGCGGAGGAGATGGAGTAGAAGCGCGGGCGGATGGGGCCCATCATCTCCAGGAAGACCGCGAGCGGCAGCTCGACGGCCGGGAAGCGTTCCAGCAGGCCCAGCACCGAGATGCGCTTGCCGAGGATCTCCTTGCTGTAGCGCTCCTCGGCCTCCTGGGTGTCGGCGGTGTACGCCAGCAGCTGCGGCCGGGTCCACGGGCACTCGGTGTACTCGGCGAGCGTCTGGATCTGGGAGCGGGTGGCCACGTCCTGCAGCTCCAGGAACTCGGTGAGCAGGATGCCGGCGGTGACCGGGGTGCCGACCGGCAGGTGGGTGCGGCCACCGGCGGGCTGCTCCAGCCGGAGCACCTGGTCGTAGTCGACGCCGAGCCGCCTCAGGGCGCGCTCCACCAGGGCGAGTTCGTTCTTGGCGAAGACGGCCAGGTGGTTTCCGGTGTCGTAGGTGACGCCCTCGGGCAGCTCGAAGGTGATGGACTTCGCCGACGGGCGCGGCGGCTCGATCTGGAAGTCCCACAGGCCGGTCGCGTCGGCCACGAGCTCCTCATTGGCCACCACCGTGAGCGGGTACGCCTGCTCGGAGACGATGGCGGGGCGCACGTCGGCCTCGGTGAGCAGCTGGACCTGGAAGCGCGGGCCGCTCGCCTCGGAGGTGTCGGCGGCGTACTCCTCGGCCAGAGTGGCCCACAGGGTGTCCATCCACCGCGTGGCCATGCCGTCGAAGTCACCGGCGGCGTCCGCGATACCACGCTCGACGATGGGGGTGGCGCCGGCGGCCAGCAGACCTTCCTCGATCCGCTTGGGGAATGCCTGGTAGGTGGCCACCCATTGGGTGTTGCCGGCGCCCAGCAGCGCGTACCGCACGTTGGACAGTGAGCCCTCGGGCAGTCCGGCGGCGAGCAGGTCGTCGAAGCGCTGGGCGTTGTCGGGGGCCTTGCCGTTGTAGCTGGCGGCGACGACGGCGAGCAGGCCCTCGGTGGGCAGGTTGTCACCCAGCTCGTCCAGGCTGATGAGGGTGGTGCCGAAGCCGGAGCGCTCGCCGCGGTCGGCGATGGTGCGGGCCAGGTCCTCGCACGAACCCAGGCTGGAGCCGTAGGCGACGGTCAGGTTCACACCGACACCGCTGACCGCGGCCTGTGCCTGCGTGTCGCCGGTCTGCAGGTCCGCGGCGCCGAAGACGGTCCGCTCGTGCTCCTGACGGCGACGGACGATCAGCTCGAAGTTGCCGGGCTTGCGCGTCAGCGCCTCCCGGGGGTCCATCTTGTAGTCGTTGGTGTCGGAGAACTTGAACTTCTGCAGCACCAGCGCGAGGGCCAGGCGGGCCTCGGTGAGCGCGAACTGGCGGCCGATGCAGGCACGTATGCCGTTGCCGAACGGCTTGTAGGCGTGCGGGTGGTGCTGGACGCGGTTTTCCGGCAGCCAGCGGTCGATGTCGAACTCGTCCGGCCGCTCCCACGCCTTGGGGTGTGTGTGCAGCGGGCCTTCCAGGATGAGGACCTTCGCACCCTTCTTCAGCTCGTAGTGGCCGCCGATGACGGTGTCCTCCCGCGCCGTCTTGCCGAACGACGGGATGGGAGCCCACAGGCGCAGGGTCTCGTCCAGGATCCGCGGGATGACGTCCAGCTGCATGATCGTGTCGTAGTCCGGGACCGTGTCACCCGGCATCAGCCGGTCCACCTCGGCGTACGCCTGGGCCAGCACGTGCGGGTTGCGCATCAGCGAGTACGTGGCGAACGACAGCAGGCCGCTGGTGGTCTCGTGGCCGGCGATCAGGAACGTCAGCACCTGGTCGCGGACGTTGTCGTCGTACAGCCGCTTGCCGGTCTCCGGGTCGGTGGCCTCCAGCATCAGGCCCAGCAGGTCCTCCTCACCGCCGCCCTTCCCCTCGCGGCGCTCCTTGATCACGCTCTCGACCAGCTCCTGCATCAGCCGGACGTTCTCGCCGTACTTCTTGGCATCGGCCTTGCGGAGCTTGGTCATCATCGGCAGCTCCTGCGAGCGCCGCAGCGACTCCACCAGCGCGCCCAGCAGCGCGTTGAGGAAGGGGTGCAGCTCCTCCTTCTCGAAGGAGTCGAACCGGTAGCCGAACCCCGACAGGGCGATCGTGTCCAGCGTCAGCCGGGTGTAGTCGTCGGTGATGTTGACCGACTGACCCTCCTTGCGCTCCCACTTGCCCGCCAGGTTCTGGGCGATCTCCAGCATCTGCCCGAAGTACGCCTTCATGGCCCGCTGGCTGAACGCCGGCAGGAGGATCCGGTGCGCCATGCCCCATTCCTCCTCGTGCTGGTGGGCCGTGAACAGGCCCGCGCCCGCGAAGTCCCGGACATGCTGCAGCGGCGTCTTCTCGATCTGCTTGAAGAACCGCGTCTCGTCGGAGACCTCGGCCACCAGGTCCGGGTCGTAGACGAAGATCTGCTCGATACCGGCGATGTCCAAGCCGTAGATGCCCTCGGGGAACTGCTTGGACAGCTCGGCGAAGTACTCGACCGGGTTGGTGTCGGGGATCTGCGGCGTGTTGCCGAGGAGGGGGATCCCGCGCGGGGACCGGATGGGGCGAAGGTCGTTCGCGGAGTGCGTGGTCATGTCTTGCTCCTCTGCGCGGAGGGGGTGGAGGGGGATGGGCAAGGGCGCGCTGCGCAGGTCGATGCCGTGGCGCCGTACGGAAACATACGCCGTATGGAATTGGAACCATACGGGGTATGGAAAGTGGAGCGCAACCCCGGGGGCCCAGGTGGGGCTGTGGTGAAGCTCATTTCCGTACCGTGTACGGAACTGGTACCGTACGAGGTATGGAAAAGAAGGTGAGACGTCCCCCGCGGGGAACGAGGAAGAGAGACGTGCCTCTGACGGAGGCCGGGATCTATACCGCCGCCCTGCGGCTCATCGACGAGGACGGCGTCGAGGCGCTCACCATGCGCAAACTCGCCACCGAGCTCGACGCGAACCCGATGTCGCTGTACCACCACGTGCCGAACAAGGAAGCCGTGCTGCGCGGCGTGACGAGAATGGTCGGAGCGCAGTTCCGCACCGTGACACTGGAGGACGCTCCCTGGCAGGAGCGGATCCGTCTGCTCGCCACAGACTTCCGGACCCTGGCGCACCGTCACCCCAAGCTGCTGGCTTACTCGTTCAGCCACCAGCCGGACTTCATCCAGCCCAACGACCCGTTCTGGACCGCCCTCACCGCCATCGTGGCCGCTGCCGGTGTGCCGCAGTCAGAGGTCTCGAAGATCGCTGCGCTGATGGTCGCCGTCGTCATCGGCGTCCTCACCGCAGAACTCAACGGCGCACTCCACCAGTGGTCGACCCTCAAGCCCCATGGCCCTGAAGCCGATGAAGACGGGGCCATGGACGCACACCCTGGCTCTACGGGTGCGGCCCCCGAAGGCCCTGACCAGGACCACATGTTCCGCCTCGTGATGGACACGCTGATCACGGGCCTGGAAAGCCGCCTCACCGCCGGACGTGACGGCCGGCACGCCCGGCCATTGAGCCAGTCAGCCTGAGACGCTGCGCCCCAGCCACTGGCGGCTGAGGCGCGCCCGCAGTCGGGCGATCTCAGGCTGCGACACACGGGAGCCACCCCGTCACATCGGGTGAGACCGCCCGGCGGGGTAGTTCCACACCGCCCGGCGGGGTGGTTCCACATCCAGCCTCTACACGGCAGCCGTATGCCGACGCTGAACCGTGCAATGACCATGGTCGTCGGCTTGTTCCTGGTCTCCCTCCTGAGGGGGGAGACCGTCGGCCTCGTCGAGCTGAATCACCCGCGTTGTCCGTTCACCGAGGCGGCTACGCCGCCGAGTGCTCCCGCCCGTGAGCGCGAAGTGTCGCCCCGTACCGGATGAGACCTACCCGATCTCTCGATCCGTTCTTTTCTCTCTTCCTCCATCCCCACCTTTGCTGTCCGGAGGGCTGCCCCCATGTCCCAGAACGCCACCGTCGCTGCTTGCGGCGCCGAGACCACAGCTGAGAATGTGCCCGACCTGTCGCACCGGCGTCGCTGGTGGATTCTGTTGGTCATTTCCCTGTCGATGCTGATGGGTGTCCTCGACGGCACCATCGTGAACATCGCCCTGCCGTCCGCCCAGCACGACCTGGGCTTCTCGGATGCCGACCGGCAGTGGGTGGTCACCGCCTATGCGCTGGCCTTCGGCAGTCTGCTGATGCTCGGCGGCCGGGTCGCGGACCTGGTCGGGCAGAAGGTGACGTTCCTGGTGGGTCTGGCCGGCTTCGCAGCCGCCTCCATGGTGGGAGGAGCGGCGAACGGTTTCGCCATGCTCGTCATCGCGCGCGCCGTCCAGGGCCTGTTCGCCGCCCTGCTGGCCCCGTCCGCACTGTCACTCCTGATGACCACCTTCACCGATCCGCGCGAGCGGGTGAAAGCTTTCACCGTCGCGGGATCGGTCGCCGGTGCCGGCGGAGCCATCGGCCTGATCCTCGGCGGGGTGCTGACCCAGTACTTGGACTGGCGCTGGACCATGTACGTCAACGTGGTCTTCGCGGGGGTGGCGTTCGTCGGTGGGGCCGCTCTGCTGCACCGCACGCCGCGCGACACGTCCTCCAAGCTCGATGTCCTCGGCACTCTGCTGGTTTCCATCGGCCTGTTCTGCCTGGTCTACGGGTTCTCGAACGCCGAGACGCACGGCTGGGGCTCGTCGGCGACCTGGGGCATGCTGGTGGCCGGTGCCGTACTGGTGGCCGTCTTCGGGTGGTGGCAGACCAGGGCGGAGTATCCGCTGCTGCCCCTGCGGGTCCTGCTGGACCGCAACCGCGGTGCCTCCTTCGCCGCCCTCTTCGTCACCGGCGCGGGCATGTTCGGCGTGTTCCTGTTCCTGACCTACTACCTGCAGCAGAGCCTCGGCTACAGCGCCCTGAAGACGGGCTTCGCCTTCCTGCCCATGATCGTGGCGTCGTCGTCCGCGTCGGCGGTGGCCAACAACGTCCTGGTGCGGCGCATAGGTCCCAAGCCGGTGGTTCCGCTGGGGATGGCCATCGCGGCCGCCGGCCTGGTGTGGATGACCACGCTGGACCTGGGCAGCGGATACATGACACAGGTACTGCCCCAGCTGGTGCTCGTCGGCGTCGGCCTGGGCACGGTCATCGCGCCCGCCATGAGCCTGGCCACCTCCGGCGTGGCCGCGGCCGATGCCGGAGTCGCGTCCGCCGCCGTGAACACCGTCCAGCAGGTGGGTGGGTCCATCGGCGTCGCCCTGCTCAGCACGATGGCCTCCGACGCCGCCACCAACTACCTCTCCGGCCGTGACCCCAAGGGCCCCGGCGTCCTGGCCCAGGCCGGTCTCGAGGGTTACTCCACTGCGTACTGGTGGTCGGCGGCCGTCTTCGTGGTGGGTCTGGTGGTGACCGTGCTGCTGTACCGCCGTGGCGTGCCCCAGCAGAACGAGAACGCTGCATCCGTCGTGCACATGTAGCGGGACAAGCAGTGCTTTGAGGGCCACCCACCTTCGAGGGGGGCGAACAGGGTCTTTGCGGCTCCCCTCCCTTGCTCAATGGATGCCCCATAGGGGCAGCGACTCGGGTTCTATCAGCGGAAGGTGTACCAGGTGGAAGATCGAACAGATCCGCGTCTATTGCGCAGTCGTGAGGCCATGGTCGCGGCGGCCACCGCGTTGCTCACGGAAGGTGGGCTGGAGGCCGTGACACATCAAACGGTTGCGACTCGTGCCGGCGTCGGCAGGGCAACCGTCTACCGGCACTGGCCGAGCCTTCTCGACCTCCGCCTGGCCGCGCTGGAGGCCGGCATGCCCCCTCTGCCTCCGGTACCCGAGGAGCTTCGGGCCGCTTCGGGCAACGATCCGCGAGCGGAGCTCATTTACCGTCTGAACGTGCTCGCCGAGCGTTGGGACGACGAGCAATCGGGGGCCGTCCTTGCCGCGGTCCTCGGGGGCTCACGGCACGACGAAGGTATGCGCCGCCTCCGGGAGTCACTGCTGAACCAGATCGCCGACGCCCTGCGTCCCGCGGTTACCGCAGCCGTCGAGCGCGGCCGGCTCCGGCCCGACGTCACCCCCGAGACATTCGCCATGGCCACCGCTGGGCCGCTGTTCTTCGAGCGCTTCTTCGTCGGGAACCACCTGGGACGCGACACCGTGAACGCCGTCGTGGACGCCGCTTTGCGAGGTTGGTCCTAGATGTAGCGGCTTGCGGCCGCGAAGCAAGCCAGGCCATCCGTCCGACAAGGTCTCCGCCCTTCAATTCTTCGCAGCGGGTTACGCCTTGCTTCCGCAGCGGCTTCGCCGAGCATGTTTGCCGATGCTCTGCTCGCCCGGACGGTGTGGGCAACTCGGCCGTCGTCCACCAGCGGGCTTTCGGGGCGAGCGCGAAGCGGACAAACGGCGGCCAGACTTCTGTCGGTGGACTTCGAAAAGGCGTGAGATCAGAGCGCCGCGATGGCCTGCGGGGGCCGGCTGCGCATTCGACAGTCGACGCCAACGACCGAAAACGAGCACACGGTACCGTGGCCCCCCTGACCCCGGTCGTCGCCGCCACAGGCCACCGAGAGCCAGTTCCTCGGACTCGCCGTGTACGCGGCGCAGCTCTGCGACGGTTTCCTGAGTGTGCCTCAATTACTGGTGGTAGCAGTTCATTTGCCGCTTCGATCGGCAGGTACGTACCAACGTGTTACGCGCGTAAATTCTGCCTCCGGCTTCTTGTTCGCCGACCGCGGGGCGCGGAATACTCCCGATCCGAACTTGTCAGGGACACGCTGTTCGCGAGGGCTCTTGTGCCGCCCTGACGGGTCTCCCCTGTCCCCACCCAGGAGGAACGAGTGAAGGTCAAGACCCTCCGCACCGCCAGACGCTCCGGGTTGATCGCCTTGGCGTCCGGGCTCCTCGCGGTGTCGCTCACCACGCCCACCGCCCAGGCCGCCCCCTCGGCCAAGGCCTCGCCCGAGGCCGCGGCCAAGCTCACCAAGACCCTCGGCACCACCTCGACGGCCGGCTCGTACTACGACGCCGAGACCAAGTCCGTAGTGGTCAACGTCACCACGCGGAAGGCCGCGGAGGCCGTCCGCGAGGCCGGTGCCGTGCCGAGGCTCGTCACCCACAGCTCAGCGCAGCTGGCCAAGGCCGGCGCCGCCACCAAGGCTGCCGACATCCCCGGCACCGCCTGGGCCGTCGACCCCAGGAGCAACAAACTCGTGGTGAGCGCCGACAGCAACGTCTCGCGCGCCGACATCGCCGAGCTCAAGTCCGCCACCGCCTCCTACGGCGACGCGGTCACCGTCAAACGAGTCAGCGGCACCTTCAGGAAGCTGCTCAACGGCGGCACCGCCATCTACGCCGACGCCGGCTGGCGCTGCTCCGTCGGTTTCAACGTCCGGAGCAGCAGCGGCGCCTACTACTTCCTGACCGCCGGTCACTGCACCGACGGTTACCCGAACTGGTACACCAACTCCGGCCTGAGCACCTACGTCGGCCCGACCATCGACTCCAGCTTCCCCACCAACGACTACGGCATCGTCCGCTACGACAACACCGGCGTCAGCCACCCCGGCACCGTCAACCTCTACAACGGCACCAGCCAGGACATCACGTCCGCCGCCAACGCCTACGTCGGCGAGTCGGTCAAGCGCAGCGGTTCCACCACCGGCGTGCACGGCGGGACCGTCCAAGCCCTCAACGCCACGGTCAACTACGGTGGCGGCGACGTCGTCTACGGCCTCATCCAGACCAACGTCTGCGCCGAGCCCGGCGACTCCGGCGGTTCGCTGTTCGACGGCACCAAGGCGATCGGTCTGACTTCCGGCGGCAGCGGCGACTGCACCTCCGGCGGTACGACCTTCTTCCAGCCGGTGACCGAGGCGCTGAGCGCGTACGGCGTCAGCGTGTACTAGGTCCTCCTCCCTCTCCCGAGCGTTGACGACGCACGTGACCGCCGCCCGGAAGGCGGCGGTCACACGCGGCCTGTGGGTGCGCCGTTCCGCCAACCCGCCCTACGCCTCCTGGGGGACGTTCGCGGGCGACAACGGTGAGGACAACGCCGCGCACACGCCCTGGGCCTGGGACGACGGGGACGACGGCAGCGATCTGCAGGACGGCTCGATCACGCCTGACCCCGCGTACCTGATCTCGCAGTACTTCGCCAACACCGCTCAGCCTCACCTACACCCGCAACGCCTACCGGTCCTGACGGGCACACCGAAGTGAGGGCTCATGAACACTGCAGCAGACTCCGGCCGAGGCCTGGACCGGCGTACCATGCTCCGCGGCGCGCTGGGCCTGACGGCCGCGCTCGGTACGGCGGCGACCCTAAGCCTCGGGTCGGCCTCCCGCGCCTCGGCCTACGGATGGACCCGCACTCTTCAGCAGGGCGACAGCGGCTCCGATGTGAAGGAGTTGCAGATCCGCGTCGGCGGCTGGGCCGCATCCAGCGCGCAGCAGACCTACGTCGCCTGGGACGGTGCCTTCGGTGCGGCCACCTACAACGCGGTCAGGCGGTTCCAGTCCGCGTACGGTCTCACGGCGGACGGCGTCGTCGGCCCGCAGACCCAGAGCGTGCTCAACAGTCTCGAAAGCAGCGACGGTTCCACCGCGCACTTCGACTGGAGCGAGTTCTACTCCCATGACGGGTCCGGCTTCAGCGGCGGGCAGGTGGGCGCCGCCGAGGTCAAGGAGAACGTGCGTCGGCTGATGTACAAGCTCGAGGCCGTACGCAAGAAGGCCGGCAACAGCGCGACCACGATCAACTCCGGTTTCCGCAGCGTCTCCTACAACGCCTCGGTGGGCGGCGCGTCCAACAGCATGCACGTCTACGGCGTCGCCGCGGACATCGTCGTCTCCGGACACACCACCCTCCAGGTGTACAGGATCGCTGAGACCTGCGGATTCTCCGGGCTCGAGGCCTACACCCACTCCTGGCAGCACGTGGACAGCCGCGTCCAGTACCCCTCCTACGGCTCCGGTTCCTGGTGGTGGGAGAGCGGCGTCGTGTGACCTCCCTCCGCCCACACGCGTCGACCCGCCCCGCTCTTCAGAGGAGTTGACGAATCTTGAAGTTCCGTGCCAAGGCCCGCCCTCACCATGGCGGCCACCGTGGTCATCGCGGTCGCCCTGCAGCAGTCCGCTGCCAGGGCTGACGTCCCGCCGCAGCACGCGGTCACCGTGTGCCAGACTGCCAGCTTCTACGCCAACTACGACAGCGCCTCGGGCCCCACCGGCTATCTGCGCACCCTCACCTACGGCAACAAGGTCGGCCACACCCAGGGCGTGCACCCTGTCTACAACGGCTGGGCCGCCACCTTCGACTACGGCCCCAACGACTGGGGCTACGTGCGCATCGAGTGCATCGGCGGCTACGACTCCTGGTGAGCCGTGACAGCCCCGAGTCCCCCGCAACGACAGGGAAGGGAAAGCCGATGTCCGCACTCCGTGCCGGCCGTGCGGCCGCCGTCGTCGCCGCGGTGAGCGCCGCGGCACTGATCGGCGCCGGGCCCGCCATCGCGTACTCGAACGGCACCGTGGGTGTCCGGGAGACCGTGTGCGCCAGTGACCTGTACGTCCGCACCGACCCGGGCGGCGCCTGGATGGGCACGCTCTACAAGGGCCAGACCTTCCTGGTGGAGAGCAAGCAGAGCGGTTGGGCGTGCGGCTTCGCCTACGGCGACATCAACCGCCACGGCTGGGCCCAGGACGGCTGGTTCTGCTGACGTCTTCGCCGCAGCGCCGCTGACCGCCGCGCTGCTGTGCGCGGCGCCGTCACGGGAACGGTCGGTGTTTCCCGAACGTGTCCAGGGAAGCACCGACCGGGGCGCGGGGCCCCGCAGCCACGCCCCCGGTCGTCCTCGCCGGGACTGGACGGCCTCCTGGCGCTCGGGGTCGAAGGCGATACCAGTGGCCGGTCAGCCGACCCTCTTCCACTCCTGACACCGGTTGGTCTTGAAGTACTCCCCTCGGTTGAGCGTGACCCGGCCCGGCCCTTCAGAGGGGTTCTTGGATCACTTTCCGTGCCAGGGCCACGGAGGGTCACCACAACCGCGATCATGAACGGCTTCGCGCCGCCAGGAGGACCCGCTTGCGGAGCAGGTCGAAGTTGGCCCGGCCGAACATCTGCCGCTTCAACATCTTGATCTTGTTGTTGTGGCCTTCGACGGCGCCGGAGCTGTAGCGCAGGCTCAGCCCGCAACCACGGCGTCGAGGTCCTGGCCGAGGCCGGTGGCGAAGCCGTGCAGGGCGGGTAGATCGTCGGCTTGGACGGCATCGATCCACTGGTCGAGGTGCCGGCCTTGGCGGTTGTTCATCAACTCAGCGAAGGCGCGGACGTATTCGGCGGTGCGGTCGAGTGCTGGGCGGCGGGCGAGGATCGAGACGTCCGTGTGCCTGCCTCAGGTCGCACCATGCCAGGACTCACCCTTTGGCGAGGAAGTGCGCCAGCAAGCGGTCGAAGTCGCTGTGGTCGAGCTCGGCCCGCCGGGGCACCACTGCCTCCGTTTCCTGCAGGAACGCCTTGAATTCCTGCGCTGGGGCCTTGAGCAGGGCCGTACCGGACGGCGGGTTGAGAAGGATGTACAAGTCGCGGCAGCCCTCCTCGCCGGTGGGCCATATGCGAACGTCTCCCTCGCCGGCGGGGCCCTCCAGGCCGTCGATCAGCAAATCGCGCCCTATGATCCATTCCACCGGCTCGTCGCTGTCGACATCGGTGGTGAATGCGGCATGGACCACATACGGATCACTCGGCTCGTACCGCAGATTCATGATCATGGGCAAGGACGTCGCATGCACGCCGACAAGCTTCACAGGTAGCCCCTGGATCACAGTTCTCAATGACTTCATCGGGTCTTACTCCTGGTGTTTCGAGTCATCCGGGGAGGACCATCGGAAGGGCTGTCGTCGGATTCAAAGAGGCTGCACAGAGAAGCGGTTACTGCGAGGACCGGTGGCGGTCGGCACGAGGACACCCGCAGGAGCAGTTCTTCGCGCCGTCGCAAGGGCGCCCGGCCGACGGGAGCAGGCGAGGCTACTACTTTCGGCCGGGGCCATTACGGAGATGTGGCCAACGGTGGTTGCCGGACAGAGGGTGCCCTTGGTCTCAGCGATCGACGCTGTACCGGTCGTGGTTGTAGTGAACCGACTCTCCACGGTCCCCACCTCGACGCGGGTCGTGGTTGCCGGGGCCCGGTCCCGCAGGGCAGAGCCGTCCTTGGACCGGTACGGCACGCTGTCCGAGTCGGAGGAGACGCACATGACCACACAGGTGCCCTGCTTATGGGTCGGTGTCGATGCCGGCAAGGGCCACCACTGGTGGGTCGCCGTCGAAGACACCGGAACCACCATCGCAGGGCCGCCGGATATCGGCCCTTCTGGCCGCGTCACTCGTCGCAGGCCGACCGTCAGCGCAAGGGTGAGTCCACGGTGGGAGTCAGGAGGGTCTCGTCGAGGCCGACGATCTGGCTGATGTCGAAGCCCTCCATGTCCGCGCGGAATTCAGGACTCGACAGGTATGCCTCCAGCCGCTCCTGCACGTCGTCGGCGTCCCTGTAGGAAACGAGGGCGTACAGCCGGGGAGTGTCGCTTCCGGGCGCCGCGGGCACCGTCCAGACGCCGTGGGTGGTGATCCGGTGCTTGGCCATACCGGGAATGTGCTGGGCCCAGATCTTCTCGTAGGCGGTGAGCGCGTCGGAGCTGCGCAGGGTGTAGACGCGAAGCTGGTACTGGGACATGACACTGGTTCCTTTACTTCTGAGCATGGATGGTCGGCGGTCAGCCTTGGGGGAGGAGGTGTGCCAGTTCGGCATCCCAGTCGATGAGTCCGGACTCGGTACCCCGTGGCACCAGAGCCTGGGTGTCCTGAAGGAAGGACGAGATGTCCTGCACGGGGACCTCGAGCAAGGCGGTGCCTGCGGCAGACCCGAGGGCGATGTAGATCGACTCGTCACCCCGCCCTGCGGCCGACCAGATCCGGACGTCCGCGTGGCCTGCGGAACCCTCCAGACCGTCAGCCAGAAGATCCCGCCCCAGGATCCATTCGACCGGCTCGTCACAGTCGATGAAGAAGACGGCACGGACGACATAGGGATCAGCGGGCTCGTAGCGCAGACGTACGCATAGGGGCAACGAGTAGACATGCGAGACGACCAGCTGCACGGCCACCTGCCGTTCTACGACCTTCAAGGACTTCTTCATCGGCTTGCGCTCCTGGGTAGGGCTCGGCGGTGCCTCACACCGGCCGGTGGCGAAGAGGCAGCGCGGGCGGAGGCGGTACAGCGGGGCGCGGGCGCCGGACGGCACCGGCGCACCGCATGGTGAGTGCGTTGCACTCACTCGGCCGGCGGTCGGGGACGCCGCCCCCCGGCCGCCGGACGGGTCCCCGCCGCGGGCAGGGACAGGGCCGAGGGGAACTGCTTGCGTTCATGGCCGATACCCGTCTCACCGGTCGTCGCGGCTCAGGTCATGGTGGTGCCTGCCCCAACCGTCGTGCTCGCAGCGGTTTCCGTCGTGGCGGTGGGGCCTGTTGGACGTCCAGCCGTGTCCCTCGTCCTGCCAGCGGTAGAAGTGACCATCGCGGTAGTAGAGCCCGTCGCAGTCGTGCCGGGTTGAATCGCTGCCGTGGCGGTCCTGGTGCCAGCCGCGGGTCTCGTCGCAGGAGTAGCCCCGCTCGAGCAGGTAGCCGACACCGTGGTCCCAGCTGTAATCAGCGGCCACGGCCCCGTCGGTCGGGTGCTGGGCGTGCGCGGACGCAAGGGGCGCGGCCGAAGCAGTGCCACCGGCACCGAGGACGGCGGCACCGGCGACCGCGACGGAGGAGACAGTGAGGGCGATGCGCTTAGCGAGCTTGTTCATGATCTTTCCTTCCCGAGGGGGTGATCTGCGCCAACGGCGGTTCTGCCAGGCGATGTATGACGCCCGGTGTGGTCCGAGCGAGCAGTTCCATACGTCGTATGGAAGCGCGCTTTCATTGTTACCATACGTCGTATGGAAATGTCGAAGTGACGAAGGCAACCGTTGAGCGGCTGGCACCAGCGCCAACAGATGTCGCTCTTCAGGGCGAGCTGCCCGTTGCCGGCCCCTCGGCACGCCGGCCTTCCTCGCCTTGGCCGCGGCGGTGTGTCCTGGTGATCGGTGGCTTCACCGGCCCGGAGATCGCCGTAGCCCGCGGGGTGAGGTCTCGAAGTCACGGATGCATCCAGTACGCCGCAGTGGCGGGTTTGCGATCGTCAGAAGGCGGGACGAGTAATTTTTAGGGCGTGACGACCGGGGCACCCTCTGATGCCGACACCGTCGATGCAGCGCCCCCGTCTGGTTACGCCCACGCTCACAGCCGACAAGCGTCACCGTGAAGGAAGCGGCGACGACGGATGGGGCATCAGGCCCCGTCGCCCTGAAACAGGAGGCTTGTGAAACCGGCCCATGGCTTCATGACCGAGGCTGCATGACCGGGTCGATGGTCGCCGCGGGGCGGAGGCAGCGCGGAAGGAGTCTGCCCATGCGGATCGTCGTGGACCTGAATCGCTGCCAGGGATACGCGCAGTGCGTGTATCTGGCGCAAGAGGTCTTCAGGTTGAACGGCCAGGAGGGCGCTCACCTATGAGCCGAACCCCGACGACGAGCGGCGCCTGCAGGTCGAGCGAGCGGCTGCGGCGTGCCCGGTGCAGGCGATCGTGATCGACCGCTTGGACGGCGCGAAGCGGAGCGAGACGCCATGACTCTGCGGGCAACGGTCGCAGAGCTGGTGCGCGAGTTCCGGGCCAGGGGCCGGATCGTCATCGTGCGTGCTTCTCTGGCCGGGCCGCGGGCCGCGGAGACGCTGCGCGAGGAGGGTTTCTCCGGTTCCCTGACCATGATCGGTGACGAGCCGTACGAGCCCTACGACCGTCCCCCGCTGTCCAAACAGGTACTCAAGGGCTGGGTGCCGGCCGACCACACCAAGCTGCCCCGTATGCGGGAAGTGGATGCGGACTGGCGGCTCGGGGTGGCCGCCGTCGGGCTGGACCGGGCCACCAAGCAGGTGCGCCTGGCCGACGGCGAGCAGGTGCCGTACGACCGGTTGCTGATCGCTACGGGCACTCGCGCGCGGCAGTGGCCGAACCCGACCGAGGCGGCGCTGCAGGGGGTCCACACGATTCGCTCGCGTGACGATGCCGCTCAGCTGCAGAAGGCGCTGGCCGAGCCGCCGTCGCGGGTCCTGGTCATCGGCGCCGGGTTCATCGGCTCGGAAGCGGCCTCCGTCTGCCGGGAGCTCGACATCCCGGTGACCGTCGTCGAGCGGGGTTCGGCGCCACTGGTCGGCGCACTCGGCGGGGTGATCGGGGAGATCGCCGCGCAGATGCAGCGCGATCATGGCGTGGACCTGCGCTGCGGGCTGGGCGTGTCGTCGCTGGAGGGCGACCCCGAAGGGCATGTGCGGCGGGCGCACCTGTCCGACGGCACCACTGTCGACGCCGATGTGGTGGTGGCCTCCCTGGGATCGATCCGGAACGTGGAGTGGCTGGAGGGCTCCGGGCTGGCGGCCGGTTTCTGGGGTGTCGGCTGCGATGCCGGTGGTCGTGCCTTCGACATCAACGGGGTGGTCACCGACAGCATCTACGTGGCAGGGGACGTGGCGCGTGCGCCGCATGTGCTGTACGAGTACCAGTTCCTGGCGATGGAGCACTGGGACAACGCCGTTTGCGGTGCCGAGGTCGCGGCGCACAACATGGTGAACCTCGAACCCCACTATCGTCCGCATCTGCTGCTGCCCAGCTTCTGGTCCGGTCAGTTCGGCGTGAACATCAAGTCTGTCGGGGTGCCGCCTTTCGGTGACGAGATCGTCTTCACCCAGGGGTCCGTCGAGGAGCGCCGTTTCGCCACCGCCTACGGCCACCGAGGCCGCATCGTCGCGGCCGTCACCTTCGATCACGGCAAGTGGCTCGAGTACTACAGGAAGCTGATCGAGCAATCAGGTCCATTCCCGCCTCCGCCGCCGGGCTGGGACCAGCCGCCCGACATGAAGCCGATGCCGGCCGAGTTCCCGGACCCCAGGGTCCCGACGGCGGTCCCCGACGTCGTCCTGACCGGCCATGCCCCGAGCGAGCGGACGGCCGAGTTCCGGCCCCGGCGCCACTGACCCGGCCCGCCGGGCCGAGCGTGCAAGCGGACAGCACCGACAGGAAAAGGAGGGGAGCCTCGTGGCCGAGGAAACCCCATGGCAGCAGGCGCTGCGCTACGCCAATCGCGCCAACCCGTACCCCTTCTACGAGGAACTGCGCAAGACACCGGTGGCGCGGCAGCCGGACGGAACCTATGTCGTCAGCACCTACCGGGAGATCGTCACGCTGCTCCACGACCCCCGGGTCAGCTCGGATCCACGCAAGTGCCCCGTTCCGGCCGCCACCCCGGCCGAGGGAGCGGCGGAGGCGGAGGCCGAGCCGATCACGGAGGCGATCATCTCCTTGGAGCCGAACATAATCACCCAGGATCCCCCCGAGCACGATAGGGACCGCCGGACGATGATGCCGCATTTCGTCGGGCCTCCCCGTTCCCCTCACCTGATCTCCGACCTGGAGCCCGAGATCCATCGCATCGTGGCCGGGCTCCTGGACGGCATGAAGGGCAAGAACCGGATCGACGCCGTCGACGACTTCGCCTACCCCCTGCCGGTGACGGTGATCTGCAAGGTCCTGGGCGTGCCGCTGGAGGACGAGTCACGCTTCCACCACTGGATCGAGACCGCCCTGGACGCCCTGGACTTCGGCCCCGAGGCCGCGTCCGACGAGATCCGGAGCCGGCTGGCCGGCGGACGGCGGGCCGTGCAGGACTTCGGGCAGTTCGCAGCCGACCTGCTCGACCGGTACGCCGACCAGCCCGGCCCGGGCATTCTTTCGGCCATGGTGAACGAGGACGGCACGGAGGGACGGATGTCCAAGGGCGTGCTCGCCAGCAACGCCCTGCTCCTGATCTTCGCGGGACACGAGACCACGGTCAATCTCATCGCCCACACGACTTCTCCAGCCCGCCGCACGAGTGCTCGGTCGCCTCGCCCTACTGGGGCTCCCTCACCGAACTGATGGATGTGATCACGCTCGCCCAGCAGGAAAAGATCAAGGTGCTGGTCGAGTACTTCCCCCTGCAACGCGCGAACGAGGCTTACCAGCTCCTGCACGACGGCAGGATCCAAGGACGTGCCGTCATCACCCCCTACGCGTGAATCCCGCCGTTCACGCGAACGGGACACCACGACTGTGCCTGGCCGCCGGCACCGGACGGTCCGGCGGATACGCACCCCGGCTCCCGCAGGACGGAGGAGCTTGCCCGGAACACCTCATGCGCCACGGTCCCCTGCCCTTTCCGCCGAGCGACATGAGGCTGATCGGGTGACGATGGACATGTAGTGACGTGACCACGCTGCTCACAGAAGGAGGTAGGTGCCATGACATCTCCTTCCGATTCCTCCGGTTCCGTTCCGCCACGTGGCACCGAACCACAAGAAGGTCCTGCGGTCGAAGGCATCACCGCTCTGGCGAACATGGGCTGGCAGATCCTGCTCACCATGGGCCTCGCCACCATCGCCCTGGGCGTCATCGCCCTGGTCTGGCCGGGCGAGACGCTCCGCGTCGTCGGCGTGCTCTTCGGCGTCTACCTGCTGGCCACCGGTGCCTTCCAACTCGCCGCCGCCTTCGGCACCCACGTCCCCCGGCATCTTCGCGTACTGCACTTCATCACCGGCGCGGCCTCCGTCCTGTTGGGACTGGTCTGCTTCCGGGGCCCCCTCGAGTCGGTCTTCCTGCTCGCCCTGTGGATCGGCTTCAGCTGGCTGCTTCGGGGCACCTTGGAGACGGTCGCGGCGGCCTCCGATCAGACCATGCCGGCGCGCGGCTGGCACGTGGCCTTCGGCATCATCGGCACCATGGCCGGCATCGTGATGATCGTCATGCCGTTCGCCTCCATCGCGACACTCACGCTGGTAGTGGGCGTCATGGCCATCGTCGTCGGCCTGACCGAAGTGGTCCGTGCCATCAGGACACGCGTCGAGATCGGCCATCTGGCTGCCGGAACGCCCCCTCAGCGGCGCCCCCTGTTCCACGCACGTCCGCACCCCCAGCACTGACCGGCGAAGCCGGATCGACCGGACGCTGGCGAGCGGCGACATCACACCACCTCCGCGGGCCGTCGGCCGGCGAGGGGTCCTTCGCGCTCATCTCGGCGCGGCTGTGATGGCGACGCCGGCGTCGTGCGGCTCCCTCAACTGGGCGGGGCGATCTCGGACATCGGCTCATTCATCAGGGCGGCAGGCGGCAGTCGAAATATTCGGTCAGTCCGACGTCCAGGTCCCGCTCGAACACTGACCGGGTGAGGGCGATCAACAACCCGCTCTCACCCCGGGTCCTCGCTGTCTGCCAGGTCCGTCCGTTCATGCTGTGCCCTGAAACCCCGACCGGCCTGTCAACGATCTTTCGCCTGACGAGGAAAGGCGCAGCCGTCGACCCGGGCGAACTCCTCGCTGTGCTTGTGGCGGCCGGATTCCACGGGGCCGTCATCCGGGGACGTCGGACCGGTCGGCGTTCTCGGGGCCGTTGTCTGCCCGTGTCGGCAGCCCCAGTGGCCGACCGCCGCGGTGAGCCCAGATGTCACCGAGGACGACCTGGATGATGCCGGTGACGGGAATCGCCAGCAGGGCACCGAGGATCCCGGCGACTTCGGCGGCGATCAGGGTGGCCAGCAGCACGGTGAGGGGGTTGAGTTTCACCGTCCGAGACAGGATGACCGGTTGCAGGAGGTGGTTTTCGGCCTGCTGATAGACGATGAAGAAGATGATGGCCCCTATGCCGGCCGGCAGGGAGTGGACGAACGCCACTGCGGAGGCGACGACAGCTCCTATCGTGGCTCCCACCAGGGGAATGAGGTCGGTCACGGCGACGAAGAGGGCCAGCAGGCCGGCGAACGGCACTCCGGAAACCAGCAGCACGACGTAGGTCAGAAGCCCGCAGATGACGCTGATCAGCAAGTTCCCGGTCAGATAGCCGTTGACGGTACGGGCGCACGCGGCTCCGACGCGGCGTATGCGGACCGCAGGCGCCTCGTCCACGAGGGCCAGGGACCGGTCTATGGCCTTGGGGCCCTCCAGCACCATCAGATAGGCCAGCACGAAAATAGTGAGAGCGCCCGCCGCGGTGCTCGCTGCACCGCGGAGGAACTTCGCGACGGGCGTGCTCAGTCCGGTGGCGAACGCGTGGATCTGCGCCTGATGGTGCTGGACATACTGCAGAGCGTGCGTCCGTTCCAGCAGGTTGCCGACTGGCCCGCGGCCGGCCTGGGCGTCCCTGATCATCGCGGGTAGGCGACCGGCGAACCGGCTTCCCTCCTGGGCCAGGGGGATGACGAACAGGGCGATCACTGCGCCGACGGCCGCGGCCGCGGCCAGGAAGACCATCGTGGCGGTGGCCGCAGGCGCAATCGCCGGACCGTCGGCCCGGTGGGGGACGGAGCCGTCAGCTGCGGGCGTGATCGCGGCAGTCCTGATGTCGTCAGTGAGGTGCGCCCGGCTGATGCATGCGGCTTTCGGGTACGCGCCGTGAGCGAGAACGCGTCGCGGCCGACGACAGGCGCGCGGC
This sequence comes from Streptomyces sp. NPDC002076, assembly GCF_053593835.1. Lineage (NCBI taxonomy): Bacteria > Bacillati > Actinomycetota > Actinomycetes > Kitasatosporales > Streptomycetaceae > Streptomyces > Streptomyces sp. NPDC002076. The sequence continues at coordinate 203,653 of NZ_JBSFDI010000011.1, forward strand.
GGCCCTGTCTGATCGTGAATCCGCGTTCGGGGGGAGGGAAGACGAGCCGGTTCCGGATCGCGGAACGCGCCCGCACGCTCGGAGCCCAGGTGGTCCTGATCGATCGTTCCCTCCCCCAGGGCCTGGCGACGCTAGCCCGACGCGCGGTGGACGACGGTGCGGATCTGCTGGGCGTGGCCGGCGGAGACGGTACCCAGGCGCTTGTCGCCGAGGTGGCCGCGGAGAGCGGCCTGCCCTTCGTGGTCATTCCGGCGGGTACCCGCAACCACTTCGCCATGGATCTCGGCCTGGACCGTGGGGACCCCTCGTCCGCGCTGGAGGCCCTCACGGACGGCGTCGAGCTGCGCGTGGATCTGGGGTACGCAGGCGAGCGGGCGTTCGTCAACAACGTCTCGTTCGGTGCTTATGCCGCCCTGGTGCAAGACCCGGCTTATCGGGACGACAAGCTTGGCACGGCAGTGCGCATCCTTCCGGAATTCCTGGCCCGCCACGAAGGCCCGGATCTGGTGGTGCGCGCCGGGCCGCTCACCGTGGACGGGCCGGATGCCGTACTGGTGAGCAACAACCCGTACCAAGTGGATGACCCTGCCGGACTCGGAAGGCGTGCGCACCTGGACTCCGGCCTTCTGGGAGTACTGACCGCCAGGGCAGAGACGCCAGCCGAGACGGCCGCGAGGCTGCGCAGTGGACAACCACACGGCCTCACCTGTCTCGCCACGCCCGACGACGTCGTCGTCTACGCCGCCGCCCCGGCCCTCCCCGCCGGGCTGGACGGCGAAGCCGTCAGCCTGCCGACTCCCGTGCGGTGCCGCATCAGCCCTCGAGCACTCCGGGTATGGGTTCCCCGGCATCGTCCCGGCGCCCAGCCTGAGCGACCGCCAGGGTGGGGCGCCATTCGCCGGATGGTCTGAACCTTGGGGAGCCGCTCCCACCGCCGCGCATGCTCGGCGGAACCCGCTACCCGTCCGTTCACCTGCGAAGCCGTGCCCTGGAGCCCCGGCATCTGACTTTTCGATCACCTATGAGGGTCTTGACGTCCAAGTCATTACATCTGACTATTTCATCAGAAAAGGCGATTTGCTCTGATATGACACATACCGCACCGTGTGCCGCTCACCGGGACATCGATGTTCACCACCGCTGCACACAGGGTCGCCGGACCACATGCCGACGCTCCTACTTCCGCACCGATGGGATGGACCGCTATGACCAACATTGACCACACCCTCCTCGCCGAGCCGGTGAGCCTCCCCGAGGTGCCCGATGCCGCGATAGCGATGATCGATGCCGAGGGCATCGTCGTGGGGTGGACGCACGCCGCTCAGCAGCTCGTCGGTTATGCGGCCGGGGAGGTGGTGGGCCGGTCCGCCGCACACGTGCTGCCGCCTCCCGAGGACGCTCGGAGGGCGTTGGCGTTCGCCGAGCAGTGCCGTGCGCGGGGCGGCTGGTCCGGCACCGTCGCGATAGGCCACCGCGACGGCCACACGCTCAGGATGACGCTGCGGGTCTCGCTGCTGCGGGGGCAGGGCGACGACACCCGGTGGCTGGCGTCCGTGACGGACATAGGTTCCCTGTCCTCGGGGGCGACCGGGGGACCGGTGCGGGAGTCGCTCCTTGCCCGAGCCCCGATCGGCATCGTCGTTTATGACACGCAGCTGCGCTGTGTCTGGGTGAACGACGCCATGGAGCGGCACGACGGCGTGCCTCGTCACCGACGCTTCGGGCGCGGTCTGAAGGACTCGCTCCCCGCCGTCGAGGCCGAAGCGCTCAAGGTGGTGATGCGGCAGGTGCTGGAGAGCGGCACGACGACGGTGCACGAGTACCGTGCGTGGCCGCCTGCGGACCGGCCCCGCGAGCACGCGTTCTCCGCTTCCTTCTTCTGTCTCCAGGGCGCGGACGGCACGCCACTGGGCGTGTGCTCCATGACCGTGGACGTCACTGGAAACAAGCGGGCGCGCGAGCGCCTCGCCATCCTCAGCGAGGCCAGCACGCACATCGGCAGCACCCTCGACGTGATGCAGACCGCCCAGGAACTGGCAGAGCTCACCGTGCCCCTGCTGGCCGACCACGCCCTGGTCGATCTCGTGGAGTTTGTTCCGTTCTGCGTCGAGCCGCCTGCACGAACCGGCACGACGAGTGGCCGACCGCCGCTGTTGCGCCGTGCCGGTCTGGCCTCCGTCGACCTGGGTCTCCTCGAGTTGCCATGGGTGCGTGAAGAAGTGGTCCACCCCCACCCGGACTCGCCGTTCTTCGCCGCCATGCGCACGGGACGGTCGTACCTGGAGCCGATGCTGGACACCCATTCCGGCCCCTGGGTCGACCATGACGCGGTGCGGGCGCAGAAGGTACGCGACAGCGGCGTCCACTCCTTGATGGTCGTACCCATCCGTGCCCGGCGCTGCGTGCTGGGACTGGCGCTGTTCGGCCGTTCCACGGAACAGACGCCGTTCCAGGAGGACGACCTGCTCCTCGCCGAGGAGCTGGTCACCAGGGCCGCGCTCTGTTTGGACAACGCGCTCCAGTACGCGCGCGAGCGCACCGCCGCTCTTGCGCTGCAACGCGACCTGCTCCCTCACCGGGTGCAGGGCGGTGCTGCCGTCGAGGTCGCCTCGCGTTATGTGCCCGCCGACATGGACCACGGTGTGGGGGGCGACTGGTTCGATGTGGTCGAGCTGTCCGGCGCACGGGTGGCCCTGGTCGTCGGCGATGTGGTGGGACACGGCATCAACGCCGCGGCGACCATGGGCAGGCTGCGCACCGCCGTGCGCACGCTTGCGGACCTCGACCTGCCCCCGGACGAACTGCTGGCGCACCTCGACGACACGGTCCGGCGACTGAACGACGAGGACGCCGACGACTCCGACCGGGTTCCCGCGGTCGTCGGTGCCACCTGTCTGTACGCCGTCTACGACCCGGTCTCCCGACGGTGCACGCTGGCACGGGCCGGGCATCCGCCGCCCTTGGTCGTCGACGCACAGGGCGGGGTCACTGTCCCCGACCTGCCGGCCGGAGCCCCGCTGGGCCTCGGTCTCGGCCTGGTGCCTTTCGAGTCCGTGGAACTGGAACTGCCCCAAGGAAGCGTGCTCGCCCTCTACTCCGACGGCCTGGTGGAGTCCCGCGGCGAGGACATCGACGTCGGCCTGCGGCGTCTGGGCGCCGCCCTGGCACAGCCCGGTGCCACCCTGGAGGACCTGTGCTCGCGGGCGATGGAGACCTTGTCGGCGCAGGCACCGGCCGACGACGTCACCCTGCTCCTTGCGCGGACGCGCGCCCTGCCACCCGCCCAAGTCGCGTCCTGGGATCTGCCGAACGAACTCGTCACCGTCCCGACGGCCCGGCGTCTGGCCGCCCGTCAACTCCGTGAATGGGGTCTGGAGCCGCTGGTGACGGCCGTGGAGTCGCTCGTCAGTGAACTGGTCACCAATGCGATCCGCCACGGCGACGGCCCGATCCGCCTACGGCTCATCCAGCACCGGGTGCTTACCTGCGAAGTCTCCGACACCAACACCGGTCAGCCACGCTCCCGCCATCCCGGCAATCTCGACGAGCACGGCCGCGGCCTTCACCTGGTCGGTCGGCTGTCGCGCAGGTGCGGTTTCCGCTCCGTAACAGACGGCAAGGTCGTCTGGGCCGAACAGGACCTGCCATCCCCAACCAGTGCCCGCTGAGCGCCGACAGCCGCCACAGGATCCCCATCCGCGTAGTCGCGGAACCTCGTAATGAAAGCCGGAGACATGGACCCATCAGATGTTGAAATCGCCGACTCGGCAGGCGCCTTTCGAGGTGCGACGAGCGTCTTCGGCGCCGGCCCCCGCGGCGGGCCGCCCGCCTTCGACGGTCTGGCCGCGGCAGTGCTCGACGATCGGGGCACGGTGGTGGGGTGGACCGGCACAGCACAGGACCTGACCGGGTTCTGCGCCGACGAGGTCCACGGCCGCCCCGTGCAGGAGCTCGTGGCCGACCTCCCGCACGACCCGCACAGGGCCGCACACGTGCCGGCGACCGGCCGGGTACGACTGCGTCACCAGTGCGGCAACACGATCGACGTCACATTCCGGACCACACGGGTGAGCGGCTCGGCGAACTTCCTCGTGCTCGCAGCCCCCACTCCTCACGTCGCCGACCACCGGCACGGCGCAGCCCTCCTGCGCGCACTGTCCGCACAGAACCGGATCACGATCGCCCTGCACGACACGGATCTCGCCACCGTGCAGACGAACGCCATGCCGGACACTCCCGACGGCCGTCCCATACAGCCCGGCGCCCGACTGAGCGACGTGCTGTGCGCCGAGGACGCAGAGACCATCGAGGCGGTACTGAGGCAGGTGCTCGAGACGGGCGTCCCGGTGATCCACAGGAACCAGCGAGTGAGCTGGCGACACCATCCGGCGCGGCGACACGCGCTGTCGCTGTCCGCCTTCCGACTGGAGGACGCGCGAGGACACCCCACAGGAGTCGCAGCCCTGTACATAGACGACACCGACCAACTGCGTGCCCGCCGACAGCTGGATCTTGCCCACGCGGTCGCCGAGCGGGTGGGGGGCTCCCTGGATGCCGTGCGGACCGCCCAGGATCTCGCGGACGCCCTTGTACCCACCTTCGGTGATCTCGCAGCAGTCGACCTTGCGGAAGCCGTCTTCGACGGTGACGAACCCGCCGAGCGGCTGGGCGGAGGAGATCCGCATCTGCGCAACGCTGCCCTGGCGCCGGCCACCGCGGACTGGCCGTCCGGCATCCAGCGCGGCAACCTCGTCCCATCCCTGTCCGACCACCCCCTCCTGCGCCGCTTCCAGCACGGCGAGACGGTCGTCTACGACCGGGACGACTACATCGCCCTGATCGGCGGCCCACATCCGGCCGAGCAGTTCCTCCCGCACGACGTCCAGGCGGTGATGGTGGCACCGCTGCACGCCCGCAGCCTCACCCTCGGAGCGATCGTGGTCTGGCGCACCGGTCCGTCCGAACCGTTCACCGCGGACGAGGTGGATCTCATGAGGCAGATCGCCTCACGGGGAGCACTCGCCATCGACAACGCCCGCCGCTACAGGCGCGAGCACAGAGCGGCCATGGCCCTGCAGCAAAGACTCCTTCCCCCGGCCACGACCGACACTCCGGCAGCCGAGACCGCCGGCGTCTACCTGCCCACAGACCGTGGGGGCGGCACCAGCGGCGACTGGTACGACGCCATACCCCTGCCCGCTCTCCGGCTGGCCCTGGTCGCCGGAGACGTGATCGGCCGCGGCATACCCGCCAGTGCCACCATGGGCCGTCTGCGCGCTGCCATCCAGACCCTCGCCGACCTCGAACTGGAGCCGGACGAGTTGCTCACGCGTCTCGCTGACCTGGTCCAGCGCCTCGCGGCGGAAGCACCCCCTGGCGACCATGACGTCATGGGCGCCACCTGTCTGTACGCGGTCTACGACCCGGTCACCCGACGCTGCGCCATGGCCAGTGCCGGGCACCCGCCGCCCGTACTCGTACGGCCCGACGGTAGTGCCGAAGCCGTCGACATCCTGCCGGGGCCACCCCTCGCCGTCTGCGGCATGCCGTACGAGACGACCACGATCGATCTCGAACCGGGCAGCGTCCTCGCGCTCTACACCGACGGCGTGGTCCACCGAGGTGCGCACGACGTCGGCGACGGGCTCCAGCGGCTGACCAATGCGCTCGCCACCTCCTGCCGCCCGGACCGCGCCCTGGACGAGACCGGCAGGGCCCTCCTCGACCATCTGGTGGAGGCAGCACCGCGTGACGACGCGACCCTGCTGCTGGCACGCACCCGCGCCGTACCCGCCAACGACACCGCTCGCTGGCGGATACCGGCTGATCCGGCTGCCGTCTCGGACGCTCGGGCATGGGCGACCCGCCAGCTCACCGCATGGGGGTTGGACGACCTCCTCTTCCCCACCGAGCTCATCGTCAGTGAACTGGTCACCAACGCGATCCGCTACGGTCGTCCGCCGGCGGAGCTGCGACTGATCCGCCACCACGTTCTGGTCTGCGAGGTCACCGACGCCAACAGCGCCCAACCCCGTCTGCGCCGCGCTCGCACCACCGACGAGGGCGGACGCGGCCTGTTCCTCGTCGCCCAACTCGCCGAGCGCTGGGGCTGCCGCCACGGCCAGAACCACAAGACCATCTGGTCCGAACAGCCCATCGCGCGCGCCCACTGATCACGTCCTGTGGCCATCTTTTGCTCTTTCTGACGGAACGTGACCTCCCGAGAGCGGTTTGCCGGAACTTGAAGAGAATTCGGCTGGGTTCCCCGCTCCGCTGATTGCGGTGGCAGGCGCGCTGCCGCCGTATTTCGGCAGACCGAACGTTTGGCGGAGCGGGCGTTCAGTAGGTGGGGCCGTAGGGGCTCCAGTCAATGGGTCGAGGCGCTCCACGGTGGCCGCTGCCCAGCTGATCCATTCCTTGGCTTCGGTTCTGGTCTGACCCGGTATGCCTCCGCGTAGCGGATGCGGGCTTGTTCCATGGCGGCTTCCCAGCGGATGCGCTTCTGGCGTGCCGCTTCGGCCTCGTCCTGGCGCATGCGTTCGGCGGCTTCGCCGCGAAGCGTGACCTCCTGTGCGATCTCGGCGAGTTGCTCTTCGAGAGGGCGGCCGGGAGCGTCGGCCCATTCGCTCGCCCGGTGTGGCTGGCCGCCGCTGACGATGAAAGCGAACGCGGCCCTGCACCGGATTGTGCAGACCCGCCTGCGCGTCGACCCGCGAACCCAGGACTACTACGAACGCCGCAGCAAGGAGGGCAAAACCCGGCGCGAGATAGTCCGAAGCCTCATTGGGGAAGTATCGATGCTGCGGCCCGCGAGGTCTTCAACCTGGTCAGGACGGAGTCTCAGCATGACAATCGGCGCTCCGTTGCACTCCCCTTGTAGAGCTCGGCGTCGTGGCCGACGGGGCGTCCTCCTTTGCGGTATTTGAAGTGTGTACCCCAAGGCGCCACGGCCGAAATATGATCCATTGCCAGTGATAGCACACCTGCAAGGGGAGTTCCGGGGCGAGGATGCCGTGCCGATGCTGACTTTTTGCTGACCTTGGACGTGTTGCGTAGCCCTGACCTGCGGAAACCCTGGCGAACAACTGGATGATGCTCTGCGTGACCCTGCTCGCCGAACTGCTCTGCGGCCTCCTCGGCGTCCTGAGCCCCGGCCTGCTCGCGCTGCGTCTCGCCGAGACCGGCGTGGGTGCGCTCGGCGCCGCGCTCGCCGTGCTGTTCGTCCTGCCGGTCACGACCCACGCCATCACGGACGCCTGGATCCAGCGGGCTCTGCGCTGTGTCCACGCCTGTACGGCCGAGGCGGCGGCCCGGCTCGCGGGCTCCACCACGGCGGACCCGGCGCCGCGCGTCGCCGAACTGGAGCAGCTGCTCGGCCGGGTCCGGCTGGCCGTCGCCCCGCTGGTGCACCCGCTGAACCCGATGCCCGCCCGCAAGCGGCGCGCCCGCCGGGTCCTCGCGCTCCTCGACGACTGCGCCCGTGAGGTGCGTGGGCTGGTGGCGGTCGCCGCCGACCCCGAGGCCTCGCACGACGCCCGCCTGGCCGCGGCCTGCTGGCGCGTGGAGTCCGCCGTCGAGGCGCTCACCGCGGGCCGGCTGGAGCACGTCGGCAGCCCCGCCGAGCCTCCCGCCGAACCCGCCCTGGCCCACCTGCACGGCCTGGAACGCGCCCTCGCCGATCTGGCCGAGCCCCTGCGGGCCCCGACTGGGTCGCGCCTGGTGGGGGCCTGACCTGGGTCATGCCGGAGCTGCGGCGGGTCGCTGCGTGGGGGTGGCTGTGGGGGTCGGCCTGAGCTGCGCCGCTTTGTGGCGGCGGTAGGGGGGAGCCCGCCGCCCCGGCGTCGCCGCTGGACCAGCCACGTGAGCGCGCTCGGATTGTTCCGGTGCGGCGTGTGACGGCAGAGGCCCATGAGGCACGGACACGCGCCTGCGAGGCAACAGCGCCGTCGCGTCGAGGAAAAGAACCGCCGACCACGCCCGCCTCTTGGTCTAGACCGCCCGTGATCGGCTGCTACCGTCGGCCGCGAACGGGCACGACCGAGAGGGGACAGCGGTGGCACAGGACGACAGGTCCGGCAGGCGCCGGGCGTTCATCGGCTCGTTCACGGCGGCCGGCGGCCCCGGCCTTGTGACCGCCGAGGTCGCGCCGAAGGGTGGCGCCCTCCTCCTCGGCACCGCGGTGAACGACGTACCCGACCCGTCCTACCTGGTCCTGTCCCCGGACGGGCAGACGCTCTACGCGGTCAGCGAGACGGCCGAGGGCGCCGTCGCCGCCTACCGTGTCGAAAACGGCCGGCCGGAGCTCGCCGGGCCGCCCGTGCGGGTCGACGGCAGCGGACCGACCCACCTCGACCTGTACGCCGGCCATGTGCTGACCGCCAACTACGGCTGTGGCAGCGTCACCGCCGTACCCGTGCGTCCGGACGGCTCACTCGCCGCCAAGCCCTCCGGGCGGCTCCAGCACACCGGCTCCGGCCCGCACGACCGGCGCCAGCGCGGTCCGCACGCCCACCAGGTGCAGCCCGACCCGAGCGGCCGGTGGGCGGTCAGCGTCGACCTCGGCACGGACTCGGTGCGGATCTGCACCCTCGACGGCGGCGTTCCCGCCCTGCACCGCGAGTTCGCCCTGCGCCCCGGCTCCGGCCCGCGCCATCTGGCCTTCCACCCGGACGGCGCGCACGTCTACGTCGTCAACGAACTCACCCCCACGGTCACGGTGTGCCGCTGGGACGCCGAGGCCGGCTCGCTCAGGCCGCTGGCCGAGGTCCCCGTGCTGCCAGGCGCCCCGGCCGGCGACGCCTATCCGTCCGGGATCGTGGTCTCGCCCGACGGCCGTTTCGTGTGGACCGCGACCCGCGGCGAGGACGTGCTGTCGATCCTCGCCGTCGAGGGCGAGGCGCTCCGGCTGATCGGCACGGTGCCCTGCGGCGGGCACTGGCCGCGCGCGCTCGCCCAGTACGACGGCTTCCTCTACGCGGCCAACGAGCGGTCCGGCGACGTGACGTGGTTCGCCGTGGACGAGGCGACCGGGCTGCCCCGCTACGAGGGCGCGGTACCGGTCCCCGCGGCCTCCTGCGTCGTCTTCGGCTGAGCTCGCGAGGAACGGGCGTACCGGCAAGGCGAAGGGCCCGCTCCGGGGTGCGGAGCGGGCCCAGTGGCGTACGCGTGGGTCAGCGGACCGGCATGCCCTGCGGCTGCTGCGGGGCGATGCCCAGCGCCGTCGTGTACTTGGCGAGGGCGAGCTTGCCGATCGCCGGGTACGCGCCGAGCGCCTCGGCCGTGGCGCAGCCCGCCTCCTCGGCGGCCGCCGCCAGCAGCGCCGGGTCGATCTCCGGGCCGATCAGGTACGGCGCCAGGGCCAGCTGCTGCGAGCCCGAGGAACGCAGCTGCTCGGCGACGGAGGAGATCGAGCCCTCCTGGTCCAGGGCCGCCGCCATCACCGGCACGGCCAGGCGCGCGGCGAGCAGCATGCCGGTGATCCCGGCCGCCTGCACGGCCTCCTCGCCGCCCACGGACGCCAGGATGATGCCGTCCGCGGCGGTGGCCACGGTGAACAGCCGTGCGCGGTCGGCCCGGGCCAGCCCCGCCTCGGACAGCCGCACGTGCAGGGCCTCGGCGAGCAGCGGATGCGGACCGAGCACATCGGTCAGATCGGCGGCGACCCGGCTGTCCATCACGGACTGGCGGATCTGCCGCAGCAGGGAGCCGTCCGGACCGGCCAGCAGCGGAACGACGACGGCGACCGGGCCGTCGGGCTCCTTGACGCCCTCGACCCCGGCGGCGACGGCCTGCTCGTAACGGGCCGTGCGCTCCTCGGCCGCGCGCTCGAGCACGGACCGCAGCGTGGGGAACTCGGTGTCGTCCCCGTCCAGGTATCCGATCCGGGCGTCCAGGCCGGGCAGCTCGGAGCGGGCGATGCTCACGACCTCCTCGGCGAGGGCGCGCGTGGCGGCGCTGGGCGCACCGGGCACCGCGAGGGCGAGCGCGGGCGCACCCTGGGGAGCCACCAGCGGTTCCGGTCGGCGGTGCCGTCCGGGCTGGCGGGGTCGCGGCATTCGTACTGGCAGGCCGGACTCGGGCCCAGTGGGGGTGCTCATGGCGCCGCATGTTACTGGCTTCTCGGGTTACTCCGTTCGGGGAGGGTGCAGGTGAGAGGTATCCGTCCGGTTTTGTCTGATGAGTTACGCGGCGGTGACACATGTTGCGGGCACGTGCCGAGAACATGGGCCGACAAAGCGGTGACTACGAGGAACAATCCGCTTTTGCGGGCACCCTGATCGGGAACCTCAATCTCCTTGTGCGGGGACCTCGTAGAGCATGGTGGGTTCACCCGGCAGGGTGAGCCGGCCGGCCGCGAGGTCGCTCGCGATCCGTACCGAGCCGTGCAGGGGGTCGCCCTCCGCCGGCACCTGCCGGGCGTGCGGAAGTCTGCTCGCCAACTCCTGCCGCAGGGGTGCGAGCAGGGGCTCGCCCAGCCGGAACAGGCCACCGGTGAGCGCCACTCGAGGCTCCCCGTTCGCCGGGCACACGGCCGCGACGGATTCGGCCATGTGCCGGGCCGCGGCGCGCAGGATGCCCGCGGCGACCGGGTCGTGCGTGGCGCACGCGGCCACCCGGGGGGCGAAGGAGGCCAGTACGGCGGGCCGGTCGGAGCGCGGGTAGAGCTGCCCCGGCAGTCCGCGCGCCGGGCCGAACTGCTCCTGCGCGCAGGCCAGCAGCGGTGCGGAGCCGCCGTCCCGGCCGTCGTGGGCGCGCAGGGCCGCCTCCAGGCCGACCCGCCCGATCCAGGCGCCGCTGCCGCAGTCGCCGAGCAGATGGCCCCATCCGTCGGCCCGGCGCCAGGCCGTGAGGTCCGTGCCGACCGCGATCAGCCCGGTACCCGCGGCGAGCACCGCGCCCGGGCGCGGGCCGAGGGCGCCGACGTAGGCGGTGACGGCGTCGGCGGCGAGCGCCACCCGCCGTACGCCCAGCTCGCGGGCCAGAGCGCCCGGCAGTTCAGCGCGCAGGGCGTCGCCCAGGGTGGCGAACCCGGCGGCGCCGACGACGGCCGTCTCCAGCGCGTCCACTCCGGCCTCCGCGGCGGACGCGCGGGCCAGCGGCACGAGCCCGGCCATCAGATGGCCGGGATCGATGCCGCGTTCGCCCGTGCGGACCGGTTCCCGCGACTCACGCTGTGCGGCCGGCGGCCGGCCCGGCACGCCGACGGCGACCCGGAGACCGGAGCCTCCGGAGTCCACCGCCAGATAGCCGGGGACGGTCACGGCAGTCGCCAGTCCACCGGCTGTCCGCCCTGCCGGATCAGCAGGTCGTTGGCCTGGCTGAACGGGCGTGAACCGAAGAACCCGCGGTCGGCCGACATCGGCGACGGATGCGCGGACTCCACCGCCGGCAGGCTGCCCAGCAGCGGACGCAGATTGCGGGCGTCGCGGCCCCACAGGATGGACACCAACGGCTTGCCGCGCGCCGTCAGGGCCCGGATCGCCTGCTCGGTGACCTCCTCCCAGCCCTTGCCGCGGTGGGCGCCGGGGCTGCGCGGAGCCGTGGTCAGCGCCCTGTTGAGCAGCAGGACTCCCTGCTGGGTCCATGGTGTGAGGTCGCCGTTGGCCGGCTGGGGCAGGCCCAGGTCGGTGTTCAGCTCGCGGAAGATGTTGATCAGGCTGGGCGGCAGCGGGCGCACCTCGGGTGCGACCGAGAACGACAGGCCCACCGCGTGCCCCGGGGTCGGATACGGGTCCTGACCGACGATCAGGACCCGTACGTCGTCGAACGGCTGTTGGAAGGCCCGCAGGACGTTGGGTCCGGCCGGGAGGTAGGTGCGTCCCGCGGCGATCTCCGCGCGCAGGAAGTCGCCCATCTCGGCGATCCGTCCGGCGACGGGTTCCAGGGCCTTCGCCCAGCCCGGTTCGACGATTTCGTGCAAGGGTCGTGGTGCCACGGGCGTCACCCTACTGCCGTACCCGGCCCGGTGATCAACCGATGGCCGAAGCCCGACGGAGGCGCCCCGCGGCCCGCGGACGTGGCTCAGCCGATCACCGCCGCCCGCACGCACAGCACGTCCGGCAGATGCGCCGCCAATTGCTGCCAGCTGTCGCCGTCGTCGGCCGAGGCGAACACCTCGCCGTTGCGGTTGCCGAAGTAGACACCCGCCGGGTCGGCGTCGTCGGTGCACAGGGCGTCCCGCAGCACCGTGCCGTAGTGATCCTCCTCCGGCAGCCCCTTGGCCAGCGGCTCCCAGGTCCGGCCCGCGTCCTCGGTGCGGAAGACCCGGCAGCGGTGCCCGGCGGGCACCCGGTCCGCGTCGGCGTTGATCGGGAAGACGTAGGCCGTGTCGGCCCGGCGCGGATGCGTGGCCACCGCGAAGCCGAACGTGGACGGCAGATCCGTGCCGATGTCCGTCCAGTGCGCGCCCGCGTCGTCGCTTCTGTACACCCCCCAGTGGTTCTGCAGATACAGCCGGTCCGGGTCGCCCGCGTCCTTGGCGATCTTGTGCACGCACTGGCCGAACTCCGGGTTCGGGTCCGGCAGGAACACCGCGGACACACCGGAGTTGGACGGTGCCCAGCTCGCCCCGCCGTCGCTGGAGCGGAACACCCCGGCCGTCGAGACGGCCACGGTGACCGCCTTCGGGTCGCGGGCGTCGGTGACCACGGTGTGCAGACCCTCACCTCCGCCGCCCGGCACCCACTGCGAGCGCGTCGGATGCTCCCACAACGGCCGGACCAGCTCGAAGCTCTCGCCACGGTCCTCCGAGCGGTACAGCGCCGCCGGTTCCGTGCCCGCGTACACCACGCCGGGCTCGGCGGCGGCCGGGTGCAACTGCCAGACGCGCTCCAGGGAAGCGCCGGTGTCCTTGGGGAACTTGACGGCCGGCTGCGGCGGTTCGGTCCAGGTGCGGCCGAGGTCGTCGGAGTGGAAGACCGACGGGCCCCAGTGCGCGCTGTCGCCGCCCACCAGCAGCCGCGGCCGCCCCTCCCGGGTGTCGATCGCGACCGAGTACACCGCCTGCGCGTTGAAATACGGACTGTCGTCGAACTCCCAGGTGCCGCCACCCCTGCGCCGCCCGATGAACAGGCCTTTGCGGGTGCCCACCGCCAGCAGTACCTCGGTCATGCCGATCACCTCCGGGACGCCTTCGTCCAGGTAGTTGTGAGACAGGTAGTCGTCGGTTATCGGCCAGTGTGCACCCCACCACTGACAGTCTCCCCGTGCGTGCTCGTTTCCGCAGGTCACGGCGGTGTCGACGGCCGGTCACGGAGATCGGCCCGAGCCCGTTGCGGCATGCGCCTGCGCTGGGGGCACGTCTCGTGCCACCGTCGGGGAGACGGCTCGTCGTGAGCAGCGGAGCGATCTCCCGCGTATGGGAGGGCGGTCCGGCCGGTCGGTGCGCTCGTGAGGAGGATGCCTTTGAAGGCGTTCCGTGGTCCGAAGGTGTGGCTGTGGCGCTGGCGGCGCAATCCGCTCAAACGCCGGGCCGATGTCGTGGAGGCCTGGGTGCTGCTCGGCGCCTGGCTGCTGACCGTCCTGGCAGGGATCTCGGCCGGCCTCGTGGCGGCCGAGTCGGTGGAGCACGGACTCGCGAGGGAGCAGGCGGCCTGGCGTCCTGTCGTCGCCCACGTGGTGGGGCGGGCCCCGGGAAGGCCCCCCGTGCACCGCCATGCCTCCGCCGGTGAACGCGTCTGGGCCAAGGTGGGCTGGACCGTGGCCGACGGCTCCACCCACACCGGACAGGTCCGGGTCGAGCCCGGCAGCAAGGCCGGCACGCCGGTCACGGTCTGGACCGACCCGCAGGGCCGGCTCGTCGACCGCCCGGCCTCCGCCTCCGAGGCCGCCTTCCGGGGCACCCTGATCGGCTGTCTGGTGGGCGTGAGCGCGGCGGCCGTCCCCTTCGTCGGAGGCCTCGCCGTGCGCGGCCGGCTGGAACGCCGCCGCATGCACGCCTGGGACACGGAGTGGGCACGGCTCGGACCGCAGTGGGGACGGATGGTCTGACCACGGCCGACGGCCGACGGCCTCCGGTCCGTCCGGGTGCGGGGCGCCGTCTGCCCGAAGCCGATGGCCGAGTACCGGCGCAACCCTGCCTGGAACCACGCACGCTGGAGCGTCGCCGTCCACGAGGTGAGCAGCCGCGTCCCCGCATTCATCGGCTCGGACGAGTGCCCGCCGTGACACCCCTACACCGTCGCCAACACCTCCCGGCACGCGCCCAGCAGAGCCTCGTCCTCCGGTATGCCCGGCCCGCCGCCTGCGTCCACATGAGCCAAGTGGCGGCGCGGAGCGGCCAGTTCCGCTGCCGCGAGGTGCCGTAGCGGCGCGGCGGCCGGGCCCATCGCGGTGAGGCACCGGGCGATCGGGCGGCGGGAGTGCGGGTCCTGCGCCCAGGCCTGCTGGAACACCGGCAGAAGCGGCTCCGGATCCGCGTCGATGCGCCACAGCGCGCACGCGGCCGTCACCCGCTCCCGCGCGAGCCGCGATCGGGTCATGCGGCGCAGCGCGGGCCGCGCGGCGCGCCCGGCCGGGCCCAGACGGCCGAGCTGCACGGCGGCCGCGCGCCGGCTCACCGGATCATTCCGGCCCAACTCCCGCAGCAGCACGGGGAGTACGGCGGAGGGGTCCTGCTGCGCCGACCAGAGCGCGCCGGCCGCTGCGGCGGCATGCCGGGTGCGCAGGAGCGCGCGGAGGGCCGGTACCGCCCGCGCGGTGGCGCCCAGCACCTCCAGCGTTTCGATGGCCCGGCCCGTGACCGTGTCGTCCCGCGCCCCCGGTCCGCCGTCAGCACCCGACAGCAGCCGCAGCACCTGCGGAACGGCTTCCTCGTCCCCCATGGTGCCGACCGCCGCCAGCAGCGGGGCGGCGGCGGGGGAAGCCGGCGGAATCCGGCCGAGCCGATGCCGCACCGCGGGGGCGAGCGGGGCCGCGGCGGCACCCAGGTGGGCCAGCTCGAACCCCAGGTCCACCGGTGCGGCCGGGCCGGCCAGCAGATGGGCCAGGGGTGGGACCGCGCGCGGATCGCCGGCCCTGGCCAGCGCCCTGAGCGGACCGCCCAGCGTGCAGGAGCCGCGCTCCACGCGGTGCGTCCACAGGTCGGGGCGGGCGCACACGAGGGCGTGCAGGTCGTCCGCGGCGGGCGTGGCCAGCGCCCACAGCTCCGCCAGCACGGCGACCGCCGCGTCCCGCAACCAGTCCTGTTCCGTGCCCAGTTGAGCCCCGAGCAGCCGGACCGTCCCGCGGTGGTCGGCACGCCAGCCGCGCAGCAGCGCCGCCGCCATCCAGACGCCATGGCACCGGTCCACCGGGTCCGGGCCGGTCAACTGCCCGCCCAGGAGCGCGATCCGGTCGTCAACGCGGTCGCCGAGCGCGGTGTGCAGGGTGCGCAGCAGCCTGGAGCCCTCCTCGTCGGACGGGCGCAGCCGCCGTATGCGCCCGACGAGGGAGTCGGCGGCGCGGGGCTCGCTGATCCGGGCGCGGTGCGCGGAGCGCTCCCGCAGCAGCCGGACGGCCGTCGGCACCAGGTCGGCGGGCAGCCGGGCGGGCGCGACGAGTGCGAGCTGACCGAGTGCGGCGAGCCGCAGCCCCGGGGCGTAGGGCGGTGCGCTCTGTTCGGCCAGGAGGTCCACCGCGGCGTCGGCGTGCGCGGGGTACCGGCGGACGAACAGGGCGAGCGCCTCCGGAAGGGCGAGCAGGACGCGGTCGTCCCGCTCGGCCCGCAGCCGCTGCCGTAACAGGTCCAGGATCCGGGCCGGCGCGGGCAGGAAGTGCACGAGGGCCGAGGCGGTCGCCCGGCGCACCGCGGGGTCCGGGTCCCCGGCGAGCCGGACGAACACCTCGGCGCCCGCGCACACGGCCTCCCGTGCGCGCGGGTCCCCGTGCGCGCTGTCCGCGCCGATGCCGACCAGCAGTTCCACGATGCCGCCCCGGTCCGGCACCTCCTCGCGGGCCGCGAGCGAGAGCAGGAACGGGACGCAGGCCAGCGTCGAGTCGTACACACACCCCTGGTCGTGCAGCGCGCCGTACATCCCGTCGAGCGCGGTCGCCCGCTCGGCGGTGTCCGCGGACGCCAGCGCCCGTAACCATCCGGGCACGTCCTCCGCGCTGCCGTGGGCGTGCCGCAGCGAGGCCCAGTCGACCTCGTCGATCCCCGTGAACACGTTGTCCTCCCGAGACGAGTGCCACCTGATCGCGAGTGTGCACCACGGCACTGACAACGGTCCGGAGCTGCGCGCTGACTGTGTGCGATCCGTCGGCTGTCACCGGCCAGGGCGCGAGCCGCCCGCGCCTGCCGCCGAGAGGAGCACCGGCGCCCGGTGGGAGGGGTCAGTTCCGGCCGGGCAGGGCCCGCTCCAGGATCGTGTCGAGGTCGGTCCCGGCGGGCAGCGTGCCGAACGCGTGCCCCCAGTCGCCGCCCAGCCGGCTCGCACAGAAGGCGTCCGCCACCGGGTGCGGGGCGTGCCGTACCAGCAGGGAGGCCTGGAGGGCGAGCGCCATCCGCTCGACCAGACGGCGGGCGCCCACCTGGTCCGTTTCGGCCAACTGGTCCTTGAGTGCGGTGACCGCCGTGTCCAGGCGGGCGTCCGCCCCGCGCGCGAGGGCGAGTTCGGCGAACAGGGCCTCGGCGGTGTCCGGTTCGCGGCCGAGGGCGCGCAGCACGTCGAGCGCGTTCACGTTGCCCGAGCCCTCCCAGATCGACAGCAGCGGAGCCTCCCGGTAGTGCCGCGGCATGCCGGAGTCCTCGACATAGCCGTTGCCGCCCAGGCACTCCAGGGCCTCGGCGGTGAACGCCGGGCCCCGCTTGGTGACCCAGTACTTGCCGACGGCGGTGGCGATCCGCCGGAAGGCCCGCTCCCCGGCGTCCCCGCGCACCGCGCGGTCGGCCGCGCCGGCCAGCCGCAGCGTGAGGGTCGTCGCCGCCTCCGACTCCAGAGCCAGGTCGGCCAGGACGTTGCGCATCAGCGGCTGCTCGATCAGCCGGGCGCCGAACGCGCTGCGGTGCCGGGCGTGATGACCCGCTTCGACCAGCGTCTTGCGCATCAGGGTCGCCGAGGACATCACGCAGTCCAGCCGGGTGCAGTTGACCATCTCGATGATGGTCTTCACGCCGCGCCCCTCCGGCCCGACCAGCCAGGCCACCGTCCGGTCGAACTCCGGCTCCGAGGACGCGTTGGAGCGGTTGCCCAGCTTGTCCTTCAGCCGCTGGACGCGGAAGGTGTTGCGGCTGCCGTCCGGCAGCACGCGCGGCACCAGGAAGCACGACAGCCCGCCCGGGGCCTGTGCGAGGACCAGGAAGACGTCGCACATCGGCGCGGATGTGAACCACTTGTGCCCGCGCAGCGTGTACACACCGGTCTCCCCCGTGGGCGTGGCCACGGTGGTGTTCGTCCGGACGTCCGACCCGCCCTGCTTCTCGGTCATGCCCATGCCCGCGAGTAGCCCCGGCTTCTCGGCCGGCACGCGCAGCTCCGGGTCGTACTCCCGGCTGGTGAGCAGCGGTTCGTAGACCTTGGCCAGATCCGGCTGTGCGCGCAGCGCGGGCACGGCGGCGTATGTCATCGACGTCGGGCAGCCGTGCCCGGCTTCCGTGTGCCCCCACACCAGCCCGCCCGCGGTACGGACCACATGGGCGCCGGGCCGCTCGTCCGCCCATGGCGCGCCGGCCAGGCCCTCGGCGACTGCCGTGCGCATCAGGTGATGCCAGCTGGGATGGAAGTCGACCTCGTCGATCCGGTGGCCGTAGCGGTCGTGGGTACGCAGGACCGGCTCGTGCCGGTTCGCCAGCTCACCCCACTCCTGCGCCTCCGCGCTGCCGGCGCGCGCCCCCAGCCGCCGGATGTCCTCCTCGGCCCAACCGGCGCCCTCCCGGCGCAGTCCCTCCAGCAGGGCCCGGTCGTCGGAGGTGTCGTACGGGGCCAAGGGCGGGGCCTGGTTGGTGACCTCGTGCGTGGCGTACTGCGGCTGGGGCTGCGGCTGCGCAGGCGACTGCGCGGGAATCGAGACCATAGGAGCATGTTGCACTCTTCCTGCGGTCGTAGCAATACTGCAACAAGGAGGTGGACGTACAGTACGTGCCCATGCGCATGAACGTCTCGCCCGAGCCGGAGGAGTCAGGGCTGCGGCCGCTGTCCGCGCGGTCGGTCGTGCTCAGCCTGCTCCTCGGCGCGCACCCGGCCGAGCTGCCGGTGAGGGACCTGGTCCGGCTGGTGGAGCCGTTCGGCGTCGGCGGCTCCACGCTGCGGGCCGCGCTCAGCCGGATGGTGACCGCGGGGGACCTGCGCCGCACCGCCGGCGTCTACCGGCTCAGCGACCGGCTGCTGGCCCGCCAGCGGCGTCAGGACGAGGCGCTCCGGCCGGGCACGCGCGCGTGGGACGGCGACTGGGAGATGGTGGTGATCACGGCGACCGGTCGTGGTCCCGCCGAACGCGCCGATCTGCGTGCCCGATTGGCCGCGCTGCGCCTGGCGGAACTCCGCGAGGGCGTATGGCTGCGCCCGGCCAACCTCGACCGTGCCCTGCCGGACATGCTCGGATCCGTCGCCCAGACGTACACCGCGCGACCCGATGAGCCCGCACATGACCTGGTCGCCCGGCTCTGGCCGCTGGACGCCTGGGCGGCCACCGCGCGGACCCTGCTCGCCCGCGCGGCCGCCGCCCGCACCCCGGCGGAGCGCCTCACCGCCTACGCCGCGGCCGTACGCCACCTGCTCACCGACCCGGTCCTGCCACCCGGACTCCTCCCCGCCGACTGGCCGGGGGAGGCCCTGCGCGCGGCCTATGCCGGCTATCAGCGGCAGCTGGCCGCGTCGGTGGGGCGAAGGAAGCGTGCCGCATGACCGCCCTGGCTCTCGAACGGTTCCTGCGCGCCCGGTTCCAGGAGGAGGAACGGGTGGCCAGGGACGCGATCACCGGCGCGCCCGGCGCGGTCCGGGGCGTGATGGCCGACGAGATCGAGCAGGTGCTCACCTCCTGGGAGGGGAGGGCCGCGCCCGGGTGCTGGGCGAACTGGAGGCGAGGCAGGCGCTGTTGGCGGAGCATCGGATCCGCGACGACGGTGGGTGCCGTGCCTGCCGCGAAGGCGAGCATCCTCGTGCGCGCTGCACCACGCCGCGCCTGCTCGCCCTGCCGTACGCCGGCCATCCCGGACACGACGACTCCTGGCGCCCCCAGGCGCCGTCAAGAAGTGCTGTCGGCCGCCTCGCCGGTACCTGGAACCGCGTCCGCCGGTTCGCCGGACACGCTGCCCGCACGGCCGGATGCGCCGCCGACACGGCCGGTTCCGAAGCCCAGGCGGGTCTGTTCCTCAGCCACGATCCGGCGCGCCATCTCCGTGTCCGACACGTCGACGGCGTCCGGAGTCGCCTCCGCCACCGCGCTGCGGCGGGCGTAGGCGTCGAACAGGCGGACCTTCCTGCGCAGCATCTCCACCATCCGCTCGTCCACGCCGCCCGGAGCCAGAAGGCGGTGCACCCGGACCGGCCGTACCTGGCCCATGCGGTGGGCCCGCGCCACCGCCTGCTGTTCGACGGTTGGCTTGATCTGGGGCTCACAGATGATCACGACGGAGGCGGCCTGGAGGTTGAGTCCGACGCCCGCCGCCTGGATCTGCGCCAGCAGTACCGCCGGACCGGACACAGCAGTGAACTCGTCGACGAGCAGCTGGCGCCGCTCGGGCGGCACGCTCCCGGTGAGCGGGCCGACCACGGGACCGCCGGCCCGTGACCCGGCGTAGAGCGCGTCCTGCACCACGCCCAGGACATCCCGGAAGTTGGAGAAGACCACCACCTTCAGCCCGTTCTCCGCCGCCTCCCGCACGATCTCGCGGAGCCGGACGAGCTTGGCGGACTTCTCCGGACGGGCGTACGCGGCCCTGCGCATCGCCATGAAGTTGCCGGAGCGCACCGCCTCGCGGTATGCCTCCTCGTCCGAGGCGCTCGGTTCCTCCCACTCGTCCGTCTGCTGCAGGGCGGGCAGTTCGGCGAGGACATCCACCTGGTTGCGGCGCAGGTAGACCGGTGCGACCGCTTTCCGGAAGGCCACCGAGCCGGGCAGTCCGGCATCGGCGCCGACACGGTCGGCCACGGTCTCGTCGAGCATCCGGACCAGGTTGCGGAACTCGGCGACCCGGTTCTCCATCGGCGTGCCCGTCATGAAGAGGACCCGTTCGCAGAGCCCCGCCCAATGCGCCACGGCCTGGGAGCGCAGGGCCCTGGGGTTCTTCACACAGTGGGCCTCGTCCACCACCAGCATCCCGATCTCACCGCCGCCGGGGGCCGGGAAGCCGCGCAGGGCGTCGAAGGTCGTCACGGCGACGCCGCCCCGCCCCTTCCAGTAGGCGAACGCGTCGTGCCGGTCCGGCCCGTGCAGGGGCGTGACATGCAGCGAGGTGCGTCCCTCGACCTCGCGCGTCCAGTTCACCAGCACGCTCGCCGGACACACGACCATGAAGTGGCTCTGCCCCTCTGCGGCCAGATGGGTCAGCGCTGCCATGGCCTGGACGGTCTTGCCGAGCCCCATCTCGTCGCCGAGGATCACCTTGCGCTGCGCCAGGGCGAACCGGGCGCCGAAGGCCTGGTAGCCGCGCAGCGACACGCGCAGCCGGGAGTCGTCGAGCTGCTGTCCCCGCACCCGCTCGGCGATCCCGTCGGGCAGGAACCCCTCGGCGGCGGCCGTGTCCGGGGCACGCCCGGAGACTTCGGTGAGCAGGCCGTAGTACTCGGCGGAGCGCAGTTCGAAGTCCACCCAGGCCGCGAGGTCGCTCGACGTGCCCCGCAACAGGTCCACCGACGCCTGCGCGAGCGCCTCAGGGGTACCGGCCTCGACCGCCTCCGCCACCAGCGTGCGCAGCTCCTCGACCGCCGCCAGCGCGCGCGCCTTCCTGGCCCGCCCGGCCGTCAGCATGCTCAGCCGCCCGGCCGCCGGCCGGGCCTCGGCCAGCGGGGGGCCGAGCCGCCGCGTCAGCTCGGCGGCGGTGCCGACCGCGCGCCGCGCGTCGGGCCCCGCCTCCACCAGGACGTGCAGAGCCATGACGAGCGCCGTGGTCCGCGGCTCCGGCCGGTCGACGTCGATGTGTACGGCGACGGTGTCGAGCACGGCGTCGGACAGCTGCCGTGCGGCCGCGACGATCTGGTCCGCGGTGCGCTGACCGACTCCGGGGATCTGCCGCAACCGGTAGGGACCGGCTTCGAGCACCTGCCGGACCGTGCGCAGTCCGCTCTTGTCGACACTGGCGAGCCGCAGCCGTCCGTCCGTGGCGTCCTGCAGCCGTGCCACGGGTATGGCGTCGAGCGCCTGCTCCACCGCCGCGTCCTGAATCGGCTTCAGCGCCGCGCGGACCGCCTCTACGGCCCTGCCGTGGTCGTCGGCCAGTGCCTGTGCGGCCTCGTACAGCCGGGCCGCCTGCGCGACCGCCTCCCTCTCCCTGCGCCCCATCCGCCCTCCCTCACGCCCATCCTTCCATCCGGAGTCGACGCGGTGGGACGGGAGTGCGGCGACCGGGACCGGGCTCCTGACAGCGGGTGAAGACCTGGATCCGGACCCCGGCCACTTCGATGAGCCGACCGACTTCGGCTGTGTTCGAGGCGCTGTTCCAAGGCGGCCGCCGAGGCGTCCGGGGCGGGACGGTTGCCAAGGCGTCCGGGCAGGGTGGTCGCGCGGTGCGGGTGGCGCGGGAGCGTCGCGAGGCGTTCCCTTGGAAGTGGGCACCCTCCGCGGAGAAACGGGGATGACCAGCACGGTTGCGGGCACTCGGTGGGGCACGCAAGGCGATCTCACCCGAGGAGAGTCATGGCTGAGCAGAAGTCGCCGTCGGTTCTCACGGGGCCGCTGCGCGGCGCGGCCTCCGCACTGCGCAGGGTGCCCGGCGCCGGGATGGTGACCAGGGCCGCGGAGGAAACCCTGGACAAGGTGGGGGCGGTCTCGCCCCGCGGGCGGCGCATCGCGGTGTACGCGGGGGCCGGAGTGCTCGGCGCGGCGGGCGTGGTCGAGTGGCCCGTGGCCCTCACCGGCGCAGCCGTGGCCTGGCTCACCCAGCCCCGGCCCAAACTTCCGGCGGACGGCGGGCAGAGTCCCGAGGCCGCCCAGGACCTGGGCACCGCGGCCCTCAGGTCCGGCCACGGCGGCAGGTCCACGGGCGCCCACCGCACGGGTGGGGCGAACGCCGCCGAGGACGCCGAGACTTCCGGCGAGGCCTGGGACGCCGGCGCCGCCGAGGCCGGGGTCGAGGCCGCCGGGGCCGCCGAGGCGTCCGGAGGGAGCCGGACAGCCGGCGACGCCGGGACCGGTGCAAGCAGCCGGACGACCGGCAGCACCGGGATCCCCGGAGGCGCCACCGCGTCCCGGACCACCCGAACGACCGGCGGCACCAAGACCTCCGGCGGCACCCGGACCACCCGCAGCGCCGAGGGCGCGGCGGGCAAGCACTCCACCGGGCCGCTCGGTCCCACGACCCGGCCCGACCGCACCGCGCTCTGAGGAGGACCATGGCGCTCCGACTGCTGGCGATGCCCTCGGCGGCCGTACGGCTGCTGCCCTCGGCACCGCGGCTGCTGGCGCCGGCGGTCGGAGCGGCCGCCGGCGCCGCCGCGGGGACGGTGCGTGCCGGAGTGCGCGGCGCGGACGCCGCCGTACGCGTGGCGCGGGTCGCCCGCAACGCGCTGCCCGGCTCCGGCGGCCATTGGCGGGCCGGGGCCCGTGCCCATCTGGCCCTGCGGCCGGTGGCGCACGAGCATGTGCAGCGCGCGGGCGGCACGGCGCATCTGGCGCGCCGGGTGGCCGAGACGCTGGCCGAGCGACCCGACGTGCTGTTCGCGTACTGGGACGAGGGACTCGCGCGCCTGGTGGTGACCGCGACCGAGGAGGAGGCCACCGACCGGATCGTGGACCACGCCGCCGAACTGGCCGAGGGACACGGATTGCTCCTGGCCGCGGATGTGGACGAGACCACGCATCCGGCCGACCCGGCCGGGGTGCGCGCGGCCGTGGCCACGCTCGCCGCCGACACGGTGGGCATCGGCGTCGCGGTCACCGCGTACGCGCTCCGGCTGCCGCCCACGCCGCGCCTGGCGACCGCGGTGGTGACCCTGCTGCGGGAGAACCCCCGTTTTCGCGCCTGGCTGCGCGGCCGGCTCGGAAACGCCGGCATGGATCTCCTGCTGGCCTGCGCGAACGCCACCGTCCACGGAGCCGGACAGACCCCCACGTCCCTCGTCCTCGACGGCGTCCTGCGGGCCTGCCAGGTGGCCGAGACGGTGGCTCGCTCCGCCGCCTTCGACACGGTGCACGACCAGTTGTGCGCGCCCGGGCGGGTCAGCATCGCGGCGGACGGCGCTCCCCGCCCGCCGCTGCGGGAGTCCCCGGCCCAGGAGTACGCCGAGCACGCCTCCGCGGGCAGTGTGCTGGGCGCCGCGGCCACCCTGCTGGTCAAGCACGACGTCGCCGAGGCCGCGGAGGCGGTCCTCGCCGGCTCGCCGAAGGCCGCCCGCTACGGCCCCGCCGCCTTCCACGCGCTGCTGAGCACCGCGCTCGCCCGCACGGGTGTCCTGGTCCGCGACCCGGACCGGCTGCGCCGGCTGGAGATGGCCGGCACGGTCGTCCTGCACTCCAGCGCGCTGTGCACGGACGAGGGCGAGGCCGACCCGTGGGCCGAACCGGTCATGGACGCGGCCCGCCGGGCCCGCCTGCGCGTGGTGCTCGTGGACGACCCGGCCCTGGAGGACTTCACCGGCCTCGCCGACCAGGTCGTCGACCCACGCCGGCCGCTGGACGACGTCGTGTACGAGGCGCGCGGCGACGCCGGGGCGGTGCTCGCCGTCGCGCGGGTGCGCACGGCCGACGAGCACGACGTGCTGGCCGGGCTGCGCAGCGCCGACATCGCCCTCGCCCTGACCGACCACGACGGCGCCGTGGTCTGGGGCGCGGACCTCCTCGCGCTGCACGGGCTGCCCGACATATGGCGGGTGCTGACCGCGATCCCGGCCGCCCGCACGGTCGGCGGGCATGCCCAGATCCTGGCCCGTTCTGGCGCCGCGCTCTCCGGGCTGCTCGTGGCCGTCGGCGAGTCGGGCGGCGGCCGTGGACGCCTTGCCGCACTGCCGGGGCTGCGGCACGCCCCCGTGGACGCCGCCGCCGTGGCGGCCCTGCTCTCCGGGGGCCGGGCCGCGCTCGGCGTGGCGGCGGCCCGGCCCCCGCACCCGCACGCGCGCGTGCACTGGCACGAGCTGGACCCCGAGCAGGCCCAGGAGCGGCTGGAGCACGAACCGGCCGCCGAGGGCGGCGCTTTCGAGACGCTGGCCGCCCGCGTGCGCAAAGCCGCCGCCGGTGTGTCCGGACATCCGGCCGCCGCGCCGATGCGCTGGTCCTACCGGCTCGGCCAGGCCGTACGCGGCGAACTCCACGACCCGCTCACCCCGGTCCTCGCCGTCGGCTCGGCGGCGTCGGCGATCCTCGGCTCCGTCGTGGACGCCCTGCTCGTCGTCGGCGCGCTGGATCTGAACGCCCTGGTCGGCGGCATCCAGCGGCTGCGCGCCGAACGGGCGCTGTCCGGACTGCTCGCGGAACAGCAGCAGATGGCGCGCCTCGTACCGCCGGAGACCGAGGCCCCGGCCGGCGGCACGCGGACCGTGGAGGCGGGCAAGCTGCATCCGGGCGATGTGATCCAGCTGAAGGCGGACGACGTGGTGCCCGCCGACGCCCGGCTGCTGTGGCAGGACGGCCTGGAGGTCGACGAGTCGGCCCTGACCGGTGAGTCCCTGCCGGTGGAGAAACAGACGGATCCGACCCCGCACGCCGCGGTCGCCGACCGGCGGTGCATGGTCTTCGAGGGTACGACCGTGGTGGCGGGCCAGGCCCGTGGCGTGGTCGTCGACATCGGTGAGCACACGGAGGCCGCCCGCGCCGTCCACCTGGCCGCGCGTACGCCTCCGGCCGGCGGTGTACAGGCCCGGCTGCAGGAACTCACCCGCAAGGCACTGCCGCTGACCCTGGCGGGCGGCGCCGCGGTCACCGGCCTGGCGCTGGTGCGCGGCACCGCCATCCGGGAGGCGGTCAGCGGTGGGGTGGCGGTGGGCGTGGCGGCCGTACCGGAGGGGCTGCCGCTGGTGGCCACGGTCGCGCAGCTCGCGGCCGCCCGGCGGCTGAGCCGCGACGGTGTCCTCGTCCGCACCCCGCGCACCTTGGAGGCGCTGGGCCGGATGGACACCTTCTGCTTCGACAAGACCGGCACGCTCACCGAGAACCGGTTGCGCCTGGTGCGCACCTCCGACGCCGACGGCACGGTGCGCCCGGTGGACGACCCGGGGTCCGCCGGCACCGTCCGGGCCGCCGTCCGCGCCTGTCCACGCGTCGACGGCGACGCCGAGCGGCCGGTGCACGCCACCGACGAGGCCGTGCTGGCGGCGGCCGGTCCCGATCCGGAGTGGACACAGTCCGCGGACCTGCCCTTCGAGGCGGCACGCGGATACGCCGCCTCCGTCGGCCGGAGCGGGGACGGCCCGCTGCGGCTGGTGGTCAAGGGCGCCCCGGAGACCGTGCTGCCCGCGTGCGCCGGGCTGCCCGAGCACGCCTCGGAGGCGGCCCAGGCGCTGGCGCGGGACGGCCTCAGGGTGCTGGCGGTGGCCGAACGGCGGCTGGGCGCTGACGAGCAGGAGGACGACGTACTCGAACAGCCGCTGCGGGAGCTGGGGTTCATCGGGCTGCTCGCCCTGTCCGACGTACCGCGCGAGACCTCCACGGCGCTGGTCGCGGGCCTGATCGAGGCAGGCGTACGACCCGTCATGCTCACCGGGGACCATCCGCAGACCGCGCGGGCCATCGCGGCCGAGCTGGGCTGGCCCGAGGACACCGTCGTGGTCACCGGCGACGAGCTGGCGGCGGCGGACCGGGCGGCAAGGGCCCGGATGCTGCGTGACGCGGGTGTGGTGGCGCGGGTGGCGCCCGAGCAGAAGCTCCAGGTCGTGGAGGCGCTGCGGGACGCGGGCCGGGTCGTCGGCATGGTCGGCGACGGCGCCAACGACGCCGCGGCGATCCGCGCCGCCGACATCGGCGTCGGGATCAGCGCGCGCGGTTCGGCCGCGGCGCGCAACGCCGCCGACATCGTGCTCACCGACGACGATCTGACGGTCCTGATCGACGCGGTCGGCGAGGGCCGGGCGCTGTGGCACAGCGTGGCCGACGCCATCGCCATCCTGATCGGCGGCAACGCGGGCGAGGTCGGCTTCGGCATCCTCGGCGCGCTGCTGTCCGGCCGGGCGCCGCTGTCCACCCGGCAGATGCTCATGGTGAACCTCTTCACCGACCTGTTCCCGTCGATGGCGGTGGCGGTGACCGAGAAGGAGGACGCGTCGGCACCGGCCCGTGGCGGAGCGCCGGAGGACGGCGTGCCCGGTGCCGTACGGGTCCGCGGCGGATCGCCGGAGGACGCCTCCGCCGTCCTGGGCGCACCCCTGCTGCAGCAGATCCGGCACCGGGCGCTCACCACCTGCCTGGGCGCGCTGACGGCCTGGCTGATCGGCCGCTTCACACCCGGCACCGCGCGCCGCTCCAGCACGATGGCGCTGTGCGGGGTGGTCGGCACACAGCTCGTGCAGACATGGCTGGACCGGCGCGCGAGCCGCTTGGTGCAGATCACCTGCCTGGGTTCCGCCGCGGCGCTGTTCGCGGCGGTGCAGATCCCGGTCGCCAGCCACGCCGTCGGGTGCACCCCGCTCGGCCCCGGCGCCTGGGCCGGAGTCCTGGCGGCGATCGCCCTGGCCCTCGCGGGACAGCGGGTGCTCCCCCGCCTGGAGGAGACGATCGGCCGCCTGCTCCCGACCTGACCACCGGACACCCGCGCTTCGATCGGCCGGGGGTGGCGGCTGCGGTTGGATCGGCGGGGGGCGAGTGGCTGTGGTCTGGTCGGCCGGTGGTGGTGGGCGCAGTTGCATCGGCCGGTGGTAGGTGGCTGTGGTCGGTTCGGCCGGTGGTCGCGGA
The DNA here is from genome assembly GCF_053593835.1 of Streptomyces sp. NPDC002076. Lineage (NCBI taxonomy): Bacteria > Bacillati > Actinomycetota > Actinomycetes > Kitasatosporales > Streptomycetaceae > Streptomyces > Streptomyces sp. NPDC002076. The sequence continues at coordinate 230,605 of NZ_JBSFDI010000011.1, forward strand.
GGGCCGCGCTGGACCGGCCGGTGGTGGCGAGTGGGCGCGGTGGACCGGCTGGTGTGGTGGTGGCCTTGGTCGGATCGGCCGGTGTTGGTGGGCGTCCGTGCTCGGACTGCCTGGTGTCGCGGACGACCGTGCTCGGGCCGGTTGGTGGTGGAGGGTGGCCTTGGTCGGATCGGCCGGTGTTGGTGGGCGTCCGTGCTCGGACTGCCTGGTGTCGCGGACGACCGCGCTCAGGCCGCCCGGCGGTCGCGGAGGGCTGCGCTGGACCGGCCGGTGGTCGCGGAGGGCTGCGGTCAGGCCGGCCGGTGGGCGCGGTCGCCGCGCTGGATCGGCCGCTGGTGGTCGGTGGCTGTGGTCGGTTCGGCCGGTGGTGATGGGCGGCCGCGGTCAGGCCGGCCGGTGGTCGCGGAGGGCTGCGGTCAGGCCGGCCGGTGGGCGCGGGCGGCTGCGGTCAGACCGACCGGTGGTACGGGTTCGGCACCCTGACCTCGCCGCCCAGTTCGCGGGCCGCGTGTCGGGCCCAGGACGGGTTGCGCAGCAGTTCGCGGCCCAGCAGGACGGCGTCGGCCTCGCCGTTGGTCACGATCTTCTCGGCCTGTCCGGCCTCGGTGATCAGGCCCACGGCGGCCACGCGCAGCGGGGTCTCGGCCTTCACCCGGGCCGCGAACGGCACCTGGTAGCCGGGCCCGGTCGGAATGGTCACGCCGGAGGCGTTGCCGCCGGTGGAGACGTCGAGCAGGTCGACGCCGTGCGCGTGCAGGTCGCGGGCGAGACGGACCGTGTCCTCGGTGGTCCAGCCGCCGTCCTGGAGCCAGTCGGTGGCCGAGATGCGGAAGAACACCGGCTTGTCCTCGGGCCACACCGCCCGTACGGCGTCCACGACTTCGAGGGCGAACCGGGTGCGGTTCTCGTACGAGCCGCCGTAGACGTCCGTGCGATGGTTGGAGTGCGGAGAGAGGAACTCGTTGATCAGGTAGCCGTGGGCGCCATGGATCTCGGCGATCTCGAAGCCGGCCGCGAGCGCCCGGCGGGCCGCCGCGGCGAACTGGCCGACGACCTCATGGATCTGGTCCACCGTCAACTCCCTGGGCACGGGGTGGCGCTCGTCGAACGGCACCGCGCTCGGGGCGACCGGCTGCCAGCCACGCGCCTCCGGTCCCAGCGGCGCGCCGCCCTTCCACGGCTGGTCGGTGGACGCCTTGCGGCCACCGTGTGCGAGCTGGACCCCCGGCACCGTGCCCTGGGCGGTAAGGAAGCGGGTGATCCGGCGGAAGGCCTCCACCTGGGTGTCGTTCCACAGACCGAGGTCGTAGGGGGAGATCCGGCCCTCCGGCGCCACCGCGGTGGCCTCCACGATGATCAGACCGGTGCCGCCCGTGGCGCGCGCCGCGTAGTGCGCGAAGTGCCAGTCGTGCGGGGCGCCCGCGAGCGGACCCTCCGGCTCGGCCGAGTACTGGCACATCGGCGGCATCCACACCCGGTTCGGGATGGTCACTTCGCGCAGGGTGATGCTCTCGAAGAGCGAGCTCACGACAGACTCCGTTCGTCACGGGACCGCTGGTCGCCTCGTACGATAATCCTCGTACTACGAGACATGTCAAACTACGACGTCTCTCGTACAATGGTCGCAGTCGAGGAGTTCCGTGACGAAGGGCAGCCGCCGTGACCGAGACCGCCACCGCCGGCCGCGCGCTGCCGCATCCGGAGCGGGAGGAGATCCGCCTGGAGGGCGTGCTGCATGCGCTCTCCGACCCGATGCGGCTGCAGATCGTGCGTGAACTCGCCGCTCGCGAAGCCGAGTTGACCTGCTCGCAGTTCGAACTGCCGGTGACCAAGTCCACCACCACGCACCACTTCCGGGTGCTGCGGGAGAGCGGGGTCATCCGGCAGGTCTACCGGGGCACGGCCAAGATGAACGGCCTGCGCCGGGACGATCTAGACGGACTCTTCCCGGGACTGCTCGACAGCCTCCTCGCGGCCGCCGACCGGCAGGCCGGCCGACTCGGCGACGGCGCCTGAACCCGCCTTCCCCGGAAGGTGGTTGAACAGCAGGTTGAGTACGATCGCGGACAGGCAGCCCGCGCTGATCCCGCTGTTCATCACCGTCTGGAACCAGTCCGGGAACTTCTCGTAGACCGTCGGCACACCCACCGGCAGCATGCCGATCGCCACCGACACGGCCACCACGGTCAGATTGTGGTTGCCCTTGAAGTCCACCCCGGCCAGCGTCCGCAGCCCGCTCGCCGCGACCGTGCCGAACATGACCAGCCCCGCGCCGCCCAGCACCGGCGCCGGGATCGCCGCGACCACCGCGCCCAGCTTGGGCAGCAGACCGAGCAAGACCAGGATCCCGCCGGCCGCCGCCACCACCCAGCGGCTGCGCACCCGGGTCATCCCGACCAGGCCCACGTTCTGCGCGTACGCCGTGTACGGGAAGGTGTTGAACACCCCGCCCAGCACCGTCGACAGGCCGTCCGCGCGCAGCCCGTCGGCGAGCGAGCGCGGCTCGACCTTCCGCCCGGTCAGCTCGCCCACCGCGATCAGGTCACCGGTCGTCTCGGTCATCGTCACCAGGGCGACCACCAGCATGGACACGATCGCGGACGCCTTGAACTGCGGCGCCCCGAAGTGGAACGGCGTGCTGATGCCGACCCAGTCGGCGCCGGAGACCCCGCTGAAGTCGGTGAACCCGAACGGCACCGCGACCGCCAGGCCCACCGCGATCCCGATCAGGACGGCGATCCGGCCGAGGGTGGGCGGCGCGAACCGCTGTACGGCCAGCACCACCGCCAGCACGAAGGCCGCCAGCGCCAGGTTCTTCGGCTCCCCGAAGTCCTTCGCACCGGCGCCGCCCGCCGCCCAGTTGCCCGCGACCGGCAGCAGCGAGACCCCGATGATCAGGATCACCGTGCCGGTCACCAGCGGCGGGAAGAAGCGCAACAGCCTGCCGAAGACCGGCGCGAGCAGCATGATCGCCAGACCCGCGACGATCACCGAGCCGTAGATCGCGGGCAGTCCGCCGCCCGTCGTCCCGATGAGCACCATCGGTGACACGGCCGCGAACGTGCAGCCCTGCATGATCGGCAGCCGGACGCCGAACCGCCAGAAACCGACGCACTGGATCAGCGTGGCGATCCCGCACACCAGCAGGTCGGCGGTGATCAGATACGCCAGGTCGGCAGGCGACAGCTTCATCGCGCCGCCCACGATCAGCGGCACGGCGACGGCACCCGCGTACATTGCGAGCACGTGCTGCAGCCCGAAGGCCGCCAACTGCCGTGCCGGTGGTATCTCGTCGACGGGGTGGACGTCTGCGGTGGTGGTGGCCATGGGTACTCCAGCGGTGCGCGGGCGGGGAGTGACTTCCGAACAGGACGAGACCGTAAGCGCCTTGAACAGTTTGTTGATTTCCGGTCTGTTGCCGCTGTGTGTCATGCCCGCCCGGCCGCCGCGGAATCCCTGGCCACCGGGGGCTATGCCGACCGGGCCGCCGTGAGCAGCGCGTCCCAGTCGGCCAGCTTGACCACGCTCCGGCCGAGCCGCGCGCCCAGCTCGGCCTCGGCCCGCTCGATCGCCAGCCACCCCGTCCACGGCACCGGCTCGATGCCGGCCGCCCGCAGCGCGGACACCGGATCCTCGGGCACCTGCCGGCGCAGCAGCGCCGGAGCGTCCGCGAGCAGGGAGGTCACCGTCTCCTTGGCGCAGGGCCGGTTGGTGCCGATGACACCCGTCGGACCGCGCTTGATCCACCCGGCGACGTACTCGCCGGGGGAGGGGGTGCCCTCGCGTACCACCCGCCCTGCCGCGTTCGGCACCGTGCCGCTCGGGGCGTCGAACGGCAGCCCGTCCGGCGGCACTCCGCGATAGCCCACCGAGCGCAGCACCAGCTGGGCGGGCAGGTCCATGAACCGGCCGGTGCCCGTCACCCCGCCCCGCCCGTCGGGCGCCGTCCGCTCGAGGCGCACGGCGCCCACCCGGCCGGCGTCCGCGAGCAGTTCCACGGGCCGCAGGAAGAACCGCAGGTCGATGCGCCGGGCGGCCCCGGCCGGGGACCGGGCTGCCCAGCCGCGGAGCACCTCCAGGTTGCGGCGCGCTACGGCGGGCAGGGCGGCGGGGTCCGCCGGATCCAGCGCCAGGTCGGCCGGATCGACGCCGACCGCGGTGCCGGGCAGCGCGCCCAGCTCACGCAGCTCCTTGGTGGTGAAGCGAGCCTGGGTCGGTCCGCGCCGGCCCACCATGTGCACCTCGGTGATCCCGCTCGCCGTCAGCGTGTCCAGCGCTGCCTGCGGCATGTCCGTCGGGCGCAGCTCCGCGGCACCCCGGACCAGCATCCGCGTGACGTCCACCGCCACATTGCCCACGCCGATGACGACGGCCGACCGCACTTCGCGCAGAAAGCCCGAGTCGGCCGCGTCCGGATGGGCGCTGTACCAGGCCACGAAGTCGGTCGCCGACCAGCTGCCCGGCAGCTCCTCGCCCGGAATCCCGAGCCGGCGGTCGGCGGCGGCGCCCACGCAGTACACCACGGCGTGGTACAGCTCCCGCAGCCGCTCCACCGTCAGCCCCCCGGGGCCGCCCACCCGGACCCCGCCGAGGAACCGCACCCGCTCGTGCTCCAGCACCGTCCTCAGGCTGCCCTGCAGGGACTTGATCTTCTCGTGGTCCGGGGCGACGCCGTACCGGACCAGGCCGTACGGGCACGGCAGCCGGTCCAGGACGTCTACGTACACGCCTGGGTCCTGCTGAACCAGGGTCTGGGCGGTGTAACACCCGCTCGGCCCCGAACCGACGACGGCGACACGCAGCACAGCGGTACTCCTCGGACGAGGGGACGAAGGAGGTGGTGTGCGGACGGCTCCAGCATGGCACCCGCAGGTCCCGGACGGCAGGGGCCGGCGGGGTGACTACGAAGCGTGTCCATTCGTATGGATTGTGATCATGAGGCTACGTTGCGTGTGTGCGGGAGGCATCCTTTCTTGATCTTTCCGAGCGGGACGCGAAGGACGGTGTGGTGTCCGTGTGGCCCGCGTGGAAGGTGCGGGAGAACGGCGAGGCCACGTCTTGGTTCCATGTGCGGCTGGCCTTCCCGGACGGTGCTCAGGTCGACGCGCTCGCCGTCGTGCGCGAGGGCTGCGTGTCCATCGAGGACGTCAGGGCCCAGCCGGCCCTGTCCCTCGCCGATCTGACGGTGCTCGCGGACTGGATCGAGGGTCCGCTGTTCGAGTCGTGCGGGGTGGAGCGGTCGTACGAGGTCGACGGCGACGAGCACCCGGAGGAGCGGTGCGAACCGGAAGCCGACGCCGGGGCGGCGGCCGGTGCGCAGGAGGTCGCCGAGGCGGCGGCCGGTGTGGAGGAGGTCGTCGAGGCGGCGGCCGGTGTGGAGGAGGTCGTCGAGGCGGCGGCCGGTGTGGAGGAGGTCGTCGAGGCGGCGGCCGGTGAGGGGGAGGCCGCCGAGGAGGAGGGCGCGCTCTGTGTGGGTCCGCGGCGCGCCCGGCCGGTCTGGCCGCGCGGCATCGAGGGCCGTCGGCTGGTCGCACAGGAGTACCGGGCCGCACAGGAGGTGGGTGGTGACCCGGTGCTCGCCGTGATGAGCGCGACCGGACACAGCCGCCGCCGCTCGCTCAGGCTGATCGCCCAGGCACGGGACGCGGGATTCCTGACCCCCCGTCACGTGCGCCGCGACTGAGGCGAGTTGCCGTCATCGCAGCTCACGCGGCCGTCATGGACTGCTCGGCCGCTCCTCCGTCGCGAAGAACCGGGACAGATCCTGCGCTCGCGCCTCCCTGCCCTGCTCGCTCTCCGGCGGCACCCCGGACTCCCAGTCGAGCCCGTACCGCTGGAACAGTTCGGCCCGCAGCGCGGGGACGGGCATCGGCACCCCCGGCACCAGCGCCGAGTACACCGCGCCCATCAGCAGGGCGCGCAGCATCGGATAGTCGACGGCGACGTCCTGGGAGCCGTACCGGGCGACGGTGTCGCTGAGCAGTTCCGACAGCCGGCGCTGCTCCGGGCACTGCACGAAGCCCTCCGCCTGCAGCAGCCCCGCCATGTGCTGCCGCATCAGCACCGGCCGGTCGTGGGCCAGGCCCAGAATCGCGTCGATGGCGCGGGCGAGGCGCTCCCGGCCGTCCTCGGTGTGCGGTTCCCGCTCCAGCGCCTCCTCCAGTGTGCGGTGCATCAGCCGGTGCACGGCGGACTGCACCAGTTGGCGCTTGCCGGGGAAGTAGTACGACACCAGTCCGCGTGCCGAACCGGCGCGGTCCGCGATGTCGCCCAGGGTGGTGGCCTCGAAGCCGTGCTCGTCGACCAGTTCCACGGCGGCCTGCAACAGCCGCTCCCGGGAACGCCGCCGCAACTCTTCATTGACCGAGGCGCTGCGCGGGGACATCCTGTAACTCCTGCGTTGACTGGCTGCCAGCCAACTATACTCACCGCAGTGGGCACCGCCATGTGTGGGCCCTGTCCAGGGCTGCCGTCCGCCTGGGGCGACGCGGGGGATCGTCTCAGGCGGACGGCTTGGCAGCGAGCCCTTTCCATGGCGTGCTCGCGGTGCCCTCGGCACGCTGCCCGCACCACGCCTCCCCTCGATCTCGCACACCGTCCGCTGCCTCCCTAGAGTGGGCAGCGGTGCCGAGGTGAGGAGGCGGGTCGTCATGGATCAGGACCAGCGGATCCTGAGCAGGATCACGGAGATGGTCGAGGACGAGCGCAGACTCCGCGCGGCGCTGGCCTCGGGCCGGATCGACAGCTCCGTCGAGCAGCAGCGGCTGGGACAGCTGGAGCGCGAACTCGACCAGTGCTGGGACCTGTTGCGGCAGCGCCGTGCCAAGGCCGAGTTCGGCGAGAACCCGGACGAGGCGCGCGTGCGCCCCGCCACCCAGGTCGAGGACTACCAGGGCTGACCACGGCAGGGCCCGGCAGACCGCGCGGGGGGCAGCGCGTCGGCCCTCAGCCCGTCAGGTCCAGCACCGGCAGCAGCGCGTCGGGCCGGTCGGTCACCGGCAGGTGGTCGACGAAGTGCACCCGGCAGCCGAGCGCGGCCGCGCCGCCGTCGGCCTCCTTGCTGTCGCCCACCATGACCACCTGCCGGGGATCGGCGTCCAGCGCCGCACAGGCGACCGAGAACAGTCGCGGGTGGGGCTTCTGCACCCCGTGCTCGTACGACAGGACATACGTGTCCACATACCGGTCGAGGTCGTGCTCGCGGAACACCGGGCGCAGATCCCAGCCGATGTTGCTGACCACGCCCACGCCGATCCCACGCTCGTGCAGCGTGCGCAGCACCTCGGGGGCGTCCGGGTACGGGGACCAGGCGGCCGGCGCCTTGTGCCGTTCATACAGCGCGTCGTGCAGCCCGGGGTCGGGCAGCGGCACCCGCCGGGACAGGCCCGTGTAGGCGGCCCGGTGCAGCTCCGCGCTCTCGTCCCGCACCGCCCAGACTTCGGCCAGGTCAGCCGGCAGCTCCAGCGGATTCGCTCCGCCCGGCAGCGCACCCGCAGCCTCCAAGGCCCGTGCGGCCGCCTTCAGTTCAGGTTCGGGTAGGGTGTGCCCGGTCTCGGTCAGCACCGCACGCAGCCAGGACTCGGTGGACTCGACGCGGAACAGCGTTCCGGAAAAGTCGAACAACACGGCAGTCATGCACCTGACCCTATCCGCGGTGCCCAGCGGTTCGGGCGTGACCAGGCCATGGCCACTCGTACACGATCACGGCCGGGGGCCACCACCAACGCCCCGAACGGCCGGCCGCCCAGCACGTCCGAGAGCCGGCGCACGCCCAGCCATACCCGGGTCACGCCCACGCCCACCGACGAGACCACGGCCGCCGCCACGGCCGTACCCACCGGACGCGGCCACGCCGAAGCGGTGCGGCGGCCACACAGCAGGCCGTCGACGGCACCCTTCACCGACTGCTGCACCACCGCCGCCAGGGCCAGTACGGCGGTGGGTGCCGCCCACGGGCCGGCCGTGCCGAGGGCGTGGGCGTCCACGGTCGCGCGCGGAGCTGGAGCACCCGCGAGACCGCTCACCGTACGGTCCGCGCCACCGAAGTGACGCGGACAGGGCACCCGTACGGACCCGGCTCACATGGTCAGTAGCATCGCCACCATGCCGATCCCCATCGACAGCCGACAGGCGCGTGCCAGCTCCGGCCGGTCGCTCCAGCCGACCGCGCCGCCGCCGGCCCCGGCCACCGCGACGGCGGCCGGCACCAGACGGGCGCCGGCCAGCAGCACGTAACCCGCGAAGTACAGCAGCAGCAGGCTGGTCAGCAGCGGCACGCCCGAGCCGCCGTGCGCGTGATGGGCGCCGGGCGGAGCCGCGGCCATGACCACCGACATGTAGACCATCGCGGACGCGCCCACCAGGTGGTGCAGATGATGCGGGGCGGCGCGCGCGGCCCACAGCGCGCGCAGTGCCGCCGCACCGAACACGGCCGCGTACACCGGCCACGCCCACCTCGGTGGCGAGACCACCGCCGCCGGTACGGCCATCACGGCCATGCCGAAGCCCATCAGCGCCTCGCCACCCGCGGCCCTGCGCTGCTCCTCCACACGGCTGCGCATCCGCAGCAGGCAGTAGGCCCCTGTCGCCGCGCACAGGGCGACCAGCAGCCACGCTGCCGGTACCGGTCCGTGCACGCGCACCTCCCCGTTCGACGGTCGGTCGAGGGATGCGATGCCCACGCCGTGCGGAGCGCACGCAAGCGCATGGGTGTACACGGGGGAGCGTTCGGCGGAGCACGGTAGGTGAGCGAACTCCTGGGATCGCCTGAGGGCCGCCGCCAAGGAATTTTACGAGTAAAACATATGTTAAATTGATGGTATGAGCAGTGCGACCCTCCACCGACTTCCCTTCACCGGAGTGCTCCGCCTCGGGCGGCCTTCCGACATCTGGTTCAAGCCCGCGCTGAGCGTGGTCGCCGCGGTCGCGCCGCCCAACCTGATCCTGCTGGCGTTCGGCCGCCTCGACCTCGCGATGTACACGATGGCCGGGTCGCTGTGCGCGCTCTACGGCCACAACCGGCCCTACGCCGCCCGCGCCCGCGTCCTGGCCTGGGTGGTGCTCGGCATGGTCGGCGGCCTCGCGGTCTCCCTGCTCGCCGCGTCGTTCACGGGCGACGCCGTCGTCCTCGTCACCGTCGGCGCCGTGATGGCGGCCGTCCAGAAGGCCGTGAGCGACGCGACCCGGCTCGGACCGCCCGGAAACGTGGTCCTGACCTTCATCAGCTCCGCCTCGCTGTTCGCGCCGCAGGCCCTCGGCCAGGTGCCCGGACACGTGGGGCTGGCCCTCGCGGCCGGCGCCTGGGCCTGGCTGGTCGGCATGGCACCCGGGCTGCTCCGCCCGCACGGCCCCGAGCGCCGCGCCACCGCCCAGGCCTTGCACGCGGCCGCCGCCTACGCCGACACCCGTGGCACCGCCGACGGCCACGCCCGGGCCCGGGCCGCGAGCGCCGCCGCTGTCCACGCCGCCTGGCAGTCCCTGCTCGCCGCCGGTACCCGCCCCGACCGCACCCGGCGCGCTCTTGAACGGCTCCTCGTCCGCGCCGAGGTCGCCCTCGCCGCCCCCGCCGACGCCGACCCCGCACGGCTGCGCGCCTGGGCCCGTGAACTGCGCGGCACCGGGCGGATCCCGCGCGTCGATTCGCCGCGCGAGTCCGCCGACGAACTCCTCGGCCTCGACGCCGAACTCGCCCTGTCGCGACGGCCGTTGCGGCAGCGCCTGGCGCCCCTGGCCCCGATCGCCGCGCGCACCGCGATCGGCTGTGCGCTCGCCGGTTACGCCTCCCTCGCGCTCGGGGTGGGGCGTCCCTACTGGGCGCTGGTCACCGCCGCCTCCCTCTACCAGGCCAACGTCACCCTCACCTGGAGCCGGGGCGTCCAGCGGGTCGTCGGCAACGTGCTCGGCGTCCTCGTGTTCGCCGTCGTCGCCCCGCTCGCCCATCTCCACCCGGTCGCGCTGGTGCTGTGCTGCCTCGCCTTCAACTTCGGTGCCGAGGCGCTGATCGCGCGCAACTACTGGCTCGGCACCGTCTGCGTGACCCCGATGGCCCTGCTCATCACCGAGTTCGCACGCGCCCAGAACCCGGCCGAACTGATCACCGAGCGGGTCGCGGACACCCTGGTCGGCGCGCTGGTCGGCTTCGTCGCGGCCGTCGTCGTCACCAACCGGCGCGCGGGCGACCGCCTCGAACACGCCCTGACCACGGCGGAGCGCGCCCGCGAGCATGCCGCCCGGCTGCTGGCCGAGCCGCACCCGGCACCCCGTGCCCTGGAGCCGGCCCGCCGCAGCCTCGCCGCCGCCCTCGCCGACCTGCGCGCCACGGCCGACGCCGCGTCCGGCGAGTGGTGGCAGCGCGCCCTGCCCGAGGAGCGGATCGTGCTCGCCGAGCAGTCCGGACACCGTACGCTCGCGGCGACGGTACGACGGCAGGGGTTCGTGCCGCGGCACCAGAACCAGGATCCGGTCCCGGACCCCGGCAGGACGACGGAGGACATACGGCCATGACGGCGACGAACCGCGGACACGCGCCGGCGGACGGCACGGCCGACGCGGACCGCGCGGGCGACCACCGGCCGCCTGCCGAACCGCAGCCGGCGGTCGGTCGTGGTTCCGTGGGGGCGCGCCGGGGGAGTGGTGACGCCATGGCCGAGGCAGGTCGGGCTGGCGGTCCTCGGCGGTCCGTCGGCGCCGAATCGGCGGACGGTCGTGGTTCCGTCGGGGCGCGCCCAGGGAGCAGTGACGCCATGGCCGAAGCGGGCCCGGCTGGCGGTCACAGGCGGTCCGCCGACACGCAGCCGGCGGTCGGCCGTGGTTCCGTGGGGGCGCGCTCAGGGAGTGGTGACGCCATGGCCGAGGCAGGCCCGGCGGGCGGTCACCAGCGGTCCGCCGACACGCAACCGGCCGACGGCCGTGGTTCCGTCGGCGCGCGTCCACGGAGCGGTGACGCCACGGCCGAAGCGGGCCGGACGGGTGGCCACCAGTCCGTCGGAACGGACGCCGGCGGGGCCGTCGGGCCCGGCAGACCGGCAAGCGGCGCCGCCCCCGCCACGGTCACCGCCCCCGCCGCTCACCACGACACAGTCGCCGCCGTCGTGCGGCAGTGGCGGGTCGTTCGCCCGGAGCTGGACACCGGGCCCATGGAGATCATCGGCCGGATCAACCGGTGTGCCGCGCTGCTCCAGCAGGCCGAGGACGCGCCGCTGCGCCGGGCGGGCCTCAGCCGTCCCGAGTTCGACCTGCTGGGCGCGCTGCGCCGCACCGGCCACGAGCTGACCCCGGGCGAACTCGCCCGGGAGACCTTCTCCTCCGGGGCCGCCGTCACCAAGCGGCTCAAGCAGCTGACCGAACGGGGACTGGTCGAGCGGCGCGGCGACACCCGGGACCGCCGCGTGGCCCATGTCCGCCTCACCGACGCGGGCCGCGAGCTGGTCGACGGCATTCTGCCGGATCAACTCGCCTATGAAACAGCTGTGCTGAGTGTGCTGGCTCCCCAGGGGCAGGGCGAACTCGCCGATCTGCTCGCCGAGTTGCTCGCCCGTCTGGAGGGCCGGATGGGATCGCTCCGGACGTGAGCGAAGGCGAGGGAGGGCGAGCGCAGCGCCTCAGCCCTCCTCGCCGGCCTGGTGCACTCCGAACGCCGCGCCCTGCGGATCCCGCAGCACCGCGATGCGCGGGCCGTCGGGCACCGACACGGGCGCCAGGACGACGGCGCCGCCCGCCCGCTGCGCGACCTCGGCCGTCGCGTCCACGTCGTCCACCGCGAAGTAGGGCAACCAGTGCGGCGGCACCTCGGGCGGGAACCGGTCGCCCATGTCGGCCATGCCGCCGAAGTCGTCCCCGCCGATGCCCCACTGCGTGTACGCCTCCGAGGCGTTGACGCTCCAGCCGAACACCGTGGTGTAGAAGTCCCGGGCCCGCTCGGTGTCCCGGGTCGTCAGCTCCACCCAGCCGAGGGTGCCGGGCGCGTTGAACAGCCCGGCGCCGGGGAAAGACCGCGCCTGCCACAGCTGGAACGCCGCGCCGGCCGGATCGAGGGCCACCGCGAACCGGCCCACGTCGAACACGTCCATCGGGCCCAGGACCACCGTCCCACCGGCCTCCTCCACCCGCCGTGCCGCCGTGTCGGCGTCGGTCACCGCGAAGGAGACGTTCCACGCCACCGGCTGGGACTCCTGGTACAGCGGGGTGAGTGCGGCGACCGCCGCGTCCCCCAGGTGCGCCACCGTGTATCCGCCCGCTTCCTGCCGCGGGTCGGTCTCCGGCCGCCAGCCGAACAACTCGGTGTAGAACCGCTTGGCCCCCTCCAGATCGCTGGTCCCGAGCTCGGTCCAGCACGGTCCGCCGGTCACCGGCTTGTCGAACTTCATGGGGGTTCCTTCCGGCCGGGGCGGGCCTGCCGTGCCGCACAGAGCGCTCTCCCGGCACGCTAACCCCGGCTCCCCGCCCCGGCCATCCGGGACGGTCCCCGCGGGTGCGGAAATGGCTTGCCCGGGCGGAGCGGGGTGCGCGAGGGTTCCGGCCATGGAGACCGAGGACACCACGGCACCCTCGCTGGCCGAGGAGATCGCCGCGTACTACGGACGCGACCAGGAGGACGCCAGGCTGCGCACCGGCGCCGGACGGCTGGAGTTCTGGCGCACCCAGGACGTTCTGCGCAGGCTCCTGCCGCCGGCTCCGGCGCGGATCCTCGACGTGGGCGGCGGCAGCGGCATCCACGCGGAGTGGCTCGCCGCCGACGGCCACGACGTGGAACTCCTCGACCCGGTACCCCTGCACGTCGAGCGGGCGGCCCGGCTGCCCGGCGTCCGGGCCCGCCACGGCGACGCCCGGGCCCTCGACGCGCCGGACGCCTCCGTGGACGTCGCGCTGCTTCTCGGCCCCCTTTACCACCTGCCCGAGCGCCCGGAGCGGGTACGGGCGCTCGCCGAGGCGCGCCGGGTGGTGCGCCCGGGAGGGCTCGTGGTCGCCGCCACGATCAACCAGTTCGCACCGCTGCACGACAACCTGAGCACCGGGCTCTACTTCGACGCCGAGCGCCGGCCGCAGATCGAGGCCGCCGTCCGCGACGGCCTGATGAGTCCGACCGGTCGGCCGAAGTCCCTGTTCACCACGGCCTACTTCCACGACCCCGGCGACGTCCCCGCCGAGTTCGCGGACGCCGGCCTGACACCGCAGGCTCAGTACGGCCTCGAAGGCGCCGCCTGGCTCATGGGCGACGTCGCCTCCTGGCTCGACGATCCGGAGCGCCGGGTGCTGGTCCTGGCGGCGATGCGGCGGACCGAGTCCGTGCCCTCACTGCTGGGCATCAGCGGTCATGTGCTCACCGCGGGCGTCCGCCCCGAGCGCACGCCCCGACCCTAGACACCCGGCCGGTAGCGCATCGGATGGTCCTCCGGAACCTCCACCAGAGCGATGCGGATGCCGTCCGGGTCGGCGATCCACATCTCGACCAGGCCCCACGGCTCCTTCACCGGCGGCCGGACGATGTCCACGCCCTTGGTCTTCAGCTCCTCGTGCGCGGCCGTCACGTCGTCGACCTGGAACCACAGCCGGACCGCGGGCGACGGCGGCGCCTCGGACCGCCCGGAGACCTCCAGGAAGCCGCCGCCGAGGAAGTAGACGGTCCCCCGCTCGGGCCCCGTACCGAACTCGCGGTAGACGGACAGCCCCAGCTGCTCGCCGTAGAAGGTCCGGGAGCGCTCGGGGTCGGAGGGGGTGAGCAGGGTCCGGCTGCTGAGAACGTGCACCATGCAGGCGCAGCCTAGTGGCAGGGTTACCCTCGACCCTGGCTCAGCCACGCCCGAGATCGGAGAAGCGCTCCATGGACACCCCGGCCGCCGGCCCCACCTTCCGCGACGCCACCGACGCCGACGTCGACGCGCTGGTCGCGCTGATCGAGTCGGCCTACCGCGGGGACTCCAGCCGGGTCGGGTGGACCACCGAGGCGGACATCCTGCAGGGGCGGCGGACGGATCCCGAGGGCGTGCTGGAGGTCATCAAGTCGCCCGAGAGCAGGATGCTGACCGTGGAGCAGGACGGCCGGATCATCGGCTGCTGCCAGCTGGAACACCGTGGCGATCATGCCTACTTCGGCATGTTCGCGGTCAGCCCCACCCTGCAGGGCGCGGGTCTCGGCAAGACGGTCATGGCGGAGGCCGAACGCCAGGTCCGCGAGGCCTGGGGCGTCACCGAGATGCACATGACCGTGATCTCCGTGCGGGACGACCTGATCGCCTGGTACGAGCGCCGGGGCTACCGCCGTACGGGAAAGATGTCGCCCTTCCCGTACGGCGACGAGCGCTTCGGCATCCCGCAGCGCGACGACCTGCAGTTCGAGCTGCTGGTCAAGAAGCTCGGGTGACCGTCAGGCCGTGAACCGCCCCGTGCGCTTGATCTGCGGGAAGTCGGTCGTCGCGCCGTCCAGCTCCAGAGCGCGCACCAGCCGCAGATGATCCTGGGTGTTGACGACCCAGCCGATGATCCGCAGCCCGGACTTGCGCGCGTGCTCGACGATCTCCAGGGTGAGCCGGCGGATGTTGAGGCAGACGGTCGCCGCGCCCACGGCGACCGCACGGTCCACGATGTCCGTGCCGTAGCGGCTCCCGATCAGCGCCGTGCGCACACCCGGCACCAGCCGGGCGATCTCGGCGACCGCATCGTCGTGGAACGAGGACACCTCCACCCGCCCGACCAGGTCGCGCTCATGCATCACGGCCGCGAGCGCCCGGGCCGCCGCCACATCCTTGATCTCGGCCTGGAGCGGTGTGCGCACCGCGTCCAGGACCTCCTCGAACACCGGTACCCGCTCCCCGCGGCCGGCGTCCAGGGAGCGCAGCTCGGCCAGGGTCTTGTCGGCGATCGCCCCGGTGCCGTCGGTCGTACGGTCCACCTCTGCGTCGTGCATGACGACCAGGGCGCCGTCCTTGCTCAGGTGCAGATCGAGTTCGATCAGATCGAGGCCGGCGTCCTGCGCGGCGACGAAGGAACGAAGGGTGTTCTCGGGCTCGACACCCATGACCCCGCGGTGACCGATGGTAAGGAAGTTCAAGGTTCGACTCCGTTCCGTCGACGGCGGCTCGGCGCGCGCGGAACGGGCGGACTCCGTCGTCCGCGCGGGCAGAGTCGCAGCCTAACGGCCGGGCCCCGCGATGAACCCGCACGTGCATGAGGCATACGGGTGCGTGGCGGCCGTCAGCCGGCCGGTGCACGCCCCTGCCGTCACGCTGTCGTGGGCGAGTCTCCGCCCGTTGACCTACCGGACGGCTGCCGCGCGGGGGCGGGTGCTCGACGGAAGTGAGCGCTGTCACGGTTTACCGCAGGAAAAATGTCGGTGACCAAGCAGAAGGACAGAAAAATTTCCCGAGCTGCCTCTTGCTGGCTGAAACCGGGTATGCATACGGTGTCCCTACTTGAGCTTCTCCCGTGGAGGATGGGACATGACGGAAATTCTTGTGCAGGCGGGTGCGGAGGAACACATTCCTTCGTCGACCAGGGTGGTTGAGCACCCGGCCTGGCCCGTGCTCAAGGATGCCGTGGAGCAGATCCGGCCATGGCAGTCGAAGGACGGATCGATCGACTTCGAGGCCGAGGGCGCCCCGGCCAGGGCGGACGCCGAGGCCGTCGTACGGCGTGTCGTCGACGCGGTCGAGCAGCTGTCCCCGCTGCTCCCGCACGACGCTGCCTACCACCAGGCGCTGGTGAAGGATCTGCACCGCTGGGCCGAGGGCGGCTTCCAGGTGCCGGACTTCCTGGACTCC
Source organism: Streptomyces sp. NPDC002076 (assembly GCF_053593835.1). NCBI lineage: Bacteria > Bacillati > Actinomycetota > Actinomycetes > Kitasatosporales > Streptomycetaceae > Streptomyces > Streptomyces sp. NPDC002076. Next base: position 246,360 of record NZ_JBSFDI010000011.1, read on the forward strand.
CTGCTCGCCTTCCAGCCCGCCGCGAACCGTGCGGACGGCCTGCAGCACCTGGTCGTCTTCCCGATGTACACGCAGAACGGCAACCTGGACCGCAACCTGGAGGCGGTCGTGCTGCGCATGGTCTGGCCCGACTGGCTGGCCGAGCTGGAGCGCACCCGCTACGACAACCCGCTGTTCTGCGGCATCACCTTCGAGGACTTCACGGCCGGCTACGACACCAACTCGGCCGTTCTCTTCCCGGAGACCATCGCCGTACGCGAGGCGCCGGAACGTTTCTCCTGGGGTGGCATCTTCTGTGACCGCGAGGCCGCCCGCTTCCGCCGGGTGACCGACGCCGCCGTCGGCATCCTCGGCCTTCAGCTGCCCGAGGACATCGCGGCGATGGTCCACGACCAGAAGCGCTGTGAAGAGGCCTTCGTGCTCTGGGACATGGTCCACGACCGCACCCACAGCCACGGCGACCTGCCGTTCGACCCGTTCATGATCAAGCAGCGCCAGCCGTTCTGGATGTACGGCCTGGAGGAGCTGCGCTGCGACCTCACCGCCTTCAAGGAGGCCGTGAAGCTGCAGGCGGACGGCGTCCCGCAGGCCCGTGACGTGCAGTACGCGGTGCTCTTCGACCGGATGTTCCGCTTCCCGGTCACCGGCGACCGCGTCCGCAACTACGACGGGCTCGGCGGCCAGCTGCTCTTCGCCTACCTGCACAAGCACGACGTCGTCCGCTGGACCGACAACAAGCTCTCCATCGACTGGGAGCGCGCCCCCCAGGTCACCAACCAGCTGTGCGCCGAGATCGAGCAGCTCTACAAGGACGGCATCGACCGCCCGAAGCTCGTGCACTGGTTCGCCGGCTACGAGCTGGTCGCCACCTACCTCGCCCCGCACCCCGGCTCCAAGTGGGCCAAGGGCCCGGACGCCCTGGATCTGACCCAGCCGCCGCGCAAGCTCGTGGACGACGTGCTTCCGGACGAGTTTCCGCTGAGCATGTTCTACGAGGCCCTGTCGAAGAAGCTGAAGAATGTGATCGCTTCCACCAAGGGCATCACGGCGGACAGCGCCGAGCGGATCGCCGCGTGAGCGACCGCCTCAACGAGAACACTGCTTCAGAGGGGAAGAACGTGGCGAACAACGGATCTCTCAGCGGTGCGGTGATCGCGGTGGCCGGCGCGGGCGGTCCCGCCGGACACGCGGCCCTGGTCCGGCTCGCCGAGGCCGGCGCGGTCGTGGTCGGCGCCGACAACAACCCCGAGCGCCTGGCGGAGGCCGTGGACGCAGCCCGCTACGCGCGCGGCGGTGCCACGGTCACCGGCGAGACGGTCGACCTGCTCGACCTGGACTCGACCCGTGCCTGGGCCGACCGCATCGAGAAGGAGCACGGCCGGATCGACGGTCTGGTCCACCTGGTCGGCGGCTGGCGCGGCAGCGCGACCTTCGCGGAGACGAGCGTCGCGGACTGGGACCTGCTGGAGAAGCTGCTGATCCGCACGGTGCAGCACACCTCCCTGGCCTTCTACGACGGCCTGCAGCGCAGCGACCGCGGCCGCTACCTGCTGATCAGCGCCGCCGGTGCGTCGAAGCCCACCGCGGGCAACGCGGCGTACTCCGCGGCCAAGGCCGCCGCCGAGGCGTGGACGCTGGCCATGGCCGACGGCTTCCGCAAGGCGGGGGGCGAGGCCGGTCCGCAGGCTGCTGCTGCCATCCTGGTGGTGAAGGCGCTGGTGCACGACGCGATGCGCGCCGAACGCCCCAACGCGAAGTTCGCGGGCTTCACGGACGTCAAGGACCTCGCCGAGGCCATCGAGGGCGTCTGGAGCAAGCCCGCCGCGGAAGTGAACGGAAACCGTCTGTGGCTGACCGAGAAGCCGTGAACCCTCCCAAGACCGACGCGCGTCGCCATCACGACCCCGAGGTCCGCGGTTTCGCCAGTGACAACTACGCCGGGGCCCACCCCGAGGTGCTGGCCGCCCTGGCCCTCGCCAACGGCGGCCACCAGGTGGCCTACGGCGAGGACGAGTACACCGAGAACCTCCAGCGGATCATCCGCAGCCACTTCGGGGCCACCGCGGAGGCCTTCCCGGTGTTCAACGGCACCGGCGCGAACGTGGTCGCGCTCCAGGCGGTCACCGACCGCTGGGGCGCGGTGATCTGCGCCGAGAGCGCCCACATCAACGTGGACGAGGGCGGCGCGCCCGAGCGTATGGGCGGCCTGAAGCTGCTCACCGTGCCCACGCCGGACGGCAAGCTCACGCCCGAGCTGATCGACCGGCAGGCCTGGGGCTGGGAGGACGAGCACCGTGCCATGCCGCAGGTCGTCTCGATCACCCAGAGCACGGAGCTCGGCACCCTCTACACGCCGGCCGAGATCCGCGCGATCTGCGAGCACGCCCATGCGCACGGCATGAAGGTGCACCTGGACGGCTCGCGGATCGCCAACGCGGCCGCCTCGCTGAACGTGCCCATGCGGACCTTCACGAGCGCGGTCGGGGTCGACATCCTCTCGCTGGGCGGGACCAAGAACGGCGCCGTCTTCGGCGAGGCCGTCGTGGTCCTCAACCAGGACGCGGTGCGGCGGATGAAGCACCTGCGGAAGCTGTCGATGCAGCTGGCCTCCAAGATGCGTTTCGTCTCGGTGCAGTTGGAGGCGCTGCTGGCGAAAGACCTGTGGCTGCGCAACGCCCGGCACGCCAACGAGATGGCCCAGCGGCTCGCCGAGGGCGTGCGCGCGGTGCACGGCGTGGAGATCCTCTACCCGGTGCAGGCCAACGGCGTCTTCGCGCGGCTCCCGCACGACGTCTCCGAGCGCCTGCAGAAGCGCTTCCGCTTCTACTTCTGGGACGAGGCCGCCGGAGTGGTGCGCTGGATGTGCTCCTTCGACACCACCGAGGAGGACGTCGACACCTTCGTGGCCGCGCTCAAGGAGGAGATGGCGCGCTAGTCGTCAATATGCATAGGTATGCGGTCGCTCGAAAAGTCATTGACTGTCGGTCGATCGCGTTCCTATGCTCTGCGGGCATGGAGCTGATCCAGAACACCGCCGATCTGTCTGCGTACTTGGCCGCTGACGAGGTCATCGACCAGCACCATCCCGTGGTCCGGGAGACGGCCGAGAGGCTGGCCGCCGGGGCGGCCGATTCGTATGCCTATGCGCGCGCCGCCTATGAATTCGTCCGGGACACCATCCCGCACTCCCAGGACTCCGGGGACCTGCGCGTCACCTGGCGCGCCTCCGACGTGCTCGCCCTGGGCACCGGCATCTGCTACGCCAAGGCCCATGCGCTGGCCGCGCTGCTGCGTGCAGAGGACATCCCCACGGCCCTCTGCTATCAGAGGCTGACGGACGACGAGGGCGGCCACGCCGTGCACGGCCTGGTCGCCGTCCGCTTCCACGGCGCCTGGCACCGGCAGGACCCGCGCGGCAACAAGCCTGGCGTGGACGCCCAGTTCTCCCTGGACGGCGAACGCCTGGCCTGGATCCCCGACCCCGCGGCAGGTGAGCTGGACTATCCGGTCCTGTACGCCGAACCGCACCCGGTCGTCCTCGACGTCCTGAAGGCGGCCCCCGACCGGCCGTACCTGTGGAAGACGCTCCCTGACGCACTGTGAAGCCAAGGGACGACCGTCGCTGGAGCGAAGACGGGGCGGCTCCGCCGACGGCCGGGTGCTCGGCGGCAAGCGGTCGGCGAGACTTCGAGTGTCGCTCACCCGAAATCGACGGCTCTGCAGCCCCGGAGGGACGCGGGGAACTGCCCGTCAGCCCCTACCGGCCGGCATCCGAAGAAGCCGCCGAAGCTCCCCAGGCCCTTCGCCGAAGGCGCCGCAGGTCACCGCGCGTCGGCCGCCCGCAGCTGCTCCATAGTCGGTGCCGTGCCCCCCAGATGGGCCGGCAGCCACCAGGAGTCCGTGGAGTCCTTGGGGCGGCCCGGGTAGGCTCGCTGCGCGGCCTCCAGCAGTTCCTGGACGCCCTCGCGCAGCCGGCGGGTGATGGCACCCGCGTACTGGTCGCGGGGTGCCTCGACCGCCTCGCCGACGCGGATGGTGACGGGCAGGTGGCTGCGCCTGAAGTTGCGCGGGTGGCCCTTCGTCCACAGCCGCTGGGTGCCCCACACCGCCATCGGGATCAGCGGGACACCGGCGTCCTGGGCGAGCCGGGCCGCACCGGACTTGAAGCTCTTCAGCGTGAACGACTGCGAGATGGTGGCCTCCGGGAAGACCCCGACCACCTCACCGGAGCGCAGCGAGTCCAGCGCGTGCGCGTAAGCCTCCTCGCCCTGCTTGCGGTCCACCGGGATGTGCTTCATGCCGCGCATCAGCGGACCGGAGATGCGGTGTCGGAAGACGGACTCCTTCGCCATGAAGCGCACCAGGCGCTTCTGCGGCAGGGCCGCCAGGCCGTTGAAGATGAAGTCCAGATAGCTGATGTGATTGCTCACCAGCACGGCGCCGCCCGAGCGCGGGATGTTCTCCGACCCCTGGCAGTCGATCTTCAGGTCCCAGACCTTGAACATCGTCTTGGCGAATCCGATGACGGGGCGGTAGACCAGTTCTGCCATGGGCGGGACGGACCCTTTCTGCTCTGCTCGGGAAAGGGGGCTCCCGGCGGGAAAGTTACGCAGCCGTAGGTTTACGGCGTCTCGCAGATCGTGCCCGAAGAACGGACGGGTAGCCAGCCCTGGTGCCCGGCGGCGGCGAGATTCTCGTCACGTCGGCCTACATCCCACCTTGGATCTTTAAGGGCCTTTTACTCCGCCCGTACGGTGGCCCTCTTCAGAAGCAGGAACATCTCGCACCCCAGGCAGTAGCCGAACGCCGCGTTCAGGAAAGCGGCGGCGAGCGCCGCGCCGGTCGCGGCCAGTCCCAGCCACTGCGGTCCCACCGTGAACCCGACGAGACCGAGTCCCGCGAACACCAGACCCACGGCCTGCGCGAACCGCGGCGGCTCCGGCGCCTCGAACTCCGTGGGCGGGGCGAGCCGCGGCCGTACCGCCGTACGGAACGCCCAGCCGTACGGCGAACGCTGCACGCCCGCGGCCGCGCCCACCGCGAACACCAGCGTCTGCCAGCCCAGTACCCAGGAGTTCTGCAGGATCAGTGCCACGGCCAGAACGGCCGTCGTCACGGCCGCTCCGAAGCGCGGCCCCCTCACGTCGATGTCCATGAATCCAGCATTCCGCAACGGAAACCGCGACGGGAGGCGGGAATCCTTGCAGTCTGATGAATGCTTGTGCAGATGATGACCGGAGCGATGGTGTGCGTGGCGGTGCTCGTCGTGGCGAGCGCCTTCGGAGTGCTGCACAAGCGGCGGAGCGGGAGAGTACGGGTGCGCGGGCGGGACGAGGACAAGCGGCTGGGCGCCGTCGAGTTGGGTGGCGACCTCGGCGAGCGGGCCACGCTGGTCCAGTTCTCCAGCGCCTTCTGCGCACCCTGCCGGGCCACCCGGCGTGTCCTCGGCGAGGTCGCCGGAATGGTCCCCGGGGTGACTCACATCGAGATCGACGCCGAGGCCCGTCTGGACCTCGTACGCGAACTGGAGATCCTGAAGACGCCTACCGTGCTGGTCCTCGACGCCGACGGACGGGTCGTACGGCGTGCCACGGGACAGCCCCGCAAGGCCGACGTCATCGCGGCACTGGGCGAGGCTGTGTGAGGGGCCCTCAGGATACGGTGAAGGGCCCTCAGGGCACGGTGCGGGGTCTTCCGCATCCCGGACCGTGCTTGACTGGGCGCACCAACTATCGTCAGCCTGACCGTATGCCGACCGAACTCCTTCTCCACGGGCGGGTCCATGTCGACCTCGCCCACACCGCGAGCGCCATCTGTCCGGGCTGTTGAGACCCGACGGCCCAACTCGCGAACTCCAGCAGAAGGACAACTCCATGACGGCCTCGCCCGACCTCGGCACTGTTCAGCTCGCCTCGCCCGACCTGTTGCGCTCCACCTTCCGCCGGCACGCCGCCGGTGTGGCGGTGATCACCGCGCGTGGTGCCTCCGGCCCGGTCGGCTTCACCGCCACCTCCCTCACCTCGGTCTCCGCCGAGCCCCCGCTCGTCTCCTTCGGCATCGGCACGGGCGCCTCCAGCTGGCCCGTGATAGGCGAGACGGACCACATCGGCGTCCACATACTCGGCGAGCACCAGAGCGAGCTCGCCGCCACCTTCGCCCGCAGCGGCGCCGACCGCTTCGGCGCGCCCACCGCCTGGCGCGAGGGCCCGGAAGGCGTACCGGTGCTCGATGACGTGCTCGCCTGGCTGGTCTGCCGGATCGTCGACCGGGTCCCGGCCGGTGATCACCGGATCGTGCTCGCCGAGGTCGTCCTGGGTGATCCCACGGGCGAGGGCCGCCCGCTCCTCTACCACCAGGGCCGTTTCAACGGTCTGCGGGATTGATCACGTCCGCCTCGCCTGCGAAGCCGTCGAGTTCCGGTTACGCTGCGTTGCGAAGGTCACAGTTCAAAGCGCTTGCTTAGCGGGCATGAACTGGATGTACTGACGAGTAATATTTCGGTCGGAGCGCGCGGACGCCCCGACCGGGATCGGCCGCTTGAGGCGCCTATGCTGCGTGCAAGAGGCAGCCCGGAAATGACGATGCAGTAGGAGAGCCGGCGTGAGCTTGAGGATCGTTGTCACTGTGAAGTACGTGCCCGACGCCACTGGCGACCGGCACTTCGCCGATGACCTGACCGTCGACCGCGACGACGTGGACGGTCTGCTCTCCGAGCTGGACGAGTACGCGGTCGAGCAGGCCCTCCAGATCGCGGAGAACGCGGACGACGCCGAGGTCACCGTCCTGACCATCGGCCCCGAGGACGCCAAGGACGCGCTCCGCAAGGCCCTGTCCATGGGTGCCGACAAGGCCATCCACGTCGAGGACGACGACCTGCACGGCACCGACGCCATCGGCACCTCCCTGGTCCTGGCCAAGGCGATCGAGAAGGCCGGCTTCGACCTGGTCGTCTCCGGCATGGCCTCCACCGACGGCACCATGGGCGTCGTACCGGCGCTGGTCGCCGAGCGTCTCGGTGTCCCGCAGGTCACCCTGCTGTCCGAGGTCTCCGTCGAGGACGGCGTCGTGAAGGGCCGCCGTGACGGCGACGCCGCCTCCGAGCAGCTTCAGGCCTCGCTTCCGGCGGTCGTCTCCGTGACCGACCAGTCGGGCGAGGCGCGTTACCCGTCCTTCAAGGGCATCATGGCCGCCAAGAAGAAGCCGGTGGAGTCCTGGGACCTGTCCGACCTGGACATCGAGGCCGAAGAGGTCGGCCTGGACGGCGCGTTCACCACGGTCGAGGCCGCGAACGAGCGCCCGGCGCGCACGGCCGGCACCATCGTCAAGGACGAGGGCGAGGGCGGCAAGCAGCTCGCTGAGTTCCTCGCGAGCCAGAAGTTCATCTAAGGGCTCGCCCCCGCTGACCGCCCCTCACCTTCCGTTTTCGCAGGAGAGCATTCCCATGGCTGAAGTCCTCGTCTACGTCGACCACGTGGACGGTGCCGTCCGCAAGCCCACCCTCGAGCTGCTGACCCTGGCCCGCCGCATCGGCGAGCCCGTCGCCGTCGCGCTGGGCAACGGCGCCGCCGACACCGCCGCCACGCTCGCCGAGCACGGCGCGACCCGCGTTCTCACCCACGACGCCTCCGAGTACGCCGACTACCTGGTCGTGCCGAAGGTGGACGCCCTGCAGGCCGCCCACGAGGCCGTCTCCCCGGCCGCCGTGCTGGTCCCGTCCTCCGCCGAGGGCAAGGAGATCGCCGCCCGTCTGGCGCTGCGCATCGGCTCCGGCATCATCACCGACGCCATCGACCTGGAGGCCGGCGACGAGGGCCCGGTGGCCACCCAGTCGGTCTTCGCCGCGTCCTTCACCACCAAGTCGCGTGTCATCAAGGGCACCCCGGTCATCACGGTCAAGCCGAACTCGGCCGCCGTCGAGGCCGCCCCGGCCGAGGGTGCGGTCGAGGCCCTGGCCGTGACCTTCTCGGACCAGGCCACCGGCACCAAGGTCACCGCTCGCACCCCGCGCGAGTCCACGGGCCGCCCGGAGCTGACCGAGGCCGCGATCGTGGTCTCCGGCGGGCGTGGTGTCAACGGCGCAGAGAACTTCGCGATCATCGAGGCGCTCGCCGACTCCCTCGGCGCGGCCGTCGGTGCCTCGCGTGCCGCCGTCGACGCCGGCTGGTACCCGCACACCAACCAGGTCGGCCAGACCGGTAAGTCGGTCTCGCCGCAGCTGTACATCGCCAACGGCATCTCCGGCGCCATCCAGCACCGTGCCGGTATGCAGACCTCCAAGACGATCGTGGCCGTCAACAAGGACGCCGAGGCCCCGATCTTCGAGCTGGTCGACTACGGCGTCGTCGGCGACCTCTTCGACGTCGTCCCGCAGCTGACCGAGGAGATCAAGGCCCGCAAGGGCTGAGCCTCACCCAGGCACGTCCGAGGCCCCGGTGACCGACGCGGTCACCGGGGCCTCGGTGCATCCTGGTGACGATCCGCCGGACCCCGACCACGGTCCGGACGAGGTGTTGACCAGCGAGAACCACCCGGATAACTTCATTCTACGGATTGTTGATTCCGTACAGCGGAAAATTGGAGGGTGTGGGATGGGTCAGCAGGAGAAGGTGGCGACGAGCCTCGCGGGCGCCGTGAGCGAGGAGATCAGCGCCTCCCTCGCGCCGGTGGACGCGGAGCTGGAGCGCCGCTACCCCGGGGACCCCGGCACCCGGCAGCCCGTCCACACCGTCTACGTCCCCGGTGACGCCTTCGCCGCCGACACCATCCGCTCCTGGGGCGATCAGGCCCTCGCCGCCCTCGACGAACACGCCCCCGACGCCGCCTCCTTCGCGGCCGTCCTGGGCCTCTCGGACGAGCTGGCCGAGCCGGTCCACTCCCGCGTCCGCGCCAAGTTGGAACGCGAGCCGATCGAAGACCTGCGCGTCGACTTCGAGGACGGCTACGGTCCCCGCCCCGACGCCGAGGAGGACGAGGATGCGGCCCGCGCGGCCCGGCTGATCGCGGAGGCGTACGCGAACGGCACGGCGGCGCCGTACATGGGCATCCGCATGAAGTGCATGGAGGCGGCGGTACGCGACCGGGGCATCCGCACCCTCGACGTGTTCCTCACCGGTCTCGTCGAGTCGGGCGGCGTGCCCGAGGGCTTGGTCCTCACCCTGCCCAAGGTGACGTACCCGGAGCAGGTCGGCGCGTTCGTGCGGCTGCTGGAGGCCTTCGAGAAGGTGCACGGCCTGGACGCCGGGCGGCTGGGCTTCGAGATCCAGATCGAGACCAGCCAGTCCATCCTCGCCACCGACGGCACCGCCACCGTCGCCCGGATGATCCAGGCCGCCGAGGGCCGCGCCACCGGCCTGCACTACGGCACCTTCGACTACAGCGCCTGCCTCGGCGTCTCCGCCGCCTACCAGGCCAGCGACCACCCGGCCGCCGACCACGCCAAGGCGGTCATGCAGGTCGCGGCGGCGGGCACCGGGGTGCGCGTCTCCGACGGCTCGACCAACGTCCTGCCCGTCGGCCCGACCGAGAAGGTCCACGATGCCTGGCGGCTGCACTACGGCCTCACCCGACGGGCTCTGGCCCGCGCCTACTACCAGGGCTGGGACATGCACCCCGGCCACATCCCGACCCGCTACGCCGCCGTCTTCGCCTTCTACCGCGAGGGCTTCGAGCAGGCCGCCGGCCGCCTCGCCCGCTACGCCAACCGGGCCGGCGGCGACGTCATGGACGAGCCCGCCACCGCCAAGGCCCTCAGCGGCTATCTGCTGCGCGGCCTGGACTGCGGCGCCCTCGACATCGCCGAGGTTGCCCGCCTCACCGGCCTGACCCGCGCCGACCTGGAAGGCTTCGCCGCTCCCCGCCGGGGCGACCTGACGGCCTCCGCCAAGTAACGGCAGCGAACCGGTCCCAGCCCTCGGGCGGGCACCGCCGCCCCGTACCCTGGACGCCACGCATCGACCAGGCGGACAGGACGGCGGACGACAGAGGAACGGGGCGGCGGGTGTCTTCGGGGGAGCAGGGGCCGGAGGAGTACGGGCGCACGGACCACGGTGCCGGCCGGCTGCTGGCCGGGCGCTACCGCGTCACCGCGCGGCTCGGCCGCGGCGGCATGGGCGTGGTCTGGCGGGCGGTGGACGAGGTCCTCGGTCGCGAGGTCGCCGTCAAGGAGCTGCGCACCTACACCGACACGGCCGGACCGGAACTGTCCGAGCTGCGCTTGCGCATGCAACGCGAGGCCCGAGCCGCCGCTCGGGTCCGCCACCCCGGTGTCGTCGCCGTGCACGACGTCACCGAGGTCGACGGACGCCCACTGATCGTCATGGAACTGATCGACGGGCCCTCCCTCGACGACGTCCTGCGCGAGCACGGCACCCTCGACCCGTACGAGGCGGCGCGCATCGGCGCGGCGGTGACGGACGCCCTGGCCGCCGCCCACCGCGCCGGTGTCCTGCACCGTGACGTCAAGCCCGGCAACATCCTCCTGGACCGCTCCGGCCGGGTCGTCCTGACCGACTTCGGCATCGCCACCATGGACGACCCCGGCGACGGCTCGGCCACCCGCCTCACCCGCAGCGGCGAACTGGTCGGTTCCCTCGACTACCTGGCCCCCGAGCGCGCCCAGGGCGTCGAGCCGGGCCCGCCCGCCGATGTGTGGGCCGTGGGTGCCACCCTCTACGCGGCCGTCGAGGGCGCCTCGCCCTTCCGCCGTACGTCGACCTACTCGACGCTCACCGCGATCGTCTCCGAGCCCCTGCCCGAGCCCCGCCGGGCGGGTCCGCTGGCGCCGGTCCTGCGGCGCCTGATGGACAAGCGCCCGGATGCCCGGCCGGACGCCGAGGAGGCCCGCGAGGCGCTGCGCGAGGCGGCTCGGGCGCGGACCCCGGACGTCCCGACGACCACCCTGCGCCCGACGCCGCCCCGGGCTTCCGAACCGACGGTGGGCGGCGCGCCGTCCGTACCGCCGGGCTTCGGTCCGGTACGGCCGGGCCCGGCCGGGCAGACGTCCGCCTCCGGCCCGGCTCTCCGGGCCGGAGCGCCCACGCGTCCGCTGCCGTCGCACGCAGAAGGCGCGCCGCCTGCCCATTCGCCCGGCGGCCCCACCGGGGCCATGAGCACGGCGACCGGCTCGCCCCGCCGCAAGGGCCGCGCTCTGCTCGCCGCCGCTGCCGTCGCCGTCGTCCTTGCCGGAGCCGGGGTGACCATCGCCCTCGTGCGCGACCAGGGGGCGCCGAGGACCGACTCCGCATCGGCCGCGTCCCGCTCCGGAACCGCGACCAAGAAGCGCGCCGGCACCGCGTCCACACGGCCGTCGCGTGGGGACGGGAAGAAGAGCGCCGAGCCCACCGGGACGGGGAGCGGCGCGGGTGACGGCAAGCCGTCCTCGCATGCCTCCGCCTCGGCCTCCGCCACGGCGCCGGACAAGACCGCCCCGACCGCCGCCTGCCGGTCCACCGGCGGCGGCAAGTACGACTGCCAGGTCTGGCGCGCCGCCCAGTCCTACACGGCTTCCGGCACCCAGGCGGGGACCCTGAAAGCGGGCACCGACTACTTCTACTGCCAGGCGAATCTGGGCCGCCGGGAGACCTACGGCCGGTGGACGAACGTGTGGTGGGCGAAGACCGACGACGACAGCAGCAACACCGGCGTCTACGTCAGCGACGTCTACCTCAAGGGCGGGAACAACGACGCACCGGTGCCCGGGCTCCCGTTCTGCTGAGCCTCGGCGTACGGCTCGAAGCCCGGCTCCGTCACCCACTTCTGTTCGGCGAACACTCCGAACAGCTCGCGTCGTCGATCACCTCCAGCGATGTCCACGTCGAGCCCGGACACCCGCGACCGCACCATCGGCACGTGGAGTCGATCCCGAACTCGGCCATTTTGTGCCGAAGTTGGCCGGGACAGGCCGCTAGGCCGAGTTTTGCCGGGGTGCGGCCGGTCACGGGCGGCTCAGTCGGCCGGCGGTAGCTCGCCCGAGCCGCGCGTGATCAGCCGGGTGGGCAGTTCGATGCGCTCCGGTGCGACGAGGCCGCTGTCCAGCTGACGGAACAGGCGCTCGGCGGCGGTACGGCCCAGGGCGGCCGCGTCCTGGGCGACGACCGTGACGCCCGGCTGGAGCAGATCGGCCAGCTCGATGTCGTCGAAGCCGACCAGGGCGACCCGACGGGACTGCTCGGCCAGCACCCGGATCACGGTGACCGTCACCCGGTTGTTGCCCGCGAAGATCGCGGTGACGGGGGCGGGACCGGAGAGCATCTCCTCCGCCGCCCGGCGCACCCGCTCCGGATTCGTCTGTCCGAGGGACATCCAGGCCTCCTCGACCGGTATCCCCGCGTCCTCCATGGCCGCCCGGTAGCCGCGCAGCCGCTCGGCGGCGGTGTGGATGCGCGGCATGTCGCCGATGAAGCCGATCCGGCGGTGGCCGTGGGCGATGAGATGGGCGACGCCGTCCCGGGCACCGCCGTAGTTGTCGGAGAGGACCACGTCGGCGTCGATGCGCCCGGCCGGACGGTCCACGAACACGGTCGCCACGCCCGCCCTGATCTCCGGTTCGAGATAGCGGTGGTCGTCCCCGGCCGGGATCACCACGAGACCGTCCACCCGCCGTGCGCACAGGGCCAGCGCCAGCTCCTGCTCGCGCTCCGGGTCCTCGGCGCTGGAGCCGTTGATCAGCAGGGCGCCGTGGGCCCGGGCCACCTCCTCGACGGCGCGGCTGAGCGGGCCGTAGAAGGGGTCGGCGAGGTCCTCCAGGACCAGCCCGATGCTCGCCGTACGGCCCTTGCGCAGTACCCGGGCGCTGTCGTTGCGGCGGAAGCCCAGCGCGTCGATCGCCTCCTGCACCCGGCGCTCGGTGTCCGGGGTGACACCGGGCTCGCCGTTGACCACCCGGGAGACCGTCTTCAGGCCGACCCCGGCCCGTGCCGCCACGTCCTTCATGGTCGGACGGTTGCCGTAACGGGTGCCGGAAAGGCTGTCTGTGCGGCGGGTGGTCTCGGGCACGATGCGGCGTCCTGTCCTGTCGTCCGTCTTGTCGTCCGGTCACGGAGCCGGTGCGTCCGGGGTGGTGCGCCGGTGTGCACGGGGTCGTGCACCCCGGGTGATGCGCCGATCCGTGGATTGTATGAGGATGTGGCGTCGAGCATAGAGCCTGGACAACGTTGTCAGATGCGCGAGAGACTGTCCACTGCTGTCTGTCGGCCTGCGCCCCACGTGTGACCGGCCTGCGTGTCTTTGGTTCTCAAGCTTCAACGGGGAGATCTGACTCTGATGCACACCGACCTCGTGGCGGCCCTGGACATCGGCGGCACCAAGATCGCCGGCGCGCTGGTGGACGGCGACGGACGGATACTGGCGCGGGCCCAGCGCGGCACGCCCGCCCAGCAGGACGGCGAAACAGTCATGCGGGCCGTCGAGGAGGTCCTCGGCGACCTCGCCGGGTCGCCGCTGTGGGAACGCGCCGACACCGTCGGCATCGGCAGCGCCGGCCCGGTGGACGCGTCGGCGGGCACGGTCAGTCCGGTGAACGTGCCGGGCTGGCGGGACTTCCCGCTGGTCGAGCGGGTGCGCGCGGCCACCGGCGGACTGCCGGTCGAGCTGATCGGCGACGGCGTCGCGATCACGGCGGCCGAGCACTGGCAGGGCGCCGCCCGCGGCCACGACAACGCGCTGTGCATGGTCGTGTCGACCGGCGTCGGGGGCGGCCTGGTCCTGAACGGCCGGCTGCACCCCGGGCCGACCGGCAACGCCGGGCACATCGGCCACATCACCGTCGACCTCGACGGCGACCCGTGCCCGTGCGGCTCGCGCGGCTGCGTGGAGCGGATCGCGAGCGGCCCGAACATCGCCCGCCGCGCCCTGGACCGGGGCTGGCGTCCCGGCCTGGACGGCGACACCTCGGCCGCCGCCGTGGCCGCCGCCGCCCGCGAGGGCGACCCGGTCGCGGTGGCCTCCTTCGAGCGTGCGGCACAGGCGCTGGCCGCCGGCATCGCGGCCACCGCGACCCTGGTCGAGATCGACATCGCCGTGATCGGCGGCGGCGTCGGCAAGGCGGGCGACATCCTCTTCACCCCCCTGCGCAAGGCACTCGGCGACTACGCCACGCTGTCCTTCGTCCAGCGCCTGCGGGTCGTGCCCGCGCAGATGGGCACGGACGCGGGGCTGGTCGGCGCGGCGGCCGCGGCGCTGGCTCGGCGGCCGGACGCTACGGCGGGGGTTTGAGCGGTAGCGCTGCTCGCCGCAGGTGCCGCTGGGGCGGCGCCGTTGTGCTGCGGGCCGTCTGCCAGGCGCGGATGTGTGGTGGGCTGGTCGCGCCCGCGCGGCGGAGCCGCATAGCAGACACAGCCCCGCGCCCCTGGGGAGTCGCAGCCGCCGCACCTGGATCCGCGCCCTTGCCGGGCATGACGGCCCGCAGCCGCACGGTCAGCAACTCACGCGTGCGTCTGCCCAGTCCGCATGGTCCGAGTCGATGCCGTCGCCCGCGTCGGTGACGACCAGGCGGACCACCTGGGCGCCGGTGACGTCGGCGGTGAGGGGCTGGGCGGGCATCGCGTTGGTCAGGACGCCGGTCGAGGCGACCTTCGTGCCGTCGGCCCAGATCTCGAAGGTGACGGTGCCCTGCGTGCCCTTCTCGTCGTCGACGCCGACGTCCGCGGTGACCTTGCCGCAGGCCTTGCCGGTGTAGAAGGAGACGTCGCTCAGGGCGTGGACGCCGAGGCCCTTGGCGTACACGGTGCCGCCGATGGTGATCGGGTGGCCGTCGCCCGCGGCGCTCTCCCCGTTGCTGGTGTCGCGCTCCACCGGCCCCCACCCGCTGGTCGCCGACAGCCAGGGCAGATCGCTGAGGTACGACGTCCCGGCGGGCGGCCGCACGACGACGGACGCGGTCAGTGGAAGGGTGCTGGTGACGCGTTGTCCGGCCGGTGAGAGGTAACGCGCTTGGAGGGTGAGGCCGTAGGAGCCGGTCGGTGTCCCGGCCGGCGCGGTGACGGTCCAGCCGGTGCGCAGGGTGCTGCCAGTGGCTAGGGCGGCGGCCGTGGCCGGCGACGAGGGCCGTACGGTCCACCCGTCGGGGCCGGTCAGGGACACGGACATCTGGCGCGCCGGAGTGCGGCCGAGGTCGGTGACGGTGCTGGTCAGCGTGGCCGGCGTACCCGCCTCCAGCAACGGGCTGCCGTCCAGGCCGAGTTCGGCGGCGGGCGGGTGCGCGGCCCAGCGCGGGTCGGCCGAGACGCGCAGCAGGACCGTGCCGTGGGCGGGGACGGTGGCCGCGATGGTGCCGGCGGTGTTGTAGCTCTTGTGCTGCCACAGGTCCCGCAGGGTGTACGCGGTGGCGTCGGGCAGGCCGACGGCGGACGCGGTGGTGGCGATCCGCTGCGCGCTGCCGGACTCGTTGAACAGGGCGACTGCGCGGCTGCCGTCCTTCATCTCCTTGGCGATGACCCAGCGTCCGCCCGCCGAGGAGACGACCGTGCCCTGCTTGCCCAGTGGGTCCTGGTCGACGGCGATGACCTCCTTGTTGTCCAGGATGTCGAGGGTCGCCTGGGAGGCCTTGCGCAGATCCGTGCCGATCAGCAGTGGCGCGGCCATGACCGACCAGAGGGAGAAGTGCGAGCGGTACTCGGTGTCCGTCATGCCGCCGTTGCCGACCTCCAGCATGTCGGGGTCGTTCCAGTGGCCGGGTCCGGCGTACGGCGCGAGCGGCAGGTTCTGCTTCAGGATCGACAGCATCGAGGACCAGCTGTCGCTGATGTCACCGGTGGTCCGCCACAGGTGACCTACGTCAGACGCCCACTCCCAGGGCCTGTTCTGGCCCCATTCGCAGATGCTGTAGACGATGGGCCGACCGGTCGCCTTGAGCGCGTCCCGCATGGTGGTGTACCGCTGCTTGGCGTCCACGCCCTGGTTGTTGCAGTTGTCGTACTTCAGGTAGTCCACGCCCCAGTCGGCGAATTGCTGGGCGTCGCTGTACTCGTGGCCGAGCGCGCCGGGGAAGCCCGCGCTGTTGCAGGTCTTGGTGCCGGCGCTGGTGTAGATGCCGAGTTTGAGCCCCTTGGAGTGGACGTAGTCGGCGACGGCCTTGATGCCGTTCGGGAAGCGGGCCGGATCGGGCACCAGCTTGCCGTCGGCGTCGCGCTGCGGCAGGGCCCAGCAGTCGTCCAGGTTGACGTACTGGTAGCCGGCGTCCTTCAGGCCCTTCGCCACGAAGAGGTCGGCGATGCCCTTGACCATGCTCTCGTTGAAGTCCGCGCGGCAGTGCGTGGAGTTCCAGTTGTTGAAGCCCATGGGCGGAGTGAGGGCGAGACCATCGGCCAAGGCGGGAGCGGCCGGGCTTTGGGCGGGGGCCGCCAGCGCGGGGCCGGCGAGGCCCGCCGCGCACAGCAGGCCTGCGGTGAGTGCTCCCGCGACTCTTCGGCGGGTTGTGCGGGTTGTGCGGGTCGTGCGGGTGTGAGGGTGACGCATCGTTGACGTTCCTCCGACTCGCGAATGGTGGCTGACGACAGGGCGGCGCCTGGGCGTCATGTATGTGTCAGCTGTGCGCGATTACGGTAGGACGTGTCGGACTGTGTTGGAAGAGGTGCGTCCCGACTGTTCGATATGCCGTCAGAAGTGTGGTCGGCAGGGCCGTTTGGTTCAGTCGCCCCTGTCGGGCGTTCGGATGTGTGCGCTTCCGGGGCTCACGCCTCGTCGTCGACGCGGCCCCAGCCGGGCAGAGGAGGCTGGGGCCAGGCGGGCGGGGCGGGGAGGAGAGGGGCCGGGCTGTCCGTCGTCAGCACGCCGGCCGGAGTCCGTCCGCTGAGCCAGCCGAGTACCTGGTGCCCGGCCCCGGCGACCGAGGGCCCCTCCGCCGCCATGGACCAGCGCCGACCGAGATCCACGGCCGCCACCGAGGCGAGCGGAAAGCCCTGGGTGCGCAGCGTGGTGAGGGTGTCGTCCAGCGCCCAGGAGACGTAGCTGTCGGGCCACTGCTCGGTGCCATGGCCGAGGCCCAGGTCGAGGTGGTGAGTCTCCAACTCCCGCAGGCAGCGCAGCAGGAGGTACCAGGAAGGGTGCCGCCAGCCGGCCAGTGCCGTGACCGGACGGTCCCAGGCGGGGGCCGGCATGTCGCGCGCCTGTGCCGTGAACCGGTCCAGGCTCTCCCGCAGCCGGGCCAGGAGCCGGACGGCGGACAGGGCCGCGTCCCGCTCGACTGCCGCGGACAGCGTCGCCGCGTTCGCGCGCGGACCCGGTTCGCGGCCGGTGTGCGCGAGCCGCACGAGCCACACATAGGCGTCGACGCTGTGGGCGACATGGGCGAGCACATGGGCGCGAGTCCAGCCGGGCAGCTCGGACGGTGCGCGGAGTCCCGCGTCGGACAGGCCGGCCGCGGTCCGCAGGAGCCGGTCGCCGGAGCGCCGGACGTCCTCGATGCGGTCGCCTCCGGCGTGGCAGGCGGCGGGCTCGCTCACCGGAACTCCCGCACGACTTCGATACGGCCGACGATATGGGCGTTGAACTCGTCCAGCTCCTCCGCCGGGACCCACAGTTCGAGGATCGTCTCGCCGCCGGCCTGGCGGACCGGATAGCGGCCGAGGAACTCCGTGTCGACCTCGAAGCGGGTCACGAAGCCGGCGCCGTCGTGCTTGACGTTCCAGTCCCGGGCGATGCGGATCGCGTAGTCCTCGTTGAGGACCGGGTAGAAGATCGGCTGCTCCGGAAGCCGGGGCGGCCAGGCCCGCCAGTCGAGCGCGCGGACCAGCTCCAGCTCCTTGGGGCCTGTCGGTCGCCAGAGGGTCGTCGTCGGGGGCCGGCTGGTCATGATGTCGCAATTCTGGTCGGGGCCTGCCACAGGAGCGGGAGGGCCGGGACCTCGGACGATACCGGCCCCATGCGGGAGCGGACCAGCGGGTTTCGACGGGGACCGCATCCTCTGGCTGCCGTGAACCGCCGTGCCGAATCGCGGTGTTGGGCGGCTGCTCGCTGCACCCGGGCCCGGTCGGCGATCGGTCCCGGCTGCCCGGCCGCCCGCTCCAGCCGGCCGGCGAGCCGCGGGAGCCAGTCCAGGGCATGCTCGCGGCACGGCGGGCACGTGACACGCTCGGGGTGCCCTGAGACGAGAGCGCGGGGGCACCCGCAGCCCGCACCCCGTGCCGGCCTCGACGGACAGCGTGCCGACCAGACCGACGGGGCGGCGATGACGTTGCGCACCGCCGCCGCGTCGCCCTGCGCCTAGAGGTGGACGTGAGCGCCGGGCTTCTCGATGCACCCTCCTTCTGGGCGTCACCTGGCCCTGCCGGGCCTTCCTCGGGCTTTCGGCGGGCGTTCCTCGTGCTTCCGGCGGGCCTTCCTCGGGCTTCCGCCGGCGTCCCTCGGCTTTCGCGTTGGGCGTTGCTCCGGTCTTTCGCTGGGTGTTCCCTCGGCTTTCGCGTTGGGCGTTGCTCCGGTCTTTCGCTGGGTGTTCCCTCGGCTTTCGCGTTGGGCGTTGCTCCGGTGTTCCGTTGGGCGTTCCCCGGCTATCGCGCAGGGCGTCCCCCTGCCTTCCGCCGTGCGTCCCCCGGTTCTCCCCGGACGTATCCCCGGCCTTCCCACCCGGGCGGAACCCCCGGCGTCCACTCGCGGGTATCCGCGTGACCCCTGGCCCGGATCCGCAGTTGGTCAGTGCATGAAGAAGCGCAGCATGCTCGCCATCGCCACCCTGGCCACCGGATTCGTCGTGGCTGCCATCACCCCCTCCCACGCGGCGGACCAGGGGCCCCTCAAGGACCTCAAGGTCTCGGACACCCTCGACTCGGCCGGTCACCTGGCCAGCCAGGACAGCTTCGCCGTCGATGACAACGCGCTCGGCGGCCAGGAGTAGGCCCACGCCCCATGGCCCATGGCACGCGTGCCGGTGTCCCCACCTCAGGGGGGCGCCGGCACTGCCGTTCCCGCGCCCTCACCGGGGCGGGGTTTCCGTGGCAGGGTGGAGCGGGCAAGCCTCAGGGGGCCTACACAAGAGGGGGAGTCCGTGACCGTCGTCTGGATCAACGGCGCGTTCGGTGCGGGGAAGACCACCACCGCACGGGAACTGATCGAGCTGATCCCGAACAGCACGCTCTTCGACCCCGAGGTCATCGGCGCGGGGCTGAGGCACCTTCTGCCGGCCAAGCGCCTCGCCGAGGTAGGTGACTTCCAGGACCTGCCGATCTGGCGCCGGCTCGTGATCGACACGGTGGCCGCGATGCTCGCCGAGCTGGGCGGGACGCTCGTGGTGCCGATGACCCTGCTCCGCCAGGAGTACCGCGACGAGATCTTCGGCGGCCTCGCCGCCCGCAGGATCCCCGTGCACCATCTGCTGCTCGCCCCGGCTGAAACGATCCTGCGCGAGCGGATAGCCGGGCGGGAGATCCCGCCGGACCTGCCTGACGGCGAGATACGGGTGCGGCAGTGGGCCTACGACCACATCGAGCCCTACCGCGCCGCCCTCGCCTCCTGGCTGACCGCCGACGCCCACCTCGTGGACACCAGCGCCCTCACCCCGTACGCCACCGCCGTCCGCATCGCCGACGCCGTCGGCAGCGGTGCCGTACCGCCCTGCGACATCGTGCAGACCCCCGAACCGACCGCCGAGACCCTGGCCGCCGGGGTGCTGCTCTTCGACGAGCGCGACCGGGTGCTCCTCGTGGACCCCACCTACAAGCCCGGCTGGGAGTTCCCCGGCGGCGTCGTCGAGCGCGGCGAGGCACCGGCCCGCGCCGGAATGCGCGAGGTCGCCGAGGAGACGGGGATACGGCTGCGGGAGGTGCCCCGGCTGCTCGTCGTGGACTGGGAACGGCCGGTGCCGCCCGGCTTCGGCGGGCTGCGGCTGCTGTTCGACGGCGGCCGCCTGGAGACCGGCGAGGCGTCCCGGGTGCTGCTGCCGGGCCCCGAGCTGCGCGGCTGGCGTTTCGCCAGCGAGCAGGAGGCCGCCGAACTGCTGCCGCCGGTCCGCTACGAGCGGCTGCGCTGGGCACTGCGGGCCCGAGAGCGGGGGACCGCGCTGTATCTGGAGGCGGGCGTACCCGTCGGCTGACCCGCGCCTGCGGTCCGGTGGTCGTCCGGCCGACCTGGGAGGTGGTGCGGTGTGCCGGCGTTACGGCCGCGCCCCACTGGTCAGTGGGTGTTCGCGACCTTGCGCAGCGCTGCGGCGGCGCCTCCCACCACGGCGTCCCCGTGTCCGAAGCACGCCACCTCCGCGTCCAGCTCGGCCAACCGGACGAGCGCGGCGAGGAGTTGGGGCCGGTCGAGGTTGAAGACGCCCGGGATCACCGTGCCGTCGACCGGTGAGGCCGCCACCGTGTCCCCGGTGAACAGCACCCGCTCGTCCGGCAGGAACAGGGCGATGCTGCCGTCCGTGTGCCCCGGTACGTGGATCACCCGGGCGCCGCCGCCGAAGCCCAGCACATCGCCGTCGGCCACACCGGTGACCGCGGCCGGGGGCACCGGTGTGCCCTTGGGCAGATGCCGGGCGACCTCCGCGTGGATCGGCAGCTCCCACTCCTCGAAACGCGGTGGCGGGCCCTGGAGTTCACCTCGGACGAACGGCGCGTCGAGATCGTGGGCCAGTACCTCCGCGCCGCTCAGTGCTGCGAACTCGCCCGCCCCGCCCACGTGGTCCTCGTGGAAGTGGGTCAGCACGATCCGCCGTACGTCCCCGGGCGCGTGCCCCAGCGCCCCGACCGCCTCGGCGATGGCGCGGCCGGCACCGATCGTGCCCGCGTCGATCAGCGTCAACGCGTCGTCGTCGCGCCAGAGATAGGCCTGGCCGACGGGGAAGCGCAGGAGGTGGAGCCGAGGGAGCAGTTCGATGACGTCCATGGGCCGACCGTAGGCGGCGCCCCCGCCCGAGGTGAGGGCGCTCTGCCACGGGCAGAAGCGATCAGCCCGCGTAGTTGCGCAGGAAGAGGGCCTCGGCGACCGACAACTGCTCCAGCTCCCTGGGAGACACGCTCTCATTGACCGCGTGGATCCGCGCCTCCGGCTCGCTCAGGCCGATGAGCAGGATCTCCGCCTGCGGGTACAGGCCGGCGAGGGTGTTGCACAGCGGGATGGAGCCGCCCTCACCGGCGTACTGCATGGTCTCGCCCGGGTAGGCGACCGCCATCGCGTCGGCCATCGCCTGGTAGGCCGGGCTGGAGGCGTCGGCGCGGAAGGCCTGGCCCTGGCCGATCTGCTCGGTGGTGACCCGGGCGCCCCACGGGGTGTGCGCCGTGAGGTGGGCCTCCAGCAGCTTGCTCGCCTGTCCCGCGTCCACGCCCGGCGGCACCCGCAGGCTGACCAGCGCGCGGGCGCTGGAGTGCACGGACGGGGTGGCGCCGACGACCGGCGGGCAGTCGATGCCGAGGACGGTGACGGCCGGGCGGGCCCAGACGCGGTCGGCGACCGTGCCGTTGCCGATCAGCCCGACGCCGTCGAGCACCTTGGCGTCCGCGCGGAACTGCTCCTCGGGGTACTCCAGGCCGTCCCACGTCCCCGTGGAGTCCAGCCCCTCGACCGTCGTCGTGCCGTCCTCGGCCCGCAGCGAGTCCAGCACGCGGATCAGTGCGGCGAGTGCGTCCGGGGCGGCGCCGCCGAAGGAGCCGGAGTGCAGATTGCCGGCGAGGGTGTCGATCCGCACCCGGACCAGGGTCATGCCGCGCAGCGTGGTGGTCACCGTCGGCAGGCCGACGCGGAAGTTGCCCGCGTCGCCGATCACTATGGTGTCGGCCGCCAGCAGCTCCGGGTGCTCCTCGGCGTACCGCTCCAGGCCGCCGGTGCCCTGCTCCTCGGAGCCCTCGACGATCACCTTGACGTTCACCGGGACGCCGCCGTCCGCCTTCAGGGCGCGCAGCGCGAGCAGGTGCATGATCACGCCGCCCTTGCAGTCGGCGGCCCCGCGGCCGTACCAGCGGCCGTCGCGCTCGGTCAGCTCGAACGGCGGGGTGGTCCAGCCGGCCTCGTCCAGCGGCGGCTGCACGTCGTAGTGCGCGTAGAGGAGAACCGTTTTCGCGCCCTCCGGGCCCGGCAGGTAGCCGTAGACGGACTGTGTGCCGTCCGGGGTGTCGAGCAGGGCCACGTCGACGAATCCCTCGGCGCGCAGCGCGTCGGCGATCCAGTTCGCGGCGCCCTCGCTCTCGCTCTTCGGGAACTGCGTGAAGTCCGCCACCGACTTGAAGGCGACCAGTTCGGTCAGCTCCGCCTTCGCTCTGGGCAGCAGCGAGGCGACGGTCTCGGCGACCGGATTCGACGACATGGGCACGCTCCTCGTGGGTGCGACGTTGAACAGCTTGAACAGGGTATGTGCCTCCGATACTCCCACAGTGGCCTGCGGCGATGGCCGCCGTAGGATGCGGGGGACACTACGGCAGCGGCTTGATCGGAGCGGTAGACCATCGTGAGCGGCGAGAACTCTTCGGCGGACGACGTGGAGCGGGTGTGGGACGTCGTCGTGGTGGGCGCGGGGCCCGCAGGGGCCTCGGCGGCCTACGCGGCGGCGGTCGCGGGCCGGCGCGTGCTGTTGCTGGAGAAGGCCGAGTTGCCGCGCTACAAGACCTGCGGCGGCGGAATCATCGGCCCCTCGCGCGACGCGCTGCCGCCCGGCTTCGAGCTGCCCCTCCGCGACCGGGTGCACGCGGTCACCTTCTCGAACAACGGCCGCTTCACCCGCACCCGCCGCTCCAAGCAGATGCTGTTCGGTCTGATCAACCGGCCCGAGTTCGACCAGCAACTGGTCGAGCACGCCCGGAAGGCGGGCGCCGAGCTGCGTACGGGCGTCACGGTGCAGCGGGTCGAGCAGCACGGCTCGGCGGTGCCCGACCGGCGTACGGTCGCCGTGGTCCTGCAGGGCGGCGAGACGGTGCTGGCCCGCGCGGTCGTCGGCGCCGACGGCAGCGCCAGCCGCATAGGGGCGCACGTCGGGGTGAAGCTGGACCAGGTGGACCTCGGCCTGGAGGCGGAGATCCCGGTCCCGGAGCCGGTCGCCGAGGACTGGAAGGGACGGGTGCTCATCGACTGGGGCCCGATGCCGGGCAGTTACGGTTGGGTGTTCCCCAAGGGCGACACCCTGACGGTCGGCGTGATCTCCGCGCGCGGTGAAGGCGCCGCCACCAAGCGGTACTTGGAGGACTTCATCGCCCGCCTCGGCCTGTCCGGCTTCGAGCCGGCCGTCTCCTCCGGACATCTGACCCGCTGCCGCGCCGATGACTCGCCGCTGTCCCGGGGCCGGGTGCTGGTCTGCGGTGACGCGGCCGGACTGCTGGAGCCGTGGACCCGCGAGGGCATCTCCTTCGCGCTGCGCTCGGGCCGGCTGGCGGGGGAGTGGGCAGTGCGCATCGCCGAGGCGCACGACGCGGTGGACACCCGCCGCCAGGCCCTGAACTATGCGTTCGCGATCAAGGCCGGGCTCGGCGTCGAGATGAGCGTCGGCAAGCGCATGCTGGCCGTGTTCGAGAAGCGCCCCGGCCTCTTCCACGCGGCCCTCACCGGCTTCCGTCCCGCGTGGAAGGCCTTCCGGGACATCACCCAGGGCTCGACCTCCCTGGGCGACCTCGTCCGCACCCACCCCATCGCCCAGCGCGCCCTGACCGCGCTGGACCGGGGGGCGGCGGTTCCGGTCGAGGACCCAGCCGGTTCCTGACCGCACCGGACAAGGCCGACGACGGGTCTCGCGGGCCGGAGGGCCTGTGCGGACCGCGCCTATGGGAGCCCGCGCGGACCGGCCCAGTGGGGCGCGAGAGCCGGTATGAGAACCGGGTCGATGGGGGCGCCTGAGCTGGGCCGGGTGTGGCGTGTGAGAGCCGGTCCGGCGCGGGAGAGGCGCGGGAACCGGGCTGGACGGGGCCCGTATGGGACCGGGCCGGTGGGCGCGCGAGAACCGGTCCGGTGCTGGAGAGGCACGGGGACCGGCTGGGCGGGGCCCGTATGGGACCGGTCCGGCGGGGGTGCGAGAGCTGGTCCGGTGTGGGGGTGCGAGAAGCGGGTCGGGTGCGGGAGAGGCACGGGGACCGGCTGGGCGGGGCCCGTATGGGACCGGTCCGGCGGGGGTGCGAGAGCTGGTCCGGTGTGGGGGTGCGAGAACGGGTCGGGTGCGGGAGAGGTACGAGAACCGGGCTGGGCGGGGCCCGTATGGGGCCGGGCCGGTGGGCGCGCGAGAGCCGGTCCGGTCCGGTGCGAGAACGGGTCGGGTGCGGGAGAGGCGCGGGAACCGGGCTGGACGGGGCCCGTATGGGGCCGGGCCGGTGGGCGCGCGAGAACCGGTCCCGTGCGTGAGACGCGCGAGAACCGGGCCGGTGGGGGCGGCGCCGGTCCGTGTTGCGCCGGGAGCGGGTTCCGGTCAGTTCGTGACCGTGATGTGGAAGACCGGGTGGTCGGGGGCGATGCGCCGCAGGTCCTCGTCCGGGGAGTCGGGGCCGACGCCGTTGAAGAAGACCCCGACCTCCGCCTTCCAGCGCTTGAGGTAGGCGCGCAGCAGCGGGACCTTGTCGTCGTCGGCGACCTCGGTGGCGGTGAAGACGTCCACGTTCTTGCCGAGCCGCAGCTCGCCGCCGCCGGCCGCCCGCATGTTGTGGGTCCACTGGACATGACCGCGCGGGGCGAGCAGGTACTGCTGTCCGTCCACCGTCAGCAGGTTCACCGGAGTGGTGCGCCACTCTCCGCTCTTGCGCCCGCGCACCGCCAGGACCCTGGAGCCCCAGACACTGAGGCCGCGCCGGGTGAGCCAGGCGACCGCCCGGTTGAAGACGTT
Organism: Streptomyces sp. NPDC002076; assembly: GCF_053593835.1. NCBI lineage: Bacteria > Bacillati > Actinomycetota > Actinomycetes > Kitasatosporales > Streptomycetaceae > Streptomyces > Streptomyces sp. NPDC002076. The sequence continues at coordinate 271,069 of NZ_JBSFDI010000011.1, forward strand.
GACGGTGAACCAGCCCGGCTTCTTGACGTGTGTCGACATGGTGACCCCCACGGTTGAGGAGAGCGGTGCTCTCGCTTGTCTCGATTGTGGCGCAGACAGATGCTCCGAAGCAAGAGCGGCGCTCTCTTTTTTGTTCAGCGCTCTCCTTTGTGTGCACTGCTCTCCTGCGTGGCACACTGCAAGTATGAGCACCACACAGGGCGCCCGGGCACGGGCCAGGATCGAAGTCACCGCCGCCATCAAGGAAGCGGCCCGCAGACAGCTGGCGGAAGAAGGCGCGGCCAAGCTCTCGCTGCGGGCCATCGCCCGCGAACTGGGCATGGTCTCCTCGGCGCTCTACCGCTACTTCCCCAGCCGTGACGAGCTGCTCACCGCCCTGATCATCGATGCCTACGACTCCCTCGGCGAGGCGGCCGAGCAGGCGAGGGACGCCGCGGCCGGCGCCGCTCCGGTGCCCCGCTGGACAGCGGTGTGCGAGGCGGTGCGCGCCTGGGCGCTCGCCCACCCGCACGAGTACGCGCTGATCTACGGCTCGCCTGTGCCGGGTTATGCCGCCCCTCAGACAACCGTCCCGGCCGCCGCCCGGGTCGGCCTGGTCTTCATCGGCATCGTCCGCGACAGCCACGAGGACTCCGGCCTCGCCGACCTGCCCCTGCCTGCCGGGCTGCGCCCCGAGGCCGAGCGCATGGCCGCCGACCTCGCTCCCGATCTGCCGCCCGAGGCGATCGCGGCACTGGTGGCGGCCTGGGCCCAGCTGTTCGGGCTGGTCAGCTTCGAGCTGTTCGGCCAGTTCAACAAGGTGGTCGAGGACAGGGAGGCCTTCTTCCGGCACGCGGTCACGGGGCTGGCCCACGGAGTCGGGCTGCGGTAGGCGCAGGGCGGTCCGATGCCGAGCCCGCGGTCGGCGTCGTACTTCCCCGGGAGTACCCGTGATCACCTCGTCCGGCTGACGTCCCTGCCACCCGGCGGCGTCTACCGTGGCCTGCATGGAAGAGCAGCGCGCCGCAGGTCACCGGTGGCGGCACGGGCCGCCGTGGCGGAGCGCCCCCGACGAGACGGAGCCGGACCGGGCGCACTGGCCCTGGCGCACCACCGTGCTGCTCACCGCGTTCGTCCTCATCGGCACCCACTTCGCGGCCCACAGCCAGCCTCACCGTGTGCCTCTGGACGGCTACGCGCGCATGCTGCTGCTCGTCGGCTCGGTCCTGCTGCTGTGGCGGCACCGGCACCCGGTGGCCGTGGCCTACGGCACCGCGGTGGCGACCCTCGTCTACCTGGCCGCGGGTTACCCCTACGGACCGGTCTTCCTGACCGTCGCCGTCGGCTGTTTCAGCGCGGTCGTCGCCGGGCACCGGCGGGCGGCCTGGGGGGCCGTGGGGCTGCTGTGGGCCGGGCACGCCCTGGTCGCCCTGTGGTTCTATCGCTGGCTCCCGCCCTCGGGCGACAAGGGCGGCAGCGTCTACCAGGAGATCGGCATCGGCGCCTGGGTGCTGGCCGTCGTAGCCCTGGCCGAACTGGTCCGGGTGCGGCGCGAGCAGTGGGCACGGGAGCGCGCCGACCGGGCGGAGGCGGCGCGGCGCCGCGCGGACGAGGAACGGCTGCGGATCGCCCGCGAGTTGCACGACGTCCTCGCGCACAGCATCTCGGTCATCAACGTCCAGGCCGGCATGGGGCTCGCCCTGCTCGACAGCGACCCCGAGCAGGCGCGCGCCGCGCTCACCACCATCAAGGCCGCCAGCAAGGAGGCGCTCGGCGAGGTGCGCCAGGTGCTCGACACCCTGCGCGCCCCCGGCGCCGCGCCGCGCGCCCCCGCCCCCGGCCTGAGCCGGCTGCCGGAACTGGTGGAGCAGGCGGCCGCGGCCGGACTCACCGTGGAGATCGAGGGCGAGCCACCGCAGTTGCCGCCCGGTGCCGACCTCGCCGCCTTCCGTATCGTGCAGGAGGCCCTGACCAACGTCGTACGGCACTCCGGATCGCGGCACGCGCGCGTGCGGTTCGCCCATGACGGGGAGGCGCTGCGGCTGCGCATCGACGACGACGGGCCGGCCACCGGCGCCGACGCCGGGGGCAGCGGCAACGGACTGGCCGGCATGCGGGAGCGGGCCGCCGCGCTGGGTGGCACGATCGAGGCGGGCCCGCGCGCCGACGGCGGCTTCCGGGTGCTCGCCGTACTGCCGTCGCACCCCAGGGAGGACCAGTGATCCGGGTACTGCTCGCCGACGACCAGTCGCTGGTGCGGGCCGGTTTCAGGGCATTGCTCGACGCTCAGCCGGACATCGGGGTGGCCGGCGAGGCGGCCGACGGCGAGGAGGCGCTGCGTCTGGTGCGCGAACTGCGCCCGGACGTCGTCCTGATGGACATCCGGATGCCCCTGCTCGACGGTCTCGCCGCGACCCGGCGCATCACGGGAGACGCGGAGCTGAGGGACGTGAAGGTGGTCATGCTCACCACCTTCGAGCTGGACGAGTACGTCTTCGAGGCGATCCGCTCCGGCGCCTCGGGCTTTCTGGTGAAGGACACCGAACCGGACGAACTGCTGCGCGCGGTACGGGCGGTGGTCCAGGGCGACGCACTGCTGTCGCCGGGTGTCACGCGCCGGCTGATCGCGGAGTTCGCGGCCCGCTCCAAGGAGCCCGCGGCGGCGGATGCGCTCGGCCGGCTCACCGAGCGGGAAAGGGAGGTGATGGCGCTGGTCGGCATCGGCCTGTCCAACGAGGAGATCGCCCGCCGGCTGGTGGTCAGCCCGCTCACCGCCAAGACCCATGTGAGCCGCACGATGGTGAAACTGGGCGCACGGGACCGAGCGCAACTGGTGGTGCTGGCCTACGAGTCGGGGTTGGTACGACCCGGCTGGCTGGGCTGAATCGCCCGCCGGAAGCGCATCAGCACGCCGAGGAGCGCACCCGCTTGCCGGACACGCGCGCCCGGCGGGGCAAGAGCCCCGCCGGGCATGGCAGCGCCCCGCAGGGGCGCGGGGAACTGCGCGATCGGCCACGACGGACCCGCAGACGATCGACGGCCCATCACGGCCTTTCCCGCGGAGCGCTCAGTCGCGGACCGGCACGCGCTCCGCTTCCGCCTCCTCCACGGTGGACCTGGCGACCACGAGGGACGGCTGCGTACGACGGCTGCGCAGACCGGTGAGGGTGATCAGCAAGCCCGCCGCCGCGATGCCCGTGACGACCGTGAAGCCCGGCCGGTAGCTGTCGAGGACGGCCTGCGGGGTGGCGTGCGCGGGGGCGTTCGCGGTCACCACGGCGGTGACCACCGCCAGGAAGATCGCGCCGCCCACCTGCACCGAGGTGTTGAGCAGGCCGGAGACCATGCCCTGCTCGTGGTCCTCGACCCCGTTGGTGGCCTGGATGTTGAGCGACGGGAAGACCAGCGCGCAGGCCGCGCCGATCAGCAGCATGGACGGCAGGATCACGGCCGCGTACACCGGGTCGAGGTCGACCCGCAGGAACAGCGCGTAGCCGAGGACCATGAAGGCGAAGCCGGTCGCGATCAGGCGCGGGGTGCCGAACCGGTCGACGATCCCGCCGACCTTCGTCGAGGACACCGCCACCAGCGCGCCCGCCGGCAGGAACGCGAGTGCCGTGTGCAGCGCCGACCAGCCGAGCAGGGACTGCATGTACAGCGTCGTCAGGAACTGGAAGCCGACGTAACTGCCGAAGAAGGCGATCGCACCGAGCTGGGCGCGGACCTGGCTGCCCGAGCGCAGCACGCCCAGCCGGATCAGCGGGCTCGGCGAGCGCCGTTCGACCAGGACGAAGGCGGTCAGCAGCACCGCGACGGCGAGGAAGGACAAGAGCGTGCGGGCCGAGGCCCAGCCGGCCTCGGGTGCCTGGACGACGGTGAAGACCAGCAGCAGCATCGCCGCGGTGCCGAGGACGGCGCCGGGGATGTCGTAGCCGTCGTGGTTCTCCTCGCGGGCGCTGCGCGGCAGCAGCCGCAGGCCGGCGAGCAGCGCGAGGAGGGCGATCGGTGCGGGCAGCAGCATGGTGAAGCGCCAGCTGGCCTCCGTGAGCAGGCCCGAGAGCACCAGGCCCATGGAGAAGCCGGTCGCGGCGCAGGTGGTGTAGATGGAGAGGGCGCGGTTGCGCAGCGGGCCCTCCGGGAATGTCGTGGTGATGATCGACAGGCCGGCCGGAGCCGTGAAGGCCGCGCTCAGGCCCTTGATGAACCGGCTGGCGATCAGCAGCGGACCCGAGTCCACGAGCCCGCCGAGCAGCGAGGCGAGTGCGAAGACGCCGAGGGCGACGAGGAACACCTGGCGCCGGCCGAGCAGGTCGGCGGTGCGGCCGCCGAGGAGGAGCAGGCCGCCGTACCCCAGGATGTAGCCGCTGACGATCCATTGCAGCGTCGACGTGGACAGATGCAGGTCGGAGCCGATGGACGGCAGTGCGACGCCGACCATCGACACGTCCAGCGCGTCCAGGAACATCGCCGCGCAGAGCACCAGCAGGGTGCCCCACAGCCGGGGGGTCCAACGGACCGTCGAGGACGGGGCCGCGGAGTGGGTGAGCGGAGAGGTCATACGGCAGAGACTACATGCGCATGCATGAAATGCAAATGCATTTAATTCCGATGCAATAATCTCGCTTCTCTGCTACGGTGCGCCCATGGCGTCGAACAGGGCCGAGCAGGCGCTCGTGGAGCAGTGGCGGGGCATCCTGGGGCTGCATGCCCGCACCCAGTGCGAGCTGGACCGGGTCCTGCACGGACACGGCCTGTGCGCCAGCGACTTCGAGGTCCTCGACCTGCTGGCCGAGGGCGCGGCGACGGACGGCGGCTGCGCCTACCGCGTGCAGGAGATCTCCGAGCGCGTCCACCTCAGCCAGAGCGCGCTGTCCCGGCTGATCGGGCGCCTGGAGAAGGACGGCCTGGTCGAGCGCGCCATGTGTGCCGAGGACCGGCGCGGGGTGCGCGTGGCGCTCACCGCGAAGGGGCGCGCGCTGCACCGCGAGGTACGGCCGGTGCAGCGCGCGGTGCTGAACCGGATGCTGGCCGAAAGCGACTGACCAGGCGTCAGATCCCGCTCTTCTCCCGCCAGAAGGCGGCGAGGGAGCGGTCACCGGACACGCTCGGCACGGGCTCCCGGTTCCACAGGGCGAGGTACAACCGGTCGGCGGGGCCCGACAGTTCGGCATGGGCCTCGTCCGCCGCGTCCCGTACGGTCACCGGTGGCTCCGACGTGAGCCGTACGGTCCACACCGCGTCCGGCCCTGCGTTCACCGCCCGCACCCGCAGCAGACGCGGCTCGTCCGTGCGGACGCGGCTCCTGGGGCGGGCGTGGAAGCCGCGCAGCAACTCGTCGATGCCGTCCACCGCGAAGTCCGGCTCGATCGGCGACGCCGTCCCGCCGCGCGCGGCCTCCGCGTCGTACCGGTGGACGGTCGTCTCGTGCGCCTGCCTGCGGGTCCAGAAGGCCAGCGCCGAGGGGGTGGGCGCCGGGTGGAAGGTCCAGCACTCCAGGTCGGCCGGCGCGGCGGCCAGGGTGTCGACCAGGAGGCGGTGACTGTCCCGGTACCAGTCCACCAGTTCGTCACCGTCCAGGTCCGGCGAGTCGCCGATGGGGCGAGGTCCCGTGTGCCCGTCGGCGACGACGGCCGCGGCCCACCGGTGCACCGTGCCGGTGTGCCGCAGCAGGTCGCGCACCTGCCAGTCCGGGCAGGTCGGCACCTTGGCATCGGTCCCCGCCGCGGCGGCGGCCGCCGCGAGCGACCGGCCCTCCCGGTCCAGGGTCTGAAGATAGTCGGCAATGTCCATGGCCGTGAGTGTGCCGGATGGGCGCGCTCCACCGGGCGACAATGTGCGACGCGAGGGCCGACCGGGCTTTCGGCGCGACGCTGACCGGGCGCGCCGGCCCGGGCCGGCCGGCGGCGTCTTCTCGGGGCGGTGAAGCTTCCGGTCGGTGCGGTGGAGGGTCCGGTCGGTGCGATTGAAGGTCCCGGCCGATCCCGGCGCCCTGGCCTCAGGCGCCCATCGTCCGCCGCGTGCACACCCCGATGGCCGCGGCGACGGCGGCCAGTGCCGCGATGCTGGTGAGCGCGGCCGGCAGGGAGAACCAGTCGGCCATGAAGCCGATGGCGGGCGGCCCGAGCAACATGCCGCCATAGCCGAAGGTCGAGGCGACGGCCACACCGGACGGGCCGGTCAGCGCGCCCGCCCGCTCCACGGCGACCGGGAAGAGGTTGGCGAGCCCCAGCCCGGTGACGGCGAAGCCGAGCAGCGCGGCCCACACGGACGGCGCGAGCGAGCCGAGCAGCATGCCCACCGCCGCGACGGTGCCGCCGGTGATCACCGTGCGGGCGCGGCCGAAGCGCTCCAGGAGGGTCGTGCCGGTCGCCCGGCCCACGGTCATGGCCAGCGCGAAACACGCGTACCCGGCCGCCGCCACGCCGGACGACGCCGCGAGGTCCTGCTGGAGGTGGAGCGCGCCCCAGTCGGCCATGGCGCCTTCGCCGTAGGCGGTGCACAGCGCGATCAGCCCGAAGACGGCGACCAGCCCGCGGCCGCCGGTCCGCCGCGCCGCGGTACGGTGCGGCTGCGGCTGCGGGGGCGAGGAGGGGGTGCTGTCCGCCGGGACGGGCGGTTCCTGCCGCAACAGGGTGCGCCCGGCGATTGCCGTGACGAGCAGCCCGATCAGCGTGAGCCCGAACAGATGCTGAGTGGGGGAGAGCGCGCCCGCGACCAGTCCGCCGAGTCCGGCGCCGATCATGCCACCGAGGCTGAACGCCGCGTGGAACGACGGCATGATGGGCCGCCGCAACGCGGCCACCAGGTCGACGGCGGCACTGTTGAAGGCGACGTTGATGCCGCCGTAGGCGGCGCCGAAGACGAGGAGTACGGCGCCGAGGGCGGGCGCGGAGTGGGTCAGTGGCGGCAGGCTGACGCTGAGGGAGAGCAGGACGGCGCAGACCACGGTGACCGGATGGCTGCCGTAGCGGCGGCACAGCCGCCCGGTCAGGGTCATGGTGACGACGGCACCTGCCGAGACGCCGAGCAGGGCCAGGCCCAGGGCGCTGGCGGAGGAGTCGGTCTGCTGCTTGATGGCGGGGATCCGGACGACCCAGCCCGCGAAGACGAAGCCGTCGAGGGCGAAGAAGGCGGTCAGCGCGATGCGCAGCCGGGAGAGATCGCGGCTGCCACCCGGCACGACGTTGTGCGTTCGGGGTTTGTTTATTTGCGGCACAAAGTCAGGCTAGGTGGCGGCGCGGGGTGGGGCAAGGGATATGCGGGGCGGTCGGGTGTTCGGGTGCCCGCCTTCGTGCTCAGCCTCCCCATGCCTCTCCATGAGGCGGGATGCGCCGCTCGACGAGCGTGACATCGTGCCGGTGCGGAGGCGGCCGAGGTGACTCGGCCGATGTCGCGCCGCGCCCGCACCTCGGACCGGCGCCACGGTCCACACCCGCAATCGGGACCGGCGTCTCGAGCCGCGCTCGCTCCCCGGACCTGAGCCCCGGTCGGTGCCTGTTTGCCCGGGCCGGCGCCCCGCGGACCGGCCTGAACGCGCTGCGCGACGCGAGCCGCCGGCCGCAGCCGCGCGAGCCTGGCCGCCCGCCGCTGGACGTGCCCGAGCCCACGCGCCGCTCCGAGGTGATCTGGTACGAGCCCTGTCCGGACGCCCTGCCGGCGGACCTGCCCGACGCCGCGCCGGGCCCGGGAGGCCCGTTACGAGACGCGGGAGGCGCCGGCGCTCTCGTCCACTGCCGGGCTCCGGCATCTGCCGCCACGGCAGCGCGCGGTCCTGGTGCTGTGCGATGTCCTCGGCTTCCACGCCGGTGAAATGGCCGAACTCCTCGACAACAGCGGCGCGTCGGTGAACAGCGCCCCACAACGCGCGCTGCGGCGCTGGACGGCCGGCTTCCCGCGCAGGACCGGGACCGAGCGCCGCTGCCGCGCTCGGCACGGGAACGCGCGCTCGTCGGGCGGTTCGTGGACGCGCTGGAGAACGCCGACGTCGACGGGCTCCTCGCGCTGCTGACCGAGGACGCGTGGCTGACGATGCCGCCCGAGCCGCTTGAGTACCAGGGACACACGGCGATCGCCCGGTTCTACCGCGCCCTTCCCTGGTGGGGCGGCCGGGGGCTCCGCCAGCTACCTGGGCGAGCCCGGCAGACCGGTCGCCTACGCCTTCGGGCTTGTCGTTCTCACACTGCGAGACGACCGGATCTCGGCCGTCACCCGCTTCGGCGACAACGGCCTTCGGCCGTGCTTCGGACTGACTAGAGCCCGAGTGCCCAGGAATCGACCGATGTGCCCTTGACCTGCACCGACTTGTGCTCGTGCGGGCCGCCGGCGGCGTCAACGCGGCGGGCCCGATGCCTCGTTCGGTGTCCTCCGAGGGCGTCCGCGCACGCTCCGCGGTCGGATACAGGTCGGTTAATGCTTGCTCACGAGCTGGTTGCCGAGGGGTGAGCGGGCCATGATGGGCCCATGACGTTGGCCTCGCGCGCGCTCGCGCAACTGGCGACCTGGCCCGACCTGAGTCAGGCGGTCCCGAGCTGCGGCCTGGGACAGGCGGTGAGTTCGGCCCAGGGCGAGATCGCCCACTTCCACTCGGACCGCGATGTCGATCTGCGGCTGACCGACCGGGCGATCCGGCGGTTCGCCAAGGACCTCAGGGACTCGGGCGCGATCAGGCTCGTGCCCGGTTCGCAGTGGGTGACCCTGCGCCTGGACGCGGCGAGCGACGTCGACCTGCTGCTGACCCTGGTGAGCGTGGCGCTCCAGGCCCAGCAGACCTGGCCCGACCCCCTCGACCGGCCACCGGCGGGCTGCAACGACCAACGCGGCGCGGGCTTTGTGAAGGCCGACCGCGGCGGCATCTGAGGCGCACGACCCGACGTGGTGGTGTCCGATCCGCGCGGTGTCGCGGCGCGGCATCTGATCCGCGCGGCGTCGCGCGGTGGCTGTGAAGGCCGACGGCACCGCTGAACTCGCGCCGACTGCGCGCCTCCACCCTGCACCCGCACCGCGGCGGGCAGCCGGCAGCCGGTGCCTGCGGACCATCCCTCGCCCGAGCCGAGCCCGCCGTCACACTGTGAGGCACCGAAAGCGCGCCTCCGCGCCCCCGTCACGCCGCGCCGACTCAGGCGCCCGTCTCGCGTTCCCGTCAGGCCGCGACGACCCAAGTGCCCGCCTTCGCGCTCCCGTCAGGCCGCGACGCCCCAGGCGCCCGCCTCCGCGTTCCCGTCCCGCCGTGAGGCCCCGGCGCTCTCCTCCGTGCCCCGCCACACCGTGACGACCCAGGCGCCCGCTTCCGCGTTCCCGTCCCGCCGTGAGGCCCCGGCGCTCTCCTTCGCTCCCGTCGCAACGTGACGACTCAGGTGCCCGCTTCCGCGTTCCCGTCACGCCGTGAGGCCCCGGACGCCCGCCTTCGCTCCCGTCACACCGTGACACTCAGGCGCCCGCTTCCGCGTTCCCGTCACGCCGTGAGGCCCCGGACGCCCGCCTTCGCTCCCGTCACACCGTGACACTCAGGCGCCCGCCTCCGCGTTCCCGTCACGCCGTGAGGCCCCGGACGCCCTCCTCCGTGCCCCCGTCACACCGCGACGACCTGCACGCCCGCCTCCTCGAAGCGGCGTACCGTCTCCGGCCCCACCGCCGTGTCCGTCACGAGCGTGTCCACCAGTTCCGCCCCGCAGATCCGGGCGAACGCCCGCTGGCCCAGCTTGCTGGAGTCCGCCGCGACCACCACCCGCTCGGCGCGCTCGCACAGCAGCCGGTTGATCGCGGCCTCCGCCTCGTCATGGGCCGCCGCGCCGTGCGTGACGTCGAAGGCGACGACCCCGAGCACCGCCACGTCGAGCGTGATCTGACCGAGCACCCCGTCCGCGAGCGGTCCGATGAGCTCGTAGGACTGCGGGCGCGCCACACCGCCCGTCACCACGATCTTGAACTGGGGTCGTACGGCGAGCTCGTTGGCGATGTTGAGCGCGTTGGTGACGACGGTCAGCGCGGGTGATCCGGTGGCCAGATCGCCGCGTACGGCGAGGGCGCGGGCCACCTCCGTGGTGGTCGTGCCGCCGGTCAGCCCCACCGCCTCGCCGGGCGCGACGAGTTCGGCCACGGCCTTGGCGATGCGCTGCTTCTCCGAGGCCCGGCGGGCTGTCTTGTAGCGCAACGGGAGTTCGTACGACACCCCGTGCACCACCGCCCCGCCCCGGGTGCGCACCAGCATCTGCTGCTCGGCGAGCTGGTCGAAGTCCCGGCGGATCGTCGCCGCCGACACCTCCAGCTCGGCCGCCGCCTCCTCCACCTCCAGCCGGCCGCGCTCGACGAGCAGCTCCAGCAGCGCCTTCCAGCGGGCGTCCCGGGACATCCGCAGCCTCCGTTCCCAAGTGTTCCCGGCGACCCTAGCGCACCCTCGATCTGCGCTCGGATGCTTGATTTTGCTCGAAAATTCGCTCTATCTTGCAGGAACAATCAGAAAGGGGGAGGGTGTGGCCATGAGCCATGTCGAGAACGAGCTGAACAGCCAGCCGGAGTGCTGGATACGGGCGGCTGAGGAGGCGGGGCGGTACCGGGACGCACTGCCGGGGCCGGGGGAGCGGGTCGCGATCGTGGGGTGCGGGACCTCGTACTTCATGGCGCAGGCGGTGGCCGCCCTGCGGGAGGGCGCGGGGCGGGGTGAGACAGACGCGTTCGCGGCCTCCGAGTTCCCGTACGGGCGCTCGTACGACCGGGTGGTGGCCCTGACCCGCTCCGGCACCACCACCGAAGTGCTGGAACTGCTGGGTGAGTTGAGGGGCAGGACCCGGACCACGGCCGTCACCGGCGATCCGGACACCCCGGTGGCCTCGGCCGCCGACGACTTGGTCGTCCTGGACTTCGCCGACGAACGCTCCGTCGTCCAGACCCGGTTCGCCACCACCGCCCTCACCCTCCTGCGCGCCCACCTCGGCCTGCACACCGACTCCGTCGTCGCCGACGCGCGCACGGCCCTCTCCACCCCTCTGCCCGAAGGCCTGGTCGCCTGCACCCAGTTCACCTTCCTCGGCCGCGGCTGGACTGTCGGACTCGCCAGCGAGGCCGGGCTGAAGATGCGCGAGGCCTCGCTGTCCTGGACCGAGGCGTATCCGGCGATGGAGTACCGGCACGGTCCGATCAGCGTCACCACCGAGGGCACGGCCACCTGGATGCTCGGCGAGGCACCCGACGGGCTCGCCGAACAGGTCCGCACCACCGGCGGCCGGTGGATCGCCGGCGGGCTCGACCCGCTCGCCGAACTCGTCCGCGTCCAGCGGCTCGCGGTCGCCGTCGCCGCCTCCCGCGGCCTCGACCCCGACCGCCCGCGCCACCTCACCCGCTCGGTGATCCTCGCCCCCTGAGCCCCGACCCGCGCCCGGAAGGACACCTCACGTGCCCCTCGCGTCCACCGGCGAGCTGGTCACCGCAGCCGCCGAATCCAGATCCGCCGTCGTCGCGTTCAACGTCATCACCCTGGAGCACGTCGAGGCCGTCATCGCCGGCGCCGAGTCGGCCGGCGCGCCCGTCGTGCTCCAGGTCAGCGAGAACGCCGTCAAGTTCCGCTACGGGCGGCTGCTGCCGCTGGCCAGGGCCGCCGTCGCCGCCGCGGAACGCGCCGCCGTTCCCGTCGCGTTGCACCTGGACCATGTGCAGAGCGACCACCTGCTGCGCCAGGCGCCCGACGCCGGGTTCAGCTCGGTGATGTACGACGCGGCCCGGCTGCCGTACGCCGACAATCTGTCCGCCACCCGGGCCGCCGCCGACTGGGCCCATTCGCAAGGGCTGTGGATCGAGGCCGAGTTGGGCCAGATCGGCGGCAAGGACGGCAGGCTCCCGCTGGACGCCCACGCGCCCGGCGCCCGCACCGATCCGGACCAGGCCCGCGACTTCGTGGCGGGCACCGGGGTGGACGCGCTCGCCGTCGCCGTCGGCAGCGTGCACGCGATGACCACCCGCACCGCCACCCTCGACCACGGCCTGCTCAAACGGCTCTCCACTGCGCTGTCCGTCCCGCTCGTCCTGCACGGCTCCTCCGGGGTCCCGGACGACGGCCTGATCGCGGCGGTCACCGGCGGCATCGCCAAGGTCAACGTCGGCACGGCGCTCAATGTGGCCATGACCGGCGCGATCCGGGACTTTCTCGCGGCGCATCCGGAGGCCGTCGACTCGCGCAAGTACCTCAGCGTGGGACGGGAGGCGATGGCCGACGAGGTGCGCCGGATCATCGCGGTCCTCTCCCGGACGGCCTAGCCCTTCTTGACGGCCCGCAGCACCACGAACTTCGGGTCGGAAGCCACCAGTTCGCTGTTCCCGAACAACCGCCTCAGCTTCACGTGATACCCGAGATGCCGGTTCCCGATCACCCACAGCTCACCCCCCGGCCGCAGCGCGCGCCGCGCTCCCGTGAACATCCGCCACGCCGTCGCGTCGGTCGTGGCCTGATGGGAGTGGAAGGGCGGGTTGTTCAGGACCAGGTCCACGCTGCCGGGCGCAACCCCCGCCAGCCCGTCGCCGACGCGGAACTCCGCGTGTCCCGGCACCCCGTTGGCCTTGTAGGTGGCCTCGGCCGAGGCCACCGCCTGGAAGGACTCGTCCACGAACAGCACCTCGGCCGACGGATCGGCGAGCGCCACCGCCGTACCGACCACGCCGTTGCCGCACCCGAGGTCCACCACGCGGCCCGCGCCCGGACCGGGCAGGTGCTGGAGGAAGAAGCGGGTGCCGATGTCGAGGTGGTCGGCGCAGAAGACGCCGGCGTGGTTGACCACCGGGCGCCCGGAGACCGCCCCGACGCCGTCGGGGAGGGTGTAGCCGTACGGCCATGGGTTCGCCGGCCGCTCCAGGGCCGGGTCCGGGGTGCAGAAGATCAGCCGGGCCTTCTGCTGTGCCAGCGAGGTCCGGGTCGGGCCGAGGATCCGCTCGAACAGCTGCAGCGTGGAGGTGTGGATCTCCTTCACCATCCCGGTGCCCACGACCACCGTGCCGGCGTGCACGGCGGGCGCCAGCCGCAGCAGCTGGTCCTCCAGCAGCGCCAGGCTCTTCGGCACCCGCACCAGCAGCACGTCCACCCGCTGCGGCGGCGGATCCTGGGTGGTCAGCAACCGGACGGCACCGGGCTCGACACCGGCCCGCGCCAGATTCGCCCGCGTCGCCTCCTGGCTCAGGAAGGAGTCGGTGATCTGCGTCGGCCGGTGCTGCGCGAGCGCCGTGGCCAGCGCGCCCCAGCGGTCCCCGACCACCACGACCGAGCCGGTGAGCGGCACCCCCTCCTCGGCCAGGTGGCGCAGCAGGTACGCGTCGGCGGCGTCCCAGGCGCGCAGCCGGTCGCGCGGGTCCTCGGGGAAGCGGGACAGCTCGACCTCGCCCCACGGTGTCGTCATTCGGTCGCTCATCGTGCCTCCCAGGCTAGCCGAGCCGCAGCTCAGAGCTGGTGGGACGGGCCTGCGGCAAGATGGAGCGTGTGGACGTGGAGCTGTTTCCCCGGGAGCGCGCGGAGGTCGCGCCGGGCGCCGTGCACGTCCCGGACTGGCTGGACGCGGGCCGGCAGCGCGAGCTGCTCGCCGCCTGCCGGGACTGGGCGCGGCCGCCGGCCGGACTGCGCACGGTCCGCACCCCGGGCGGTGGCACGATGACCGCTCGGCAGGTCTGCCTCGGCCGGCACTGGGGTGTCGTGCGCAGGTGCCCGAACTGCGGGCGGGCCGTGCGGGACAACCCAGACTGCCCCGGTTGGCACTCGTACCCGTACGCCTACGCCCGTACGGCCGTCGACGGCGACGGCGCCCCCGTGAAGCCGTTCCCGGCCTGGCTCGGCGAGCTGGGCCGCCGCGCCGCCGTCGCCGCACTGGGCCCCCAGGAGCCGTACGCGTACGACATCGCACTGATCAACTTCTACGACGGCGACGCCCGCATGGGCATGCACCGCGACAGCGACGAGAAGGCGGACGCGCCGGTGGTGTCGCTGAGTCTGGGCGATACGTGCGTGTTCCGATTCGGCAACACCGAGACGCGCGCGAAGCCGTACACGGACGTGGAACTGCGCAGCGGTGACCTGTTCGTCTTCGGCGGACCCTCCCGGCTCGCCCACCACGGGGTTCCGCGGGTGTACGGCGGCACCGCGCCGACCGAGTTGGGGCTGTCCGGACGTCTGAACATCACGCTTCGGGTCAGCGGCCTGTAGGCCGCCGCACCTGCGGATCATGGGAGACTCGCCCTCATGAGCGGCAAGGCGGATCCCCGGACGGCGGGGGAGAGGACCACCTCTAGGGCGCGGCTGGACCGTGGGCGCGGAGCGCTCGGACCCGCGCTGGAGCTGGTGCACACCGGACGGGCGCCGACCCGGGCCGTGCTCACCGCGGAACTCGGGGTCACCCGGGCGACCGCCGGTGCGGTGGCCGCCGAGCTGGAGGCGCTCGGGCTGATCCGGGTGGACGCCCGGCCGGGCGCCGCGGCCGGCTCGCAGGGCCGCCCCTCGCACCGGCTGGAGGTCGCCGAGGACGGCCCGGTGGCGCTCGCCGCGCAGGTCCACGCCGACGGCTTCCGGGCCGCGCTGGTCGGCCTCGGCGGGCGGATCGTGGCGACCGCGCCCGGCTGCGAGACCGTCGACGCCGACCCGGCGAAGGTGCTCGGCTCGGTCGTCGAGGCGGGCGCGGAACTGCTGCGCACGACCGGCCGCCGCTGCGTCGGCGCCGGCCTCGCCGTACCGTCCGCCGTGGCCGAACCCGACGGGCTCGCCCTCAACCCCCTGCACCTGGCCTGGCCGGTCGGTGCTCCCGTCCGGCGGATCTTCGCGGAGCGCGTGCGCGCGGCGGGCATCACCGGTCCCGCCTTCTGCGGCAACGACGTCAACCTCGCCGCGCTCGCCGAACACCGGCACGGCGCCGGCCGGGGCGCCCGGGACCTGCTGTGCGTGGCCACCGGACACCGCGGCGTCGGCGGCGCGCTCGTCCTCGACGGCCGTCTGCACACCGGCAGCTCGGGGCTCGCCCTGGAGGTCGGCCACCTCACCGTCAACCCGGAGGGCCGGCCCTGCCACTGCGGAAGCCGCGGCTGTCTGGACGTGGAGGCCGACCCGCTGGCCCTGCTGGCCGAGGCCGGCCGCGAGCCGGGTCCCGAGGTGTCGTTGCTCCAGCAGGCCAACGATCTGCTGCGCACCCAGTACGGCGACCCGGCCGTCCGCACGGCCGCCGAGGCCCTGATCGACCGTCTGGGCCTGGGCCTGGCCGGATTGGTCAACATCCTCAACCCCGACCGCATCATCCTCGGCGGCCTGCACCGCACCCTCCTGGACGCCGACCCCGGCCGGCTCCGGGCCGTCGTCGCCGACCGCAGCCTGTGGGGCCAGAGCGGTGGAGTACCGATTCTGCCCTGCACCCTGGACCACAACAGCCTGGTCGGCGCGGCCGAACTGGCCTGGCAGCCGGTCCTGGACGACCCGCTGGGGGCACTGCGCTGACGGCCCTCCCGGTCGCCTCGGTGGGACCTCGCCGTCAGCCGGTGGCGGCACTCGGCACCTCGGCCGGGCGGGACCGCTGCGCCCAGCGCAGCGCCGACGGCGCCAGGAGCCCCGCGCACCCGAGCCGGAGTACCGGCCCCGAGCGTGCGCCGGAGCGAGGGCGCAGCGCAGCTCGAAGGATCCGGCGGCATGCCGGAGTTCGCCCAGGGTGTGCACGCCCGCCCCGAGCAGGATCAGCAGGACGGCGGACCAGGCCGGCATCCCGGAGGCCAGACCGATGAGGGACATCCCGGCCAGGAAGGCGAAGCCCGCCTGCCGCCACGCACGTGCCGCCCGGGCGCCGGAGCCGACATTCCGGCCGGACACGTGAGGGCGGGCGCGAGAAGCCGGAAACTCCCCGTCGGTCAGGGCCTTGTGGGACAGCTGGCCGGTCTGCGTGGTCCGGCGACCAGTTCGCCGCCGCAGTTGGGGCAGATCTGTCCCAGAGCCTCGCCGCACGCCTCGCAGAACGTGCACTCGTAGGAGCAGATGCGAGCCGGGCCGTCGGCAGGCAGGGAGGTGGTCGTGCAGCGCTCGCAGCGTTGGCGCATCTCCAGGGCCATGGCCTTGTCGTCTCCTCGGGGCAGGGCGGGACCGGTGGTTTTCCGCCCCCCATGCTGCGGACGGCGGCCGGAGCGGGAACCGTCCGGCGGGACAGGGACCGATGCGATCGGGCCACGCCCGTTCCGCTCACGTCCAGTCGGCCGCGAATGCCCGTCCGGGATGCTCGGTGAGGATGCGATCCACCAGGTCAGCACCCAGCGCGGCGGCCAGCCGGGGCCGCATCCGGCGCAGCAGGTACGGCATCCCGGGCCCGCCGTCGACCGAGCGGGCTCCGGCGACCACCGTGTCGCAGCCGAGCAGCAGCCGGTCGCCGAAGCCGGCGTCCGCCAGGGCCCGTACCGCCTCCGGCATATGCCAGTCGGTGGCGTGATGGGCGCGGGACGGCCCGTCGAAGGCCAGCCAGCAGCCGGACTCGGCGGCCTGCCGGTGCACCACCGGGTCGGGGAAGCGGTTCAGATGGCCCAGGATCACCCGTTCACCGGGCACCCCCAACTCGCCGCACAGCAGGTCGAGTACGTCCGGCGCGCCGGTGCCGAGCTCCAGGTGCACGGCGATGGGCGCACCGGTGGTGTGGTGCGCTTCGGCCGCCGCCCGCATCGTCCGGTGGGCGTGCGCGTCGAGCGCGTGGAAACCGCCCGCCACCTTGATCAGCCCGGCCCGCACCCCGCTCGTGCCGATGCCGTCGGTCAGCTCGGACACGAACAGCTCGGTGAGGCCGTCGCCGCGGAGCCTGTCGAGCAACTCGGAGTCGTAGTGCGCGGCTTGGTGCAGGCCCGTGGCACAGACCAGCCGCACACCCGTGGCCCGGGACAGCTCCGGCAGGTCCGCCGCCCGCCGCCCCATGCCGTACGGCGTCCACTGCACGACGGCCGCTCCGCCCGCCGCCCGGAACGCGGCCAGCTCGGCCCGCGCGGCCGACAGGTCGGTCAGCTCCTGGCCCGGCAACCGCGGGCTGCGCAGGAAGAGATGGTCGTGCGCGTCGCACACGCCCAGCTCCGCGGGCCGTATGTCACCGAGGACCGTACGGACGTGGCTCACCACTGGCGCCCGCGCGGGAGCCGGTCGCGGCCGGGCGCGGACAGGTGCAGCACCTGGTAGAGGTCTCCGTCGGCCTTCGGCGTGTCGTGCTCCCAGAGGGAGAAGTGGACCAGCTCCCACGCGCGCGTGTCCACGGCCGCCGCGGCGAGAACCGCGCCGTCCTGCGCCGCCAGCCGCCCGGTCTCGGCCGCCGCGTCCGCCATGAACGCGGCCAACTCCACGTCCTCCGGCACCGGTTGCCGCCGCCGCACGGCGAACGCGGGCGCGGCCCCGGTCGCGGTGCCCTCCTCGAACGCCAGCCCCGTCCACTGCCGGATCGCCGGCCGCCCGAAGTCGTCGACCGGCCCCTGGAAGGCTCCTCCCCACAGGAAGCTGTTCATGCCCTCCATGGAGTTCCAGAGGTAGAACGGCCCGTACTGGTTCACCGGCGAGCCGTGCACCCCGCGCTCGCGCAGCACGTACGTCTTGATGCCGAGGCCGTCCCAGTCGTCCAGCAGATGCGCGACACGGGCGACGCGGGAGCGGATGACGCCCATGTCGTAGTCGGCGGGAAGGGTGAACTCGTACTGCATGGCGTGCATCTCGCGCATCCCTTTCTCAGGCGGGGTAGTCGGCCACGTGCGTGTGCCACTCGGTCGTCGTGCCGTCCTCGGCGGCCTCCACGACCGCGAGATGGGTCATGAAGGTGCGGGGCGCGGCGCCGTGCCAGTGCCATTCCCCCGGCTCGATCCACACCGTGTCGCCCGCGCGGATCGCCTCCACCGCACCGCCTTCGCGCTGCACCAGGCCCTCGCCCTCCAGCACGTGCAGCACCTGCCCGTTCGGGTGCCGGTGCCAGGCCGTGTGGGCGCCCGGAGCGAAGTGGACGTTGAACATGCGCAGCCGCGAGGGAGCGGCCGGGGCGGCCATCTCGTCCAGCCAGACCGTGCCGGTGAAGTTCTCCGCCGGGCCCTGCAGGGTGTCGGGACGCCGTCTGGTGATGTGCATGCGACTCAGTTCTCCTGTCCGGGAGTTCGCGGTGCGAGCAGGGACAGCAGACCGCGCACCCCCGCGTCGAAGGCGGCGGGGGAGCCGGAGGCGCGGGCGAGGACATAGCCGCCCTGCACGGTCGCGAGGACGGCCGCGCCGACCTCCTCGCCGTCCAGCGAGGGCGCGAACTGCCCCTGCCGCTTGCCCTCTTCGACGATCCCGGCGATCCGCTTCCGGACCCACGCGATCGTCTCGTCCACCGGTGCGCGCAGTTCGTCGCTGGCGACGATGTCCGGGTCCATGGTCAGCCGCCCGACCGGGCAACCGCGCAGCACGTCGCGCTCGCGCAGCAGATACGCCTCGATGCGCTCGTACGGCGTGCCCGGGCCGCCCAGGACCCGCTCGGCGGCGGCGCGCAGTTCCTCCGCGGTCCGCCGGATCGCCGCCAGGGCGAGGTCCGGCTTGCCCTTGAAGTGGTGGTACATGCTGCCCTGGCCGGCCCCCGCGCGCTCCAGGATCGCCTTGGGGCTCGTGCCCACGTACCCGCGCTCCCACAGCAGCTCACGGGTGGACTCGATCAGTCGTTCCGAGGTGCTCATAAGATCACTGTACATACTAGTAGTTACAGTCCGCCAGTCTCCCTGTGATCCGCCAGTCCCCAGCGAGCCGCCACGGACTCCCTGGGCGAGTCCCGGGGGAGCAGTCCGCCACCCCCGCCGTACTCCCCCGGAGGTACCCGCACTGCCGCCGGCCGCACGACGACCCGGACCCCCTCCGGGAGGGAGTCTCGTGGCATCCCCGAGGACCGGGGACCTCGCAACCGACAAGGGAGATGACCCGAGATGCAGACCCTGGCCGACTGGGGCGGCGGCGGACCCGGCCCCTGGATCCTGTTCTTCCCGCTGATCTGGGGGGCCGTCGTGATCGGCGCCGTCACCTTCCTGCGCCGCACCGGTTGGCGCGGACGCGGCGGCCCCTGGCGGCCCATGGACGGCGGACGCCCCGTAGGTGACTCACCGCTCGCGGTCCTCGGCCGCCGCTTCGCCTCCGGCGAGATCGACGAGGACGAGTACTGGCGCCGCCTGTCCGTCCTGGAGGAGCAGTTCGGCCGTGCCGGCAAGGGAGGCGCGGCATGACCACGACCGCACTGCGGGCCGCGGCCCGTGTGGTGGACGCGGTGAAGGTGTACGGCGGTGGCGACACCGCCGTACGCGCCCTCGACGGCGTCGACGTCTCCTTCCCCGCCGGACGCTTCACCGCGATCATGGGCCCCTCGGGCTCCGGCAAGTCCACCCTCATGCACTGCGCGGCCGGCCTCGACACGCTCACCTCCGGGGCCGCCTACATCGGGGACACCGAACTAGGCACGCTGGACGACCGCTGCCTGACCCTGCTGCGCCGCGACCGGGTCGGCTTCGTGTTCCAGGCCTTCAACCTGGTGCCCACGCTGACCGTCGCGGAGAACATCACCCTGCCCCTGGACCTGGCAGGGCGGCGCGGCGACCCGGAGTGGATCGACGCGCTCGTCGACATCGTCGGGCTGCGCGACCGGCTGCGCCACCGGCCCTCGGAGCTCTCCGGCGGCCAGCAGCAACGCGTCGCGGTGGCGCGGGCGTTCGCCGGGCGGCCCGATGTGGTCTTCGCCGACGAGCCGACCGGAAACCTCGACTCCCGCTCCGGCGCGGAGGTCCTCGGCCTCCTCGGCTCCGCCGTGCGGGAGATGGACCGTACCGTCGTCATGGTCACGCACGACCCGGTGGCCGCCGCGCACGCCGACGAGGTGCTCTTCCTCGCCGACGGGCGTCTGGTCGACCGGATGGAGTCGCCGACTCCCGACAAGGTGCTGGACCGCATGAAGGCCTTCGAGGTGCGGTCATGAACGCGTCGCTCCGGCTCAGCCTCACCTCTCTGCGGGCGCACCGGCGCCGGTTCGCCGGCACCTTCCTCGCCGTGTTCCTCGGCGTCGCCTTCCTGACCGGCACCCTCGTCATGGGCGACACGCTGCGCGCCAGCTTCGACAGCATGTTCGGCGAGGCGACCAGCGGTACGGACGCCGTCGTACGCGGCGCCGACGCCATCACCACGCCCGGCGAGGCCCAGGGTGTACGGCGGCCCGTGGACACCTCGCTGGTGAAGACCGTCGAGCGGGTCCCCGGCGTGGCCGCCGCGGCCCCGAACATCCAGGGCGCCGGCCAGCTCGTCGGCTCCGACGGGAAGCCGGTCGGCGGTCAGGGGCCGCCCACGATCGCCGGCAACTGGATCACCGACCCGCGGCTCAACCCCTACCGGCTCGCCGAGGGCCGCGTTCCCGCCAGGCCGGGCGAGGTCGTGGTGAACCGGGGTGCCGCGAAGAAGGGCGGTCTGAAGATCGGTGACACCACGACCCTGCGCACCCCGGACCCCGTGAAGGTCACCGTCGTCGGGCTCGCCACCTTCGGCGGCCAGGACGGCATGGCCCAGGTGACGTTCACCGGCATGACCCGGGCCGACGCCGAGAAGTACCTCACCGCGCGGCCCGGCCAGGCGGCGTCCATCGCGGTGCGGGCCGCACCCGGGGTGAGCCAGCGGGAACTGGTCCGGCGGCTGACTCCCGTGCTGCCCCAGGGAGTCGAGGCCATCACCGGTCAGCAGTCGGCGCAGGAGAACACCGACATGGTCTCCAGCCAGTTCCTGACCATCTTCACCACCTTCCTGCTGGTCTTCTCCGGCGTCGCCCTGCTCGTCGCCACCTTCTCCATCCACAACACGTTCGCGATCGTGGTCGCCCAACGCACCCGTGAGAACGCCCTGTTGCGTGCCCTCGGCGCGGTCCGCCGCCAGGTGACCGCCGCCGCCCTCGCCGAGGCCTGCCTGGTCGCGTTCACGGCGTCCCTCACCGGACTCGCGGGCGGCATCGGCATCGCCGCGGGCCTCCAGGCGCTGTTCCCGGCGATCGGATTCCCGTTCCCCGACGGCGACCTGGTGATCAAGACCCTGCCGATGGTGCTGCCGCTCGCGGTGGGGATCGTGGTCTGCCTGGGCTCCGCGCTCCTGCCGGCCCGGCGCGCCGGACGGACGGCGCCGCTCGCCGCCCTGCGCGAGACGGCCGTCGACACCTCCGGTGCCTCCCGCGTCCGGGCCATCACCGGGGTCGTCCTCGGCGCGCTGGCCCTTGCCGCGACCCTGACCGGCGTCCTGGTCTCCCCGTCCGTGTGGCTGGCGGGAGTCGGCGCACTGCTCGCCCTGGCGGCCTTCGTCGTCCTCGGCCCGGTCGCCGCCACCACGGCCGTACGGCTGCTCGGCGGCCCACTGGACCGGCTGCGCGGGGTCACCGGCTCCCTGGCCCGCCGCAACGCCCTGCGCAGCCCGAAGCGGACGGCGGCCACCGCGAGCGCGCTGATGATCGGGGTGGCCGTCGTGTCTCTGTTCACCGTCTTCGGGGCCTCGCTGAAGGCCACGATGGACCAGACGGTGTCCCGGTCCTTCGCCGGTGACGTCGCCGTGAGCAGCCCCTCCTTCGGCGCGGGCGGCAGCGGACTCAGCCCCCGGCTCGCCCCCGCGCTCCAGCGGCTGCCCCAGGTGGACACGGCCGTGGGCCTCGGCCGCGGCGTCGCCGAAGTCAACGGCAAGGGAAGGGCGTTGACCGTCACCGATCCGGCCGCGCTCGCCCGCACCTTCGACCTCGGCACGGTCACGGGTTCCCTGCGGGGCCTCGGTGGCGACGGCATCGCCCTCACCCGGAAGGAGGCCGACCGGCAGCATCTGCGCACCGGCGACACGGTCGGGCTGACCTTCTCCGACGGCAGGAGCGAGAACTTCACCGTCCGGGCCGTGTACGACCAGTCCGAACTGGCCGGCGACTACGTCATCACCCGCGCCGCCTGGGCCCCGCACCGCACCCAGGACTCCGACACCCTGATCTCCGTGACCTTCAAGCAGGGGGTCGGCGCCGACGCGGGCAAGGCGGCGGTGAAGAAGGTCGCCGCACAGTACGGCAACCCGTCCGTGCAGACCCGGGACGAGTACGCGCAGTCGTCGGCGGGCGGCATCGACATGATGCTCACCCTCGTCTACGCGCTGCTCGCCCTCGCGGTGGTCATCGCCCTGCTCGGCATCGCCAACACACTGACCCTCGCGCTGCACGAACGCACCCGGGAACTCGGTCTGCTGCGGGCCGTCGGCCAGACCCGCGCCCAGTTGCGGGCCATGGTCCGCTGGGAGTCGGTACTGGTCGCCGCGTTCGGCACGGTGGGCGGTCTCGGGCTCGGCGCCTTCCTGGGCTGGGTGCTGGTGAAAGCCTCCGACGGCGCGAGCGACACCGCGTTCGCCTTCGCCCTGCCGCCCGCGCGGCTCGCGGTGGTGGCCCTGGTCGGCCTGCTGGCCGGCGCGCTGGCCGGGCTCCGCCCGGCGCGGCGGGCGGCCCGGCTGGACGTGCTGCGGGCCATCGCGACGGAGTGACTGCGTCGCTTCGGCCGGGGCGCCCACCCGGTGGGTCGGTTCGGACCGTGCGCGGGCGCGGGTTCGTCGTGGCCGTTCGCGCAGTTCCCCGCGCCCCTGGGGAGTTGCCGCCCAGGCCCCTGAAGCACCTGGAAAGCGACGACTGCCCGCAGCTGAGGTGCGCCTGAGGCGGGCGGCAACCGCAGCTCCCCAGGGGCGCGCGGAACTGCGCGACCAGCCCACGCACCTGCACCCGCGCACGGCCCCACACGACCCCGCGGGTGGGCGCCCTGCCGCGACGCCGGAGGCCCCGTCACCGCCCGGTCAGCCGGGAACGGCCGACCGGGCGGGAGCTTCCGCACTCAACGCGACCCCGGCGCCGACAGGCGTCCCCGCCGGTGCCTTGGCCGCTGTGCCGACCCGGACCGGCTCCGGCGCCGGCCGTACCTCGGCGGCACGGCGCGGGGCATGGGCCGGATACGGCCGTACCACCGTCGGGGCGGACAGCGTGAACCAGACGACCTTGCCGTTCTCGCCGTCCGGCCGGGCGCCCCAGCTCTCGCTCACCGCCGCCACCATCGCCAGCCCCCGCCCGCAGGTGGCCAGCGGACCACCGTCCGACAGGTCCGCGACCTCGGCCGGCACCGGAAGCCGTGGGTCGTTGTCGCGAACCGAGACCGTGAGCCGGTCCGGCGCCAGTTCCAGCTCCACCGTGCACGACTTGTCGGGCCTGGCATGCCGGTGGACGTTGCTGAGCAGCTCCGTCACACCGAGCGCGGCCCGGTCTATCAACGCGTCCATGTGCCAGTAGCGCAACTGCGCAGATACGATTCTGCGGACCTGGCCGATCCGCGACGGCAGGGCTTGGAGCTCCACCGTGCAGTGCCTGCTCGGATGACTGATCACGGCTGCGACTCCCCGATGTAGAGGTTCGAAAGAACCGGAAGAACACGGAGAACAACGGATCCAGCAGGGTGCTTGCGTCCAAACGTCCGCCTGCTGTCATGGCCGGCGGGCTGGTTCGCAGCGTTATCGCCGGTAAACCCAGAGTGACGTGAGACCAGCGTGACGCAGCGGATGCGGTCCCGCAACTCGCCGCGACGGACCGCTGCTCGAAGTAACGCGACCGGCCTGCTCCCGGCCGGCGGCCGTACGGCTCTCAGCCGCCGCGTCCGGCGGCCCGGCGCACCGCCTCGATGAACCGCCGTGCCGCGGGCGGACCCGGCTCGCCCGGAGCGGGGTCGTGCTCGCCCAGCGTCAGCAGGTACCGCTTGCCGTTGAGGTCGGCCAACGCCTTGTCGTCCGGCCGGAACCACGGCCTGGACGCGCGCACCGCCTGCACCGGGGCACTGTCGATCTCGCTGCCGTAGCTGGTGAGCAACTCCAGCCTGCCGTCGTTGATCCGGACCTGGCCGGCCCGGGTGAGCGAACGCAGCCGCTTGCCGATCCGCACGCCCGTGGCTGTGAACTCCGGCTCCGCCATCCTTCGCCGCCCCCTTGCCGTGTGCTTCCTCGATCCAGTGTGCGCTCGCGGATCCAGTGTGCGCTCGCGTCCGATCCAGTGTGCGTCCGCGTCCCGTCCAGCGGGCGCCCGCGCCCGACGGCTGCGTGCGCCTGCGTTCGGGACGATCGTCCCGTCGCGTGCAGTCTGCCCCGATGCGGCCGGGAGCACCAGTACGCGCGAGGCGCCCGCGAAAGCCGCCCGGAGCACTCCCGCCAATGCGCCCCCGGATGCCTCGTACGCCTGTGCCCCAGGGCGGCTTTGGATGGCTCAAAGATGCGTTTATGCAGGTGGGAAGCGGTGCGAAAGATGCCTATGCTCGACATGCCGGCCGCGCGAGGCGTCGTCGGCGCCCAGCCTAAGGAGCACCGCCGTGAGCACCAGCCACCAGACCCGGACCGGCGCCACCCTCGACGTCGACCGCAGCGACGCCGCCTACCGCGACTGGCTGAAAGAGGCCGTGCGCAAGGTCCAGGCCGACGCCAACCGGTCGGCGGACACGCACCTGCTGCGCTTCCCCCTCCCCGAGCAGTGGGGCATCGACCTCTACCTCAAGGACGAGTCGACGCACCCCACCGGAAGCCTCAAGCACCGCCTCGCGCGCTCCCTCTTCCTCTACGGCCTCTGCAATGGCTGGATCCGCCCCGGCCGCCCGGTCATCGAGGCCTCCAGCGGCTCCACGGCCGTCTCCGAGGCCTACTTCGCCAAGCTGATCGGCGTGCCCTTCATCGCGGTCATGCCGCGCACGACCAGCGCCGAGAAGTGCCGCCTCATCGAGTTCCACGGCGGGCAGTGCCACTTCGTGGACGACTCCCGGAGGATGTACGAGGAGTCCGCCCGCCTCGCGATGGAGACCGGCGGCCACTACATGGACCAGTTCACCTACGCCGAGCGGGCCACCGACTGGCGCGGCAACAACAACATCGCCGAATCGATCTTCCGTCAGCTGGAGTTGGAGCGCTTCCCGGAGCCCGCCTGGATCGTCGCCACGGCCGGCACCGGCGGCACCTCCGCGACCCTCGCCCGCTATGTCCACTACATGCAGTACGACACCCGTGTCTGCGTCGCCGACCCGGACAACTCCTGCTTCTTCGAGGGCTGGACCACCGGCGATCCGGACGTCACCTGCGACTGCGGCTCCCGGATCGAGGGCATCGGCCGGCCGCGCATGGAGCCGAGCTTCGTGCCCGGGGCGATCGACCGGATGATGAAGGTCCCGGACGCGGCCAGCGTCGCCGCCGTACGGGCCCTGGAACGGGCCATCGGCCGCAAGGCGGGCGGCTCCACGGGGACCGGGCTGTGGAGCGCGCTGAAGATCGTCTCCGAGATGGTGGCCGACGGCCGCCGAGGCAGCGTCGTCACCCTGCTGTGCGATCCGGGCGACCGCTACCTCGACAAGTACTACTCCGACGCCTGGCTCGCCGGGCAGGGCCTGGACATCGCGCCGTACACCGCGGCGATCGAGACCCTGCTGGCCACGGGGGTGTGGCCGGACTGAGCCGGTTCCCGTCCCGTGGGCGGCCGGTGCCCAACGGGCGGGTGACGGGGTTGTGAGGGTTTGGTGACGTCTCAATTGTGGTTCTGGGCAAGTCTGTTGTGCCTGTGTGACTGATAAGATCATCCCACTTTTCAGTGGGCTGACGGCGTGTCATAAGCGCGTCTGGGGGGACAGTCTCAAAGGCACCATCGCGCTCGCACGCTTCTGGCGCGATGCGACTTGAAGAGAGTCTCATGACGTCATTGACCACGGATCCACTGCTGTGGATCTTGCTGGTGGTGCTGGTCGCTGCGGTTGTCGCAGTGATGCGGGCCCGGAGAACCAACATGGCGCTCCGAAGAACGAGAAAGGACCTCGAGGCAGGACTGGGACAGGCCCGCGGCGACGTCGGGCAGCTCCACACGCACATCGCCGCGCTGACCGCACAGCATCAGCGTGACCTCGCGGACGTACGGGCCGATGCGGAGGCGTCGACCAAGGCGGTGCTGAAGTCCGCCATGGGCACGCTCCAGTCGCTCGCCGAGGAACAGCAGGTCCTCCTGGACAGCCTGCTGAAGAAGTACGGCGACACCACGGAGGTGCTGGCCGACCTGATGACGGTCGACCACACCGGCAGCCAGTTCGGCCGCCGGGCCAAGGGCATCTCCGTGCTCTGCGGCGGATGGCTGGGCCGGCGTGACGGCGCGGCGACCGTCTACGACGTCGCCCGCAGTGCCCAGGGCAGGATCAAGGACTTCGACCGGGTCAGCGTCCACTCGCAGGTCAGCGTCTCCCTCGTCGGCAAGGCCGTCGAGCCGGTGGCCGTCGTGCTGGCCGAACTGCTGGACAATGCGACGAACTACAGCGCGCCCGGAACACCGGTCGAGATCAACATCCAGACCGTGCCGACCGGCGTCTGCTTCATCGTGGACGACGCCGGACTCGGCATGGACCAGGAGACCAAGGACCGGGCGGCGGCCCTGCTCTCCGTCGACGGTCCCGTCGACATCACCGGTCTCGGCGATCCGCCGCGGTTCGGCTTCGCCGTGTGCGGCATGCTCGCCGCCCGCTACGGCTTCGCCGTCTCCGTCGGCTCCGTGTCCCCCTACGGCGGAGTGCGTGCAGTGATTCGTGTGCCCGAAAGTCTCCTCTCGGCCGACACTCCTTCCCCGGCGGCCGACGCCCAGGACACCGCGGCCCCCGAGGCCGCCCCGCAGCGCCTGGCGCCGGTGCCGGTCGTGGGCCCCTCGCACGTGGTGGGAACGACCTCGGGAGGTCTGCCCAAACGCCGGAGGCGCAGCGGCCCCGTCACGGTGGTCCCGGCCCTCGACAGCGCCGGCCAGGAGGAGACTCCCGAACCGGTCAGCGAGGTGACGGCCTCACGGCTCGGGGCGTTCGCGCGCGGAACCCAGCTCGGGCGGACCACGAACACCACGGAAGGACCTGACAACCAGTGAAGATCGACCTGTCCTGGGTGCTGAACGACGTGCTCGAAGTACGCGGAGCCCGGCACGCGATCCTCGTCTCGGGAGACGGCCTGCTGCTGCAGCGCTCGGACGACATCGCACGCGACGACGCCGAGACGAACGCCGCCGCGATGAGCTCGATGCAGTCGCTGAGCCGTGCCGTCGCGGGGTTCGTGGGAGCGGGACACGGAATCTGGAAGCAGACGCTGCTGGAGTACGACGGCGGCTGGATCTTCCTGATCGCCGCCGGCCAGGGCGCGTACCTCGCCGTGTCGGCCGCGCTGGACGTCGACATGGAGGCCATGTCCTTCCGCATGCAGAAGACGGTGGCCGCCCTCAGCAAGGCGATGAGTGTGGCACCGCGGTCGGAGAACGGTGCCGGGGTATGACCACGCCCGGCGAAGAGGCCTCCGTCACCAGTGAGTTCGTCCGCTCGTACGTCATCACCGGCGGCCGGACCCTGCCGGCCGCGGACGACCTGGCGCTGCACACCCTGGTCACCCTGGCTCCCGAGCGGACCCCTCCGCTGGGAGCCGGCCCCGAGGTGATGGCGATCTGGCAGCTGTGCGCGGGCGGCTACCTCTCGGTCGCCGAGGTCGCGGGCCACGTGGGACTGCCGGTGGGGGTGGCCCGGCTGCTGCTGACCGATTTATTCGAGCAGGGCCACCTCCTGCGCCGCGCCGAGCCGCCCCGGGCTCAGAACGTTGACAGAGCGACCCTCGAGAAGGTTCTGAATGGACTCCAATCCCTCATCGGCTGAGACGGCCCCTGGATCCATCTACGTCTCCAGCGCGGTGACCAACGCTGCCAAGATCCTGGTCGTCGGGCATTTCGCCGTGGGCAAGACGACCTTCATCGGCTCGCTGTCGGAGATCACCCCGCTGCGCACCGAGGAGAAGATGACGCAGGCGTCCCTCCACGTGGACGACCTCAGGGGCGTGGCGGGCAAGACCACCACCACCGTCGCCCTGGACTTCGGGCGTCTGACGCTCAGCGACGACCTGGTGCTGTACCTCTTCGGCACCCCGGGACAGCAGCGTTTCATGCAGCTGTGGGAGGACATGGCCCGCGGCGCGCTGGGCGCACTGCTCCTGGTCGACCCGGCCCGGTTGGAGGAGACCTTCCCCGTCATCGACCTCGTCGAGCGGTACGGCCTGGAGTACGCCATCGCGGTCAACGGCTTCGATCCGGGCGCGGTCTACGAGGAGGCGGAGGTGCGCGAGGCCCTCGACCTGCTCCCGGACACCCCCGTCGTCTACTGCGACGCCCGTGATCGGCAGTCCTCCGCCCATGCGCTGATCGCGCTCGTCCGTCACCTGCTCACCCGAGCCGCCTGACCCGCCCATCCCCCCGGACCACCGGCCCGGAGCCAGCAGAAGGAACCCCATGGACCGCCAGTCAGTCCCCGCCCCCGCCGGCGCCAG
Source organism: Streptomyces sp. NPDC002076 (assembly GCF_053593835.1). Taxonomy (NCBI): domain Bacteria; kingdom Bacillati; phylum Actinomycetota; class Actinomycetes; order Kitasatosporales; family Streptomycetaceae; genus Streptomyces; species Streptomyces sp. NPDC002076. The sequence continues at coordinate 299,390 of NZ_JBSFDI010000011.1, forward strand.
ATGCCCCATGCACGACGCCACGTTCGCCGCCGCCCCCCACCAGGTCTACGACCGGTTGCGTGCCCACGGTCCGGCCGGACCGGTCGAACTCGCCCCCGGTATCGACGCCACCCTGGTCGTCGGGCACGAGACGGCCCTGCGCGTGCTGCAGAACACCACGCTCTTCGCCCGGGACTCCCGCCACTGGAAGGCGCTGAACGAAGGGCACATACCGCTGGACCACCCGGTGCTGCCGATGATGGCGTACCGGCCCAACTGCCTGTTCACCGACGGCGCCGTGCACCTGCGGCTGCGCAAGGCCGTCACGGACAGCCTCGCCCGGCTCAACATCACCCGGATCCGCCGCGACGTCGAGCCGATCGCCGACTACCTGATCGACCAGTTCTGCGAGCGCGGCCGGGCCGACCTCCTCAATGACTACGCCAAGCTGCTGCCGCTGCTGCTGTTCAACAAGCTGTTCGGCTGCCCCGCGGACATCGGTGACACCCTCACCAGCGCCATGTCGGCGATCTTCGACGGCAAGGACGCGCTGCGCGCCAACGAGGAGCTCACCGCCTGCCTGATGGAGCTGATCGCCCTCAAGCGCCGCCGGCCCGGCGACGACGTCACCTCCTGGCTGATTCAGCACCCCGCCGGGCTGACCGACGAGGAGCTCAAGGACCAGCTGGTCATGCTGATGGGCGCCGGCGTGGAACCCGAGCGCAACCTGATCGGCAACGCCCTGCTCCTGCTGCTGTCACCCGACACCAGCGGACGCGACTCCGGGCTGCTGGTCGAGGAGGCGATCGATCACGTGCTGTGGAACCAGGCGCCCATCGCCAACTACGCCACCCACTACCCGGTCCAGGACGTGGATCTCGGGGGAGTGGTGGCCGAGGCGGGCACGCCGGTCGTCATCAGCTTCGCCGCGGCCAACACCGATCCCGCGCTGGCCGAGGCCCGCCGGAGGAACAGCAAGGGCGCCCACCTGGCCTGGGGAGCCGGTCCGCACGCATGCCCGGCCAAGGACCCGGCGCAGGTCATCGCCGTCACCGCGATCGAGAAGATCCTCAACGCCCTGCCCGACCTGACGCTGGCCGTCCACGAGAAGGAGCTGGAATGGCGGCCGGGCCCGTTCCACCGGGCGCTGGTCGCGCTGCCCGTGGCCTTCAGCCCGACCCCGGCCACCCATATCGCAGCCGCGCTGCAGGGCAGGACCGTCCCCGCCGCGGGGGAGCAGCCGCTCCCCACGGCTCCGGTCGCCGCCGCCCGTCAGGAGCCGGCCAGGAAGAAGGGCTTCTGGAGCACCTTCCTGGACATCTTCCGGGTCTGATGTGCGGCATGCGGCGGTTTGGCGGGAGGCATGTGACAGGAGCAACACTGTCAGGCGCATGATGAGGGAGAGGGGAAGGGTAGGTTCCGGCGGTATCGGTAGCGCCCAGCCACAAAGGAGCTTCGCGTGACCGCCGTTGGCGTCATACGCGGTACCACCCCCGACCGCCGAGCCGTCATCCCTCTCCTTCGCCGGCTCCGTTCCGACGAAGGACAGGCCAACCCCCTCCCCATCTGGGACGAACTGCGCGCACTCGGTGACGTGGTGCCCGCTCCCTGGGGCGGGTACTTCGTGACCGGATTCGATGCCTGCAACGAGATCCTGCGCGGCAGGAACTGGCTGGTCCCGGATTTCGCCTGGCAGCAACGCCGGCCCGACATGGCACGCTGGCAGGAACCGGCGACCCAGGAGATGACGCGGACGCTGTCCCGCCTCAACCCGCCCGAGCACACCTTGCGGCGCCGCGCCCTGGGCAACCTCTTCGACCGCGGCACCCTCGACGCCATGCGGCCCCGGATCGCCGCCCATGTCACCGAGCTCCTTGACCGCCTCGATTTACAGCTGCGCGCCCATGGCGAGGCCGACTTCGTCACCACGGTCGGCGACCGGCTGCCCGTCCACACCGTCGGTGACTGGCTCGCCATCCCGGCCGGGCACTACCCGCACATCCTGGACTTCACCCATCGGCAGGTCCACGCCCAGGAACTGATCCCCACCAAGAGCGAACTGGCCGTCTCGGCCCAGGCCACCCTGGAGATGCGGGCCTATTTCACCGGTCTCGTCGCAGACCGGAGGGCCCACCTCGGCGACGACGTCCTCAGCGACTGGATCCGCTACTGGGACGCGCAGTACCCCGACGACCGGGCGGCCGCCGACCAGATGCTGTACGACCTGACGATGTTCATCACCATCGCCTCCCTGGAAACCACCGCGACCCTGCTGACCAATGCCGTGTGGTTCCTGACCCAGGACCCCGTCCGGGCCGACTGGCTGCGCGGACACCCGGAGGACCTCGACGACGCGATCGAGGAGGTGCTGCGCCACGACCCGCCGATCCACCTCAACTCGCGCTTCGCCGCCGACGACACGATTCTCGCCGGTGTCCCCATCGCCAAGGACACCACCGTCCACGTCCTGTACGGCGCCGCCAACCACGACCCGCGCCGCAACCCGGACCCCCACCTCTTCGACATCCGCCGCAGGGGCGCCCATCTCACCTTCGGCGGCGGCGTCCACTACTGCCTCGGCTCGGGCCTGGCCCGCCTGGAGGCCCGTCTCCTGCTCACCCAGCTGCTGGAACGATTCCCCACCCTGCGGCCGACCGCAGGACCGACGTATGCGAACCGGATGGTCTTCCGGCGCATCACCTCCCTGAAAGTGACCACATGACCGCCCTCCCCCTCACGACCCTCCCGGCCGCCGCCGTACGGCGGACCCTGCGGACCCACCGGGAGGGTCCCGTCCTCACCGTCGAGCTGAACAACCCCGAGCAGGGCAACACAGTCACCGACGCCCTGCTGGACGATCTGATGGCGGTCCTCCAGGACCAGGACCCGGCGGTCCGGGTGCTCGTGCTCACGGCAAGCGGCGACGACTTCTGCCTAGGCGGGGACCGCGGCGAGTCCGCCCGGCACCTCGCCCGCGACCCCACGGGCAGCGGCATCCGTATGTCGGGGACCAAGGCGCGGCGTGTCTGCGAGGCGCTGACCTCGAACCCGGCCGTCACCATCGCGCGCGTCCACGGCAAGGCCATCGGGGCGGGCTTCGCCCTCGCGCTCGCCTGCGATCTGCGGGTCGGATCCGAGGACGCGACCTTCCGGCTGCCCGAACTCGCGCTCGGGCTGCCCACCGCGTGGGGCGGCCTGCTGCCCCGCCTCATCAACGAGGTCGGCGCCGCCCGCGTGCGCGAGATCGTCCTCACCGGCCGGGCCATCTCCGCGGCGGAGGCCCAGTCCCTGTCCATCCTGCAGAAGGTCGTCCCCGCTCACGAGCTGGACGCGGCCGTCGCCGACTGGGCCAGACCCATCGTCCGCCGCCCCCAGGCGGCCCTGCGCGTCACCAAGACCCTGCTCAACTCGCTGTCAGCGGCCTCGCGGCTGGCCGATGTCTCCGCGCTGGACGCGGAACTGATGGCAGCGGTCGTGACCGAATCACAGCTCGCCCGCGGCGCCGGCTGATCAGCGGCTCGCCAGGCGGCGGTCCAGGGACGTCACCGCGTCGCGGAAGGCGCGCCCGAGACCAGGCCGGGCCAGCCCGAGGACGAACCGCAACGGCACCGTCCCGTCGGCGGCGAAGGTCCACCGCACCCGGGTGCCCGTGTCCAGAGGGGTCAGGCGCCACTCCTCGACCAGGGCACGGACGCCCGGCGCGTTGGTGGCGTCGACACGGTAGGCGTACACCTCGGGCGTCTTCGCCACGAGCACCGTTTCCTCGAACCGCGTCCCACCCCTGAGCCGGATCTCACGCCCGGCGCCGCCGTCCGTGGCCCGGGCGAGCGTCACCGCCGAGAACCACTGCGTCCAGCCGGGCACGTCCTCCGCGAGCGCACGGAAGACCTGCTCGGGGGACGCGGAGACCTCCCGTGCGAAGACCAGACGCACGGGCGCGGTCCCGACGAAATCGAGGTCCACCGGGCGCAGACGACGAGCCATGGACGTAACCCCCTTGTGCCACTCCCGCAGGGCGGTCGACCGGGCGGCCCACCATAGCTGACAGACCCTCAGATGTCTGCGTCGTCGTCCCCGGGCTCGCCCGCCACCACCACCCGGAGGTGCTCGGCGATCTCCGCACGTGCCTCGGCGGGCAGGCCCGCATCGGTCACCAGCGTGTCCACCTGCTCCAGCGCGGCGAACGAACTCAGGCCCACCGTGCCCCACTTGGTGTGGTCGGCGACCACCACGACCCGGCGCGCGGAGTGCACCAGCCGCCGGTTCGTCTCCGCCTCGGCGAGGTTCGGCGTGGACAGTCCGGCCTCGAGCGATATGCCGTGCACACCGAGGAACAGCAGATCGAAATGGAGGGCGGCGATCGCCTGGTCGGCCACCGGTCCCACCAGCGAGTCCGACGGGGTGCGCACACCGCCCGTCAGCACCACCGTGGCCGCGCCCTGCCGCTGGCCCGAGGTGCGCTGCGCCGCGTGGAAGACGTCCGCGACCCGGACCGAGTTCGTCACGACGGTCAGGTCGGGCACCTCCAGCAGTTGCTGGGCGAGCGCGTACGTCGTCGTACCACCGGACAGGGCGATCGCCGTGCCCGGGGTGACCAGCTTGGCGGCGGCGCGTGCGATGTCCTCCTTGGCCGTCAGCTCCAGACCCGACTTCGCCTCGAACCCGGGCTCGTGCGTGCTGGCCTCGACCACCGGAACCGCGCCGCCGTGCACCTTCTCCAGCACGCCCTGGCGGGCGAGAGCGTCCAGATCACGGCGCACGGTCATGTCCGACACGCCGAGCTTGCGGGTCAGTTCGTTGACCCGCACACCGCCCCGGCGCCGGACCTCGTCCAGGATCAGGGCGCGGCGCTGCTCCGCGAGGAGGTTCTGATTCTCACTCACGTACGCTCCGGTCCTTTCGCCGCCGTCCGTCCGACACGCCCGGCGCACCGCCCTCGACCAGGAGATTCCGGCCGGCCGCAGATGCGCGGGCGTCCCATCTTTTCACGGGTCGGCACCGGTTGCGCCACCACCCGTCTCGCCGCGCGCATGCCAGCTCCGCCCCGGCCGCCCGGACCACCGTCACACGGATCGGGGAGATTCCGTGACGAGCGGTGTACGACAACCCCGGACCGGAGATCCTGAAACGCGCATCGGCACAGTGCTTCGGGCGCGTCACGGGGGTGCGACAACAGTGGACAGCGCACAGGAAGGCCACGGCGAGCGGCGGACGGACCCCGAGCTGGAGTTGCTCGTGCACGGAGTGGGCGGAACCACCCCCGAGAAGATGCTCGGTGACCCGCACACCGTCCGGGTCACCGGCGACGACACAGCCGCGATCTTCCGACGAGCCGAGGACACCGGGACCAGGAGAGAGCCGCGCGACGGGCCCGTCCAGGAGGCGTACGTCTGGTGCAACCTCACCTCCGGCGACAGCAGCCGCGCCCTGTGGCTGTTGCTGCTGCCGTTCATGGTCGTCAACCTCGCCCACTGGATGCGCCCCGCCGCGGCCGGCCGGCACCGCACAGTCCGCCTGTACGGCCTCCTGGTACGGCTGGCCGCCCTCACCCTGACCGTGCTGCTGGTGGCCGCCGCCTGCGAGGTGGCCCTGGACCTGGCGGCCTGGCAGTGCGCCGGCGTCCGGTCCTGCGCCCACCGCAACTCCTGGCTGGCCTTCCTCGCACCCCCGGCGTCCACGGTCCCCGGCGGGCACGACCCCTGGTGGAGCCTGCCGGGCCGCCGGCTGGCGCTCGCCGCACTGGTGCCGACCGCGCTGACGGTCCTGCTCTGGTACCTCTCCCGCCGGACCTGGAGCGCGTACGAGTCCCACCGGCCGATGACCCACGACCCCGAGCCGGACACCGACGGCAGCGCGCTGACCAGGCCCGGCTTCTGGTACGGGCGCCGCCTCGTCGCCCGGCTGCGCGCCGCGCACACCGCGGCGGCCCTGCTGACCGTCGCCGCCGCCGTCGCGGCCCCCGCGGTCCGCTTCGACCACCGGCCCGGCGGTCCCGCCGCCCTGGACATCATCGGTCGGCTGCTCACCGCGGCCCTGCTGGCCTGGGCGGCGACGGCCGTGGGTGTCGTCTGCCGCCGGGGCCGCAGCGAGAACCGCCTCGACCAGCGGCTCGACCGGCACCTGGTACGGCTCCTGCCGCTCGGCGCGCTCGCCCTGCTGCTGCTCACCGTGGTCTACGCCGGCTGGGCCCGGCCCGGCTGGCGGTCCACCGGGCGGCTGCCGGGCGACCCGGCCTTCGGCGCCCTCATGCTGGCCCAGGGCCTGCTGGTCGTCGCCCTCGCCGTCGTGGCCGGGAGCCTCCACCGCCGCAGCCCCGATCCGCGCGCCGGCATGCGGGGCCTCGGCGGACCGGCCGTCGCGCTGCTCGCCTGCGCGCTGGGCGGTGTGATGTCCGGCGGGGTCGCACAGCGCGTCGCCGACTGGCTCGACGGCACCCACGCCGCGCTCCCCGGGCCGCCGGTCCTGCTCACCTGGCAGGCGGCCACGATCCCGCCGGCCCTTGCGGTCCTGCTGCTCCTGGCCGTTCGGCTCGGGCTCGGCACCGCCCGGCTGGCCCGCGCCGAACGCGACCGGGTCCGCCACGAGCATTCCGGCGAACCCGAGGACCCGGGCCGTACCCGGACCATCGCCCACGTCCGCGCCATGGCCACCCTCACCGACCGGGCGCCCCTCGTCGTCGCCGTGCTCACCGCCACCACCCTGCTGCTCGGCGCCGTGGCGCTGGCCGGCGCGCTGGCCACCCGGAAGACCCCCGACGGAGCCGCCCGCCGCACCTACGACGCCCTGCAGTCCATCGCCGAGACCTCGCAGGCGCTGGGCTCCTGGCTCGTCGGCCTCGGCTTCGTCCTCTTCGTGACCTGGGGCAGGCGCGCCTACCGGGACGCCTCGGCGCGGCGCACGATCGGCATCCTCTGGGACGTCGGCACCTTCTGGCCGCGCGCCGCGCACCCCTTCGCGCCACCGTGCTACGCGGAGCGCGCGGTGCCGGACCTGACCTGGCGCATGGCCACCTGGACCCAGCACACCGGGGGCCGCCTGGTCCTCTCCGGCCACTCCCAGGGCAGCGTCCTGGCCGCGGCCGCCGCCTGGCAGCTGCCCCCGTCCGTCCGCGGCCGGATCGCGCTGCTGACCTACGGATCCCCGCTGGAACGCCTCTACGGCCGCTGGTTCCCGGCCCACTTCGGACCGCCCGCGCTCGCCGCACTGCACCGCGACGTCGCCTGCTGGGGCAACCTCTTCCGCGGCACCGACCCCATCGGCGGGCCCGTCCGCGTCCCCGACGACGACACGCCCGAGGTCGACCACGGCCCCCTGCAGGACCCGCTCGTCTACGGCCGCACGCCCGCGCACCCTCTGCCCGCGCCCATCCTCGGCCACTCCGACTACCAGGCGGACCCCGTCTTTTCCCGGGAACGCGCACATCTGCTGGACCGGCTGCGCCCCGACCTGCCGGGGCCACGACCGGAACCCACGCAACACCGGGCCGACGCCGGCTAGCTAGGTCCTGTCGTCGAACTCCCGCCGTCCGACCGGGGTGTTCAGGACAGTTCCGGAAGGTCCTCCGCGTACAACAGGGTCAGATCGTCGGTGCTGGGGTCCGTCAGCTGGGCGACACGGCTCGCGTGCCGTTCCACCATCGCCTCGAAGGTCTGCCGGGCCGTGCGGCCGTTGCCGAAGGCCGGGCCCTTCGGGATGGCCGTGAAGTACTTCAGCAGCGCCTCGCACGCGCCCGGCGTCAGCCGGTACTCGTGCTCGTCGGCCTGCTGTTCCACGATCCGCAGCAATTCCTCGGGGCCGTAGTCGCCGAAGGTGATGGTGCGCGAGAAGCGGGAGGCGACACCGGGGTTGACGGAGAGGAAGCGCTCCATCTCCGCCGTGTAGCCGGCGACGATCACCACCACCGCGTCCCGGTGGTCCTCCATCAGCTTCACCAGCGTGTCGATGGCCTCCTTGCCGAAGTCGCGCCCGGCGTCCTCCGGGGACAGCGCGTACGCCTCGTCGATGAACAGCACACCCCCGCGCGCCCTCTCGAACGCCTCCTGGGTGCGGATCGCCGTGGAACCGATGTGCTCGCCGACCAGGTCCACCCGGGACACCTCCACCAGGTGTCCCTTCTCCAGCACACCGAGCGAGGCGAGGATCTCGCCGTAGAGGCGGGCGACCGTCGTCTTGCCGGTGCCGGGCGAGCCGGTGAAGACCAGATGCCGCTTGACCGAGGCCGCCTTCAGACCCGCCTGCCGGCGGCGCCGCCCGACCTCGATCATGTCGGTCAGCGCCCGCACCTCGCGCTTGACGCTCTCCAGGCCCACCAGCCCGTCGAGTTCCCCGAGCACGTCCTTCGACGTCCGCGCCGGCGGCGCCGGCTCGGCGGCGGCGACCAGCGGCTCCTGCTCCGTAGTGCGCTGCCCCGGGATCGAACCGAGCAGCCCGGGGGAGTGCGACACGGTCTCCACGGCGGTCTCCCGGGCCGTGGGCGGCCGCAGGCCGCCGCTCTCGTCGCTGGTGCAGTCCTCCACGACCGGTCCCGTCCCGGACGCGGCGTCCGGGCCCGCGTCGGCGAACTCGTAACCGCCGCGCGCGCAGCGCTCCGTACGGCACTTGCGCAGCGTCGCCCGGCAGCCGTCGATCACATGGAAGCCGTAACCGCCGCTGCCGCTGACCCGGCAGTTCAGGAAGCTGCCACGGCCGCCCGCGGAGACGTAGAAGCCGGCCTCGGCGGGGGAGGCGACCGTGCAGCGCTCGATGGTCGGGTCGGCACCCTTGGTGACGATGACACCGGTCTGGGTGCCGTCCAGGGTGCAGTTGTTGAGCGTGCCGCCGCTGCCGTGGTCGCGGAACCACGCGCCGGTCGCCGCCTCCCGGATCCGGCAGTCGTCGAGCTGCGCGGTCGCCCCGTCGCTCACCGACACCGCCGTGTTGCGCACCTGCGACAGATCGCTGTCCACGACGTCTGCGCGCGAACCGCGGTCCAGCACGAACAGGGCGTCCGGCACGTCGTGCACCCGGCAGGAGTCGAGGACGGCCGTGGCGCCGTCGCTGACCCACACCGCCGGATAGTCGCCGGTGCTGTCGAAGATCTCGCACTGGTGGGCGTCCACCCGGGTCCCCGGATCCCACACCGACAGGCCGTTGCGCCCGAACTGACGGACCGTCGTCCGGGTCAGTGTGAGCACCGAACGGGAACGCAGGTCGACCGCATTCTCCGGGATGTCGTGGATGCGGGAGTCGGCGAGCGTGAGCACCGCGTCCGTGTCCAGGGTGACGCCGTCGGCCGTCGTGCGGTGCACATCGCAGTCGGTCAGATGCGCCGTCGCCCGCTGCGTGACCTGTACGCCCGAGCCGCGGACCTCGTAGATCTCACAACCCACCGCCTCCAGCGCGGAGTTCTCGCCCGTGGCGGTCATCCCGGTGCCGGAGGCGTGGTGCACACGGCAGCGCTCCAGACGCGGATGCGCACCGCCGCGGACGGCCACGCCCGCCTGCCCGGCCGCGACGACCTCGCACTCCTCGAACACCCCGCTCCCGCCGTCGAGTACGGCGATGCCGATGCCGGCCGGGTTGTCGACGGTGCAGCGGCGCACGGTCGGGCGGGCGCCGCCGCGCACCTCGATGCCCGCGGCGGACCGGGTCACGATCCGCATGTCCATCAGCTCGGGCGTGCCCTCCTCGACCAGCAGCGCGGGCGCCGCCGCGTCCTGGCCCTCCACGTGCAGGTCCTGCACCACGGCGGAGGCACGCACGGTGAGCGGCACCCCGTCCACGGGCGCGATCCGCACCGAACCGGGGGAGCCCTCCGGGCCACGGAGCGTCACCGCCCGCTGGAGCACGAGGTTTTCCCGGTAGGTGCCCGGGGCGATGGTGAGGACGTCGCCGTCGGCGGCGGCCTCCAGGGCGGCGGCCAGCGATGCGTACTCGCCTGTGCGGCGCCGCCACCGCGACGTACCGGTGTGCGTCACCTGGACCGTGCCCTGTGCCATGGCGTTGCTGTGCCCCCACCTAGTCGTACTGATGGCTCACTCCCGTAGGGGCCTTGCCGCCGGTGCCGGGACCGCGACCGTGCTCAGCCCTTGGGGCTGATGCGCGTTCGCGCTACCGAAAACCTGCGCGTGCCCCTGCGGTTCGCTCACCCGCGGGTTGTCGCCGAAAGCTCTTCGGCCGGTCCACCGTAGCGCGTGCGTGCATGGTGGGTTGACCAGAGCCGGAAGGCCGTCAGCAGCCGGTGCCCGCCTTGCCCCAGTCCGGGCCCGCCCGGTCCCAGGCCTGGTCCCAGCGTGCGTACCGTCCGCGGACCATGCGCCACACCGTCAGCCGTCTGCCGCCTTCGACCAGGCCCGCGACCAGCAGAGCCGCGCCGATCCCGGCGAGCACCGCGTGTGTCGTGGCGGTGGGGGAGTCCAGCGGACGGGTCGCTATTCGGCCGTGCGGATCCGTCCAGAGTCCGAAGCGGTCGCCCGCGTGCGGGGACTTGAGCTCGGCCAGGGCGGGGCCGTGCCGGCGGGTGCCGTCCGGCGCGATCCAGTTCGCGAGAACACGGCTGCGGGACTCGCGCGCCGCCGTGGTGTCGGGGTCGGTCTCCAGCGGAGCCTCGTGCAGGTCGCGCACCACGGTGGCCATGACGAGGTGGCGCGTGTGCCGCTGCTCGCGCACGGACCGCTGCAGCGAGTCCTGGGCGGCGGCGCCGACCAGACAACCGACCACGGGCGCGGCCGCGGCGACCAGCACCAGCGCCACGAGGGCCACCCATGCCTCGGCCAGGTCGGTCGCACGGCGCAGCGGATTGTGCCGCCAGCGCCACAGGCCACTGATCGCCCGCATCTCCCCACCCCCTTACGCCCCGTCATAACCCCCGGCGCGGGAGCGCATCCGCGGCCCGGAGCAAGAGAGAGCGACATCACGTCCACCGCGGACGGTCACGCACGCGGCTTCTCACGAAGGTCTCATGTCTCCCAACGACCGGGACCCGCCCTCGGTTCCCCGGCCGTGGCGCCGCCGTCGCGCGCTACCCCAGCACCCGCACCGGGTCCCCGACCCTGATCGTGCCGCGCGAGAGGGGCACGAGGTTCTGGCCGAAGAGCAGCCTCGATCCGACCTTGCGGTGACGTGCCAGGGTGCGCAGGGGCTCCCGGCCGCGTACGGCGGTGTCCTGGTCGACGGTGGTGACGACGCAGCGTCCGCTCGCCTTCGCGACGCGGAAGACGACCTCGCCCATGGAGATCCGGGACCAGTGGTCCTCGGCCCAGGCCTCGGTGCCGGCGACGACGACGTTCGGCCGGAAGCGGTTCATCGGCAGCGGGCCCTCGGCGGCGTGCGCACCCTCGGCGATCAGGGAGTTCAGCGCGTCGAGGGAGGCCGCCGTGGCGACCAGCAAGGGATAGCCGTCCGCGAAGCTCACCGTCTCGCCGGGCAGGGCGCACTCGGGATCGACGGGGCGGCGGGTGGCCGGGTCGTCCATGTGGACCAGGCGGACGTCCGCCCGCAGAAAGGTGCTGCACCAGGCATGCGCGGCCGCGGCCGCCGGGACCGCCTCGACCTTGGTGCCGAAGATGTTCACCGGCACGGTCCCGGCCGGGTCGGGCACGGAGACCATCAAGGATGCATGGCCGGGTGCGGACAGACGAACGCCGCCGCCGGCCTCGGGCTCGGCGGCGGCCAGCGCGAGGCGCGGCTGCTCGCGCTGTGTGACGACCTTTCCCCCGTCGTCGATCAGCGTCCAGCGCCGGTCACCGGCCAGGCCCCAGGGCTCCACGACGGCCTCCCGGGGTGCGTGCCCCCGGAACGCCTTGACCGGATGAACGTGGATCGACTGCACTACGGCGTTTTCCATGCCGCCATCGTGTCAGCAGGCACCGACAGCGGCCGGCGTGCCGGTCAGTAGCCGCGGTACTGCTGGTTGTTGTACGGGTCCTGGTAGGGAGCCGGCGCGGGCCGCGGCGCGGCCGGGCGCATGGCCTCGTAACCCGTGCCCATCCCCATCGGGCGCTGCTGCTGGGGGGCCTGTGGGCCGGGGTAACCCCGCGGCGCTGCGGCCTGCTGCGGGATGTACGCCGTGGGTGCCTGCTGCAGGGGCGCGGGCTGCGGCGTGTGCGGGTAGCCGTAGGCCGGAGCCTGCGGGGAGGGTGCCGCCGGGAGGGCGGGCAGGGCCGACGGCAGAGCGGGCAGGCTGCTGCCCGAGTCGTAGGCGGCGGGGACCCGGATCGGGGCGATCTGCGGGGTACCGCGCTCGGCGACGAGCGAGTCGTAGATCGGGGTGTCCGGGAAGGAGGCGGAGTAGTAGCCGCCACCATAAGTGGAGCGGGGGGAGGTCATGGCACATAAGTTAAGCCCACGATGTGCTCGTTGGGGAGACCGATAAGAGGGTTGTTTTCCGTGTCCGCAGTGACCTGGGATCCCCAATCCGAGCGAACTTGGCAAAAAGGGACGTCGGTCCGCGCTTTAATCATGTAAAGGGCGAGTTCCTGCGGGGTTACCGGGAGTTGACCGGCGATCTTTCGGTGCCGGTCGTGGGCGTTCGCCGCACCGGCGAATAGGTTGTGCGGGTAGGGATGACTGGACGGCCGACGGTGTACGGAAGCCGACACGGATGGGGGCGGGCATGTCCATGCTGAAAGGGGCGAACGCGCCGGTGCCGACCACGGCGCTGCGCGTAGAACTGGGCTGGCGCTCCGGACCCGGCGTACCCGACGCGGACGCCTCCGCGCTGCTGCTCGCCACCGGGAGGGTCCGCTCCGACGACGACTTCGTCTTCTACAACCAGCCCGCCCATCCCTCCGGGGCGGTGCGCCACGAGGGCAAGCGGACGGCCGCCGCGGGCGTCACCGACACCCTGTCCGTGGACCTCGCGCGCGTGGAGGGCTCGATCGAGCGGATCGTGCTCGCCGCCTCCGCCGACGGCGGGACCTTCGGGCAGGTCCCCGGCCTCTACATCGAGGTGACCGACGCCGTGAGCGGCCAGGCGGTCGCCCGCTTCGACAGCCCGGGCGCGACCGTGGAGACGGCCTTCGTGCTCGGGGAGTTCTACCGCCGTCAGGGCGGCTGGAAGTTCCGCGCCGTCGGCCAGGGCTACAGCAGCGGGCTGGAGGGCCTCGCCACGGACTTCGGCATCACCGTGGACACACCCCAGCACGCCGCACCGCCCGCCGCGGCGCGTCCGGTGACTCCGCCCCCGACTCCGGCGCCGACCCCCCTACCGCCACTCCCCTCCACGCTGCCGCCCGCGCCCGCGTCGCCCCCGACCATGCCGGCCGCGCCCGCGCCCCCTCGGGCACCCCAGCCCGTCCGTCTGTCCAAGGTCACCCTCACCAAGGCGGCGCCCTCCGTCTCGCTCGCCAAGCAGGGCGGAACCTCCGGTGCCATGCGGGTGAACCTCAACTGGCAGATGCGCGAACAGCTTTCCGGCCGGGGCAGCCGGTGGGGAGGCGGGCGAGGAGAGATCGACCTCGACCTGTGCGCCCTGTACGAGCTCGCCGACGGCCGCAAAGGGGTCGTACAGGCCCTCGGCAACGCCTTCGGTTCGCTGCACCGGCCGCCGTACATCCACCTCGACGGCGACGACCGCACCGGTGCCGTGGCGAGCGGTGAGAACCTCACCGTCAATCTCGACCACAGGCAGGACTTCCGGCGCATCCTCGTCTTCGTCACCATCTACGAAGGCGCCAACTCCTTCGCCGACCTGCACGCCACCGTCACCCTCCAACCGCTGCACGGCGCCCCGATCGACTTCTCGCTCGACGAGTGCACCGTGCCGTCCACGGTGTGCGCGCTCGCCCTGATCACCAACACGGGCGGCGACCTCCTGGTGCAGCGCGAGGCGCGGTATCTGGTGCCGGAGCGCGGAGTGAGCCCGCAGCGGACCATAGACCGCGCCTACGGATGGGGCATGAACTGGACGCCCGGCCGCAAGTGACCGGGCTCAGCCCTCGTCGGACACGGCATCCGGGCGCGCGTACGTGCGGCCCTTCCAGGCGGCCCCGCGCCCCCGGTAGTGCTGCACGGCCGAGTCCACCGTCATCAGCAGATACAGCGACGCGGTGAACGGCAGCAGGGGAGCGAGCCACAGCGGCTGCCGGTAGTAGCGCAGCATCGGCACGTACGTCCCCGCCATCACCGCCCACGCCAGAGCGCCGACGACCGCCGTCGCCGTACTACCGCTCGCCGCTCCTACGACCACCGCGGCGGGCGGCACCAGGTACACCAGCGCCAGCCCGGCGACCGTACCGAGGAGCAGCTGCGGGTTGTGCCGCAGCTGGGCGTAGGCGCTGCGCGCGACCATCCGCCACAGGTCGAGCAGCCGCGGATACGGACGCACGCTGTCCACCCGGTCGGCCAGCCCCAGCCAGACGTGCCCGCCGGCGCCCTTGACCGCGCGCGCCAGCGCCACGTCGTCGATGACGGCGTGCCGGATCGCGTCCGGGATGCGAGCCCGCTCCGCCATGTCCGCGCGCAGCAGGACACAGCCGCCCGCCGCCGCGGCCGTACGCGAGCCCTTCCGCCCGATCCGGCGGAAGGGATACAGCTGCGCGAAGAAGTAGACGAACGCCGGAACCACCAGCCGCTCCCACGCGCTCTCCACCCGCAGCCGCGCCATCTGCGACACGACGTCGAAGCCCCCGGCGTGGGCCGCCGCCACCAGCGCGCGCAGGCTGTCCGGCGCGTGCGCGATGTCCGCGTCCGTCAGCAGCAGATACTCCGGGTCACGCGCGCGTGCCAGGCCGATGCCGTGCCGGACCGCCCACAGCTTGCCCGTCCAGCCCGCCGGTGGCCCGCCCGGAGAGCCCACGGTCAGCGGCAGTCCGCCGTGCCGCCGGGACAGCTTGCGGGCCAGCTCCCCGGTGCCATCGGTGCTCCCGTCGTCCACCAGGAAGACCTCGGCCCGCCCCGGATAGTCCTGCGCCAGCAGCGACGGCAGGCTCGCGGGCAGCACGGCGGCCTCGTCACGAGCCGGTACGACCACACAGACGGACGGCCACGCGTCCGGTTCCCGGCGCGGCGGCAGCCGGACGTCCGTGCGCCAGAAGAAGCCCTGGCCGAGCAGCAGCCAGCACCATGCGGCCAGCGATACGACGGTGATCCACAGCAGGGCGCTCACGCCCGCAGTCTGCCCCACCGGAGCGGGCCGCAAGGCTCGATCGTCTATCGTGGCCGGGTGAAGATCGCGCTCATGGACTCCGGAATCGGCCTGCTCCCCGCCGCCGCCGCGGTACGGCGGCTGCGGCCCGACGCGGATCTCGTGCTCTCCTGGGACCCCGACGGGATGCCCTGGGGGCCGCGCACTCCGGAGGACATCACCGAACGGGCCCTCGCCGTGGCCGAGGCCGCCGCCGCCCATGAGCCCGACGTTCTGATCGTCGCCTGCAACACCGCGTCCGTGCACTCCCTGCCGGTGCTGCGGGGCCGCTTCGAACCGGACCTGCCGATCATCGGCACCGTCCCGGCGATCAAGCCGGCCGCCGCGGGCGGCGGGCACGTCGCGATCTGGGCGACGCCCGCCACCACCGGAAGCGCGTACCAGCGGAATCTGATCGAGCAGTTCGCCGCCGGTGTGACCGTCACCGAGGTGGCCTGCCCCGGTCTCGCGGACGCGGTGCACCACGCGGACGAGAGCGGGATCGACGCCGCGATCGCCTCGGCCGCCGGCCGCACCCCCGAGGACGTGACGACCGTCGTCCTGGGCTGCACCAACTACGAGCTGGTCGGCGAGCGCATCCGGGCAGCCGTCCAGCGGCCCGGCCGTCCGCCGCTCGCCCTGCACGGCTCCGCCGGGGCGGTGGCCGCGCAGGCCCTGCGCCGGATCGACGCGGAGCCGGCCCCGGCAGCCGTCGCCGACACCACCCTCACGGTGCTCCTCAGCGGTCGCGAGGCCACGCTCCCGGAGACGGCACTGTCCTATGCGGAAGGCCGCTTCCTGCAGGCGGTCAGCCCCGTCCGCTGACCCCGCACCACAGGCGGGCCGCCCTGGCCCACCTGGGTCAGTCACCGTCTGCCACGCCCTACCCGCGCAGGGAAACCTGAGTAACCTCATGAATATGAGGGACGACCGCCCCGCCGACGACGGCCCGACCCCCGAGGTCTGGACCGGGCGTGCGACGAACCGGGTCCAGTGGCTGCTGGCGCTGGTCGGCGCGGCCTGCATGGCCCTCGGTGTCAAGCTGGCCGTGGACTCGGCATGGACCTCAGGCATCGCCCCGCTGGCGATGTCCGTCGTGGGCTGCATCGCCGCCGGTCTCCTGGTCCTCTTCGGCACCCTCGCCTTCGTGCACGTCGACCTCAGGCTCGACAAGGAGTGCCTCGAGATCCGCTGCGGCCACATGGGACTGCCGCGCCGCCGCATCCCGCTCTCCCATGTGGCCGGCGCCGACTTCACCGCCCTCGTCACACCCCGGAACTGGGGCGGCTGGGGTTACCGGTGGCGCCCCGAGAAGGGCACGGCCGTGGTCGTACGCCGCGGCGAGGGCATCGTGCTGCGCCTGTGGGACGGCCACACCTTCACGATCACCGTGGACAACGCCGAGTCGGCGGTGCGGGTCATCAGGGCCCGGCTGCGGACGACCACTCCGGGTTCGGCCCGCTGAGGCCGCGCGCCGCGCAGGCGGCGCAGGGCATGACACCGCTCAGAGCCGGGGCTCGCGCGCCCACGGCCGCGCCGTCGCCCATCCGGCCAGCAGCCCGGCGCCCACGGTCACCGTGGTGAAGCTGAGCGCGTCGCTCACCGTGGCGAACACCGCGAGCGCCGTCAGGGCCGCACCGGCGGTCAGGGCGACCGGGGTGGAGCGCGGAGAGCGCCACAGCGCGTGCAGCACCCAGCAGAACGCGGCCACGGACAGCAGCGCCCCGACGAGGCCCTGCTCCGCCGCCAGCTGGAGCAGTGCCGAGTGCGGCTTGCCGTCGGCGGACAGCGTCCGGGGGGCCATGCCGCCCAGCTCGCCGAACCGTCCCGGACCGACGCCGAGCCCCCGGTTCCGGCTCGCCAGGTGCAGGGCGTCCCGCCACAGCGCGACCCGGTGTTCGGCCAGTCGGCCTTCGAGCACCCGGGCGAGTCCACCCGGCAGCACATCGGCGGCGAGAGCCCAGGCCATTCCGGCCACCAGTGCTGCCGTCACCGCAAGGCCCAGCAGACAGCCGCCCCGGCGGGACACCGAGCCCGCTGCCAGCGAACACAGCAGTACGGCCGTACTAGCCACGCACCCGGCAGCAGAGCCCAGCACACCCCCGGTCAGCACGATCCCGACGGCCAGCAGCCGCAGCACCAGCCTCAGCTCCGGTACGGCCGTCGCCCAGGCGGCACAGCACGCGGCACCCGTGGCCAGCGCCAGCACGGCGGCCGTGCCACCGGCGTGGCCGAGCGGGGCGGCGTACCGGGGACCCGCGGAGAGCGCGGGCAGGCCCACGGCCAGCGCGAGTCCGGCCGCCGCGCCGGCGCATGGCGCGGCCACCGGCAGCAGTGCCCCGGACACCCGGCCGACGGCATGACCGGCGGCCACGGCGAGGACCGCGAGCAGCATGCCCTCGGGTCGTCCGTCGTGCGTCGCGGCGGTGATCAGCGACCAGCCGGCGCAGGCGCCCAGCAGGATCATGCCCGCCCCGTCAGAAACACTTCGTCTGATGTCGACCGCGCCCGCGTCCACACCGGCCGCGGATCTTGTCCCCGTCGACCCCACCGCTGCCCCTCGTCCCCGGTCCCCGTTGCCCCAGGCCACGGCCGGGCACGCGCCGGATCCGGCCGCACTGCCGAGGCTGGGCTCACCGTAGCGGCTGATGACCGGTTTGGGCACGAGATGCGGCGGAAAGTGGCGCTGGAGCGGGCGGATCGCCGTGGAGAGGGCGGGGTGGTGGGGAGCCTTCCGTGCCGCCGGCGCGGTCGCGCGCCGGGGCGGAACGTGCCCTTCGTGCGGCCGCCGGGAGTCGGTGCCGGCCCTCGGGCCGGACCGGGTGCCGAGCACCACACAGGCGGGTCGGCCGGCCGGCGTGGGCGGCGACCAGGCACAACCATGGCCGGCGGCGTCGGTCCCGGCCCGCGAACCGTGCTGTCGGCGCCCAGGGCAGCCGCCGTACACTCACCCGGGTGACCGTCACCGCAACTTCCGTGGACCAGCCGGACCAGCTCCAGCCGTCCCCCGCGCCCAGCGCGTTCCGCGGCCGCCTGCTCCGCCTGGTCCCGGCCGTCGCCGCCGCGCTCTGTGGAGTGCTGCTCTACGTCAGTTTCCCGCCGCGCACCCTGTGGTGGCTGGCGCTGCCCGCCTTCGCCGGTTTCGCCTGGGTGCTGCGCGGCCGTGGCTGGAAGTCGGCCCTCGGCCTCGGCTACCTCTTCGGGCTCGGCTTTTTGCTGCCGTTGCTGGTGTGGACCGGTGTGGAGGTCGGTCCTGGTCCCTGGCTGGCCCTCGTCGCCATCGAGGCGATCTTCATCGCCCTCGTCGGCGTCGGTGTCGCGGCCGTCTCCCGACTGCCGGCCTGGCCGGTGTGGGCGGCCGCCCTCTGGATCGCTGGCGAGGCGGTACGCGCGCGCGTGCCCTTCCGGGGCTTTCCCTGGGGCAAGATCGCGTTCGGGCAGGCGGACGGCGTCTTCCTGCCGCTGGCCGCGGTGGGCGGCACGCCGGTGCTGGGCTTCGCGGTCGTCCTGTGCGGATTCGGTCTGTACGAGGCCGGCCGGCTGATCGCCGAGCGGCGCCGGACCCAGGTCGTACGGCGGGGCGCGGCCGCCGCCGCGCTGCTGAGCGTGGCGGTCCCGGTGGCGGGCGCGGTCGCCGCACGGCCGCTGGTGAGCGACAAGGCCGAGGCCGGCACCCGGACCGTCGCGGTCATCCAGGGCAATGTGCCGCGCTCCGGGCTGGAGTTCAGCGCCCAGCGGCGGGCCGTGCTCGACTACCACGTCCGCGAGACATTTAAGCTCGCCGCCGACATCAAGGCGGGCAAGACCCCGAAACCCGACTACGTGCTGTGGCCGGAGAACTCCTCCGACATCGACCCCTTCGCCAACCCCGATGCGGCCGCCGTCATCGAGGGCGCCGCCAAGGCCGTCGGTGCGCCCATATCGGTCGGCGGTGTCGTGGAGCGGGACGGCAAACTGCTCAACGAGCAGATCCTCTGGGACCCGGCCAAGGGACCCACGCAGACCTACGACAAGCGGCAGATCCAGCCGTTCGGCGAGTACCTCCCGCTGCGCGGGTTCGTCGGCGCGATCAACAAGAACTGGACCGGCATGGTCCGCCAGGACTTCAGCCGCGGCAGCAGTCCGGGTGTGTTCGACATCGACGGCGCCAAGGTGGGCCTGGCCACCTGCTACGAGGCCGCCTTCGACTGGGACGTGCGGGACACGGTCACCCATGGCGCGGAGATGATCTCCGTGCCGAGCAACAACGCGACCTTCGACCGCAGCGAGATGACCTACCAGCAGCTCGCCATGTCCCGGATCCGCGCCGTCGAGCACAGCCGCACCGTCACCGTGCCGGTGACCAGCGGCGTCAGCGCGATCATCATGCCGGACGGGAAGATCACCCAGCGGACCGGCATGTTCGTGCCCGCCTACCTCGTCCAGAAGGTGCCGCTGCGCACGTCCAAGACCCCCGCCACCGAGCTGGGCATCCTCCCGGAGGTCGCTCTGGTGCTGGTCGCCGCGGGCGGTGTCGGCTGGGCGATCGGGTCCGGACTGCGCCGTCGGCGCGCCGGTGGCGCATAGCCGTACGACCGGCATACGCCCCCTGAAATGGTGCGTGCGGCCACTGAACTGCCAGGAAGGCATGGGTCCGGCCCGTTAGGGTCGGGCCCATGGCTACTCCTGACTTCATACGCACGCTCCGGGCCTCCGCCGGCCGGCAACTGCTCTGGCTGCCCGGGGTCACCGCGATCGTCTTCGACGACGAGGGCAGAGTGCTCCTGGGCCGGCGGACCGACACCCGCAAGTGGTCGGTGATCGGGGGCATCCCGGAACCCGGTGAGCAGCCGGCGGCCTGCGCCGTGCGGGAAGTCTTCGAGGAGACGGCGGTGCACTGCGTGGCCGAGCGGGTCGTCCTCGTCCAGGCTCTGGATCCGGTCACCTATCCCAACGGTGACCAGTGCCAGTACATGGACATCACCATCCGCTGCCGGGCCGTGGGCGGCGAGGCGCGGGTCAACGACGACGAGTCCCTGGAAGTGGGCTGGTTCACGGTGGACGCGCTGCCCGAGCTCAACGAGTTCGGCCACTTTCGGATCAAGCAGGCCATGTCTGGCGCACCCACATGGTTTGCCCCTACGGCTGTCCGCTGAAGTATGGGTGGTCGCCACATGTGGTGACGGCTGAGTGCCACCTAGGGTCGGCACATGACCTCGTCCAGCCTCTCGCCCGGCCTTCGCCCTCAGCCCTTCGCCCTGGATCTCGGCGGCCGCACCGCCCTCGTCACCGGCGCCGCAAGCGGCATCGGCCGCGCCTGCGCGCTGCGGCTGGCGGCCGCCGGTGCGCGGGTGCGGGCCGTCGACCGGGACGCGGTCGGCCTGGCCGAGCTGGCCCAGCAGGTGGAACGAGCCGGTGACCTGCCCGGAGCCGTCGAACCGCACGCCGTGGACCTCACCGACCTCGACGCCGCCGAACGCGCCGCCGCCGGCGCCGATGTGCTGGTCAACAACGCGGGCCTGCAACTGGTGCGCCCCATCGAGGAGTTCCCGCCCGAGGTCTTCCACACCGTGCTGACCGTGATGCTTGAGGCGCCGTTCCGTCTCATCCGCGGCGCCCTGCCGCACATGTACGCGCAGGGCTGGGGCCGGATCGTCAATGTGTCCTCCGTCCACGGTCTGCGTGCCTCCGCCTACAAGGCCGCGTATGTGGCCGCCAAACATGGTCTGGAGGGCCTGTCGAAGACGGCCGCTCTGGAAGGCGCCGCCCATGGGGTGACCTCGAACTGTGTGAACCCGGCCTATGTGCGCACGCCCCTGGTGGAGAAGCAGATCGCCGACCAGGCGCAGGCGCACGGCATCCCCGAGGAACGCGTGCTGTCCGAGGTCCTGCTGAAGGACAGCGCACTCCAGCGGCTCATCGAACCGGAGGAGGTCGCCGAGGCCGTGGCCTACCTGTGCAGCCCGCAGGCGTCCTTCGTCACCGGCACCTCGCTGGTGCTCGACGGCGGGTGGACGGCCCACTGAAGCGCCCGGCAGTGCCCGGCCCGGAAGTTTTCCACAGGCCTGACGGGCCGAGCGGTCGATGCGGAATCCTGTGACCATGTCTCGCGATCACGTTCAGACGGCACCCAGCGGCAGCATCGAGGCCCCGTACCTCGAGCTGCTGGCGCGCGACGCCTCCGCGGAGGCGTACGAGCAGCCGCTGCTGCTCGCCCGGGCCGAGGGCGGACCGGGCGACCGGATCGCCGCGCTGGAACAGGCCAAACTGCTCGCCCTGCGGGTCCGTGCCGAGCTGGAGGGTCGCCGGCGCCGCGAGGCGGAGCTGTCCGCGCTCTTCGAGACCGCCCACGACCTCGCGGGCCTGCGTGATCTGGACGCTGTGCTGCAGGCCATCGTGCAGCGCGCCCGCTCCCTGCTCGGCACGGACGTCGCCTACCTCACCCTGAACGACCCGGCGCGCGGCGACACCTACATGCGGGTCACGGAGGGCTCGGTCTCCGCCCGCTTCCAGCAGCTGCGCCTGGGCATGGGCGAGGGCCTCGGCGGACTGGTCGCCCAGACGACACGGCCGTACGTCACGGACGACTACTTCAAAGACGCCCGCTTCCAGCACACCCTCTCCATCGACGACGGCGTCCGCGACGAGGGCCTGGTCGCCATCCTCGGCGTCCCTCTCATGCTCGGCCCGCATGTCATCGGCGTCCTCTTCGCCGCCGACCGCAGGGCACGCGTCTTCGAACGCGCGCAGATCGCCCTGCTCGGCTCCTTCGCCGCGCTCGCCGCGGCCGCCATCGACACAGCGAACCTGCTGACCGAGACCCGTGCCGCCCTGGCAGGCCTGGAGCACGCCAACGAGATCATCCGGGACCGCAGCGCGGTCATCGAGCGCGCCTCGGACGTACACGACCGGCTCGCCGAACTCGTCCTGCGCGGCGGCGGGGTGCACGACGTGGCCGGCGCCGTCTCGGAAGTCCTCGACGGCACCGTGGAGTTCAGCGAGTCCGATGCGGCACCGGCCGACGCGCTGGAGGCCTCCCGGGCCGAGGGACACGCCGTACGGCACGGCAACGACTGGATCGCGGCGGTCGCCGCGGGCGGCGAACTCCTCGGCGCGCTGGTCCTGCGCGGGCATCCCGGCCTCGACCCCGTCGACCAGCGCACCCTGGAGCGCGCGGCGATGGTCACCTCGCTGCTCCTGCTCGCCCGCCGCTCGGCGGCCGAGGCCGAACAGCGGGTGCGGGGCGAGCTGCTGGACGACCTGCTGGACGCGCGCGACCGCGATCCGCGCCTGCTGCGCGAACGCGCCGCCCGGCTGCACGCCGACCTGGACGCCACCCATGTCGTCCTCGCCGCACGCCTCGACGGCCCGGCGGCCGACGCCGACGAGGAGGCCGCGGCCCGCCGCCGGCTGTGGTCGGCCGCCTCCCACCTCGCCGCGACCCGGCACGGCCTGGCCGCCGCACGCGACGGCGGCACCGTCCTGTTGCTGCCGCTCACCGCCGGCGACAGCGCCACAGACCTGGCCCGGCGCACCGCCCACCAGCTGGGAACGGCCGTCCACCAGCCGGTCACGGTCGGCGCCTCCGCCCCCGTCACCGAGCTCACCACCCACCCCGAGACCGTCGTCGGCGCCTACGCCGAGGGCCGCCGCTGCCTGGACGCGCTGCATCTGCTGGGCCGGGCCGGGGACGGCGCGGCGGCCGAGGACTTCGGCTTCCTCGGCCTGCTCCTCGCGGGCGAACGGGACGTCGCCGGCTTCGTCGACCGCACCATCGGCCCGGTCGTGTCCTACGACGAGCGACGCGGTACGGAACTGCTGCGCACCCTCGACGCCTACTTCGCCTGCGGGATGAGCCCGGCCCGCACCAAGGACGCGCTGCACGTCCACGTGAACACGGTCGCCCAACGGCTGGAGCGGGTGGGCCGGCTGCTGGGCGAGGACTGGCAGACCCCGGCCCGCGCCCTGGAGATTCAACTGGCCCTGCGACTGCACCGGTTGGCGGCCCCGGACAGACGCTGACCCCCGTACGGGCGCGCCGTACGGGGGGCTGGGCGGCGGATGCGCGTGCGGCGGGCCATGCCGGTGGGGGGCCGCGCCGGCCGGGCGAAGTCGCGCCGACCGGGCGGAACCGCGCCGGCCGATGGGAGCCTCGCCGGCCGGGTGGAGTTGCGTGCGGTGGGATCGGAGTTGTGCCGGTCAGGCCGTGTGCGCCTGTGCGGCCTGACCGGTAGTGGCGGACTCGCCGCTCTCGGCCTCGACGTCGGCGAGATCCCGGTGTCGCGTCTCGCGAGCGACGCCCACGGCGACCAGGGTCAGTACAGCGGCGGCGATCACATACAGGGCGATCGGAGTGGAGCTGCCGTAGTCGTCGAGCAGCGCGGTGGCGATGAGCGGGGCCGGCGCGCCGGCCGCCACGGAGGCGAACTGCGCGCCGATGGACGCACCCGAGTACCGCATCCTCGTTGCGAACATTTCGGCGAAGAAGGCGGCCTGGGGCGCGTACATCGCGCCGTGCAGCACGAGCCCGACGGTCACGGCCAGGACCAGGTAGCCGAACGACCCGGTGTCCACGAGCGAGAAGAACGGGAACATCCACAGGCCGACACCGGCCGCGCCGAGCAGGTACACGGGCCGCCGCCCGACCCGGTCGGACAGCGCGCCCCAGGCCGGGATGACGGCGAAGTGCACGGCGGAGCCGATGAGCACGGCGTTGAGCGCGGTCTGCTTGGACACGCCTGCCGAGGTGGTGGCGTACACGAGGATGAAGGCGGTGATGACGTAGTAGCTGATGTTCTCGGCCATGCGGGCGCCCATGGCCACCAGCACGTCCCGCCAGTGGTGCCGCAGCACGGAGACGAGCGGCAGCTTCTCGGTCTCCTCCGCACGCCGGGACTCGGCGCGCGCCAACGCCTCCTTGAACACGGGTGATTCGTCGACGGACAGCCGTATCCACAGACCGATGAGCACGAGCACCCCGGAGAGCAGGAACGGAATCCGCCAGCCCCAGGTCCCGAAGGCGTTGTCGGAGAGCACGGCGGTCAGCAGCGAGAGCACACCGGTGGCGAGCAACTGCCCCGCCGGTGCGCCGGTCTGCGGCCACGAGGCCCAGAAACCGCGCCGCCGCGCGTCCCCGTGCTCCGACACCAGCAGGACGGCACCGCCCCACTCACCGCCGAGCGCGAACCCCTGGACGAGGCGCAGGGTGGTCAGCAGCACGGGCGCGGCGGCCCCGACGGTGGCATGGGTGGGCAACAGCCCGATGGCGAACGTCGCTCCGCCCATCAGCACCAGGCTCAGCACCAGCAGCTTCTTCCGCCCCAGCCGGTCACCGTAGTGCCCGAACACGAGTGCCCCCAGCGGGCGGGCCGCGAAGCCGACGGCATACGTCAGGAACGACAGCAGAGTTCCGACGAGCGGGTCGGAGTCCGGGAAGAACAGCTTGTTGAACACCAGCGCGGCGGCGGAGCCGTAGAGGAAGAAGTCGTACCACTCGATGGTGGTGCCGATGAGGCTGGCGGCGACGATTCTGGGGAGGCTGGCAGGGGGTGGGGGAGCGGTGGTTCCGGAGGCCATGTGCGCCACTTCCTCGTGTGCGGTGGGGACGGGTACGTGTCGGCACACGGTAGGAAGATGCAGGTCAGGGGCCCATGTGGTGGGGCAACATAGTTCGAGTATTGGCTATGCGTGCGGCCACCATGCCGGCTCACGGAAGAGCGGTTCAGGGGCTCGAAGGTGGTCGAAACGAGTGCTGTCCGGGACGCGCAGTTCGGGGTGATTTGACGGTGCGGTGCTGACTCCCGTGCTGGTTTGGTGCTGACTAAAAGCCCACGTCATCACCCGTGCTCACCCCTCCCGTGCTGACTTGGTGCTGACTACGCTCCGTTGAACTCGGACATCTTGGGGCCGATCGGCTCAGGGCCGTTGCGTGGTAGGCGACCTGAACGAGAGGTCGACCCCGCTTTGCCGCTCGGCTCTGCGGGCAAGGACAAGGCGTTGCGCCTGCGCGTGGTAGGCGTTCGACCCAGCAGACTCTTCGTCTGCTGGTGGTACAGCGCAAACAGCTCGCTGACCTGCGAATATGGCAGCCGTGTGGATCTTGCCGGGACTGCTGGCCCGGGAATGGTCCGGATCTTGACTGATGCAGACCTTGGGGCTGCGGCTCGGTTGGATTGGCCGTAGCCGCCCGCTCCGAGCTGACGGTCCCACCTGGCACATGTCGTAGAAGCCGTCCAGGGGCGTCCATCCAGTCCTGTGCGGGCACATATGTCTAGGTTCGAGATCCTGTGCCGAGAGGGTGTCCACGGGGTTTGTGACTCGCCCGTGACAGCCGGCAGTGTGACGAAGCCCCCGTCGGCTGGTTGTGTTTTTGTCTGGCTCGGCGGCATGGCTGGCGCGATGGGGGAGTGCAAATCTAACGGCCCTGGCTCACATCCGATGGTGACAGAGCGTCACCGTTAGTGCGCCAGGTCCGATCCGAGCTCCGGGGAGAGCAGTCGCAGACGCGTCGTCGAGCTAGG
This sequence comes from Streptomyces sp. NPDC002076, assembly GCF_053593835.1. NCBI lineage: Bacteria > Bacillati > Actinomycetota > Actinomycetes > Kitasatosporales > Streptomycetaceae > Streptomyces > Streptomyces sp. NPDC002076. The sequence goes on from NZ_JBSFDI010000011.1 coordinate 324,971, forward strand.
CGTGAACGGTGCCGACAGTCGCTTCACCCATGCTGGACTGGCGGTGTTTACTGTCAGCCATGACGGCTACTTAACGTCACCACCGGATGTGAGCCAGGGCCAATCTAACGGCGGATCCGACGATCATGGGAGAGACGTCAAGCGACTGACGCCGCCGTGGAGTTGGAGACCGTGGAGTCTATTAGTAGGGGCCGATGTTCAGGAGTCGGAAGTAGGGCAGCAGGTGCTCGAAGGGCCGTGGCCCACCGTGGGGCCACGGCAGAGAACCTGACGGACTGTCATTTTCTGCAAACCACGCTGAGGGCGGTGAGAGGGGTGCCGTGGCGGCGGATACCGGGTGAGCGGCGACTGGTTTCAGTCGCGCCTGGCGAGTTCGCGGCGGGCCGCATCAACGAGTTCGCCGTTGGTGTGTGCGTGGCCGGCCAGGCCCCAGCCGCCGTCCGGGGCCTCGGTGAGCAGGACCCAGGTGCGTTCGGCCAGGGTCGGGTCGGCGGCGGCCTCGGCCACGATGTCGGTCAGCCGACGGACGACGGCGAGTTGCTTGGCGCGGTCGAGGGCGCCGTGGTTGGTGAGGACCTGCACACGGACGTGGTTGTTGCCGCCGTCGACGTCGGACAGCGCGTGTTCGGGCAACTCGTGGACGAACGCGGCGGTGTTCTGTCGGAAGAGGGGGATGTCGGGAACCTGCTCGACGGCCATGACGGCGGCAGCCAGGTCCTGGGCGAGCTGTCGGGAGTTGCTGAAGGTTCCGGTCGTCGCATAGACGTCGATCATGGGCATCGCTGGGGTTCTCCCGGGCGCGTAGAGGAGGGTGAATGGGTGGGGGGAGGGGGCGGTTCGGGCTGCCGAGGCCGAACCGGGTGGCCTGCTGTGTGAGGTCCCGGGTAGGTGGCGCTCGGCAGACCCGAGCGCCAGATCCGGTCCGCGTCAGGAGGCCAGGAAGGCGAGCAGGTCCTGGTGGAACCGCTTCTTGTGGGGCTCGACGGACATCAGGCCGTGCGGGGCGCCGGGGTAGACCTTGAGTTCGGCGTCCTTGAGGAGCTTCACAGCCTTTTCGGCCGCGGCGCCGATGGGCACGATCTGGTCGTCGTCGCCGTGCACGAGAAGGGTGGGGATGTCGATGTGCTTGAGGTCCTCGGTCAGGTCGGTCTCGGAGAACGCCTTGATGCAGTCGAAGGCGGGCTTGATGCCGACCTGCATGCCCCACAGCCAGAAGGAGTCCCGCACTCCCTGCGACACCGAGGAGCCGTCGCGGTTGGCGCCGTAGAAGGGGACGCTGAGGTCCTGGTAGTACTGCGAGCGGTCGGCGAGAACGCCGTCGCGAATGGCGTCGAAGACGTCCAGGGGCAGGCCCTCGGGGTTGGCCGGGGTCTTGAGCATGAGCGGCGGAATGGCGCCGACCAGAACGAGCTTGGAGACCCGGGAGGCAGCCCGGCCGGCGGCGGCACGGGTCACCTCGCCGCCGCCGGTGGAGTGGCCGACCAGGATGACGTCTCCTTCGTCGGACCAGGGCGCGAACGCGGTGGCCGCGTTCGAGGAGCAGTTCGGTTGTCTGGCTACCCGTCTTGCCGGTAGACCCGATCACCAGAAGGTTGCGTTCCATGATGACCTCACTTTCAGAGGGGCCCGTGGCCGAAGGACATGGGTGGTGACAGGGAGGACCGGTCCCTACGCGGTCGCCCGTCTGCGGCCGAGGGCGTGGGCGACCGTGGCGGCCACCAGCGTCAGCCAGAACAGGGTCGCGGCCGCGAGCACTGCCCAGCTCACCGCCCGCCAGGCCGGTAGGTCCGCTCCGTGGGACCAGCGGATGACGAAGTTGGCGCTTGCCGCCACCGGGAACGAGAAGATCCAGTACCCGGTGTGGAAGGTGCGCAGGCCGAGGTCGGAGAGGAGATAGACCACGATGAGGATGGTGAAGGCGAGCAGGCCGGCGAATCCGTATCCGACGGCGTTCACGGGGCCGGGGTGAGCGGCCAGCCATGCCAGTCCGCCTGTCGCCGGCGGGATGATCAGGACGGTCAGGGTCGGCCGGGCACGCTCGGGCAGGCTGCCGCTGCCCACGAGGCTGCTCAGGATGACCGTGCCGAAGACGAGCCAGTACAGCACGCCGATGGCGAAGGCGGCGTCAGCCACCTTCGGCCACTGGACGACCGATGCGGTGATGCTCGCGATGATCGTGAACAGCGCATCGCTCACACCGATGGGGGCCGAGAGCGTGTTTGCGACCGATTGCCACGCGCCGCCCATTCCCGCCGCGCCGAGGGAGATCGACAGCAGGTTGATCCTTTCGGAGCGCGTGGCCCACCGGGTGTCGCCGGCCTCCGGAGCAGGCAAAACCAGTGCCGCGGGTCCGACGGAATCCCCCGTACTCGAATCAGTCGGAACGCTGGGGGCTTCGGATTTCATCGCGACCTCTTGGTTGTGCTCGTTCGCTGCTTGCGGGCGCCGTGCGAGCCGGGGCTTCGACGCAGGGCGGTCTTGGGGATTCGCGTGGTCACGCCGCCGCGTTGAGCAGCTTGGCCAGCACGTCGGGTCTCTCCAGCGCGATGAAGTGACCTGCTCCCGGGACCTGGGTGAAATCGGCGGATGGCAGCAGCTTCTTGTTGGCCTCCCGGTCCGACGGCCGGGACCAGTCCTTCTCCCCGTAGACGAGGTGGACGGGAGCCTCGACCTCGTCGTAGCGCGACCGGGCGGCGATAAGGCTGGGCAGGTTCCGGTACACCGCCCGTGCCACGGTCGCATAGCCGGGACGGCTGCCCACCCGCGAGAGCTCGTCCACGTAGTCCGCCGGCAGAGCGGCCTTGTCCCCCAGGCCGCCCAGCAGGACGCCGCGGAGGATGGCCTTGGTCTCCATCCTGGCCAGTACCGGCCCCACCACCGGTGTGAGCACACCACCGACGATCACCCGGGCAAGGAGGCCGGACCGAAGGATCCCGTCCCGGAAGTCGTACGCGTTGACCGCGACGACGCGCCTCGTTCGCTCAGGCAGATCGGCGGCGGTGGTCAGGGCGAGCACGGCCCCCATCGACTCGCCCACCAGCGTCACGTCGTGCAGGTCGAGTTCGGTGATCAGCCGCTCGACGGCCGCGCGCATCGCCGGCTCCTCGTACGACGCGCCGGGCACGATCTCGGAGTACCCCATCCCCGGCAGATCGAGGGCGTACACGGTGTAGTTGTCCGCGACCAGTGGAATGAGGGAGCGAAAGTGCTCGGCCTGCGTGCGCACGGTGTGCAACAGGATCAGGGGAGAGCCGGTTCCCGCTTTGAGGTAGCGCAGCGTTCCCTCGTGGCTGTCCTCGCCGCGGGGTGCGAGAGTGTGGCTGGTGGTTCCCGGAATGTGAATCGCGGGAAGCGAATGCTGGCTGGGCATTTTGTGGTCTTTCTTTGTATGAGCTGCAGACGAAACTCGAAAACGTAACCAGAATCCGTCAGGGGTGACTAGCGACTCTGTTCTTCCAGGAAGGCCGCGACATCTCCGGAGAATTCCTGGTAATGCTGGAAGAGGAATCCGTGGGCCGCGTCGGGGTAGATTTTGATGGCCGCGTTCGGCAGCAGACCTGCCAGCAGGTGGGAGTAACGCGGAAGGATCATCGGGTCGCTGTCGCCGTTGGCGACGAAGACCGGCTGGGTGATCCCCCGCAGACGCTCCAACTGCGCGTGGTTCGGGATGCCCCACTGCGTCACCGCGTCGTACTGTGCCAGCCGGGTCTCCCAGCTCGTGGTTGCGTCGTGCCCGTCGACGCGACTGCCGAACACCCGCCCGGCGACCGTCTGTCCCACCTCTGCGGAAGTGAAGAAGACGCGTACGTACCCCTCCGCGGACGGGACTTCGCCACCGACGGCCGCGATGACCTCGGGTGCCCAGCCGTGCATGTCCGGTGCGCCCTGCGGAGCGGCTGCGGCCAGCACGAGGCGGTTCACCAGGTCGGGGCGCAGCAGGGCCACCTCCTGGGCGACGAAGCTGCCGAGGGAGAACCCGAGCAGGTCGATCCGTGTCAGATCGAGCGCGGTGATGAACTCCACCGCGTCCTCGGCCATGGCGGTGACGGTGTGCGGAGTGCTGCCCGTGGTCGCGCCGACGCCCCGGTTGTCGAAGGTGATGACGCGGCGGCCCTGGGCGAGAGCGTCAATGAGAGCGGGATCCCAGTTGTCGAGGTTGCCGCGGAAGTGCTGCAGCAGCACCAGAGGCCGCCCGTCGGTCTCGTCTCCGAGGCTGCGATAGGCGTAGGTGACGCCGTTCGCCGCCTCGATGGTCTGCGTCTTGACATCCGCGTAGGTGCTCATTCCTGCGTTCTCCTCATTCAAAGGGCCGACATACTGACGCCCGCGCGCGGGCGGTCGTGCGACAGGCGAGCCGGCAGCCGTCGAGTCGCGAATCCCCGGCGGCTGCCGACAACTCGGTTCCGCTGCCCGGCACCCTGCCAAGTGCCTTGCGTCGGCACGGCCGGGATGGTGCGGGCGCCCCGTCAGCTCATCCCGTACTGGTCACTTGCTGCTGTCGGCGTCCGGACAGAAGCGCGCGAGTGACCTCGGCCGGCCGGTCGAGCTGCGGCCAGTGCCCCCCGCCCGCCAGGACGGTGAGCGTGGCGTTACGCAGGTGCTTGGCGATCTCCTCGGCGACTGCCGGGCTGAGGTAGGGGTCCTCGGCACCCCAGATGAGACGGAAGGGGATGTCGAGCTGTTCGAGCGCGGGCATGTTCTGGTCTTCGCGGGCCACCTCGGGCAGCAGCTGTGCCGTCATGTGGGCGAAAGCCGGTCCCGAACCCTGGCGGCTGAAGTTCTCGTCGATGAGCCGGCCCAGGAACTCGTCGTAGTCGATCTGCTCCTCGGTGCCGAGGATCTCGCGGAACTCGGTGCGCTGGAACTCCAGGATCTGTTCGAAGCGGGCCGGGCTGCGCAGGAAGTGCTGGCTCAGCGCGGACAGTTCGGGAGTCGCGAAGAACAGGATGAGTTCGGGGAACCGCAGCGACGGACTGTTTCCGTAGAAGCAGTTGAGCAGGGCCACCTCGGCAGTACGTTCCGGGTGGCTCAGGGCGAAGTTCACCGCCACGGCGCCGCCCGCGTCGTGGCCGACGGGGATGATGCGGTCGAGGTGGAGGGCGTCGGCCACGGCGAGCACGTCACCGGCCTGCTGGTCGAAGGAGTAGCCCGCGCCGGGCTTGTCCGAATCGCCGAAGCCGAGGAAGTCGAAAACGACGACTCGCCGACCCGATTCCGCGACGAGGGGCGCGATCTTGTCAAAGATTCCGAGGTTGTCAGGGAACCCGTGCAGCATCACGAAGGCCGGTCCGTTGCCCGCGTAGTCGCGGACATAGAGTTCACCCGCAGCCGTGGGTACGCGAAGCTCGTTGTATATCTGCTTGTCGCCGAACGACCTGTCTTTGTTGTGAGACATGATGATACTTTCTGTTCGCCGGACACTTTTTCGTCCGGGATTCTCGTCTTGTTCAGGACACGTCGCGTCCGCGGTTCGCCGCGTTCGCGTAGAAGTCGTCGATGTGAACGACGGACCGGAGGGCACGGTCCAGCAGGCTTGCGGCGATGCCGGCGCGGAAGCCTGATCCGCAGTGCACCCACAGGCGCGTCTGGGGCAGTTCGTCGATTCGGTCCAGGAGCTCGGTGAGCGGGATGTGCAGCGAGCCGGGTATGTGCCCTCGCACGCGTTCGTCGGCTCGGCGCACGTCCAGAATCACGTCATCGTCACCAAGGGTCGCGGGCACGTGAGCGAAGTCGACGCTGGGGTAACTGCTGTGTCCGAGACCGGCACTGATCTCGTCGAAGGGACCGGCCGCGGCACCTGCCAGGTGATCGATGCCGATACGGGCCAATTGGCGCTGCACGGCGGCGACGTCCGAGGAGCTCTCCCCGATCAGCGTGATCGACGAACCCCACGGCAGAATCCATCCGAGATAGATCGCGGACTGATCGCCGAGCTCGATACTGACAGAGCCGTCGATGTGGTTGGCGGCGAAAGCCTTCCGGCTCCGAACGTCCACAATCCATTCTCCCTCCCGAAGCCTGCGCCGCAGCTCCGCCGGACTCACCGGCTCGGGGGCGCTCAGGTCAGGGAGTGCAGGACCCGCCAGGTTCAGCGGTGCCATGTGGGCGTAATAAGCAGGGTAGGGGGTGATGTTTTCCAGCAGCTTTTCGATGAAAGACTGCTCGTCCGCAGCAGTGAATACATCGTTCCGAATCTTTTCCCGGCCGATTGCGCTGCGGTCATCGGGTGCCGTCTCCCCTGCGGAACAGAAACTCCCGAAGCCGTGGGTCGGAAATACCGGGGTGTCGTCCGGGAGCACGTCTCCCAGGCGTCGCACAGACTGGTACTGGAGGCCGGTCAGTGTCAGGGTCTGTGCCGGATCGACGAGGTCGGTACGGCCCACGCTTCCGTACAGAAGCGATCCGCCGGTGAACACCGCCGGCGACTGGTCCGGCCTCCGCGCGTCGCGGATCACATACGACAGATGGTGCGGGGTGTGACCCGGCGTCTTCAGCGCCCGCAGATGCAGGGAACCGAATATCATTTCGTCGCCGTCATTCACCGGAACTCGGTGAAACGAAACCGCGTCATCCGCGCTGACAAGGTATCGGGCACCGCTGCGTTGAGCCAGTGCAAATCCGCCCGTCACGTAGTCATTGTGGATGTGCGTCTCCACCACTGCGGCCAGCGTGACCCCGAGGTCGGCGACGAGCTTCTCGACCCGGTCTATATCACGTTGCGGGTCCACCACTATTGCCACGTGACCGTTGTGCACAACGTACGTCCGGTCGCCGAGCCCTTCTGTCCTCAGGATTTCGACGTCCACCGTAGTGCTCCTATCTGGATACCTGGTCGGCCTTCTGCTGGGGCTCGGGTATCAGGCATCCCGTATGCATGGCCTCCAGTGAAACCCAGCAAAACGCTGGGCTCCATCACATGAACAGGTGACACCTGTAGACGCCCTCACCAACTCGCCAGGCGCGGGGTCTCCGGACCCTCACGGGCGGTGACGGACACAGCGCGGGGACCGAACCGCCCAGACGTGTGCTACCGCGCACACGCTGGGTTCGTGGGCGGCGGCGTCCCTGACGCCATCGGGCCGCGGACGTCAGGAGCGGATGAACTCCAGCAGGTCCGCGTCCCAAGGGCGGCACGGTGTACGAGTCGGGCGCACCGGGCGATGTGCACCTGGGCGCCCGCTCGGGTGAGACCGACCTGGTCCCCGACGTGCCGTACGCATCAAGTGCGGACGCAGACCATCTCACCCCTGACGCCCGCGCAGGGCGGCCAGCGCCCGGTTGGCGCGGGTGTTCACACGAAGCTCGCTGCGGCCCTCGAAGACAAGGTGGACGCGACCACTGGCGCGATCTCGCCGAGGAGGCCGAGCGCGACGCGGCCGAGGCAGTCATCGGCTGCAAGAAGGTCGCCCGCCGGGTGTGCGACGGTGAGTGCTACGTGTCCCCCGACGACGACCCTACCGACCGGCAAGGCCGGTACTCTGAGCCAGAGTGCTTACCGTTTGGGATCAATGCGTGGGCAAGGGCCTGGGCCGACCAGGGAGCAGCTTGCCTCCTCAGTGAGCTTCGGGCTGCTCGCCGGGCCCGACGAGGCCCTCCTCGTGCAGGTGGTTGGCCAGTTGAACACGAGACTGCACGCCGAGCTTCGCGAAGATGGATCTTGCTTGGGTGCCCACCGTGTTGATGGAGACTCCCAACCGCGACGCGGCGGCCTTGTTCGTGTAGCCGGCGCTGATCAAGACGGCAACCCGCTGTTCCGCCGGCGTGAGCGCCGTCCAGCCGCGGGTCTGCTCAGCGGGCAACACCTTCCACTTGGCGCTGTCGGCACCGGCGTCGCGCATCAGCCGCTCCACCGTTGCACGGTGAGCCCGGGCATCCGCCAGGTCGTATTCATCCCAGGCACGGTCGAGTTGGGCGATTCCGTCGTCATGGCGGCCGGCCGCGAGCAGTGCACGCCCGTATGCGGCGGCTCCTCCACCGCGCAGAAGCGGTCTGGGGCTCGCTTGCAGGACGCTTGCGGCCCGCGCCAGCATGTCGAGGTCGTTGTCTCGAACACCGCGCAGTTGCAGTGCGATGCCCTCGAAGCTGGCTACACCCGGGTTGCGCCGGGCGGACTGCGACGCGGCCTCGACGACCTCTGCGGCGAAGTCCTGGTTTCGGGACTGGCCGCCGAATTCAAAGAACATACCGAGCCAGCACGGCCACAACGGCCAGTAATGAAAGGCGGCCCCGGCGCCCCGCAGCACCGGGGCCAGGGTCCGCATGGACGCGTGGAGGTCGCCTTGGCGGCCGGCGAGCCAGCCGCTCATGACGGCGATCCAGGGTTCCCGCACCGCCGGATCCGCTCCGGTGAGCTTGTCCACCGCTGCCAGTTGCGCGGCCGCCCTGTCGAGGTCGTCACGCAGCAGTGCCACTCCGGTGCGGACCACATGTGCGTCAAGGACGTAGAGGTTCGTGCCGAGCTGATGGCCCAGGTCGGCTACCGCCGCGGCGCCTGCCTCCGCGTCGTCGAGCTTGCAGAGGAGGAAGTCGTGCCACATTTGCGCGCTCTGCAGACCGGGCAGCATGTCGAGGCGTCCGCCGCCGAGCAGCCGGGCCTGGTCGAGCAGGGCCTGGGCGTCGGCATAGCGGTCCAGCAGTTGCAGCGAGGTGACCTCTTCCGCAAGGAAGGCGGAGCCGCTCACCACCCGCTGTTCACGGAAGTTCCGAAGCGCGATCCCGTGCCGACCCTCGTTACGGGCCGTCTCTCCGAGCGCCTGAAGGGCGAGCACGAGAGCTTCCCGGTCTCCTGAGGCACGGGCCTGCCCCGCGGCTTCTGCCGCCTCCTTCGCCGCGGTCTCGCCGGCGTCTGCCCGGGTCAGCGCCAGTGCGTATGCGGCACGGAGTCGTGAGTTCGTGCCCGGTTTCAGAGCCGTGCTCGCCAGTACACGCTCAAGGCGCTGCGTGAGTTCCGTGACGCGACCGCTCAGCCACAGAGCGCGAGCGGCATCGACGTGCACTTGGCCGACGATGTCGCTGTCGTCCTGGCTGGCGATGACGAGGTCGGCGACAGCGATCGCCTCGCGCACACGCTGGGTACGGGCCAGTACGGTCAGGCAGCGCAGGCTTATAGCCAGCCATTCCGGCTGGCTGGGGTTCAGCGCGCGGAAAGCGAGCGTGGCCAGGTCTCCGGCGTCGTCACTGCTGAGCCCGAGCCCGGACAATCGCTCGGCGGCGGCAACCAGAACGTGCACGACCGCAAGGTCGCCAGGTTCCACGGCCAACCGGGCATGCGCGGCAGCGGTCAGGGGATCCCCCGCTTCGTTGAGGTAGTAGGTCGCGAAGCGGGTGTGCAGGTCGCGCATGACCTTCCGAGGCAGCGTCTCACGGACCGCCGCCCCGACGAGATCGTGGCGCATCGAAAGCCCCTGCTCGGTCGCCGATACGAGGCGGGTGGCCAACGCAGCCGGTATCGCAGAACCGGCACTTGGCAGCAGGGCGACGAGATCCCGCATCGGCATCGGCCGTCCCGCGGTGGCAAGCACCTCCACCAGGTCTCGCACGTGCCTGTCCATCGCTGATACCTGCTGGGCGACCGCCGTCTGGAACTCGGCCACGAGAGTGGCCTTGTCGTCACCGTGCGCATGCGCTCGGGCCACGGAGTCGATCATCTGTTCCACGAACAACGGATTACCGCCGGTTGCAGTGAGGTACCGACGAGTCTCCGCATCCGGCACGTACCCGAGCCGGTCCCGTGCGACAGACGTCACTTCTGATCCGCCGAGCGGCCCGAGCTGCTCGTGCACCACTCGAATCGCTTCGTGACCAGTGAAGTCGTCGAACGGTTCGTCGCGGCTGGTCAGCACCCAGGCGACCGGCAGGCCGGCGAGCCGTGGCACCAGGGTGCGGATAAGGAAGCGGCTCGCCGCATCGGCCCACTGCACGTCATCTATCGCGATCAGCACAGGGCCTCGCGCGGCCACTTCCTCGAAACGGTCCGCGAGCAGCAGCGGCTCGTCAGCGTCCCCGACGATCTGGGCGAATTCGTCCGCGGTCAGTAGCGGTTTTGGACCGGACCGCAGGAGACCCAGAAATGCCGCGCCGGGCCGGATCTGCTCGATCTCATCGCATTTGCTGCGGGCGACCCGCAGAGACATGGCTGCAGCCTGCGCGCAGAGCTCGGACATCACCGCGGTCTTGCCGATCCCGGCCGGGCCGGAGATCAACAGGACAGAGCTTGTCTCGTGCTGCTTGACCGCTCTCACACCGCTCAGCAGTCGTGCAAGCGCCTCCCCGCGGCCACGCAAAGGCTTCGCTCTCACTGGATCACCTCGCGGCCATAAGTCCGAGCAAGCTACGTCACCAGGGGCTTGCAGTCGCCATGGGGTGACGTGCCGGCAATGATATCGACTCTCGGCACACCGTTGATCCACTTTCGGGTTGGTGAAGCCGGTGGTTGCAGGTCAAGTGCGCTATGGCAGCACTTTCGGTACGGGACACAGGCACCTGTCGCCCCCCATTCCGTCGGCTGTGGGTGCGAGTCCCGCCGGTATCGCCAGGACATGCCTCTGACGAATCGCTCTTGCAGGTTCTCGAAACTGCTCCACTGGCGCCGTCAGCAGTGCCGCAGCGGGCGCAGGGCTTGGAACGGCATGCCTCGCAGCTGCTCGACGTGGTCGGGATCGGTCCAGACACGGCGGTCGCTCTGCTGATCACGGTGGGGGACAACCCGGAACGGCTCGACAATGAGGCGTCGTTCGCCGCGCTGTGCGGTGTCAGCCCTGTCGAGCGTTCCTCGGGGCGCCGGCAGTTCCGTCGCCTCAACCGTGGTGGCGACCGGCAGGCCAACGCCGCGCTCCACCGCATCGTGTTCACCCGCTTGAGGGTCGACGCGCGCACCCAGGACTATTACGAGCGCCGGATCAAGGAGGGCAAGACCCGGCGCGAAATCGTCCGCTGCCTCATTGGGGAAGTATCGATGCTGCGGCCCAACCCATGGGCCGTGACTCCCCGGTGAGTGTCGGGGGACGGCCTCGTTGCCGTGCCGCGCTC